>JBKDZO010000015.1:0-55571 GCA_047971285.1 Beutenbergiaceae bacterium | reverse complement strand
GCATCCTGCTTGCCTGGGCCACCAAGGTGTGGGTGGAGGATCGATTCCGCAACACCGGCTGGATCGCCAGTACCCGGCGCCACGCCTACCAGTTCGCGGTGGTGGGCATGGTGGTGGTCGTTGCCGCTGGTATCGGGTTGGACCGGGGGCTGCAAGAGCGAGCCGAACAGGCAGGGCCGAGCGACGCCATTGGCGGTGATCCGGTACTGGAGGGTTGCGTCGGACCAGCGGCATTGGACCCGGCACAGGGGTGTGCGAGCGTGACCGGCACCGGCTCCTACATACCGTCGCTGGAAGCAGCGGTGCTGCAGAACTCCGATCCGATCTGGGCCGACTGCCAGGCGTCATTGGCCAGTGAGCAGATGGTGTCGTGTGTCCTCGGGTCAGACAGCCCAGATCCGGTTCGCACCATCGCGATGATCGGCGATTCTCACGGGACGCAGTGGTTCTCCGCCATGGATGCGCTCGGCAAGCGACTCGACTGGCAGGTGATTACCTATACCAAGTCATCCTGCCCGCCGACCGTCGCCCTGCGCACACTTCCGGATGAGGACACCAGCGAACGCGTCGAACTGTGTCAGCAGTGGCGCGAGCAGGTGACTGCCGACCTCGCGCAGCGTGAGGACATCTCCGCAGTCGTCGTAGCGGCGTATTCCTCCGCCTACGGGTACCAGAACTGGGACGGTCAGGAGCTGGCCGATCCCGCCGTCGACGGCTATGCCCAGCAGTGGCAGCAGTGGCTGGCGCCCGGACGGGATGTCCACGTCATCGCCGCGATCCCGCGGACCACCGGTGAGAACGTCCCGGATTGTCTGGCTGTCAACTCGGTCGAGGCATGCACCACGCAACGATCGGTCTCACTGCCCGCCGATCCGTTGATCGCCGCAAGCCAGACCGACGAGCGGTTTCATCTCATCGATCTCACGCCGCGCTTCTGCGACGCGCAGTTGTGCTACCCGGTGGTGGGGGACATGATCGTCTACCGCGACTACAGCCATCTGACCGCCGAGTACGCGCGGGCGCTGGTTCCGCTGCTTGAGAGCGCGTTGACCGCAACCGGCTAGACGGGCTGGTCGGCGAAGAGCGAACTCAACTGCGCGAACGATTCGTCCAGCAGCACGACCAGGTCGGAGTCTTCATCGCACAGCCAGCGGTCGTAGGCGGCCAGGCACAGTCCCAGACATGCTCCAGCCACCGCTTGCGGGCCCAGCGCATCGGCCGGTTCGTCCCACCGCTGGGCCACGTAGTCGGCCACCACTTGCCGCCAGGCGGCGTACCGCAAGGTGGAGTGGGCGACCAGGGAGGGCACGTTCAGCAGCAGCCACATGCGCTCGCGGTGGTAGTGCAGCTCATCGTCCGGATACCGGTTGAACTCGAGGATCGCTTGCCGCAGTGCCTCGGACAGTGCCAGGTCGGGGGGCATGCAGGCGAAGTGCTGACGCATCCGCTCCAGCAGGGCATCGAACTCGCCCCACGGCAGGTCGTTCTTCGAGGAGAAATAGCGGAAGAAGGTGCGTCGCCCGATGCCCGCGGCGGACACGATGTCGTCCACGGTGGTCTGGTCGAAGCCACGCTCGAAGAACAGTGTCAGAGCCACGTGCGTGAGTTCGCTGTGACTGGTCACCCGGGACCTGCCGCCGCGCGGGCGAGACGTGGGCGTGGTCATGCTTCACCTTCTCATCCGGTCGAGCAAAACCCTTCCAATTGGCACTCGGTGTCACTATTGTCGAGGGAACCTGGTCCGTCAATGTGGTCGGACACGTCGAAGGAGAATCCCATGGACCCTCACACCGAGACCGACGCCCAGCAAGCCCAGGATGTCGTTGAGGCCGATTCGCTAGTTGAAGAGGTTTCGATCGACGGCATGTGCGGCGTCTACTAGAGCGCTGCGGATGAACCCGGACAACGGGTGGCAGGTCCATCCGCAAGTCTCCATCCGGCCCGAACCGTTCGGGGCGCTGCTGTACCACTTCGGCACTCGCAAGCTGTCCTTCCTCAAGGACCGCGTGCTGCTGGACGTGGTCACCGGTTTGGCGAGCGCGCCATCGGCGCGCGCCGCATGTGCCGATGCGGGCGTTGACCCGGCCGATCAGGGCCGCTACTTCCGTGCGCTCACAACCCTGGCGCAGTCCCAGATGATCCAGGAGCGTGCAGCATGACTCTGCTTTCCGATGCCCCGCCGACGCCGGCGCTGCGCCTGGTGGACCAGTTCGAGCGTGGCCTGAACGCTCCGATCTGCTTGACCTGGGAGCTGACCTACGCCTGCAACCTCTCCTGCGTCCACTGCCTGTCGAGTTCCGGCAGGCGCGACCCGCGCGAATTGAGCACCGCAGAGTGCAAGGCGGTGATCGACGAGCTCGAGCGGATGCAGGTGTTCTACGTCAATATCGGTGGTGGTGAGCCCACCGTGCGCCCGGACTTCTGGGAGTTGCTCGACTACGCCACCGACCACCATGTGGGGGTGAAGTTCTCCACCAACGGGGTCAAAATCACTCCCGAGACCGCCAGCAAGCTTGCGGCCAACGACTATGTCGACGTTCAGATTTCGCTCGACGGGGCCACCGCCGATGTCAATGACGCCATCCGTGGCGGCAACAGCTATGACATGGCCATTCGTGCCATGTCCAACCTGGCCGACGCCGGCATGAAGAACTTCAAGCTCTCGGTGGTGTGCACCCGCACCAATATCGGCCAGCTGGACGAATTCAAGACGCTCGCTGACCGCTACGGTGCACAGTTGCGGCTGACGCGGCTGCGTCCCTCCGGTCGTGGCGCGGACGTCTGGGACGAGCTGCACCCCACGCCTGAGCAGCAACGCGAGCTCTACGACTGGCTCCTCGCCCATGGTGAGGAGGTGCTGACCGGTGATTCCTTCTTTCATCTATCCGCCTACGGATCCTCGCTGCCGGGACTCAATCTGTGTGGTGCGGGCCGGGTGGTGTGCCTGATCGACCCGGTCGGCGACGTGTACGCATGCCCCTTCGCCATCCACGATGAGTTCCTGGCCGGAAACGTGCGCAGCGAAGGCGGGTTCGCCGGGGTCTGGCGCGAATCGGAGCTATTCACCCGATTGCGCGAGCCGCAGTCGGGTGGAGCCTGTGCCTCGTGCCAGTTCTATGACAGCTGCAAGGGCGGCTGCATGGCGGCGAAGTTCTTCACCGGGCTGCCATTGGATGGTCCGGACCCGGAATGCGTACAGGGGTATGGCGCCATGGAACTGGCCAAGCGCAAGGAACTGGCCGATACCGCGCCACGACCTCAAGGGGACCATTCTCATCGCACCTCGCCGCCACGTCCTCGCGCGACGTCGCGGCCGGTTCCGCTGACCCTCAAGCGACGCGCAGACCTGAACGCGGCCCCGGTCAGCGCCTGTGCTGAAGACCCCCTCGCAGGCTTCGCACCATCGTCAGCCAAGACATCCGGAGGCGCTCAGACAGGCGTGTGAACCACTCCCAGATCAGCGACCGGAGCCACCGGTCGCGGTGGTTCGTGACGCCAAATCAACCCGGCCGAGGTCCCGCACGCCTCGGCCACGATGGAAGGAAGAGAGATGGCTGGAAGAGTGGAAGGCAAAGTCGCCTTCATAACCGGCGCCGCCCGAGGACAGGGCCGCGCTCATGCCGTTCGGCTCGCCGAAGAGGGCGCCGACATCATTGCGCTGGACATTTGCGCCCCGGTGCCTGACAACCTCGGTGACCCCGCTACCGAAGAGGACCTTGCCGAGACCGTCCGCCAGGTTGAGGCTCTGGACCGCCGGATACATGCGGCGGTGGGTGATGTCCGCAACGGTGAGCAGGTACGCACGATCGTGGCCGATGGCGTAGCAGCACTGGGCCGGCTCGATATCGTCGCGGCAAATGCTGGCATTGCCGGTATCCCCAAGCCGGGGGCAGACATGTCTGACGAGGAGTTCGTCAACATGATCGATATCAACCTCATCGGAGTCTGGCGTACCGCGCAGGCTGCAATTCCCCATATTCGGGCGGGTGGGCAAGGCGGTTCCATCATCATGACGAGTTCGGTTGCCGGCCTGAAGCCGACTTTGAATCTCGCACACTATGTTGCCGCCAAACACGGTGTCGTCGGGTTGATGCGCACACTCGCCCTGGAACTGGCCTCGGACAGCATCCGGGTCAACAGCATCCACCCCACCACGGTGGATACCGCGATGGTCCAGAACGACACCATCTACCGGCTGTTCATGCCGCACCTGGAAAATCCGACCAAGGACGACTTCCGGGAGGCTGCGCTCGCAATGAATGCGCTACCGGTTCCGTGGGTCGAAGCCGTCGATATCGCCAATGCGCTGCTGTTTCTGGCATCGGAGGAGTCGAGATACATCACCGGTGTCGCCCTGCCGGTCGATGCGGGCATTACCTACAAGTAGCCCGGGAATCCAGACAACGAAAGGACAGGATCATGGGACAACTCGACGGACAGGTTGCCTTCATCACCGGTGCGGCTCGTGGACAGGGTCGCGCTCATGCCGTTCGGCTTGCCGAGGAGGGCGCCGACATCATCGCCGTGGATCTGTGTGATCAGATCCCGTCGGTCGGCTATCCGATGGCCACCAAAGCTGATCTGGACGAGACGGTCAGCGCGGTCGAGGCACTCGATCGGCGCATTCATGCCCAGGTCGCCGATGTGCGCGACCGGGAGGCCATGCAGTCGGTGTTCGACGCCGGAGTCGCCGAACTCGGTGACGTCCGGATCGTGGCCGCGAACGCAGGCATCATCCCGATGTCGCGCAATCCTGAACCGGGTGACTGGTTCGACGTCATCGGCGTCAATCTCACTGGGGTGTATCACACCATTGAGGTCGCCAAGCCGTCGATGGTCGCCCACGGCAAGGGCGGCTCGATCGTCATCACCAGTTCCACCGCTGGTATCGCCGGCATCGGCGGGAAGGATCCGGGCGGCCTGGGCTATACCGCCGCCAAGCATGGGGTAGTGGGGCTGATGCGCTCCTACGCCAATCAGCTGGGTGAGCACAGCATCCGGGTCAACACCATTCACCCGACCGGGGTGAATACCCCGATGGTCGTCAACGACCTGATGTCCGAGTTGCTGGCGGAAGACCCGCAGATGGGACAGGCGATGCAGAACGTGCTGCCGGTCCCGATGATCGAAGCGGTGGATCTGTCGAACGCGGTGCTCTTCCTGTCCTCCGAGGCAGGCCGATACATCACCGGCGTCACGTTGCCGGTCGACGCCGGATTCCTGAACCGGCGGTAACAACCAGGCGTGGCGGGTGCCAGTGGACCGGCACCCGCCGCGCGTCACCATCGCTGAACCATCCGAGCAAGGTCTACAGACGAGGACACATCATGGGACAACTCGAAGGACAGGTCGCTTTCATCACCGGTGCCGCCCGCGGGCAGGGACGCTCGCACGCAGTACGGCTGGCGCAGGAAGGTGCCGACATCATCGCGATCGACGTCACCAAGCAGGTGGAGACCACGCCTTACCCAACCGCCACCGCTGACGACATGGCCGAGACCGTCCGGCAGGTGGAGGCGCTGGACCGGCGCATCCTGGCTGCGGATGTCGACGTGCGCGATCTGGCGGGCCTGACCGAACACGTGCAGGCGGCCGTGGCACAGCTGGGCCGCCTCGACATCGTGCTCGCCAACGCCGGCATCTCCGTCCCCGCGCCCACGTTGGAGATGGACGAAGAGGTGTGGGACACCATGATCGAGGTCAACCTCACCGGGGTGTGGAAGTCGCTCAAAGCCTCTGTGCCTCACATCATCGCCGGCGGCCGTGGCGGCTCAGTGGTGATCACCTCATCGTTGGCCGCGATCTACGCCAATGCAGGCACCGCGCACTATTCGGCGGCTAAGGCCGGTCTGGTCATGGTGTCGAAGATCATGGCGAAGGAACTCGCCCCGCACTCGATTCGCGTGAACACCATCCATCCGACGACGGTGGCCACCGACATGATCATGAACGAACCGACGTTTAAGCTGTTCCGGCCGGATCTGGCCAATCCGACCCAAGCCGACTTCGAGGAAGCGGCCGTGCAGCTCAACAAGCTGCCGGTTGCGGCGATGGAGGCCGCAGACATCACCAACGCGGTCATGTACCTGGTCGGTGACTCTGGACGCTACGTGACCGGCACCACGCACGTGGTCGACGCCGGTGGGCAGCTGTAGCGAGCCTCGTCCATGACGATCACCAGAAGCACAGAATCACCGGAGCAGTTGCGTTCGGCACGTGAACGTATCGCCGCGGCGATCGTGGGCCGCGAGCGTGAACTGGAGCTCACGCTTGCGGCTGTCGCGGCCGGTCGTGACATCGTGCTGGAGGGACCACCGGGCACCAGCAAGACCACCATGCTGTCGGCGATCACCTCCGAGTGGGGCATCCCGCTGCTGTTCGTGGAGGGCAATGCCGACCTGACTCCAGCCAAGATCGTCGGACACCACAATCCGGCGCGGGTGCTCAAGGAGGACTACTCGGCGGAGAACTTCGTTCCGGGCCCGCTGGTGGAAGCCATGCAGCAGGGCGGATTCCTGTACATCGAGGAGTTCAACCGTGCCCCGGAAGACACCCTGAACACCCTGCTGACGGCGATGGCAGACAGATCGATCGCGGTGCCTCGGGTGGGCAAGATCGATGCGCTGCCGACCTTCCGGGTCATCGCCTCGATGAATCCCTACGACAATGTGGGCACCACCAGGTTGTCCACCAGCGTGCACGACCGGCTGAACCGTCTCGCCATCGACTATCAGGACCGGCGCGCCGAGGAACAGATCGTGGCGCTGCGCACCGGTGCCGATGGTCCGTTGGGCGAGCGGTTGATCTCCGACGCCGTTGCCCTCACGCGTGCCACCCGCACCCATGATGACGTGCGGCAGGGCTCTAGCGTGCGCGGGGCCATCGACACCACGCTGGTCGGGAATCGGCTGGCCGGCTTGCGCGGGTTGGCCGATCCGACCGACAGCAACTATCCGGAGTTGGTCTATGACGCCATGATCGTGGCGCTCTCGGGCCGGATCCATCTGGATGAGGCGGTCGAGACCACGCCGGAACGGGTGCTGCGTGAGATCTGGGAGGACCATTTCATCCTCGAACCCGCCCGGGCCGCGCCCGGTTGAAGAGAAGTGGCGGTGGACTCGCCGATCCGTAGCGGCAGAACCCGCCGCACCCGCACCCCTGGCGCCCCGCTGCGTCGGACCCCGAAGAAGCTGGAGGAGCCCCCGACGATGTTCGATGCGACTGGAGCCGGCAGCACCACCATCTTTGGGGGCGGCTCGCGTCAGTCCGGCCCAGCGCCGGCGAAGGGCACCACCGCGCCCGGCGAGAGCGACGAACCGGCGAACCTGGTGCAGGTTCCAGATGAGCAGGCCGACGTCGACCCGCAGGTGCGTTCGATAGCCCGGCGGATCGCCTCCCGGCTCACGGTGCGGCGACCCCGCACCGATGTCACTGCCCGTCGGGGTATCGGCCAGCTCCACAGCGTGCCCTACCGAGGAGCCTCGGATGAGATCGATATGGACAAGACCATCGAGGTGCTCGCCGAACGCCCAGTGCCCGACGACGAGGACATCCTGGTGCGGGAGCGTATGCGCACCACCCGCTCGGTGGTGTTGCTGGTGGATGTTTCCGGGTCGATGCGGGGGGAGCGGATCAAGACCGCTGCCGCCACCGTAGGCGCGATGTCCGCCGAGCTGGACCATGAAGCGCTCGGAGTGGTGGCGTTCTGGTCGGACGCCGCAGTGTTGCTCAACCTGGGTGAGCAGGTACGGCCGATGGACCTGCTGGATACCATCCTGCGGATTCCCGCCCGCGGCCTGACCAATGTCGCCTTCCCGCTGGAGATCGCGGCCAAGCAACTGGCTCGGATACCCGCCCGCGACGCCCGAGCGGTGCTGCTCTCGGACTGCGTGCACAACGCCGGTCCTGATCCCAGGCCATTGGCGGCACGGCTACCACGACTCGATGTGCTGCTGGACGCCACGGGTGAGAAGGACGTCGACCTAGGGCGCGACCTGGCTGCCCGCGGTCGAGGCACCTGCCGCACCATCTACAGCCACCGGGATGTCGCCCCGGCTATCAGCGACATGTTCAGCGGTCGGTGACCGCGCCCTGCACCGGAAGGACGATCACATGCAATGGCCATGGAAGCAGAACCCGTGGTTCGAAACGGTGTTGGAGGCACAGCGACGCGCCAAGCGGCGCCTGCCGCCCCCGGTCTATGCCGCCCTGGTCGCAGGAAGTGAACGAGGACGCACCCCGCACGACAACACCAACGCCTTCGCCGACCTGCAATTCTCACCGCATGTGGCGGGGCAGCAGAGCGAACGGGACCTGGCGACGACGGTGCTGGGCATCCCGATCTCCATGCCGGTGCTGATCTCCCCTACAGGGGTCCAGGCCGTCCACCCCGACGGTGAAGTAGCGGTTGCGAGGGCCGCAGCTGCCCGGGGGACGATCATGGGCCTGAGCTCGTTTGCCAGCAAGCCGGTCGAAGAGGTCACGGCCGCCAACGAGAACACCTTCTTCCAGATGTACTGGACCGGCTCCAGACAGGCCATGGTGCAGCGGATGGACCGCGCGCGTGCGGCGGGCGCCAAGGCGCTGATCGCCACCACCGACTGGTCGTTCTCGGTCGGGCGGGACTGGGGCAGCCCCGCGATCCCGGAGCGGATGAACCTGCCCGCGATGATCCAATTCGCGCCCCAGACGATCATCCGCCCCAGGTGGCTGATGCAGTGGACCCGGGCAGGGATACCCGATCTGACCGCGCCCAATCTGCAACCCCCGGGCGGCGAGGCCCCGACCTTCTTCGGCGCCTACGGCGAATGGCAGCAGACTCCGCCGCCCAGCTGGGATGACATCGCCTGGCTACGCCAGGAATGGGGCGGCAAGTTCATGCTCAAAGGGGTGACCCGCGTCGATGATGCCAAACGAGCGGTCGACGCGGGGGTGGACGCGATCAGCGTGTCCAACCACGGCGGCAACAACCTGGACACCACCCCCGCAGCCATCCGGTGCCTGGGCCCGGTCGCGGATGCTGTCGGCAGTCAGGTCGAGGTACTGATGGACGGCGGTATCCGCCGCGGTGGTGATGTCGCTAAGGCGCTGGCGTTCGGCGCGCGGGCGGTGATGATCGGTCGCGCCTACCTGTGGGGTCTGGCAGCGAACGGCCAGACCGGGGTGGAGAACGTGCTCGACCTGTTGCGCATGGGGCTGGATTCGGCAGTCCTGGGCCTGGGGCACTCCTCGATATCCCAGCTGAGCCTGAAGGACCTGTACGTTCCGGATGATTTCACCCGCACATTGGGGCACGGCACCGCCCGCAAAGCACCCACCCGGACCAAACGCCGCACGGCATGATGACGCGATGGGCAACAACGCTGACCTGTCGGCGCTCACCTGGCCGGATGTCGCCGCCGACCTGGTCGTGGTTGCGCTGGGTTCCTGCGAACAGCACGGGCCGCACCTCCCGCTGAGCACCGACACGCAGATCAGTGCGGCGGTGGCCGAGCGCATCGTCGCCCGGGCTGGCGCCACCGGGATCCGAGCCGTGCTGGCGCCGCCGGTGCCGTATGGCGCCAGTGGCGAACACGAGGGGTTTCCCGGCACCGTGTCGATCGGTACCGACGCGCTGGCGCGCGTGATCGTGGAGTTGGGGCGCTCGGTGTCGAACTGGGCTGCCCGGGTGGTGCTGGTCAATGGTCATGGCGGCAATGTCGACGCCCTGCGCAGCGCGGTACCGCAGCTGAGATCGGAGCGGCGCGACGTCGCCTGGCTGCCGTGCGGCGTAGCGGGTGGTGAGGCGGCGCAGGACCTGCACGCGGGCCTGAGCGAGACCTCGCTGATGCTGGTGAGCAACCCGGTGCAGGTGCACATGGAACGGGCCGAACGCGGTGATACCCGCCCTAGTGCGCACCTGCTGCCACTGCTGCGCGCGCATGGGGTGCGTGCCGTGGCGCCCAATGGCGTGCTGGGCGATCCCAGCGCAGCGCAGCAGGACCACGGCCGCCGACTGTGGCACGCGATCCACACTCAGGCATGGCAACGCATCGAATCTGCCGAACCGGATGCTGCCGGAATGCTCACGATGCCGGTATGAGTGACTCGTTGCCGGACGGCTTCACCGTGCGACTGGGACGGCACACCCAGATCACCGATGGCGCGGTCGTGCTGGTGGGCGGCATGCCGACGCGGGTGATGCGGCTGTCGCCACCGGCGCGGGCGGCGATGAGTGGTCACCGGCTGGTGGTCCGGGATGAGGTGAGTTCAGCACTGGCGCGGCGGCTGCTGGCCTCCGGGCTCGCCGATCCCGAGATCGGCACGCTGCCGCAGGTGCCGCTGTCGCAGCTGACGGTGGTCATTCCGGTCTACCAGCGCGTCGCAGAGCTCGACCGGCTGCTCGCTTCCCTCCCGCCGGGCCTGGCCGAGGTGATCGTGGTCGATGACGCGTCGCCCGCGGCCACCGGCATCGCGTCGGTCGCCCTGCGGCACGGCGCGCAGCTGCACACCTTCAGCCGCAACCGCGGGGTTGCGGCGGCGCGCAATGCCGGCTTGGTGCGGGTGGCGACGCCGTACGTGGCGTTCGTTGATTCCGATGCCGTGCTCGACCCCGGGTGCTTGCAGGTGCTGCTACGGCATTTCGCTGACCCGCTGGTGGCGATGGTCGCCCCCCGGGTACGCGGGCTGGAGCGCGATGCGCCGAACCTCGTCACCCGGTACGAGAACGCCCGTTCCTCGCTCGACCTCGGCGACCAGGCCGCCAGCGTGCGGCCGGGTGGCCGGGTGACCTGGGTATCCAGCACCTGCCTGGTCGCGCGGGTGGACCGGCTCGGCGGTGGGTTCGACGAATCGATGCGGGTAGCCGAGGACGTCGATCTGGTGTGGCGGCTCGTGGCGCAGGGCTGGACCGTGCGATTCGAGCCGCAGGCCAGCGTGCAGCACCAGCACCGTACCCGGTTACGTACCTGGCTGGCACGAAAGTTCTTCTACGGCACCGGCACGGACCTGTTGGCGCGTCGTCACCCACGTGAGATAGCCCCGGTGCGGCTGGCCCCGTGGGGGATCGTGGTGCTGGCCGCCGGGCTGGCGCAGCGCCGTTGGTCGATCCCGGTGGTGGTGCTGACCACAGCCGTGACGGCCTGGCGCATCAGGAAACGTCTGCCCCGGGTGGACCGCCCGTGGCTATTGGCGCTGCGGCTTGCCGGGCAGGGGTTGGTGGCGGTCACCGATCAGGGCATGGCATTGCTGGTGCGGCATTGGTGGCCGGTGACCCTGCTCGGGTCGCTGTTCTCCTCGCGGCTGCGCCGCGCGGCGCTCCTGGCCGCAGTCGCCGATGCGGGCATTGAGTACCTCCGGTTGCGACCGCGCATGGACCCCATCCGGTTCGGTGCGCTGCGCCGGGCCGATGACCTCGGCTATGGCGCTGGTGCATGGTGGAGTGCGATCCGCGGCGGCTCGGGACGCGGTCTGCTCCCGGCGGTGATCACCCGCCAGCGCTCCTGATTGCTCGAACACAGCGGAAGGACCGAACTTCATTGACGTTTGTCCACGAACTGCCGGACATATGGCACTAAGTGCCATAACGTGGCTCTACCACACGATCAAGGGAGATCACATGCGTACACGCGCAGCAGTTCTGAGGCAGGCCCCAGGCAAGTGGGACGTCGAAGAAGTCGAACTCGATGAACCCGAACACGGCGAGTTGCTGGTGGAAATGGTCGCCACCGGCTTGTGCCACAGCGATGATCACATCTCAGCTGGCGATACCGGCGTGGAGCATCTGCCGCTGATCGGCGGACACGAAGGCGGTGGCATCGTGCGCAAGGTTGGTCCCGGTGTGACCGGTTTTGAGGAGGGTGACCACGTCCTGACGTCCTTCATCCCGGCTTGCGGGACCTGCCGGTGGTGCGCCATGGGCATGCAGAACCTATGCGACAACGGTGCCCGGATCCTCAAGGGCGACCAGATGGACGGGACGTTCCGGGTCCACAGCGATGACGGACTGGAGGTCGCCACGGCAGGCCTGCTCGGCACGTTCTCGGAGTGGCAGGTCTACGACCAGCTGTCGTTGATCAAGGTTGACAAGGACCTCCCGCTGGATGTGATCTGCCTGATTGCTTGCGGGGTTCAGACCGGCTTCGGCTCCGCCGCCTACGCCGGAGACATTCAGCCGGGTGACGTCGTCCTGATCGCCGGTGTCGGGGGTGTGGGCATGAATGCGGTCCAGGGTGCGCGCGAATCGGGTGCCTCGCACATCATCGTCGCCGACCCGCAACCTGACAAGCAGACATGGTGCCTGGACTTCGGCGCCACCGAGGCGTTCGCCTCGATCCAGGATGCGATGCCACGCATTCATGAACTCACCAATGGTCAAGGGGCAGACGTCGCGATTCTGACACCGAGCCTGCTGACCAACCAGATCATCGGCGAGGGGTTGATGGCGATCCGCAAGGCCGGAACAGTGGTGGTGACGTCGGTGAGCAACCACCTGGAAGAAGGCGTGGTGCCAGGGCTGAATGCCAACCACCTGGCGATGATGCAGAAGCGGATCCAGGGCGCGTTGTACGGGATGAAATCACCGCGCGAGGCGATGCCCAACCTGATCCAGATGTACCGGGCCGGAAACCTCAAGCTGGATGAACTCATCAGCCGCAGGTACTCGCTGGACGAGATCAACGACGCCTATGACGACATGCGCAACGGTAAGAACATCCGTGGCGTGATCACCTACGCCTAGCCTCAGCACCCCGGGGGCGGCCCCAGCGGGACGGTGTTGTCATCGGAGTCGAGCATGGTGCCCGGTTCCAGTGCGGCGATCTCAGCGGTGTCGTAGGACCCGAAGATGTTCCACGGGTCGAAGGTGTCCGTACCGATGCGGTAGTTGACGCCGTCGTCAAGATCCAGATCCGAGATCGGGAACTGGACGGTCTCACCGGCGTCGGGGTCGACCTCCGGCCAGGTGGCGATGGTGGCCGCGGCCAGTTCGCTGTCTTCGCCGTCGACCACGTCATAGGCATCGCCGTCGATGAGGGTTACCAGGCCGACGGGGTCGGCGTCGGGGCATCGCATGATGATCCCGACAAGGTCCCCGTCTGCCGTCCGTCCCAGTGCGGTGGACCACGCTGGTGCGAGGGTGCAAGCAGGCAATGTCAGGACCAGGCCAGCGACGATGACCGTGCTGTAGTACCTGCGCATCACGCCTCCAGGGTCCGATACCGGTGCCGGATCGAGTTGTGTCAGCCTGCCCCAGCCCAGATCATTCGGCAACGGGTAGGAGTGCCCGGCTAGGTGCCGGTCCGCACCGAGACGGACACCACCGGGAGTCTGCCGATGTCGGTACCCAGCTCGGTCATGGCCTCGGCGAGCACCTGCCATGAGCCGGGCTTGCGGTGCCGATAGCCGGCGATGACCGCGTCGGCTTGGTCACCGTCGAGTTCGCTGGCGAACGCCCGTGCCCGCCGCAGCCGGCCGCAACTGAGCAGGACACGCGGATCTGCCCGGATATTGCGCAGCCATTGAGCACGTTCGCCGAATCCGGCCACCACTAGGTAGGTGTCGTCATCGGTGCGGCCCGCCACTTCCAGGACCACCTGACGGATCTGCCCGGAGGTCCGGCCCCGATGCTCCAGCATCAGCAACTCCTCGCCGAAGAGCCAGCCCAGCCCCCGCCGGTAGAGCCCGATCGGTGCCCGCACAAGTGCCCTGGTGCGCAGCACGCGTGCTGCCAAACGGCTGGCGATGCTCATGGGATGGCCCGTCCCACGACCCGGCCGGTCAGCAGGCACCCACCCAGGAAGGTGCCCTCCAATGCCCGGTGGCCGTGAATTCCGCCACCGCCGAATCCGGCGGCTTCCCCGGCCGCCCACAGCCCGGGGAGCACATGCCCGTCGGGGCGCAGCACGTGCCCCTCGGCATCGGTGTGCAGCCCACCCAGGCTCTTGCGGGTCAGTATCCGCATCCGCACCGCCAGCAACGGGCCGTCCTCGGATTCGGTGAGCCGGGCGGGCTCGGCAACTCGGAACCGCTTGTCGACCGGGTACTCCCGGGCGCGCCGGATGGGCTCCAGTTGCGGGTCGTCACCGCGGGTGAACGCCTCGTCCCGGTCGGCGATGACCCTGGTCAACGAGCCGGGATCGATCCGCCCGGTCCCGGTCAGCGCGTTCATCCCTGCCGCCAGAGCCGGTATGTCGTGGGCCCAGACGAAGTCCTCGGAGGACTGGCTGATCTCCCCGAGCGGACCGGGTGTTCCGGTCAGCCGCCGCAGCAGCCGGATCGGACTCTTGGACGTCAGGTCGGGATTCATGTCGGACCCAGACAGCGCCAGTTCCCGCTGCATCAGGGCCTTGTTGAGCACCAGCCAGGAGTACTCATCGCCACGTCCGGTGAGGTATTGCAACGCCGCCAGCGGGTCGAATCCGGGGTACAGCGCGGCGGGGAGGCGCTCGCCGTCGGCGTTGAGCCACAGCGGCGATGGCCCGGACTGAATCCGTACCCCATGCCTGCTCCAGGTCGCAGGCGTCATGGCCAGGCCTTCGGGGTAGTGCCACATCCGCTGGGCGTGCACGACATCGGCACCCACGGCCGCAGCCCGATCGAGCATGCGGCCATCGGTGGCGTCCGGTACTCCACTGAGCATGTCCTGAGGCAGCGTCCCCAGCGCCGGCGGCCACAGCAGTCGCACCAGATGGTGATTCGCACCGATGCCGCCAGCGGCCACCACGACGGCGTCGGCACGGATCTCCTCGGTCCCGAGGACCTCGCGTGAACTCGGTTGCCCGCGCCGGGCGGTCGAGGCCGCCAGTAACTGTGCCTGGACGCCGACAACCGTGCCATCCTGCACCAGGAGCTCTTCGACCCGCCGCCGGAACCTGACATCCAGGTCTCCGCCCACCCGGGCGTCTCGCGCCCGCCGGACGAACGGTTCCAGCACTGCCGGGCCGGTGCCCCAGGTCACATGGAACCGGGGAACGGTATTGCCGTGGCCCACTCGGGCGTGCCCGCCGCGCTCAGCCCATTGCACCAGCGGGAACCAGCGTATTCCCAAGCCATACAGCCAGGGCCGCATCGGACCGGAGGCGAACTCAACGTAGCGTCGTGCCCAGGCGTAGCCATGGCGATCCGGCCCGTCGCCGTACTCCGCGCCATCGGCGAACCGGGCCGAGGCGACCCAGTCCGCCATGGTCAAGTCGGCGCTGTCCGTGATCCGCAGACGTCGTTGTTCGGGTGTGTCGACCATCAGCAGGCCCCCGAAGGACCACCACGCCTGACCGCCCAGGGATGCGGCCGGTTCGACGTCCAGCAGCGTGACGCGTTTGCCACGTTGCACCAGTTCGGTCGCCGCAACCAAACCGGACAGACCGGCGCCAACAACGATGACGTCGGCGTTGATCATGGCGTCCCACTCTAACCGTGCCCGCTGGCGCTGTCCGGAATCACTTGACGCTGCCTTGGGTCAGCCCACCGACCAGCCACTTCTGGGCGAAGAGGGCCAGCAGGTAGATCGGGATGAGCGCCGTCAGGCTCGCGGCCGCCATCTGCCCGAACATGACCTCCCGGCCGCCCTGCATGAGCGAGATGCCCACCGGCAGGGTCTGCGATCCCACGCTCTGGGTCAGCAGCAGCGGGATGAGGAAGTCGTTGTAGACCAGGATGAACACGATGATCGACACCGCCACGACGCCCGGCGCCGTCAACGGCAGGATCACCGAGGCCAGCGTGCGCCCCGGCCCGCAACCGTCGAGCTGGGCCGCCTCGTCGATCTCGTGCGGGATCGACCGGAAGAACCCATCCAAGAGCCAGACCGCCACCGGGGTCAGCAGCAGTCCTTCGACGATGCCCAGGCCGAACACCGAGTCCATCAGCCCGGCCTGGCGCACCAGCACGAACAACGGGATGATGGCAACGATCGGCGGTGCGACGTACGCCGACACGATCAGTCCGAGCGCTTGCCCGCCGCCGGTTCCCAGCCTGGCGATCGCATAGTTGGCCGGGATCGCGATGGCCAGCACCACCGCGACCGCGATCACCGCAACCGCGACGGAGTTGCCCAGGTAGGTGAAGATCGGCCAGTTGCCGAACGCTGCCACCCAGTTCTCGAACGCCAGCCGGGAGGGCAGGATGCGGGTGGACAGGATGTCATCGGGACTCTTGAAGCTCATCCCGACCATGTAGAGGATCGGCAGCACCGCCAGCACGATCGCCACCGTGATCACCAGCCACTTCACGGTGGTGACCGCGGGCGAGGGACGTCCCGGACGGCGTGCACCGACGGCGCTGCGGCCGGTGCTGCGAATGGTGGACATGTATCAGCTCCTACTTCTGCAGGCGTCCGCGCACGGCGTTCAGCGGCACGATGACCAGGGTCACCAACACCAGGAACACGATGGTCTGCGCGGCACCGGCACCGATGTCGAAGCTCTGAAGGGCGGTTCGGTAGATCTGGTAGCTGCTCACGGTGGTGTCGAATCCCGGGCCACCGCTGGTCATCACGAAGACCAGGTCGAACACCTTGAACGACACCACCAGCTTGAGCAGCAGCACAGTCACCAGGCTCGGCAACACCAGCGGAAACGTGATCCGCCAGAACGCCTGCCACACGCCGGCCCCATCGACCTGCGAGGCTTCGTAGACCTCACGCGGCAGTGTCTGTAGTGCGGCGAATACCAGCAGCACGCAGAACGGGGTCCATTGCCAGGCATCGACGATGATCAGCGAGATCATCGCCGCAGGGGTGGATCCCAGGAAGAGAAACGGTTCTGAGCCCGGCCACAGGCTCTGCCCGACGTTGTTGAGCAGGCCGCCGGTGGGAGCGAGCATCAACCGCCAGATGACCGCTGCCATCACCGGCGGCGTCATCAGCGGCAACAGCAGCAGCACCCGGATCACCCGGCCGGCCTTGACCGCTGCATCCAAGGACAGCGCCACCGCCAGGCCCGCCAGCAGGGCGATGAGCGCCGATGGGATGGCGAAGAGCAGCGACCTGCCGAGCGACGGGATCGTGACCCCGTCGCTCAGCAGGTCGGCGAAATTCGCGCCTTGCACCCAGTCCGAGAACGGCCGGCCCAGCGACGATTGCGATATCGACGCCGCGACGGTGTAGACCAGGGGATACACCGCGATGATGGTGATCGCCACCACCGCCGGTGCCAGCATCGCCCGACCGATCCAGCGGGAGTTTCGCGCGGCCCGATTCGGGCTGGGCTGCGACATGGGCGCTCCTTTCCGCAGTCGGCGCGGTGTCAGCCGGCCAGCGTTTGCCAGGTGTCCCAGGTCTGCGCCATGGCCTCCTCGGCGCTCAGAGTTCCTTGCAGCATCAACGCGAGGTTGTCGCTCAGCGACTGGATCATCTCCGGAGCTGCCGGTGACGTGGGCCAGGACTGAGCGTTCGGGAACACCTCGGCGGCCACCGCCGACACCTCCGGCGCGAACTCCTGATACGCCGGGGAGTCCAGCGTGCTGGTACGGATCGGGTCGATACCGGACCCGGTGGTGGTGATCAGCTTCTCGTTGGTCTCCACCGAGGAGGCGAAGGCGACGAACTGCCGGGCGAGGTCTTCATCGGTGGCGTTGGGACTGATTCCCATGGCCCATCCGGCGTTCAATGCACCGGAGACCGAGCCCTGCGGCCCGACCGGCAACGGGGCCACACCCCAGCCATCGACGATGTTGGACTGTTCGGGATCCTGAGCGAACACGCCGAGGTCGGTCCAGAACTCGATCATGCCGACCGAGCCCGACAGGAACTGTGGCAGAGCCTGCTCGAAACCGATCTCCAGCGGGCTCGGTAGAGCGTACGGCGAGGCATCCAGCATCGACTGTGCTGCGGCGACGGCGGCGTCGGTGTTCAGTTGCGGCATCTGTGGGTCGATGGGGTCCGGTGACATCGTGGCCAACCGGTTGAAGAACGTCGACCCGATGTTGAACGCGCTCTTGGAACCCAGCAGCGCATTGCCGTAGATGCCGTTGCTGGACTCGGCCTCGGTGATGATGCGGGAAACCTCGATGTACTCCTCCCAGGTGGTGGGCACCTCGACGTTGTTGCGTTCGAAGATCTCCAGGTTGTAGAACAGCACGTGGGTGTCGCCGTCGATCGGCAAACCGTAGGTCGCCCCTTCGTACTGGGTGTACGGGCCGAAGATGGCGTCGATGAAGTCGGGGGAGTCGATCTCGGAATCACCCTCGACCCATTCGGTGATGTCGGCTAGGGCCCCGGCCTCCGCGAGCGCGCCGACCGAGGTGTACCAGTACTGGATGACGTCGTAGTTGTTGGTCCCGGACTGGACATCGAGAATCGCCTTGGTCTGGATCTGGTCGTAGGGGACCACTTCCACCTCCACGTCGATTCCGGTAGCGGCCTCGAAGTCCTCCTCCAGGATCTGACCGGCCCCTTCTTGCGGCGCCGCGATCAGGACCTGCAGCGTCTGGTCGTCCTCACCGCCGCCGGTGGGGTCGGAACCACCACCGCCATTGCACCCGGCCAGTATCAGGCCCGTCGTGGAAGCCAAGGCCACCAGTGCGGAAAGTCGGACTGAGGAGGGGGAGCGTCGTTGCTCGCTCATAGTGCGGTCCTTTCGGTGATTCGGGATTCTTGAACAGAGGTCGGGGAAGTCAGGGATTGCTCGGGTGTGCGGGCTGCTCCCGGCGGAGTGAACAGCGGCGGCAGGTCTGGCCCGGAGATGCTCATCACGTCGCGGTAGACCCGATGCCAGCGCTCGGCGATGCTGCGGTAATCGGCCTGTTCGGTCTGGCGTACCTGCTCGATCCGGTCCGGCCGTGCCATCGCGGGTATATCCGCACCGACACCGGCCGCGGCCAGCCGGGCCGCACCGTAGGAGGTGGCTTCCGGGGCGGGGGTGACGTGCACATCCAGGCCGGTGACACCGGCGATGATGCGCGGCCATAGGGTGCCGGCGCTCGACCCGCCGGTGAACGTCACTGAGCCCGCTTTCAGGACCCGGCCGTCGGTCAACTCCGAGAGGATCTCCAGGTGCGCGCCGGCGACGAAGGCCGCAGCCTCCTCGATGGCCCGGATGAACGCTCCCCGCGAGGATGCCTGCGCGTCGTTGATGTCGAAACCGACGAACGCCGGTGCCGCGTGATGCCAGGCGTCTGCCTGCATCACGTTCGCCATGGTCGCCACGACGCCGTTGCTGCCGATCGGCGCCTGCGCCGCCCATTGCTCCATCACCGTGAATGCCGAGGTGCCATCGGCCTCGGCCACGGCGCCGGCGTCCGGGCACATGGCGTCGCGGAACCAGCGCATCGCCAGCCCGGAGAGGAAGCCGATACCCTCCACCATCCAGGTGTCCGGGTCGACGTGGCACAGCGTGCGTACACGTCGCTTGGGGTCGATCAACGGCTGGTCGGTGACGGCGGTGGTCTGCCAGAAGGTACCGGCGACGATCGTCGGCACCTGCCGCTTGGCGGCGATCCCGTGCAGTGCCAGCTGGGTGTCGGCACCTCCGAGGATCACCGGGGTTCCGGCGGGCAGGCCGGTGGCGGCGGCGGCCTGGGCGGTCACTGTGCCCACCTGCTCACCACACTCGGCGACGCTAGGCAGGATGTCGCGGTCCACTCCCACCACCGCGGCCAGATGTTCGGACCAACGCCGGTCCTGCAGGTCGAACATCGCCGAACTCGACCCGCATGTGGGATCGGTCAGATAGACCCCGGTCAGGCGGGTGTTGACCCAGTCGCTGAGCATCCCGAGATGCCGGGCGCGGCTGAGCACCTCCGGCTGGTGGCGAGCAATCCAGCGCAGCCGTGCCGGCGAGGTGATCGATACCCAGTCGCCCGCAGCCTGGTAGATCTGCGCGGCGGCACCCTCGGTCAGGAGTTCGTCGGCCTCGGCACGGGCACGACCATCGGTGTTCGGGCAGGCCCACAGCTCCGCGCCGGTCCCGTCATAGAGCACGAACCCCTCCCGCATGCTGGAGGCGGCGACCGCAGCGATACGGCGGCCATCCAGCTTGCCGACCACCTCACTGATGGCGGCGGCGATCTTCTGCCATCCGGCCGCGGTATCGAAGCTGGTGCCGCCTGGATGGCCGGGGACCGGAGCGTGGGTCCATTCCCGGGATGCCTGCGTCACCAACCGGCCGTTGATGTCGAAAGCCAGTGCTCGCGCCGATCCAGTACCGGCGTCGATGGCGAGGAACACTTCGCTCATCGTTCCCACCGCAATGGGGTTCCAGCGATGAATGCCTCGATCTCCGAGGCCAGCATGTCAGCTCCCCGGGCAAGGGTCTCGTGGGTGGCGCCGCCCAGGTGCGGGGTGAGCACCAGGTTCGGTGCCGCTACGAGTTCTCGCCATGGACCGTCGGGTTCGTTGACGTCCAGGGCGACACCGCCGAGATGCCCTTCGGTCAGCGCGGCCAGGAGTGCCTGCTCGTCGACCAGCGACTCGCGAGCGGTGTTGATCAGGTAGGAACCGGCCGGCATCCTCGCTATCTGGCTGGCGCCGATCAGGTGGCGGTTTTCCTCGCTCGCGCGGGCGTGCACGCTGAGCACGTCGACGTCGGACAGCAACTCGTCCAGGTCGGCGACGATGGTGGCGCCGGTCACCGTATCCGGATCGACGAACGGGTCGAACGCGGTGATCGTGGCTCCCAGAGCCCGTGCCCGGGTGGCCACCAGCCGCGCCACATTGCCGTAGCCGACCAGCCCCAGTCGCAGCCCGTTGACCTCCCGGCCGAACCAGCGAGCCCCCTCGAATGTGGATTCCGCCAGCGGACGGCCGTCGGCGAGTCGTTGGTCCACGTCCCGTAGCGATGCAGGCACGTTGCGCAGCAAGCTGATGATGAACCCGATGGTCAGATCCGCCACCGCGTCGGCGTTCTTGCCAGGGGTCGTGGTCACTCGTACCCCGCGGGATCGGGCGGCAGAGAGGTCCACATTGACCGGACCGCCCCGAGCGCAGCCGGCCAGGCGAAGCTGCGGCAGGGCGGCCAAGACCTGCTCGGTGACGGGTGCGGCCTGGAACGCGATGATGTCGTAGCCCTGCGCCAGGCGCGCCACCTCGGCCGGGTCCCCTTCGAATTCCCGGATCCGGGAGGTGTCCCAGGTCGGTTCAATCATGGTCATGGTTGCGGTGTCGGCGCTCAGTCCACGGGCGGTGAAAGCGCGCAGGAACACGTCGGCCGGCATGTAGCTGTCGCCGATGATCAGGATGCGGTGGTCGGTCATGTGCCAATCTCCATGGGCGGTTACTGGTGGTTGCGGTGCGGTCGGTCCTCGGCACCATGAGTGCGCGGCCGGGTGACTCTCGGGTAGTGACCTGAGGCGGTTTCGATCGAGATGCCTTCGGCGTCGAAGCCGGTGTCGACGGTGATTCGCAACCGGTCCGTGCGCACCGACGCCCGGGACACGTCCACCGGTTCGCCGTTGCGGTCGTAGGCAACGGCTTCGACCACGACGATCGGGTGGCCCGGCTCGATGCCGAGCAGGCTGGCCAAGGTGTTGTCTGCCGACACGGCCTCGATGGTGCGGTGCATGCGCGCGATCCTCACTCCGGCGACGTTGGTGATCGCGGCGTACAGGCTGGCGCGGGGGTTGCGGAGGTCGGGCAGGACCGCCGCGAACCGAGTCGGAAGGTAGTTGATGACGTGGACGGCGGTGCGGGAGGCAACCGCGCGTACCCGCTCCAGCACGAATCCCTGCCCATCGGGAGATTCACGCCCGACCACGGCAGCCGCCCACGGCGGCAGGGGACCGACACCGGCCCGCAGGATCTCGGAGGTCAGGGCACTGCGCCCGTCCTCGCTGTATTCGCCGAGCAGGCTGGGCGCTGACGGCAGGGTCCACGCCGATGGCCCCTGTGCCCGTTTGACGAAGGCGCCCTTGCCCTGCTGGCGCCAGATGATGCCAGCTGTTTCCAGGCGCGCCAGCGCATCTCGGACCGAGGTGCGCGAGGCAGAGAAATGCGCTCGCAGTTCGCTCTCGCTGGGTAGCCGATCGCCTGCCGCCCAGGTGCCATCGGCGATGTTTGCCTCGATCGCACGCATGATCTGGAACCAGATCGGCGAGGTTGAGGTGCGATCGAGTTGCGGCAGCGTGAGCATGACCATCCAGCCTCGTCGGTGAGCGATGTCGGGAGCTCGTGGATCCCGCCGTGCCAGGCCGCTTTGCCTGACATGTCTCAATCATGCATGGCCACATGTATCCGATATAGAGACAAGTGGAAGATCGTTGCGAGTTTCCGAGAATCACCGAAACTGGGCTGCTGACCTGCGGTTTTGTCTCCGAGTTGGCACCGCTGATGCCATGGGACCGGCGGTTACTCCCGGATCGGGGCCCTACTCATCGATACAAGTAACGGGTGCGGGATCGACAACGAATGTTCGATCTGGTCAACTTGTTCGCAATGGATCCGCGGGTGACTCAACGGCTGCTTCGTACTATCCAGGTGCTGGGCTGGGCTCTGTTCACGGCCAAGATCGCGCTGATCTCACTGATCGTCGGTGCGCTCATAATGTCGGCCGGACAGCTCGGCGAGATCATCGTGATGTTCGGCGTGATCTTCGCCTTCGCCTTCTGCCTACCGGTGCTCGTGCTCGCAGGCATCGAGTTCCTCATCCTGTTCCTGTGGAGCCGGTATCCGAAGCCTTCGTTGATCGCGCTGATCGTCACCAGCGCGATCCAGATCGGCGGGGTCGGATGGCTGTCCCGCTTCTTCGGGGTCCTCGAATCGAGCATCGGGCAGGCGGCGTACGCGGTTCTGGCGGGGTGCGCGGTCTTGGCTCTCGCGATCGTGGTGCTGTGCACCCTCACCCTCACCCGGTTGCCGAAGCAGGTCGGGCACCCGCCTGGCCCGCCTCGCTAGCAGCCGGAGGGCTTGCTCACCGGGGGCCGGCTGGCTCGGAGAGATAGATCCGCAGGCTCGGGCCGCCGATCACGGTGCGGCCGGTCCGCTCAGCGATGCTGGGCGCTTGCGGCGCTTCCCACACCGAGTCCCAGACCAGTTCGAAGGAATCGATGCTGGGGATCTTCACCTCGACGTCGTTGGCTGCACCGTTGACCACCACCAGCACATCGCGACCGCCGGGTTCCAGGCTGCGCCGGTACATCTGCACCACCCGCCGGTGAGGGTCATGCCAGATCCCGGTACTCATCGGCTCGCCGTCCTCGTCGAACCAGACCAGGGTGGGCTCTCCAGAGGTCAGCTCCTCGGGTCTGCGGAACCGCCACGGACGTAGCGCCACGTGTTCGCGTCGCAGCCTCGACAGGTGCTGCACCGTGGCCAGTTGGTGGTGCTGGTGCTCATCCAGGTCCCAATCCACCCACACCGACTCGTCGTCCTGGCAGTAGGCGTTGTTGTTGCCGTACTGGGTACGTGCGAGCTCGTCCCCGGCGGTGAGCATCGGCACCCCGGCCGAGACGAACAGCGTGCCGAGCAGGTTGCGCATTGCCCGGCGGCGGGCGCCAGCAACCGCTGGGTCGTCCGTCACCCCCTCGATGCCGTGATTCCAGGAGCGGTTGTTGTCGGTACCGTCGCGGTTGTCCTCACCGTTGGCCAGGTTGTGCTTGTGGTCGTAGCCGGTGAGATCGGCGAGGGTGAATCCGTCGTGCGCGGTGATGAAGTTGATCGATGCCACCGGGCCGCGACCACCTGGGGTGTCGGTGTGCGCGAACAGATCTGCCGAGCCGGCCAGCCGGGTGGCGATCTCGCGGAGGTCGTGTCCCGGCTCGCCGCGGGCGATTGCCGCGGCATCGGTGAGCCAGAAGGTTCTGACGGCATCGCGGTAGCGGTCGTTCCATTCGCTGATGGGCGGCGGATAGCGGCCGGTCTGCCACCCGTCCGGCCCCAGGTCCCATGGCTCGACGATCAGCTTGGTCCCGCTCAGGATGGGATCGGTCGCTAGCGCCACCAGCAGCGGATGTTGCATATCCACCTGGCGTCCACGCCGAGCCAGGGTGGTAGCCAGGTCGAAACGGAACCCGTCGATGCCGACCTGCTGCACCCAGTAGCGCAGCGAGTCCAGAGTCAATTGGATCGCCCGGTGATTGCGGAAGTCCAGCGAGTTCCCGCAGCCGGTGACGTCGAGATAGGCGGCGGGCCCGCCATCGTGCAGGTAGTAGCCGGCGTCGTCCAGTCCCCGCAGCGACAGGCACGGGCCGTCCGGACCGGCTTCGCAGGTGTGGTTGTAGACCACATCCAGGAGAACTTCGATACCGGCGTCGTGCAGCAACTGCACCATCCCCTTGAGCTCCTCTAGCACGGCAGCGGGACCGGCCTGCTGGGCAGCTTGGGTGGCGTAGCTGGGTTCCGGGGCGAAGTAGCTCAGGGTGTTGTAGCCCCAGTAGTTCACCTTTCCGCGGCGGGTCAGCGACGGTTCGCTGAACTTGGCATGGATGGGCAGCAGTTGCAGGCTGGTGACACCAAGGGTGCGCAAGTGCTCGATGGTGGCCGGATGGGCTAGCCCGGCGTAACTGCCGCGGAGGTGTTCGGGTACCCCGGCCAACCGCATGGTCAATCCCCGGACGTGTGCCTCGTAGATGACCGTACGGGACCAGGTGATCCGGGGGCGGTTGCCGGTGCCACCACCCGGTGGATCTTCCAGGATCACCCCGTGGGCCACAAACGGCGCGCTGTCGGTGCCGTCGGGGCCATCGACGTCGGGTTCGGGCTCCAGGTCCGAGTTCACCGCATGGGCGTAGATTTCCGGCCGAACCTGTGGTTGACCGCTCAATCCGCGAGCGTAGGGGTCGAGCAGGAGCTTGTTCGGGTTGTGCCGCATGCCGCGAGCCGGATCCCACGGACCATCCACCCGCAGGCCATAGCACTGTCCCGCGCCAATGCCCGGTATATGGGCATGCCAGCGGCCGTGCGTGCGCGGCAGCAGGCCGATCCGCCGCTCGGTCAGCACGCCATCGGCATCGTCGAGCAGACACAGCCACACGCCGTCCGCATGCGCAGCGCTGACGACGACATCGACGCCGTCGTCGGTCAGATGGACGCCGAAGCGGTGCGGAGCGGTGGCGGGCTCGGTTGCCTGGGTGATCTCAAGCACGGTCACGGTGGCAGTGGTGTCGGTGGAAGTCATCGGTCCTCGTGGTTCGGCACAACGTGCTCAACCCTAAACTTGTTGCATGCGCATCGTGGTCGGCGTCAAACACGTTCCTGAGCTGGTTTCGTCCAGAGGGTTCACCGAAGCGGGCTGGACTCGTCGCACCGCCGACGACTCCAGCCTCAACGAGGTGGATGAAAACGCGGTGGAGGCGGCGTTGCGAGTCGCCGGCACCGACGGTGAGGTGATCGCTATCAGCCTGGGCCCGGCGATCGCCGTCGACGCGTTGCGACGATCTTTGGCCATGGGTGCCAGCCGCGCGATCCATCTGCATGACGATGCCTTCGCCGGGGGTGACGCGATCGCTACCGCAACCGCACTGAGCGCAGCCGTGCGCAAGCTAGAGGCGCAAGGCCCGGTCGACCTGGTGATCACCGGGCTGGCGGCATTGGATGGGCTGGGTGCGGTCGTGCCATCGCTGCTGGCCGCGCAACTGGACTGGCCGCAGCTGACCGTGATCGAGGAACTGAGCGCAGCCGACGGCGTCGTACACGGCCGCCGTGAGCTGGACGGGGTCACCGAGGTGTGGCGGTCGGCAGCACCGGTGGTGGTCTCGGTCACCGACCTGGCCAACCAGGCCCGGCTACCGAAGATGAAGGACCTGATGGCCGCCCGCAGCGCCGAGATCACCGTGTGGAGCGCCGCTGAGCTGGCTCTGGCCAGCACCGATGTCGGCAGTGCCGGCTCGCGGACCCGGGTGGTGAGCGCGCAGCAGCGCCCGCCCCATCCCGGACCGGTGCAGGTCAGCGACGATGACGGCGGAGGTGGTGCAGCGTTGGCCGCCTACCTGATCGAGAACGACCTGCTCGGGGGAGTCAAATGAGCCAGAACGGCCCGGTCTTGGTCGTGGCGTTGTCAGAGGTTCGCTCGCCGGTGCTGGAAGCGGTGACGATAGCTCGGGAACTGGCAGACCCGGTGGTGCTGGCGCTGGCGGCGGTCAGCGCCGCCGAACTCGCCTCGCTGGCCGATGCGGGCGTGAGCACAGTCCTCACCGCGGATCTGGCCGATGGCCGATTGGTGCCGAGCGTCGCCGCGCGCGCGGTCGCGGCTGCCGCCGAGCATGCCGGTGCCGATGTGGTGCTGTTTCCCAGCTCGTTCTTCGCCAAGGAGGTCGCGGCTCACAGTGCGCACGCGCTGCACGCCGGCCTGCTGATCGATGTGGCGTGGCTGGCGCGCGAACAGGCCACCGGTGAACTGGTGGGCGGCAAGCGCACCTTCGCCGGAACCTGGGACAGCAGCTGCGCTGTGACGGCGCAGCGAGCGGTGGTGACGGTGCGGCCCAATGCTGTGACCGCCACATCCGCGCCGGTGGGCGGCGAGCCGGTGGTCACCGAGCTCAGCGTCGAGGCTCAGTTGCCGGCCGGGCTGGACCTGGTCAGCCGCGACGTACACCCGGCCGTGGGCGCTCGGCCGGCCTTGGCCGAGGCTGCGGTGGTTGTCGCCGGTGGCCGGGGTACCGAAGGGGATTTCGCCGCCGTGGAGCAACTGGCCGACGCGCTCGGGGCGGCTGTGGGAACAACCCGTGACTGCGTGGATGAGGGCTGGCAGCCGCACGACGCGCAGATCGGGCAGACCGGTATCACGATTGCGCCGAGGCTGTACATCGGCGCCGGGATCTCCGGTGCCCCGCACCATCATGGCGGGATGCAGGCCTCGGGCACGATCGTGGCCGTCAACCTCGACCCGGACGCGCCGCTGGTGCAGATCGCTGACTATGCCGTGATCGGGGACCTGCACCAGGTACTCGCCGATGCTGCGCGGGCGATCACCCGGCACCGATCGTGACCATCGGAGGCAGGCCGCTGGTGCTCCTGGACCTCGACGGCACCCTGTGTGACTCCGCGCCGGGGATCATCGCTTCGGTGCAGACCGCGCTGGCGGCTGCGGGCATGCCAGTCCCGGATGCCGACTACATGCGCTCCTTCGTCGGGCCACCGCTGACCGAGGTGTTTGACGCCTACGGTGTTCCAGCCGATCGGATCCCGGCGATCATCGCCGCCTACCGGGTCGAGTTCGAGGCCACCGGGATGTGGCAGTCACCGCCGTTCCCTGGAATCGCCGAACAGCTGATGTTGCTGCGGCAAGCCGGATGCACGCTGGCGCTGGCCACATCCAAGCCCGAGCGGTATGCGCAGCCGATCTGCGAACGCTGGGGGCTGGACGCCCACCTCGATGGCATCTACGGCGCACTGGCCGATGACCGGTCTTCGGCCAAGGCCAACGTCATTGCCCGGGCGTTGCAGCAGCTGGGGGAGCGCGCAGGGTCACGACGAGTGATGGTCGGTGACCGGCGTCATGACGTCGAGGGTGCTGCGGCCCATGGCATCGCCTGCCTGGGCGTCGACTGGGGCTACGCCGACCCCGATGAACTGGCCGGGGCGGTTGCGGTGGTGCCTCGGGTGGACCAGCTGGCCGACGCCGTTCTGGACCAGTTGCAACTGACGTAGCACCGCTCGAGCAGCGTTTTACACTGGTTCTCCGTGACCTATCTCGACCATGCTGCCACCACCGTGGTGCGACCGGAGGTTGCCGCAGCCTACGCCGAGGAATTGGCAAGGTTGGGCAACCCCTCCTCGGTGCACGGCTACGGTCGGGATGCCCGGCGGGTGCTGGAGGAGGCGCGCGAGTGCGTTGCGGCCGATCTGGGTGCCCACCCGACTGAGGTGATCTTCACGGCCGGTGGGACCGAGGCGGACAACCTGGCGGTGCTGGGAACCTGGTTCGGCAGCCGTGCGCGGACACCGCAGCGACGGCTGGTGGCGGTCAGCGCCGTCGAGCATCACGCCGTGTTGGAGGCCGCGCAGTGGTTGGGCAGCGCGCATGGCGCCCGGGTGTCCGAACTGCCGGTGACCGCCGACGGCGAGCTTGATCTGGTGGCGCTGCCCGCGCTGGACCAGACCGCGCTGCTCGCGCTGATGTGGGCTAACAACGAGACTGGCGCGCTGCAGCCGGTCCGCGCGGTGGTCGAACTCGCCGCTGCCCACGGTATCCCGGTGCACTCCGACGCAGTGCAGGCAGTGGGGCGGGTACCGATTGATTTTGCCGGTTCCGGGTTGAGTTCACTGGCCTTCAGCGGACACAAGCTCGGTGCCCCGGTGGGTACGGGCGCGTTGCTGGCACGCCGCGACCTCCCCCTCGCGCCGGTGCTGCACGGCGGTGGCCAGGAGCGGGGGGTGCGCTCGGGCACGCTGAACAGTGCTGGAGCCCATGCGCTGGCGCTCGCAGTGCGGGCCGCGGTTGCCGAGCAGGAGGCCGAGTCCGGTCGCCTGGCCGCTCTGCGCCAGGAGTTGCAGACCGGGATCGTGGCCGCCGTCCGGGATGTCCAGGTGTGGTCGGTGGCCCTCCCGCGCCTGCCCGGGCACCTGTTGCTGACCATTGCCGGTACCGACGCAGATGCGGTGCTGTTCGGACTGGACGCCGCCGGGATCGCGGCGTCGTCAGGATCGGCCTGCACCGCTGGTGTGACGCAACCCTCGCACGTGCTGGTGGCGATGGGTGCCGATGATCGGACCGCCCGCTCAGCACTCCGGCTGACACTGGGGCGTACCTCGAGTATGGCCGATGTCCAGCACCTGCTCTCGGTATTGCCGGCTGTTGTCGAACGAGCCCGTGCGGCCGGACGGGTGGGTGCGCGATGAAGGTACTGGCAGCCCTGTCCGGGGGCGTGGATTCCGCGGTCGCGGCGGCCCGGGCTGTCGATGCCGGGTACGAGGTGGTCGGCGTGCATATGGCGCTCTCGCGTAGCCGCGCCCAGCACCGCAATGGCTCGCGCGGCTGTTGCTCCATCGAGGATGCCTCCGATGCCAGGCGCGCGGCTGATGTGCTGCAGATCCCCTACTACGTCTGGGATCTGTCGGAAGAGTTCGAAGAGACCGTGGTTGCCGATTTCCTGGCCGAGTATGAGGCTGGGCGTACCCCGAACCCATGCGTGCGCTGCAATGAGCACATCAAGTTTGCCGCACTGTTGGACCGGGCATTGGCCCTGGGTTTCGATGCCGTCTGCACCGGCCACTATGCCCGCATCGTGGAGACTGATGATGGCCGCGAGCTGCACCGTGCCGTCGATGCTGACAAGGACCAGTCCTACGTGCTCGCGGTGATGGGGCGGCAGCGGCTGGAGCGCTCGCTGTTCCCTCTGGGTGAGGTGACCTCCAAGGAGGAGGTTCGCGCGGAGGCGGCGGCCCGCGGCCTGAGCGTCTCCGCGAAACCGGACTCCTACGACATCTGCTTCGTCGCCGATGGCGACACCCGGGGCTTCCTGCAGCAACGTCTGGGCCAGCGGCCCGGTGAGGTCGTCGACGTCGACGGTGCTGTCGTGGGGCACCACCAGGGTGCCTATGGCTTCACGATCGGGCAGCGCAAGGGATTGGGACTGGGCAAGCCGGCGGCCGACGGCAAGCCGCGGTATGTGGTGGCCACGGACCCGGCGTCGAACAAGGTGGTTGTCGGACCACCACAGCTGCTAGAGGTGGACACGCTGATCGGTGATCAACTCGTGTGGCTGGCCGCAGACCTCCGACCGGCGCAGTTGGCCGGACAACGGGTTGACGTGCAGATCCGTGCTCATGGGGCACCGGTCGCAGCCATCGCCGCAGTCGTGGGCGAGGAATTGACCGCCGAGTTGGCCGAGCCTGTTCGCGGGGTGGCGTCGGGCCAATCCATGGTGATCTACGCAGGCAGCCGGGTGCTGGCGCAGGCGACCATCACCCGCACCGCGCGGGCGGCTAGAGCAGCCACCATCGCCTAGCGGTCGATGGAACGGAGTCGTTCATTCGAGCGAGATCTGGACGGTGCCGGCTTGCGGATCGACTCGGTGCAGGATGCTTGAGGGTACGCGGAACATCCGCCCCGGCGCGGCCGGCCACAAGAGTCGTTTCGCCCCGACCACCCTGCCTGCCTGCGACACCGCGATACGGGGGAAGGCGCGGTACTCGTCAGTCCAGAACAAGAGCCTGCCCCGCGGTGGCCGGCCGGCTCCGGCCACTAGGCCGGGTGCGACCCAGCGAAGTGGTTTGCGCACTGTGAGTTCATAGTCCTCAGGTGCGTACACACCTCCGTTGAGGTAGGCCGTCACGCTGTCGACCACGGCTACTCCGTCCAGGGCGGCCACATCAGCGGTATCGACGGGATGAAGTAGATTTCCGATTGCGAATACACCCGGAAGGTTCGTCCGAAGGTGCTGGTCGACGACCGGGGCCATGCTGGCTGGATCGAGCCGGACGCCAGCCGTACGCGCGAGTTCGTTGTCGGGAATCCAATCGCCGGTCAGCACGACGGTGTCGCACGGAACGGTTGTCCGCTCACCGCTGTCGAGATTCTCAAGTTCCACGGACTCCACCTGGGGGCGGCCGATGATGCGGGCGAGTCGCGTGCGTGTGGCCACGTGTGTCCTGAAGTAGGCCTTGCCAACGGCACTGAAGATCCGGTAGACGTCCGGGCGGGGGTACTCGGTGCTCAGCAGGACGGTCTCGCAGCCCACATGTTTCAGTGTCAGCGCTGCTGACCAACTCACGAGCTCGGCACCTATGATGACCGCCCGTCGGCCGACCTTGCCGTTTTGCAGGTAGACGGTGTTCTGGAGCCTTCCAGTGGTGAATACCCCGCGACTGCGGTCACCGGGAATGAGGCGTGCGGGTTGTGCGCGTTCGCGGGCGCCGGTCGCCAGGATGATGACTCGTGCGCTGATGCGCAATCGCCCGGTTGGCGAGGTGGCCATGACCTCGCGGGCGCCTGCCCATTCGGTCACCATCGTGTCGGTGAGGATCGTGACTCCCGCCCGTATTGCCCGTTCCCGGAGCGTGCGAGCGTATGCCGGTCCACTCATGAATCTGCCGAGATCACGGATGCCGTACCCCGGATGATTGCTGTGCCGAGGAATGCCCCCTGCCTGCCGTTCCCGCTCGACGACGATCACCTCGCCGTTCGTGACTGGGGCGAGGTGAGTGGCTGCGGACAGGCCTGCTGGGCCGCCGCCGACAACAAGGACGGCGGTGTCGATGGCCTTCTCAGGCGGATTCATTGGGCACCTCGGATGCGGCGGGCTTCAATCCGTCGGCAGATCCGACATGTTCGTCGAACATCGACGCCACTGCGGCGCCACAGAAGAAGCCCTGGCACCGCCCGTTCTGCGCCCGCGTCCGGCGCCGGACTCCCTCCAGCGTCGCAGGTGGGATGGGGGAGCGGAACGCGTCCCGGATCTCGCCTGCCGTGACCCGTTCGCAGAAGCACACCACTCGGCCATAGCTCGGATCCAGTGCGATGCGGGCGGTGTCCTGATAGGGCCGTGGGAAGGCTTCACCGATGTTCGGCATGGCCGGAGGCGGCGGTAGATCATCGCGTTCGGCCAGCGGGAGGGTTCCAGCCTGAGCCAGCAATCCGTGAACATGCTCTGCGATGGCCATACCCGAGGTCAGGCCAGTGGATCTGATCCCGCCGACAACGACGTATCGCTGTTCCCGGTCGACCTCGATGAGATAGTCCGAATGGCTGCTGGCGGCTCGTAGGCCGGCGTATGTGGCAGTGACTTCCTCGTCCAGCAAGCCGGGCATGAGCCGTTTGCCCTTGGCGAGCAGTGAGTTCAATCCGGCCTCGGTCGTGCTGGTATCGGTCCGGTCGTTGAGATCCTCAGCGGTCGGTCCCAGCATGACGTTGCCATAGATAGTGGGGCTGATCAGGACCCCCTTGCCGCGCGCGGTCGGCACCGGTAGCACGATCTTGTTGGCGAGCGGGCGCGCGTGCTTGTCGAAGACGATCAGTTCTCCTCGTCGTGGGGTGACCTCGAAGCGGCGGTATCCGAACATCCGATCGATGAGATCACCTCCCAGGCCCGCCGCATTGATCACCCAGCCAGCGGTGACGGAGTTCCCGGAGGAGGTACGCAACGTGATGGCGTCGGGTCTGGTCTCCACTCCCACCACGCGGTGGCCGAGCTTGACCTGCGCACCACGAAGGACCGCTTCGGTGGCGAGCGCCAGATTGGTGGTCCAGGTGCAAATGATCGCCTCGTCCGGGACGACGAGTCCGCCCAGGGCTCCCTCACCCAAGTCCGGGACCATCCGGTAGATCGCCGCCGGACCGACGAGCGAGGCTGCTCCGTACCCGTTCCTGATCGCCTTGGCCTGCAGGTCGGGAAGAGCGACCTTTTGTTCGCTGTCCCAGGCCACCAGGACCGCCCCGGTGTACTCGATGGGAATGCCGGTCTCGGAGGCGTATTCGGACAGGAGTCGGTACCCGTCTCGGACCAGCCTGGATTCCAGGGTGCCGGGCACGGCGTCGAACCCCGTATGAAGGATGGCGGTGTTCGCCTTGCTGGTCCCGTCACCAATGTCGTGACGAGAGTCGAGCAGTGCGACCTTGAGGCGATATCCAGCGAGCTTGCGTGCGATCGCCGATCCTACGATTCCCGCGCCGATGACAACGACGTCAAAATCCTGTGCCCGATTGCTCATGCGCTGCTTTCCCAGAATCTGGCTGCTCGGTTCATAGCTCGCACTTCGGCCAGGACGGCGCCGTATGGGTTCCTGACCGATTTCGTGTGATTTGGTCGTATCAGTGTGGAGTTGTGTGGAAGTCCTGTCAAGTGGGCGATTGACAGGATCGGCGCTACTCGGGCAGTGTGTCCACGTGGATCCACAAACTTCCACAGATCGAGGTCCTGAGCGATGCTGGCCGCTGAACGACGAACCAAATTAGCCGAACTGGTTCGCTCCTCCGGAGTGGCGAGTACCGAGGAACTCGCAGTGGCGCTACAGGTTTCCGCTGAGACGATCCGCCGCGACCTGCTTGCTCTGGAGGGCCAGGGCGTGATTTCGCGCGTCCACGGTGGCGCAACAATTCGCGGCCAATCAGTGGTTGCCTCGGAATCTTCGTTCGATGTCCGTAGCGAGGAGGAAGCGCAGCGCAAGCAGCGGATCGCGGCGTTGGCAGCCGCGCTGGTTCCATCTGGAAGCCTCGTCATGATCGATGTGGGAACCACGGCGCTGCTCGTTGCCCGGGCCTTGCCGCAAGCCCTCTCGGCGACGATCGTGACGACGTCACTTAGGGTCGCGGTGGAGTTGTCCGATCGCCCCGGCCTCGACATCATGGTTGCCGGGGGTCTGCTACGTACCGGGGATTTGGCCCTATCTGGAATGGCTACCTCCAGGATGCTTGCCGACCTGCACTTCGACGTTGCGCTCCTCGGATCGGGTGGCCTGCATGCGAGCGCCGGCCTCACCGACTACCACTTCGATGAGGCGCAAACCCGCCGCGAGATCATCGGCCGAACGGCCGCCTCGTACGTCTTGTGTGACGCCACGAAGTTCGATCGGGTGGCTCGGTATCACGTCGCAGATGTCGGGGAGTTCACCGGCGTCGTGGTCGATGACGACCCAGGAGCGGCGTTGACTGCCGCACTGCGCGGTGCCGGCACAGAGATTTTCAGTGCGGCCTGATCCGAGGCGTTCGCACTAGCTCGACCTGCGCTTACTCCGCCGTGCTCGGCGCGCTCTCGCCGCTGTGGACCGGGTTGCAGAACAACAAAATCCACACTTGACACGGTGATATCCACTGATGCAGTCTATTTTCCACACATGGCATCTTGGATCGGAGCTTGACAGTGTTGCCAGGCGTGCGGTCCGACCACCCGAAGTGGGCTTGAACAGGCGCATGAGTCGAATCCTCATCGTCGAGCAACGCACAAAGGAGAGAAGCAACGATGCACAGGAGAAAGAACTGGCGCCGGGTCACCGTCGCTGCATCCGTGGCCACGGCGGCCACTTTGTCTTTGACCGCTTGCGCGCAGGACGGAGCGGGGTCGGGATCGGAAGAGATGGAAGGGTGTGAGGAGACCTACACGATCGGGTTCAGCCATCCTTTTGGTGAGGCGCAGTTCGTCAAGGCACTCAAGGAGGTCGTGGCCGAGTACGGACCCGAGGTATGTGCCAACATCCTGCTCGACAACACCACGGCCAACAACCTGGAGACGCAACGGGAGACGGTCGAGAGTTGGGTCACGCAGGGTGTGGACGCGATCGTCTTCTGGCCGGTCGACCCAACGGCCTACGCCAATATCGTCCCCACGTCGCAAGAGGAAAAGGGGATCAAGTGGCTGACATATGTGGGACCGGTCGACGGTCAGGACGGCAGCGTCGGATTTGACCCGATGCAGGAGGGGGACAGCATCGCCGAGGACGTCACGACGTGGTTGGGCGAGAACTACCCCGACGGAGGGGTGGAGGCGGCAGTCACCATTCAGACCACCCAGCCAACGATTCAGGGTCGGTGGACTCAGCCGACGGCGGCGCTGGAGCAGCTAGGGATACCGATCGTGTCGGAGCAGGACTGTTCGAATCAGGCCTGTGGTCTGGAAATCGCCACGACGGTGTTGCGTGAGAATCCCGACGTCCGGGTCTTCATCTCCTACAACGATGATGTTGCCATTGGCACCCAGAAGGCCATCGAGAATGCCGGCTTGGATCCGGAGGAGTACTACGTCAACGGATATGACGGCTCTCCTGAAGGCTTGGCCAACGTCCGAGAGGGGACAGGAGCGTTTGACGTGACGATGGCAATTCCCATTTCTGACCTGGGCCAGGACATCGTCAAGAACGCCATCGCCGCGATCACCGGAGAGGGCGACCCGAACAGCCTGACCCCGTCGATCAGGGTCACACCCGAAGACGCTGAGACGATCGACGAGCTATTGGCGACCTTCGAGGACGAGTGAGCATGCCTCAGCAGGTCGGCCTCTCCGTCAGGGGATTGGCCAAGTCCTACGGAGGCAACACGGTGCTCGCAGGCATCGACCTCGAGTTCGCTCCAGGGAGGGTTCACGCCCTCCTTGGAGCGAACGGGGCAGGCAAGTCGACACTGCTCGGATGCCTCAGCGGGGCAACGCGCCCCGATGGCGGAGCGATCGAGGTGGGTGGATCCTCGACGCAGGATGGTTTCACGCCACGGGAAGCGTTCCGGGCCGGGATCGCGATCATCTACCAGCATTTCCAGATCATCGGCTCGCTCTCGGTCTCAGACAATGTGTTTCTGGGCCAGGAACTGCGTACCGCCACCGGGACGATCGACAAACGTGAGCAGGAGCGGGAAGCCAGTCGGATCTTCTCCGAGTTGGGCCTGGACATCGACCCTCGGCAGATCGTCGAACAACTCAGTGTGGGTCAACAACAGATGGTTGAGATCGCCCGATCCATCCGACGCCAGCCCCAGGTGCTCATCCTTGATGAGCCCACGGCGGCGCTCGGTGTTCACGAGGTGGAGGCACTACTGACGCTTGTACGGCGACTCTCGCACCAAGAAGGCCTAGCGGTGGTCTACGTGACCCACCTGCTCGGTGAGGTTCTCGATATTGCCGATGAGGTCACCGTGCTTCGCGACGGTCACGTGCATTGGACCCGCGCACGGGATGCGGTCACGATGGACGACCTGGTGCACGCCATCTCGCCTGCAGCGCAAGTCAGCCAGCGGATCGGCGATGAAGTCGATCTCAGCACCCGCCCGCCGGTACTCGAGTTGGCGGGCTTTCGTTCGCCGTACACGGGGCCGGTGGATCTTACGGTACGCGAAGGTGAGATCGTCGGCGTCTATGGATTGCTGGGGTCGGGCAGAACCGACCTGCTGGAGGCATTGGCCGGCGTACGGGAACACGGTGGATCCGCCAAGATCGCCGACCAGCAGTTTGCGCCCCGCTCGCCTCGGCAAGCGCAGTGGATGGGGGTCGCACTGGTGGCCTCGGACCGCAAGGCACAGTCACTGTTCGGCACCTTGACCGCGCAGGAGAACCTGTTGATGCCGCACTACGATCGCCTTGCCCGCGGCCTGCGCCGCCCGCGTGCCGAGCGCGGCGTATTTGAACGCGTGGTGGCAGCGGTCGGATTGATCCCACCGGTCGCAACCGCGCCCGCTGACTCGTTTTCGGGCGGCAATGCCCAGAAGATCGCGGTTGCTCGCTGGACGCTGGCCAGCCAAAGCGTCCGTTGCCTGCTCCTGGATGAGCCGACGCAGGGAGTCGACGTTGGCGCTCGCTCCGATCTCTACCATTCAGTTCGCCAGTTTGCTTCGGAAAACTCCGCAGCAGCCATCTTTGCCTCCAGCGACCCGGAGGAGGTATTGGCGTTGGCGGACACGGTGGTCGTCCTGATCGACGGGCACGTCGTCCACTCCGGATCTGCGCACGAACTCAACGAATTCGACCTTGCGCGCATTGCCCAGCCATCCACGACCCAGGAACGTGCATCATGACCAAGACCACCGCCGACGGGACCTCGGCAACCGCAGCAGCTGCCATCGATCCTGCGGCCGGTGTGCGGGGCCGCCGGAGTACGGTCGAGCATGTCGTCAACTGGTTGATGCCGGCCATCGTGGTATTCATGGTGATCTATTTCTCGATCACCACCAGCACGTTTCTCACGACGGGCAATCTCTCCTCGCTGCTGACACAGAATGCCGCCACGTTCATCGTTGCGGCGCTGGCGGGAATGCTCCTGATGGCTGGCTATGTCGACCTGTCTGTGGGTTCGACCCTGGCGCTGGCCGGGGTCGTTGCCGGAATCACGTTCAACGCGGTCGGGGTGGTTCCCGGGATCATTGCCGGACTGGGCGTCGGCATCGGAGTCGGGCTGCTCAACGGAGCACTGATCGGATACCTCGGACTATCGCCGATCGTGGTCACCATTGGCGGCCTGGCGGCCTGGCGCGCCTACGCACTGTTTCTCTCACCGGACCAGATCTATGGCTTCCCCGCAGTGGTGGGCCAGTTCGCGGTGGGAAAAGTGCTCGGTATCACCTACGTCGGTTGGATGGCCATCATCGTTGCCGTGCTTGCGCTGTTCGTCATGGCGAAGCTGCCACTGGGTCGCCGGGTACAGGCGATCGGCGTCAACGAGCGGGCTGCATTTCTCGTCGGTGTGCGTGTCAAGCCGATCGTTCTCGGGCTGTATGTCGCTGTAGGGGCTGCCGTTGGCTTGGCTGCCCTACTTCAGATCGCACGGCTCGACAGTGCTCCGTCAGGGACCTTGGGGGAGGGTTTCGAGGTCACCATCTTGACGGCCGTACTCCTGGGCGGAATCCCATTCACCGGTGGCCGTGGTGAGATGTGGCGAGTAATACTGGGGGTCGTACTACTCGCTGTACTGCGCAACGGCTTGATCCTGCTCAACTACGGCCCGGAGGTTGCTGGGATGGTCACGGGTGCGGTGCTCGTACTAGCAGCTGGCCTGCAGGCATTGTCCATCTGGGTGAAACGCCGGGCTTGAGGTGAGCAGTGCGAGGCTGGATTCGACGGAGGCCAACCAGCCGGTTGGCGAGTCGGTCTTGGCATTCGACTGCGGGACGGGCTCGCTCAAGGCCGCCGTGATTGCTCCTGGCGGCAGTATTCGCGCCGAGGCTTCCGCTGGCTACCGGCTATACCAGGGTTCGGGAGGCCTGGCCGAACAGGATGGCGACGAGATCTGGACCGCCGCGGTCACTGCTGGGCGTGAAGTGTTGGCGCGTGCCGCCATTGCGCCGGCTCGGATCGGTGCACTGGTCTTCGCAGCAACCTGGAAGGCGATTCTTCCATTGGCACCGGACGGACGACCACTGTCGCGGGCGGCGATCTGGATGGACTCTCGAGGGCGTGAACAAGCCCGAACACTCAATCAGCGCCTCGGTCGCCACATCGGAACCGGCCAGGAGTTCTGGCCGCGGGTGATGCGCCTGAGACAGGAAGAGCCCGCGCTCTGGCACGCAGCATCGTCGGTGGTCGGACTCAATACCTATTTGAAGTTCCGGGCGACCGGTGTGCTGGCCAACGAACCCTCGGACGACTTCGCCTTCGGCTCTGATCCCCTCACCCATGCCCGATACGACGAAGTCATGGATGCGGCCGGATTGGCGCAGGATCGGCACAAGTTCGTGCCGCCGCAACCGGCAGAGTCGATCGTCGGCCAGCTTCAGCCAACCGCGGCAGCCGAACTGGGCCTGCTCCCGGGTACGCCCGTATTCAATGGGTTCAGCGATCTGTCGGCCATCATGGTGGGTACAGGATCGGGAGCGCCTGGCCGCGCCCATATCTACCTGGGAAGCTCATCCTGGTTCGTAGTCTCCAGTTCGTCGCCCGCCCCGATGGCTCCGCTGAGCTTCACTGTTTCCGAACACCTGCATGGTGCGGCCTACGTCATCCAGTCGGCTTGTCTGGCATACGACTGGGCGGTGGCTCAGTTCTATCACCACGAGGTGGAGCGACTGGGCAAGGCCGTCAACCTCCTCGTGAACGAGGAAGTAGCCCAGGTCCCTGCCGGATCGGCAGACCTGCTGGCCACCCACTGGCTCAACGGTGAACTGCCACCGCTGTCGAAGAACTCGCGCGGATTGTTCCTCAATGTGACTCCGCTACATGACCGCCGGCACATGGTCCGGGCGGTTATGGAGAGTATTTGCTACGCGCACCGCTCCAGCTACGACGCCTACGTGGCGCAAGGTGGTGATCGGCTCGATCGGATCCGGGTGGTAGGTGGCGGTGCCAGGAGCGATGTGTGGATGCAGATGCTTGCCGATGTTCTGGAGATTCCGGTCGAGGTGCCCAGCAATCCCCAGAGCACTGGCACCGTAGGGGCCTACTTCGCCACCGAAGTCGGCCGCGGGTCATTGGCCTCATTCGCCGATGTTGATCAGTCGCAAACAGCCGAACGCAGCTTCCAGCCACACCCGGCAGCTAGCCGCACCTATCGCAGACTCTTCGCCATTCACGACAGGTTGCACGACCTGCTCCAAGACACCTTTAGCGCGTTGAACGGCCTCTATTAGCGGGCGTGAGCCGACTGACTGAAAACTGAGGGACTAGTGAAGGTTCTAATTACCGAATTTCGTCAAGAGAGCAATTCACTGAGTCCATTTCAGTCCGATCTGGCGTTCTGGCGCCGCAATGGCTGGACTCTATTGCCCGGCCTGACCCGAGCGGCTCATGAAGATACCGGATCAGCTGTCGCCGGAATGATCAGTGAATTGGCGGTGCTCGCTCCAACAGCCGAGATTGTCTTCGGACCTGCCTTCTACGCGCAGAGTGGAGGTACAGCCACCACAGATGTATTGGACGCATATCTGGAACAGCTCGCGGAGGTCATCCGACACGGCGGCGAATTCGATGTCCTGCTCTTTTCCTTCCACGGCGCCCTGCAGACCACGAATTTTGATGACACTGAGGCTGAGGTGCTCCGTCGAGTCCGCGACCTGGTTGGTCAGCGACCGGTGGTTGCGGCGTCCTGCGATCTGCACGGCTATATCTCCCGGCAGTTCGCCGAGTACGCGGATGTGATCTGCGGCTACCAGACCTACCCGCACGTCGATTTCGAGGAAACCGGGCGGCGGACCGTGCGACTCGCATGTCGGATGGTAGGTGGCGAGCCGCTTGTGCTGGCGTGGTCGCCGGTACCGATGATCGTGTCTGCGTCTGCCTACAACTCGATGGAAGGCAGATTTGCCGACCTGCTGCAGCGTGGCCAACAACTGGTTGGCCAGGGCGCGATCGTCGACTTCACCATCTTCCAAATGCAGCCGTGGCTCGATGTTTCGACGCCCGGATCGGCTGTCGTGGTGATGGCTGCGGACAGCGAGACCGCTGCCAACTGGTCGGCAGCACTGGGGCAAGCGCTGTACGACTCCCGCCATAGTTTCACGACGACGCTGACATCGATTGACGACACTATCGACATCGCACTGCGCGCTGCATCCACGAAACCGGTCATCCTGGTCGACTCAGCAGATTCGAACAATGCCGGCGCTGCAGGCGACAGTATGGCCGTCGTCGAGCGACTCTTGGCCCGCCAAGTTCAGCCCCGGGCGGCGACTGTGGTGAACGATCCGCTAGCGGTGGTGCGCGCTGGTCGGCTTGGCGTTGGCGCTACGGCAGAGTTCGAGATCGGTGGCATGATAGACCCACGTGCCCCGCGCGTCACGGTGACGGCTCAGGTGCGTTCCCTACATATTGGGACATTCCGCCCTCAGATTGTCGGTCACACTGGCGATGAGGTTGACATCGGGCGGGCGGCGGTGCTCCGCTGCGGGGAGATCGACATCCTCGTCTGCGAGCACATCGCAGGAAACGGTGATCCGCAGCTCTACCGCGCCTTCGGGATCGAACCTGCTATGTATGACCTCATCGTGGTGAAGGCCAATACGTCGTTTCGGGATGGCTATCGGGGCATTGCCGGCACCATCGTCTTGGCGGATACGCCAGGAGCCGCGTCCGCGAACATCGCTGGCCTGCCGTTCGACCACATGCCCAAGACCATCTACCCCTGGACCGACGATGAGGTCATGGTGCGAGCGGAGGTGGTCCGCCAGAGCGCTACAGGATCGGCAGCCCGATCTGTTCGGCGAACCGGGCAAGCGCGCCACCCAGCAGGATGAGTCCGAACAGCGCGGTCACCAACCCGGCAACCGGCCGGCCACGCTTGCCCAGCCTGCCGCTGATCGCGGCCAAGACCAGGCCGAGGATGAGCACAGCAGCGGGTATCGGCAGGGTCTCGTCTATTCGGGCATCAAAGCAGGTTGCTGCCGGCAACGTGCCCTGTGAGCACATGCCATCCCAGAGTGCGATCAGCCCAAGCATGGCCAGCGGCAGTAACAATGCCGATAGCCCCAAGAAGGTGGCGAGCGCGCTGACGGCTCCCGAACGGTAGCCCGAAACTCGCCCCGGCCGATCCGGTCCCTGGATCTGACCTGGCTGAGCTTGAGGACCGTACTGGCCCAGAGTTGACACGTCTGGAACCGAACCGGCGTTCAGACCAGGCTGAGCCTGCTGTGATGTGTCGTACGGGTCGAAGATGGTCATGCGGATCCCGCCAGCCAGGCGTAGCCGAGGATGCCGATGCCGACCAACCCGTACAGGTATCCGATGGTTCGGCCCTGTCGGGCCTCGACCATGCAGGCGCGACTCAAGCTGAGCGCCAGCAGGCAGGCCAGCACGGGCAGCACTACCTGGGTCCAGGTCCGGTCATTGACCACGCACTCCCACCCGCCTGCGTTGGCCACACAGGCATTGAGGACGCCCAGTTGTTGCGTCATCCAGTCCCAACCGGCCAGGAACAGGAATATCGCGGGCCCTGACGCCAGCGCGGTCGCGACCAGGGCGATTCCAGGTGAACTGCGGGTGCGGCGGGTGTGCGGCGGCCGGACATCCGCGGGTGTCACCGTGCTGACTACTGCGCCATCGGTCGTCCGTGACGCAGCGTTGTGGGCGTGTTGCGCCGGAGCGCCCGTGGCGGACGCTGCCGCGGCATGCGGGGTGGTCCAAGTGGCATCCGCAGGGGTCGCGCCGGGTGCTGGCGTCCACGCCGGTGGGGCACCGGCCGGTGGGGTACCGCGTTCGGACGGCGACCCCCAAGGCTGATTCATGCTGTCATCTCATCATGTTCCGGCGGTGAGCGCACCTACCCAGATTGGCGTCAGAATGGTGCCGTGAGTTCTGTGACCAACCCCGCCGATGGGCCGCGAGACCAAGCACCGGCTCAACGGTGGCAACGGTTGGCCGAGAAGATTTCCGACGCGCAGTTCGCCTACTACGTCAAGGATGCGCCCACCATCTCGGACGCGCAGTTCGATGAGTTGCTGCGCCAATTGCAAGCGCTCGAGGATGAGCACCCGCAATTGCGCACCCCGGATTCACCCAGCCAGCAGGTGGGCGGTACGTTTTCGACGCAGTTCGCGGCGGTCGATCACATCGAGCGGATGCTCAGCCTGGACAATGCCTTCTCAATCGGTGACGTCGAGGCTTGGGCCCAGCGTGTGCAGCGTGAGGTGGGCAACGTGAACTACCTGTGCGAACTCAAGATCGACGGGCTGGCGATCTCGTTGGTCTACCAGCATGGCCGCCTGGTACGTGCGGTCACTCGCGGTGATGGCCGCACCGGCGAAGACGTCACCCTCAACGCCCGCACCATCGACTCCATCCCGTTGCAGCTTTCCGGTGACCTGGTACCCGAACTACTGGAGGTTCGCGGCGAGGTGTTCTTCCCGGTTGTGGACTTCGAAGCACTCAACGCCGCATTGGTCGAATCGGGCAAGGCACCATTCGCCAACCCGCGCAATACCGCTGCCGGCTCACTGCGCCAGAAGGACCCGAGGGTCACGGCCTCGCGCAACCTGCGCATGTTCGCGCATGGCATCGGTGCCATGCGCTGGCCGGATGGCCAAGCACCCGACCGCGCTGCCATCTCGCGCCAGTCACAGGTCTATGCCCTGCTGGACGGATGGGGGGTGCCGACATCACCGTACAACCGCGTGGTGGATGACTTGGCCGGTGTGCGGGAGATGGTTGACCACTACGGCGAGCACCGGCACGACATCGAACACGAGCTGGATGGAATCGTCATCAAGGTCGACGAAGTCTCGGCCCAACGTCAGCTCGGCACCACCTCACGGGCACCCCGCTGGGCGCTGGCCTACAAGTACCCTCCGGAGGAGGTCAACACCACCCTGCTGGACATCAGGGTCGGGGTGGGGCGGACCGGACGCGTCACCCCGTACGGGGTCATGACTCCGGTCGTGGTGGCTGGATCCACCGTTGAGAACGCCACGTTGCACAACGCCAGCGAGGTCAGGCGTAAGGGTGTGCTGATCGGTGACACAGTGGTACTGCGCAAGGCCGGTGATGTGATCCCGGAGATCGTCGGCCCGGTGGTGGCCATGCGCGATGGTTCCGAACGTGAGTTCGTGATGCCTACCCGGTGCCCTTCGTGCGACACGCCATTGGCTCCGGCCAAGGAAGGCGATGTCGATATCCGTTGCCCCAATAGCCGCAGTTGTCCAGCTCAGTTGCGCGAGCGGGTCTTCGCCCTCGCCCGGCGGGGTGCCTTCGACATCGAAGCGCTCGGCTGGGAGGCAGCCATTGCGCTCACCGACCCGGAGTTGGATCGCCCAGCGGCCGCTACCGGGCCACGCCAGGTCCCGGTGCTAGCCAACGAAGGCGGCCTGTTCGCGTTGACGCCTCAGGCGTTGGCGCAGGTACAGGTCTGGCGGCGCAAACGCGGCAAGGATTCCGATGGTGAGAAGGAACTGCAGCCGTACTTCTGGACCACGGGCGCCGATTCACGTCCGACGCAGACCACGAATGTGCTGTTCGCCGAGTTGGAGAAGGCGAAATCCCAGCCGCTATGGCGAGTGCTGGTTGCACTGTCGATCCGGCATGTGGGCCCGACGGCGGCGCGCGCGCTGGCAACCCAGTTCGGTTCACTGGATGGCATCCGGGCTGCCTCGGTGGAGGAACTGAGCGGGGTCGATGGTGTCGGCCCCACCATCGCCGAGGCGGTGGTGGAGTGGTTCACCGTGGATTGGCATCGGGAGATCGTGGAACGTTGGGCGGCCGCCGGAGTGCGCATGGCCGATGAACGCGATGATTCGATTGCGCGCAACCTGGAGGGGCTGACGGTGGTGGTCACCGGTTCGTTGGAGAACTTCACCCGGGACGGAGCCAAGGAGGCCATCATCGCCCGTGGCGGCAAGGCAGCCGGGTCGGTTTCGAAGAAGACCGACTACGTGGTGGTCGGTCCCGGTGCGGGCTCCAAGGAGGCGAAAGCCCGCGACCTCGGGTTGGTGATCCTCGACGAAACAGGATTCCAGGTACTGCTGGAGGGGGGCCCGGAGGCACTGCCATAGTCGGCTGCCCCACCCGGTCCCGCCGCCCCACCCGGTCCCGACGCCCCACCCGGTTCCGACGAACGCGGCCTGGAGGCTGCTAAAACGCCAAATGGCGACCCCAACCACGCGTTCGAGACCGGGTTGCGGCCCAAATGGCGCGTTCGTGCCGTGGCGTCTCGCGCACGCAGATTCACCGGCGCTGCGCACCCGCGTCGCGGATACTGAACCGATGATCTCTGACGAGCTTGCCCGCGACCTCGCGTCTGCGGGTGTGCGGTGGCATCCGGAGGCGGGAGACCGGTTCCGGATTCAAAAGCAGGCGCTGACCGAGGAAGTCTTCACCGTCTCAGACATGGTGATCGAGGAACACCACCATGAGTCCGGCAGCTTCTTCGGCTTCAATGGCACCACCGAATGGGCACTGGACTCGGTGCCCAGTTCCGACACGCTCTGGCTACCGCGCGAGGATCAGCTACGAGCGTTGCTGGGGGCCGCGTTCTGCTCCCTGGAAGCTTCCGATGGTGGATTCGTGGTCGTGGCCCAGGTCGTTGGCCACGAGGTGATCCGCGCTCATGCCGCGGATCCGGCGGATGCCTACGCCTTGGCGGTGCTCGACCTGGTGGCGCTGAGCAACACCTAGCCCGCAACCTCGCTGGCAGCCAACATCACCCAGTGGCTGCCGCGCCACTCCATCTCGAACACCATCCGGGCCTGGGAGCCCTCGATTTCGGTGATCTGGCCATCGGCGGCGACGAACTCGCCTGGGTCGTTGATGACCGACACCTCGATTTGGCGGCCGGTCTCGGTGGGTGCGCTGATTACCACCGTGTTCCCGGAGACGGCGATGTAGCTGCGCATTCCATAGGCGACCAGCTGCTCGTCCACGACCACGGTCCCGGTCGTTTGCACCACAGTGCAGTGTTCGTTGCCCGGGTCGCAGTAGGCCTCCAGGAAAGAGATATCCCCGGTTGCATAGGCCCAGTTGGTCGCCTCCAGGTACGTCCTCGTGAACCCAAGCACGCCCGCGTCGTCGAAGGTCGGCTCGGGCGAGGGCGGACTGATTTGATCGAACAGCTGCTGATAGTCCGACTCGAAGCCGGCGGGTGGGGTTGGCATGTCCGGATCTGGATCCGGCACGTAGTCGGCAGGCGCCGAACAACCGGCGAGCAGCACGGCAACGACGGCCAATGGGAGCCAGACACGCATATGCGGCAGACTAGCTGCCACGGCAGCGCGGCCCGGCCTGGGCGCGAACGGCTCCTCGCGCCCGGGCAGACAGCACAATGTAGGGGTGCACATCGACCTGAATGCGGACCTCGGTGAGGGCATCGGTGACGATGCGGCCATGCTCGCGGTGGTCACCAGTGCGAACGTTGCTTGCGGTGGCCATGCCGGCGACGCCGAATCGATGCGTGTGGTGTGCCGGGCGGCGGTGGCCAACGACGTCCGGATCGGGGCGCATCTGTCGTACCCGGACCGCGATCGCTTCGGCCGAACCGAGATGGACATCGAACCGGCCGCGCTGTCGGCTGCCCTGGCCGTGCAACTGCGGGAGCTGCAGGATGCGGCGCGAGTAGCCGGCGGCGTGGTCAGCTACATCAAGCCACACGGCGCGCTTTACCACCGCGTGAGCTGGGATCATGGACATGCCAATGCCGTGGTGAACCTGGCTGCCCAGTATCGGCTGACGGTGATGGGCTTGCCCGGATCATTGGTGCTGGAACTCGCCGACGCAGCAGGTCTGCCGACCCTACGGGAGGCGTTCGCCGATCGTGCCTACGCCAGTGATGGTTCGCTGGTGCCACGCGGCGAAGACGGTGCGGTGCTACACGATTGCCTCGCCATCGCCGATCGGATGGTGAGCCTGGTCCGCTCCGGGACCGTGCGGGCCATCGATGGCCGCAACGTCTCGGTGAGCGCTGATAGCATCTGCGTGCACTCCGACACCCCCGATGCGGTCACGATCGCGCGAGTGCTGCGTGCCGAACTCACCGCTGCCGGTGTGCAGATCGGGGCGGTGTGATGCCGGTGCGGCTGTTGCCGTCCGGGCAGAGGGCGGTGCTGGCGGAGGTCGCCGATGCCGATGCTGCCCACGGGCTCGCGCAGCACCTGCACCATCTGGCCGATGCCCGGATCCAGGAGGTGGTGCCTGGGGCTCGCACGGTGCTGGTGGTGGTGGTCGATCCGGCCGACCTGGCCGATATTGCCCAGCTCATCCGGTCGACCAGCAGTCGAGGTCCCGCGCCGGGAGCCTCCGCGCTGGTTGACATCGAGGTCGACTACGACGGTGCCGACCTCGCCGGGGTGGCTCGGCTCGCCGGCCTATCCACCGATGAGGTGATCGAGCGCCACTGTCAGGCGCACTACACCGTTGAGTTCATTGGATTCGCTCCTGGCTTCGCCTACCTGGCGGGCCTCGACCCGGCACTGCAACTGCCCCGGCTGGATTCACCACGCCCGAGCGTGCCGGCCGGATCCGTCGCCATTGCCGGCCGCTACGCCGCGGTGTACCCGCGTTCATCGCCTGGTGGCTGGCGCCTGCTCGGGCACACCGATGCGGTGCTGTTCGACGTCGACGCCGATCCACCCGTGCTGCTGCAGGCCGGAACGCGAGTCAGATTCAGCCCGCGATGATCGAGATCACCGAACTGGTGGGGACCGCCCTGGTACAGGACCTGGGACGACCGGGTATGGGTCACCTGGGAATCTCGCCCTCCGGTGCGGCCGACCGAACTGCTCTGGTCGACGGCAATACCGCACTGGGAAATGCTGCCGGTGCCGCTGGTGTGGAACTGGTGGGTTCCCTCAGCCTGCGCTCGGACGCCGACCTTCTGGTGGCGGTGACCGGGGCGCCAGCGCGGGTCAGCGTTGGGCGCGCAGCGGTCGATCCGGTGCTGGTTCCGGTGCCTGCTGGAGCACTGCTGAGGATCGAGCCGCCCAGTTGGGGGTGGCGCTGCTATCTCACCGTGGCCGGTGGTCTGCACGTGCCGCCGGTGCTCGGGTCTGCAGCCACCGATACCCTCTCCGGGCTGGGCCCCGCGCCGATACAGGCAGGGGATCGAATCGCGGTCGGTACCGACCATGGATCGGTGCCAACCCGTGACCCGCATCGCCTCCGGCACGTGCCCGACGGCGCGCTGGTGATGCTCGATGCCGGACCGGGCCCACGCAGTGACTGGGTCCGCGATCTGCCTGCCTTGTTCGACCGGCCCTGGCAGGTCAGCGAACTCGCGGATCGGGTCGGTACACGGCTGATCGGCCAGCCGCTGACCCGCGCGATTACCCGGGAACTGCCATCGGAGGCGGTGGTGACCGGTTCGGTGCAACTGCCGCCCAATGGCCAACCGGTGATCCTCGGTCCAGATCACCCGGTCACCGGCGGGTACCCGGTGATCGCCGTCCTGACCGAATCGGCTGCTGGTGCGCTGGCCCAGGCACGCCCGGGCATCACGGTGAGATTCCGTCGCGCCGCTGACCTGAAAGGCGGTTGGATATAGGCATGGTGCAACAAATGAATCTCCGCGAGTACATCGACCACCTCCGTGAGCAGGGGTACTCGGTCGGAGATGCCAAGGATGAGGATCCGGTTCTGTTGGCACCCGATGGCAGCGCGGTGGAGACCTGGCGGGAGGACTATCCGTACGAGCAGTTGATGGGCCGCGAGGAGTACGACGAGGAGAAGTACCAGCTTCAAGTAGAACTGCTCAAGTTCCAGTACTGGTCCGAGGATGTCGGAGCCAAGCACGTGCTGGTCTTCGAGGGCCGCGACGCCGCTGGCAAGGGCGGCACGATCAAGCGGTTCATGGAGCACCTGAACCCGCGCAGCGCCAGGGTTGTGGCCTTGAGCGTCCCGTCATCGACCGAACGCGGCCAGTGGTACTTCCAGCGCTACGCCAACCACTTGCCCACCTCCGGCGAGATCGTGCTGTTCGACCGGTCCTGGTACAACCGTGCCGGCGTCGAGCGGGTGATGGGATTCTGCACGGACGGCCAGTACGCAACGTTCATGGATCAGGCGCCGATGTTTGAACGGATGCTGGTGGAGGCCGGGCTGACGGTCACCAAACTGTGGTTCTCGGTCACACCGCAAGAACAGCGCACCCGGTTCGCGCTGCGGCAATTGGATCCGGTCCGCCGGTGGAAGCTGTCGCCGATGGACCTGGAGAGCCTGGACCGTTGGGACGACTACACGCAGGCGAAGGAGGCGATGTTCGACAACACCGACAAGAAGCGTGCTCCGTGGATGGTCATCAAGAGCAATGACAAGAAGCGCGGCCGGGTCAATGCCATCCGAGCGTTCCTGAATCAGTTCGACTACGACGGCAAGAACACCGATGTGGTCTACCCGCCGGACCCGCTGATCGTCTCCCGTGCCAAGTACACCGAAGGGGAGTAGCGCCGGGGCGCGTCAGCGCAAACGCCAGGCGACTGCGGCGATCGCCCCCAGCAGCCCCACTTCGACCACGCTGCCGATCAGGTAGTAGGCCCAGGTCTCACCCACCATCGAACCCACGATGGTCAGTGCATAGATGCAGGCGAGCACGATATTCGTGATCCGGTTGACCCGCGTGGGCAGCAGCAGCGACCCCGCGACCATCAGCGATGGAAGCAGGATGTAGCCGGTGGTGAGGGCGAGGAACATCTGATTGATCTCGAACCCCGGGCCGGAGATCTGACCTGCCAAAGCACCCTGCAGGACATCGGCCCGGTAGAAGGCGAAGATGTCCACGTAGGCGAACACGAACAGCATCGCCGTCCACAGCCCAGCGAGCACGATGCGCCGGTCGAGTGGGGGCGCACCAGGTGCGGTGGAGGGTGAAAACGTGGTGGTGGTTTCCGGAGTTGACATGACCTGCTCCTAGATAGCGTACAAAGTACGCACACGATACTGTGCCAGGCATGGTCAGCGCCAATCACGCACCGCCGGACTCATCCGCAGCCCGCGTGCCGCGCGGCAGGTTGAACCGGAAATCGGTGGTCGAGGCCGCATTCGCACTGGCCGACGCGCAGGGTGTCGAGGCATTGACGATGCGTTCGATCGCGGGCCATCTGGGATCCAAGCCGATGTCGCTATACCGGCATGTCGCAGACAAGGAGGATCTGCTGGATGCGCTGGTGGAACGTGTCTACTCCGAGTTCGACTCACCCGACCCGGCGGGGCCGCACTGGCGCGCGCAACTACGCCGCCGTGCCAGCTCGGTCCGGCGCGTCTTGCTCCGGCATCCGTGGGCATTGACCCTGATCGAAACCCGGACCGGCCCCGATCGCCCGATTGCGTTGGCCCATGCGGAGGCAGTGCTGGCGACCTTGGTCGGCGCCGGCGCCAGCCCCCGTCTGGCCGCGCGGGCATTCGTAGTGTTGGACGCCTTCATCTACGGCTTCGCCTTGCAGCAGATCACGATGGCGGTCACCGACCCGGCTGCGGTGGACACCGACAGCAGCGACATGCCAGCGCAGTATCCGACCATGGCCCAGGTGGCCGGGAGCGTTGCCAGTTCGCCGGACTATGACTTTGGCGCCGAGTTCGACCCCGGCCTGGAGGTGGTGCTGGATGGGATCGAGCGGTGGATCGGCCAGCAGTGATCGTGCACCGGAGGGGCGGCGCGTCCTCATAGAATCGACCACCATGCAGATCGACGCTTCCGAGGTGATCCGGCTCGCCGGATTGGCCCGAATCGACCTCACCGATGATGAGGTGACCCGGCTGGCCGGTGAGCTGGATGTGATCGTCCACGCCGTTGCCCAGGTGAGTCAGGTTGCTGGTCCTGACGTGCCCGCGACCAGTCACCCGATCCCACTGACCAACGTGTTCCGGGATGACGTCCCCGGCCCCACGCTCGACGTGGACGAGGTACTCGCGCAGGCGCCCGCCGCGCAAGACGGGAAGTTCGCCGTCCCGCAGATTCTGGAGGAGGACGCGTGAGCGCGGATCTGACCCGCCTGACGGCCGCGGAGCTGGCCGAGCAGCTCGCCGCCGGGACGGTGAGCAGCGTGGAGGTGGTGCAGGCACACCTGGACCGGATGGCATCGGTCGAGCCCGATGTGCACTCCTACCTGCACACCAATACCGACGAAGCGCTGGCCGACGCTGCGGCCGTCGACGCCGACCGGGCTGCAGGTGAGGAACTGCACGCGCTGGCCGGGGTGCCGATTGCGGTCAAGGATGTGGTGGTCACCCGGGGCCAGCCCAGCACCGCGGGCTCCAAGATCCTGCAAGGCTGGATCCCGCCGTACGACGCGACGCTGGTCACCCGGCTGCGCGCCGCCCGGATGCCGATCCTCGGCAAGACCAACATGGACGAGTTCGCGATGGGTTCATCCACCGAGCACTCGGCTTACGGTCCGACCCGCAACCCGTGGGACCTGACCCGCATCCCCGGTGGTTCCGGCGGCGGATCGGCGGCCGCCGTCGCGGCGTATGAGGCACCCCTGGCCATCGGCACCGACACCGGTGGCTCGATCCGTCAGCCCGCCGCCGTGACCGGGACAGTGGGCGTGAAGCCCACCTACGGTTCGGTCTCCCGCTATGGGCTCATCGCGCTCGCCTCCAGCCTGGACCAGGCCGGGCCGTGTACCCGCACCGTGCTCGATGCCGCACTGCTGCACGACGTCATCGGGGGACACGATCCGAAGGATTCGACCTCGCTACCCGAACCGCCACCCAGCTATGCCGCCGCGGCCCGGGAAGGCGCCGGCGGCGACCTGTCGGGCCTGCGGGTCGGGGTGGTGTCCGAACTCGGCGGTGAGGGCTACCAGAGCGGGGTGCGGGCCAGTTTCGCTGCCGCGCTGGACAAGCTCACCGCCGCGGGTGCCCAGATCGTGGAGGTCGCTTGCCCGAGCTTCGCCACGGCGCTCGCGGCCTACTACCTGATCCTGCCGTCGGAAGCCTCCAGCAACCTGGCGAAATTCGACGGCATGCGGTTCGGTCTACGGGTCGAGCCCGACGACGGCCCGGTCACTGCCGAACGGGTCATGGCGGCCACCCGCGGTGCCGGCTTCGGCGATGAGGTCAAGCGCCGCATCATCCTGGGAACCTACGCACTCTCGGCGGGCTACTACGACGCCTACTACGGCAGTGCGCAGAAGGTCCGCACGCTGATCCAGCGCGACTTCGCTGCCGCCTTCGATCAGGTGGATGTGCTGGTCTCACCCACCACGCCGACCACCGCGTTCAAGCTCGGTGACAAGCTGGACGACCCACTGGCGATGTATCTCAACGACGTTGCGACGATCCCTGCGAACCTGGCCGGTGTGCCGGGAATCTCGCTGCCGAGCGGGCTGTCCGACGACGGCCTGCCGGTCGGGTTCCAGATCCTGGCCCCGGCCCGGGAGGATGCCCGGCTGTACCGGGTGGGCGCCGCGTTGGAGGCTGCGCTGGTATCCGAATGGGGTGCGCCGCTGCTGCGTCGCGCACCGGAACTGGAGGTGGCGCGATGAGCGTGACGTATGCAGACGCGATCGAACGCTATGACCCGGTCCTGGGTATCGAGGTGCATGTCGAACTCGGCACAGCCACCAAGATGTTCGACGACGCCCCGGCGCACGTCGACCTGGGGGCGAACCAGGCCACCACGCCGGTGTCGCTCGGGTTGCCCGGAGCGTTGCCGGTGGTCAACGGCACCGCCGTGGAGTACGCGATCAAGATCGGCCTGGCCCTGAACTGTCAGATCGCCGACACCTGCCGGTTCGCCCGCAAGAACTATTTCTACCCCGACGTACCGAAGAACTTCCAGACCTCCCAATACGACGAACCGATCGCCCATGATGGCCATCTCGACGTCGAGCTTGAGGACGGCACTGTGGTGCGGGTGGAAATCGAACGCGCCCACATGGAAGAGGACGCAGGCAAGAACACCCACGTCGGTGGTGCCGATGGCCGGATCCATGGCGCCGAGTACTCCCTGGTGGATTACAACCGTGCCGGTATCCCGCTGGTGGAGATCGTCACCAGGCCGATTACCGGCGTCGGTGACCGGGCACCGGAGGTGGCGCGGGCATATGTGTCCACGCTGCGGGACATCTTCCGGGCGCTGGGAGTCTCGCAGGCCCGGATGGAACGCGGCAACGTGCGTGCGGACATCAACGTCTCATTGCGCGCCAGCGCCGATGCCCCGCTGGGAACCCGCACCGAAACCAAGAACGTCAACTCGTTCCGGTCGATTGAGCGGGCGGTGAAGTTCGAGATTGCCCGTCAGGCCCATATCCTGGACCAGGGTGGAGCTGTACTGCAGGAGACCCGCCACTTCCATGAGGAGGATGGGTCGACTTCGTCGGGACGGGTGAAGTCCGACGCCGAGGACTACCGCTACTTCCCCGAACCCGACCTCGTGCCAGTGGCACCAGCACGGCAATGGGTGGAGGAGATCCGGGCCGGACTGCCGGAGTTGCCCGCCGCTCAGCGCAGGCGGCTGCAGACCGCCTGGGGCTTCGCTGACGCCGAGATGCGCGATGTGGTCAATGCCGGTGCCATCGACCTGATCGAGGCGACCATCGCCGCCGGTACCTCTGCTGCTGGGGCCCGCAAGTGGTGGATGGGTGAGCTGGCCCGAACGGCAAGCCAGCGAGAGGTCACCCTGGCCGAACTGCCGATCACCCCGCAAGCGATTGGGGACCTGCAGGCTCTGGTGGACTCCGGCCGGATCAACGACAAGCTGGCGCGTCAGGTGTTGGAAGGGGTGCTGGCGGGGGAGGGCTCACCGGAGCAGGTGGTGTCCGATAGGGGATTGGAGATCGTCTCCGACGACGGGCCACTCCTGGAGGTCATCGATGCCACGCTCGCAGCGCAGCCCGATATCGCCGAGAAGATCCGTTCCGGCAATCTGGGGCCAATCGGTGCCATTATCGGAGCGGTGATGAAGGCGACGCGTGGTCAGGCCGATGCCGGGCGAGTGCGGGAACTGGTGATGGAGCGGGTGCAGGGCTGAGGCCACGGCGGCCGGATCGATCAGGGCAGCTGGAACCGCGACAGCCCCTCCCAGGTCGAACCGACCAGGGCGCCGTCGTGCGCCCACATCTGCCTGACCCTGGCTTGTCCGGATTTCCACAGCTGCTCACCGGTTGCCGCATCGAACCCGTAGAGGTCGCTGCCGCCAACGATCAGAACATTGTTGACGACGGCCACCTGAGCCGAATCGAGGAGATCGTCACGCACGTCGGCGCGCCAGAGTAGCTCCGAGCCATCATTGCTCAGCAACGATAGGCCGGTATCGCCGGCAATCAGCGGGAAGCGGGCATCGCCGATCAAGCGCAACGACTCGTGGTCGTCGGTCAGTTCTACAGGTGGACCCAGCCGGCCGGTCGCCGGATCGATGAAGCTCACCGAACCGTCACCATTGTCATTGACGCCGACGGCGCCGGGCCCGAAGTACTGGCCGATCAGGTCAATGTCCTGGGTGTGGTCCCGCCACAGTTCGGTGCCGTCAGGGCCGTAGGAATAGACCTCACCATGTTGATCGCACAGCCAGGCCTGATCCGCCACCACCACAGTCCGGCAGTCCGACGCCGGTAGCGGCCCATCGGGAAGTACCAGGGTGCTGGCCTGCCCGTTCACGGTGATCAGCAGCGACTGCGGGTATTGGCCGACGGTGATCACGTCCATGTCGGGGTACCAGTCGTAGATGCCCAGCCAATCGGACCAGATGAGGTTGCCATCGAGGTCGAACGCCGTGAGGGTGGCGTCCTCGGACAGCGCCAGGAGTCCGTCCTGGAACGGTGCCAGCAGCACCGGCGGGCCGGGTAGGTCGAGGTCCACTCGGGCAGATCCGTCGATGGGCTCACCGGTGGCGGGATCCAGGTTGAGCAGCGTCGGAGCCGCTGATCCGTCTTGCGTAACCACGCAGAGCAGGTCCACGCCCGCCTCACGCTGGGTGCACCTGCCGGCGTCGATCGCCACCTGCCATTGCGTCTCGCCGGCGCTGGGGTCGAGGGAGGCGAGGGCGTCGCTGGTGCTCGGATCCTCGTCGCTGGCCATCACCACCCAGCCCTGCGCCGTTGACAGCACAGTTCCCGTGGCGCTGCCGTCGACTCCGATGAACTCGCGCCCGTATCCGCCGGTCATGGCGTTCGGGTCGACGGTCCAGGACTGGCTGAGCTCGGCCGAGGGCGTACTGCGGAAGCCCTGGATGCCCCAGTACACCATCAACCCGATGCTGAGCAGGACCAGGATCGCCGTCCGCCAAACTCTGCCGTCGCGGCGCGGCGGGGTCGTGACTGCAACCGGTGCGGGCTGGACGCGATCCAGCACCGGGGACGGGATGTCGCCGGCCGGGTTCGCAGCCGGGCCGGGTCCTGGACCGGGGATCTCGGTCGGTGTTCCCCAGGCTGGTAGATCTGGGCCGGAAAGGTCAGGGCCGGAAAGGTCAGGGCCGGAAAGATCTGGGCCAGGGGGACTGGCGTCAGGGCGATCAGACTCAAAGGGTCCGCTCCGAAGCCAGCTCATTGGCCAAAGCATAGGCGGCTTGAGAGCGTCTTTCGGTGCATAGTGCTGGCGCGTTGGCGCCGGGCACACCGCCCTGACAGCGATACGATCGCTGCTCGTGGCACTGGCGGCTTGCAAGGACTGTGGCAGTGCTGGGTAGCCTCACGCCGCCCCGGGGTGCGGTGGCGGGCCTGCTGATCGGCGTCGGGCTCTATTTCAGTCTGCACACGTTGGTCATGGCTGCCGTGCCCATGATCGCCGGGCTCCGAATGGACGCTCCGACGTGGGTATCGGCTGCGGTCGTCATCGTCTATATGGGTGCTGGAGCGTTGGGCGACATTCCGGTGGGCGTCCTGATCTCACGCGTCGGGCTACGGCCGGTGGTGGTCACCGGGGCGGTGGGGGCGGCAACCGCTGCCGGGCTGATGTTCGGGGTGCGTGGTCCAGCGGCACTGCTAGCGCTGTGCGTCTTGGCCGGACTCTCTACCGCATTCCTCATGGGGCCGCTGTTGGGTGCTCTGGCCTCCCATGCTGGACGCGACCAGGTGCGGGTCCAACTCGTCAATGCCGGGTTCCAGCGATCGGGTGCGCTGGTCACCAGCATCGTGGTTGCCCGGGTGCTGGATACCCGGAGCATCGATGTCGCCCTGGCCGCCGCGATCGTGTTGGCGGTACTGATCGCAGCCATCGGCTTCCGGCTCGGCTCGGTTGGTCCCGCACCGAGACGGGTGACTTCCGGCGCGGCGCCGCCGGTGCTGCGCTCCCGCCAGGTCCAGCTGGGATTGATCGTGGGGGTCTACCTCCCGTTGCTGCTCGTCTATGCGGCTGCCTACTTCCCGTTGGCGTTGTTGCACGATGGCCGCATCGCGCTCGACGCCGGAGCGAATGCGCTGATCGCGCGCGAAATCGTGGCGATCCTGACCGCTTTCGCGCTACTGCCATTGGCGCACCGGCTGCGTATCGAACTCCTGTTCGTCATCGCCACCTGCGCGACGATAGCGACCCTGGTTGCCGCTGCATTCGTCACCCACAGCGGCGGGTTCATCGTGCTCTTCGCGGTGCATGGTGTGGGACTGACGGCATCGATCGTGGCCACCAACGTGCACTTGTATCGCGGCACGAGTCCGGCCAGCAGGCCCACCGTCTTTGCGTTGAATGCCACATCGAGCCGGGTGGTCTCAGTGCTCTACCCGTTAGCGCTTGCCCCGGCTGCCGTGGCCGTTGCTCCGCTGCTGGGCGTGGTGATCGTGGCCAGCCTGCTGGCCATCGCCGGGTACTTGGCGGTGCTGGTGATCTCCCGAAGAAACCCGTCAGCTAACGATTCCGCATACTAGGACCATTGGGCACTACTCCACCGTAGTTGCGGTGCTACGGTCGCCCAGGCTACGAATCGTCGAACCCGACCAGGAGGCACCGTGATTCCCAGCACCGCACCCGAGCATGATTCCCGCAGCCGTCGCACACTGGCGGCTCTCACCATTGCGGCCAGCGCGCTGGCGCTG
>JBKDZO010000014.1:0-2180 GCA_047971285.1 Beutenbergiaceae bacterium | reverse complement strand
GTGCAGGCATTGATGGATGAGCCGGGGCTGTTTCCGTCCGACTACTTCACCGACATCGTGATGCGTTGTCCCGGTGACGCCGCCTGTCCGCCACAGCCGGCCGAGGTGGTGACGATCGAGGCTGAGGCACTGCATCCGATGATCGGCGCACCCAACACCTTCTACGTCATGGTGGCGGTGTTCGCCACACCTGCTCAGGCCGAGGACGCTGCCAACGACCTGGCCGAAGATGCGCAGCGGTACGACGGCGCATTCGACCATCCGGCCAGTGACGAGGATGGGCAGTTGGGCTACAGCGAGGTCGGCACCGGATCCACCCGAATCGTCGTGGCGCAACGGTGGGACGGTTTCGACCTCCGCACCGAATACCGGAGCGTCGACGGTGGCGGCCGGGAGTCTGAGCTGATGTCGTCCGCACTGGTGCTCCGCAGCGCCTGCAACGTTCTGCTCTATGTGAGGTTGTCGGGACCCACGACGACGTTCGGCGAAGGCGTGGATCCCGGTGGCGAATACGTGAACGAGTTGCTCTCAGGCCTGGACCAGCTCACCCCCGCCGGGTGCAGCTGACCGAACGCTGGCAGGTATTGCGTGAGATCTGGCGGCGTGGCCAGATATCGCGAGATCTGGTCGTGGCATGGCCGGGTGTTGCGAAGATCGGCGGTCGCTCGGTCTGGTGCAGCGGGCCGCCCGTGACGGCGATCCTCACGCCACTGACCGGTGCAGCGAACCATCGGCCAGCTGGTCGGCGAGGTGGTGGCTGGCGCGTGCGGCGAGCGCCATGATCGTCAGCGTGGGGCCGACGGTGCCGACCGAGACGAACGACGCCGCATCGGGCACGTACACGTTGGGTGCGTCCCAGACCTGGTTGTGGCGGTTGACCACCGACGTTGCCGGGTCATCACCCATGCGTGCGCCACCGCACTCGTGGATCGCGGCCCCCAAGGCCACCGCCATCTTGATGCCGCGCTTGAAGATCATGCGCTGGGCGGGGTTGAAGTCGGGCCAGATGCGCTCCGGCTCCAGACCGGCCATGGACCCGATGAAGTTCGCCCGGAACCCGGCCTCGGCGATCATCTCGCGCAGCGCGGTCATCGATCGCTCCAGCAGGATCCGGTCGTTGTCGCCCATCGTGAGATCGATGTGGGGGATCGGCACCCCCCACCGGTCCTTGCGGCGCGGGTTGAGGCTGACCCGGTTGTCGTAGCGCGCCAGCATCTCCCCGAACGAGCCCATGCCGAACATCGCGGGATGCCCCTCGGGGACCGGAACCCGGCCACCGAGGCCCTGGAACGCGATGCCACGCCGGAACGGTTCGGTATCGGGGCCCACGTTCTCGTACCGCGGGATCAGGATGCCGCCGGGAGCGCCGTACAACGGGTCGACGGGAATGTTGTCACCGGAGTCCCACACGCCCGGGAACTGTGGTGCGTCCGCGAAGCTGACGGACATCGTCTGGTCCATGAAGTACCGCCCGACCAGCCCGCTGGAGTTGCCCAGACCGTCCGGGTGGGCGGCCGAGCCAGAGTTCAGCAACAACCGCACCGACTCGATCGTCGAACCGCACACCAGCACGGCATCGGCATAGACGCGGTGCTCCTGCTTGGTCTTGCGGTCCCGGAACACCGCACCGGATGCCAGTCCGGTCCGGTCATCGATGGTGATCTGGGTGACGACCGCTTCGGTGCGTTCGGTCAGACGCCCGGTCGCCCGTGCCGCCGCCACGCCCGGCGGCACCCGGTCCAGGAACGGTGCCTGCACCCGCCAGGAGATGACCTTGCGCTCGGGCCACCGCTCGGCGACCTTGTCGCGGAAGTACTCCTCCACCCGCGATAGGTAGCCAGGGCCGCGGTAGACGCTCGCCGGGACGTTCGGCACGCCGTCGTCGTCGCCGTAGACGCCGGTCGAGGCCTCCACACGCTCGTACCACGGCACCAGGTCGGCGTACTCGATCGGCCAGTCGTTGCCGTAGCCATCCCGGCTTGCCGCCTTGAAATCGAGATCGGTCATCCGCTGCAGCACCCGCCCGTAGGCGTGCATCCGGCCACCGAGCTGCTTGCCGCGAATCCACAGGTAGGGGTGCCCGAGCGGCGTCGAGTACGGATCCTCGAGGTCGTCCACCAGGAACCGGCCGACATGCTCGCTGAAATAGGGTCGCCGAGCCTGTAGCCACTGCCCGGACA
>JBKDZO010000013.1:0-37767 GCA_047971285.1 Beutenbergiaceae bacterium | reverse complement strand
CACCGACCTGACGGACCTGGCCGACACCGACCTGGTGATCGAGGCGGTCTTCGAGGAACTTGACGTCAAGCAGCAGGTATTCGCCGAGCTGGAGCAGGTGGTCAGGCCACAGACCATTCTCGCCACCAACACCTCAGCGTTGTCGGTGACCGCCATGGCCGCTCAGTTGCAGCACCCGCAGCGTGTGGTGGGGTTGCACTTCTTCAATCCGGTGGCGCAGATGCCGCTGGTGGAGGTGGTGCGGGCCGAACACACCAGTGAAGCTGCCTTCGCTACGGCGTTCACAGTGGCGGGTCGGTGCAGGAAGTCGGCGATCGCGGTCTCGGACCGCCCCGGATTCGTCGTGAACCGGCTGTTGATCCGGTTGCTCGGTGAGGTTCTTGGGTCGCTGCAGAACGGTACCGACGTCGCCGTCGCGGACGCTGCGCTGCGGCCACTAGGGCTCCCGATGGGACCGTTCCAGTTGCTGCAGTTGGTGGGACCGCCGGTGGCCAAGCACGTGTTGGACACCCTTCGCGCGCGGCTGGGTGAGCGCTATCCGGCCTCCCCCGGGCTGGATGCCGTCGTCGCTGCCGGCGCGAGCTTCGTCCAGGACCGGGACCGCCCCGGGGCCGATTCCCCGGTGGACCCTGGCATTGGCGAGTACTTCGGGCCGGGCACAAACCAGCCGGAGACGGCACCGCAGTTGCTGCAGCGGGTGCGCGATGCCCTGGAGCAGGAGATCGAGCTGATGTTGGCCGAGCGGGTGGTACCCGAGCAGGCCGACATCGATCTCGCCATGATCCTGGGAGCCGGGTGGCCGTTCCACCTAGGCGGTATCACGCCCTACCTGGAGCGCTCCAGAGCCTAGGAGGAACGTGGAGTCTGCGAGGCTTCCTCTGCCGCGGCAATCGCTGCGGCAGCATCCCGGGCGATGTCAGCGGCACGTAGTCCGAGATCGGCCACAAGTTCGGCACGGGCCGCATGGTCGAGGAACCGCGTCGGAATCCCGTGAGCCTGGAGCGGGACCCGCACCTCGGCGCGAACCATCGCCTCACGAATCGCTGCACCGATACCGGTCTCGGCCAGCCCGTCTTCAATGACGACCACCAGGTCCGCAGCCCTGGCCATGTCGAGAAGTTCACTCGGCACCGGCAGCACCCAGCGCGGGTCGACGACAGTACTGCCGATACCCTGATCAGCCAGCCGTTCCCCGACCTCGATTGCCGTGGGCACGAATGCGCCGATCCCGACCACCAGCACCCGTGCCTCACCGTCACCGGCGATACGCGCAAGCACATCCACCGAACCAGATCGTGAGATCGCCGGAATCGGTTCCGGCAATGCCGACTTCGGGTAGCGGATCACCGTGGCGGCATCATTGACCGCGACGGCCTCACGCAGAGCGGAGCGCAACGTCGGTTCATCGCGGGGCGCGGCCAGACGCAGCCCGGGCACCAGGCGCAGCAGTGCCAGATCCCACATGCCATTGTGTGATGCTCCGTCCTCACCGGTCAGCCCGGCCCGGTCCAGCACCACGGTGACGCCCGCCTTGTGCAACGCCACGTCCATCAGCAGCTGATCGAAAGCCCGGTTCAGGAAGGTCGCATACAGCGCCACCACCGGATGTAGGCCACCGAACGCCATCCCGGCAGCAGCGGTCAGCGCATGCTGTTCGGCGATCCCGACATCGACGACCCGGTCGGGGAACTCCTCGGCCATCGGCGCGAGCCCCACCGGTGCCAGCATGGCTGCCGTGATCCCCACAACATCCGAACGCGAGCGGGCGATCTGCACCATCTCCTGCGCGAAGACGGCCGTCCAGCCGAACCGTGACGGCTGTACCGGCAACCCGGTCTCGGGATGGATCACCCCGACGGCGTGGAAACGGTCCGCCACATCGGTTTCGGCCGGTACGTAGCCTCTGCCCTTCTCGGTGATCACGTGCACGATGACGGGTTCACCGAAACCCTTGGCGCTGCGCAGCGCCGCCTCGACAGCGTGCACGTCGTGCCCGTCGACCGGGCCCATGTACTTGATGCCCAGGCCTTCGAACATGCCTTGCGGGCGCAACACATCACGCAGGCCGGCCTTCAGACCATGCAGTGCCTCGTAGGTCATGTGGCCCGGGGGGCCACCGGCCTGGAGCGCACGCTTGCCCCACCCCAGCACCTTCTCGTACGGGCGGGAGGTCCGTAGCGCATCCAGCTGGCGCGCCAGCCCGCCGATGGTGGGGGCATAGGAACGGCCATTGTCATTGACCACGACGACCAGCCGCCGCTGGGGTGCGTCGGCAATATTGTTCAGCGCTTCCCAGGCCATCCCGCCGGTCAGGGCACCATCGCCGATGACCGCAACGGCCGTACGGTCGCGGACGCCGGCCAACTGGTTGGCACGAGCGATCCCGTCAGCCCATGAGATCGCGGTCGAGGCATGCGAGTTCTCCACCACATCGTGGTCGGACTCGGTCCGGCTGGGGTACCCGGAAAGCCCGTCGCGCTTGCGTAGCCGGTCGAATCCCGTGCGGCCAGTGAGGATCTTGTGCACGTAGCTCTGGTGTCCGGTATCGAACACCAATGAGTCGGCAGGAGAGTCGAACACCCGGTGAAGCGCAATCGTCAGCTCCACCACACCCAGATTGGGTCCGAGATGACCTCCGGTCCGTGAGACCGAATCGACCAGAAACTCGCGGATTTCCGCTGCGAGTTTGCGCAGACGAGCCGGCGACAAGGAGCGCAGATCCTCACGTGAGGTCAACCGTTGCAATTCGCCCACCACCACACCCTTTCACGCGGCCCACCTATGTTACGGCCGTGGGACCTAGTCTGGTTCCCATGAGGTTTCTGCCCGGACATCGACTAGCCCATGACCTCACCTACGGGGACGTATTCCTGGTGCCGTCCCACTCCGCCGTCGCGTCCCGGTTCGATGTCGATCTGACGCCGATCGATGGCACCGGGTCAACCATCCCGGTGGTGGTCGCGAACATGACTGCCGTGACCGGTGCGCGGATGGCGGAGACCGTTGCTCGTCGCGGCGGGCTGGCGATCCTGCCGCAGGACATGCCGCTGGATGAGGTCAACAAGACGATATCGGCGGTGAAGTCACGCCATCCGGTTCTGGAGACCGCCGTCACGGTTACCGCAACCGATACCGTCCACACGGTGCTCTCGCTGTTGCACAAACGCGCCCACGGCGCGGCGGTGGTGCTCGACGGCGAACGGCCGGTCGCCGTGATCTCCCGGGCTGACTGCGACGGCGCGGACCAATTCGCTCAGGTGGACACGTTGATCTCCGGAGACTTGACCACCCTGGGAATCGACGTGCTGAACGGGTCCGAACCCATGCGCGGGGCGTTCTCCCAGTTGCACGCCAATCGACGACGGTTTACCCCGGTGGTCGACGCGAACGGTCACTACGTGGGCGTGCTGACCCGACTGGGCGCACTGCGGTCATCGATCTACTCCCCCGCGCTCGATGAACGGCATCGGTTGCGGGTGGGCGCGGCGATCGGCGTCAACGGCGATGTCGCCGGGCGGGCGCAGGCATTGCTGCAAGCAGGTGCCGACCTCTTGGTCATCGACACCGCACACGGTCATCAGGCCAAGATGGTCGAGGCATTGCGCGCGGTCCGCAAGGTTGCACCCCAGGTGAGGATCGTGGCCGGGAACGTGGTGACAGCCGACGGCGTCACCGACCTGGTCGAGGCCGGTGCGGACATTGTCAAAGTCGGAGTCGGGCCCGGCGCCATGTGCACCACCCGGATGATGACGGCGGTGGGCCGGCCCCAGTTCTCCGCTGTGCTTGAGTGCGCCCAGCGAGCCCGCGAACTCGGCAAGCACATCTGGGCGGACGGCGGTGTCCGCTACCCCCGCGACGTCGCGCTGGCGCTCGCGGCCGGCGCCAGTGCCGTCATGGTTGGTTCCTGGTTCGCCGGCACCTACGAATCGCCTGGCGATCTGCATGTCGATGCCGACGGGTGCCAGTACAAGGAGAGCTTCGGCATGGCCTCTGCGCGGGCTGTGGCAGCCCGTTCCTCCGGCGAACCGGATGCATTCGACCGCGCCCGCAAGGCGCTCTACGAGGAGGGCATCTCCCACTCCCGGATGTACCTGGACCCAGATCGGCCAGGCGTGGAGGACCTACTCGATCACATCACCTCCGGGCTACGCTCAGCGTGCACCTACGCCGGGGCCAGGGACCTTGCCGAGTATGCCGAACGGGCCGTGGTCGGGTTGCAGTCAGCCGCCGGCTACGAGGAAGGACGCCCGCTCCCGGGTGGATGGTCATGACGCAACTCCCCTACGGCGCTTGGCCCTCGCCGCTGCTGGCCTCCGATCTGTCGGCAGCCACGGTGCGGCTAGGCGAGATCGCCATCGATGCCGGCTCCAGCTACTGGCTTGAAGGTCGGGCTAGTGCCGGTGGCCGCAATGTTCTGTTGCGCCAGGACCTGACCGGGACGGTGACGCAGATCAGCCCGGCAACGGCGCCCGACGGCGGTACCTTCGACGTCCGGAGCCGGGCTCAGGAGTACGGCGGCGGCTCGTTCACCGTGACTGGCGACCTCGTGGTTGCCAGCAGGAAGGAGGACGACCGGCTGTACCGTTTCGGGATCGATGGATCCGGTACCCGTCCGCTGACCCCCGCCGATGGGCGCCGATACGCCGATCTGGAGATCGATCCGGACCGGGGCTTGGTTTTTGCCGTTGCCGAGGATCACGGCAGTGCCGGAGCCTTCCGGACCGATCCGACCACCCTGCTGGTGGCGATCCCCATCGACGGATCCGCCGCCGATGACGGCAGCAGGATCACCACGGTATTCGCCGGTACCGACTTCATCAACGCACCCCGGCGGTCGATCGATGGCCGCTTCCTCGCCTTCGTCACCTGGGACCATCCGAACATGCCCTGGGACGGGTCGCGGTTGCGGCTGGGCGAACTGGGACCCGATGGCTCGTTGCTGGCCCCGGCCATCACGGTTGCCGGCGATGAGGACACCAGCGCTCAGGAGCCCGTGTGGACACCTGCTGGGGATCTGGTGTTCGCCGATGACCGCTCGGGCTGGTGGAACGTCTACCGCACCGAGATCACCGACGCCGACGGCCACCTCGACTTGCGGACCAGGCATCTGCATCCTGCCGACGCCGAGTTCTCCGGGCCGCAATGGGTGTTCGGACCCCGCACGATCGCATTGCTGGACGCCGAACACCTGGTGGTGTCCTGGACCGAACAGGGCCGCCGCCGGCTGGGCAGCATGCGGTTGAGCAATGGCGAACTGGAGGCCTGGGTGGGCGACTGGTCACCCATGGGAAGCATCGCCGCCACATCGGATCGGGTGCTGTTCATCGGCTCCCATCCCCGCCAGCCCAGCGCTGTGGTGGAACTGGACCTGACACAGGGAACCACCACCGTCCTGGCAAGTTCCAGTAGCCAGCAACTGGCGACCGTCAGTATCAGTGAAGCGACGCCGGTGTCATGGACGTCGACGGATTCTGCAACCGCACATGGCTTCCTGTACCTGCCGTGCCTGGCCGGTATACGGCCGCCACCGGACCAGAAGCCGCCGCTGCTGGTGTTCATCCACGGCGGTCCCACAGCTGCCACCGACCCGGGACTCTCACTGGGCATTCAGTTCTGGACCACCCGGGGCTTCGCTGTACTGGATGTCAACTACGGCGGTTCGACCGGCTACGGGCGCGCCTACCGAGAACGGCTTGATGACTCGTGGGGCCTGGTCGACGTCGAGGACTGCGCTAGCGGTGCCGCAGCCATGGCTGCGTCTGGGCATGTGGACCCTCAGCGGATGGCGATCCGGGGCGGCAGCGCGGGTGGCTTCACGACCCTGGCGGCATTGGCCTTCACCGATACCTTCGCGGCCGGAACCTCCCGCTATGGCATCGCCGATCTCGCCGCATTGGCACGCCAGACGCACAAGTTCGAAGCCCGCTACCTGGACCGCCTGGTCGGGCCCTACCCGGAGGCGTCGGCGGTCTACGCCGAACGATCCCCGCTGGCCCACGTGGCCCGGATCGATGTACCCGTGCTGCTGCTGCAAGGATCGGAGGACCGGGTGGTGCCGCCCGAGCAGTCCACCGCGATGGCCGAGGCGCTGCGTCGCCGCGGGGTTCGGGTGGACTACATCGAGTTCGACGGCGAGGGCCACGGATTCCGCGGCGCTGAGGCGATCCGGCGGTCACTGGAGTCGGAACTGGCCTTCTACGGGGAGGTCTTCGGGTTCACCCCAGCGGGTGCGTCGCCGTCGTCGACCACGCTCAGTTGACGGCGGCCGAGCCGACCTGCGTCTCGTCGAAGTAGGCCAGGCAGGAGAAATGCCGGATCCCTGCTAGGAACTCCGCTTCGCTTGGACCCAGCACGTCGATCTGCGCCGCGGGCGCGTCGGGGCCGGCAAACTCGGTGTAGGCGGCCTCGGTGCAGGTTTGCCGAACTTCTGGATCGGCAGCGACGACCGGGTCGGTGGAATTCGGGGTGGTGGCGGCCAGTTCACCCACGGCGAAGGTCTGGAAATTGTGTTCGCCCTGGCACGCGGTCTCCTGGGCGGTGGTCTGGTCACCGATCGAGATCGTGCTGGCGTAGCAGGTTCCCACCTGCCGCGTGGATACGGTGGCGGCGGAACTGGTGTCGCCGTCGGCCTGCTGCGCCGACGATCCGGTGCTCGAGTCCGTGGTGGCACCGGTCGGGGTGGCGGCATCGGCGCTGTTCGGAACCGGGTCGGCCGGTAGCAACTGTTGCACTCCGAGCAATCCGGCGGCACCTACCAGCAGTCCGGCCACCGAGGCAGCCACCAGCGGCCATCGTCTCCGTGGCGGGGCCTTGATCGGCTTGGTGTCACCTAGGGGCGCCGCTGCGGGTGGAGCCAGCAGCCGGGCATCGGGTCCCCCCACGATCATGGTGCGGGCGGCGAAATCGACCGGTATCGCCGCTAATGCCTCGTGCAAGGCTCGCGCGGAACTGTATCGGTAGCCCGGTTCGTAGGCGGTCGCGGCTGCGATCACCTCCATCAACGGTGCCGCGCTCGGATCCGGCGGCGGCGGCAACGGATCCGCAAGTCGCTGCACGATGTCGCTCAACGACGCTGCGCTGCCATCGGGATTGCGCCGTGGCGAGTGGGGCGTCATGGTCGCGTGGATGGTCGCTCCCAGTGACCAGATGTCGGCTGCTTCGCTGGGAACACCACCGGAGAAGGACTCGGGGGCCGCGAACGCTGGTGTCAACGCCTCTAGCGTGGCGGAAATGTCCCCGTCTGCCCCCGGCAAGGCAGCCAGCCCGAAGTCGCTCAGCCGGGGCGTCCCATAGCCGTCTATCAGGATGTTCCCGGGCTTGATGTCGCGGTGCAGGACCCCGGCTTCGTGCGCGGCCGCCAACGCTCCGGAGATCGCGACACCCAGGTCCCGGGCATCGTTGGGGGCCAGCGGGCCGGTGCGGCGCATCAGGTCTGCCAGGCTGCCCCGTTCGCACAGTTCCATCACCAGGTAGGCACGATCGTCGCTGGTGATCCCGGCGTCGACCAGGGAGACCACGTGCGGATGCCCGCTGATGCGGCTGACAGCGGTGGCCTCCCGCAGGAATCTGCGCCGGTTGCGGCCCGAACTCATCGGGCGGGAGTCCAGCTTGACCGCGACCTGACGATCGGTCGAGCGCTGCCGGGCACGATAGACCACGGCGAACCCGCCCCGGCCGATGACCTCGTGCAGGTCGAAGCCGGGGATCAGGTCGTATGCCTGTGTCGGCTCAGCCGCGTCGGTTGCTTGCATCCGCGCCAGGATAGGCCAGAGCAGGACCCGTCACCCACCGTTCCCGCTCGCGCTTTCGAACCGTGGCACCGAAACCGAACTGTGCACGGTTCGAAACCGGCGCCGAGGTTCGAAAGCGAGCGCGGGAGGTCAGCGCGCCGCCGCTGGTGCGGTACCTAGCCCGCCACGAGCGAACGCAGCACGTACTGCAGGATGCCACCGTTGCGGTAGTAGTCCGCCTCACCCGGCGTGTCGATGCGCACGATCGCGTCGAAGCTGGCCACCGAGCCATCGGCCTTGGTGGCACGCACTCCAACGGTCGCGGGCGTGTCGCCGTGGTTGAGCGCCTCGATCCCGGAGATATCGAAGGTCTCGGTGCCGTCCAAGCCAAGCGATTGCGCACTCTGGCCGGCGGGGAACTGCAGCGGCAGCACGCCCATGCCGATCAGGTTGGAGCGGTGGATGCGCTCGAAGCTCTCGGTGATCACAGCACGCACGCCCAGGAGCGCCGTTCCCTTGGCAGCCCAGTCACGCGAGGAGCCGGAACCGTACTCCTTGCCGCCGAGGACCACCAGTGGCACACCAGCCGCGGCGTAGGCCTGAGCCGCATCGTAGATGGAGGTCTGCTCACCGGTGAGCAGGTTCTTGGTGAACCCGCCCTCAACGCCATCCAGGAGCTGGTTGCGTAGCCGGATATTGGCGAACGTCCCGCGGATCATCACCTCGTGGTTGCCACGGCGGGACCCGTAGGAGTTGAAGTCCTTGCGTGCCACTCCGTGCTCGGCCAGATAACGTCCGGCCGGGGAGTCCGGCTTGATCGCTCCCGCCGGTGAAATGTGGTCGGTGGTGACCGAGTCCCCGAGCTTGGCCAGGACCCGCGCGCCACCGATGTCGGTGACCGGAGCCGGCACCATGGTCATGCCCTCGAAGTACGGGGGCTTGCGCACATAGGTGGACTCGGCGTCCCAGGCGAACGTCTCCCCCTCGGGTGTGTCCAGGCCACGCCACTGCTCGTCACCGGCGAACACGTCGGCGTAGTCGGAGGTGAACATCTCCCGGGTGATCGAGGAATCGATGGTTGCCTGCACCTGCTCCGGCGTCGGCCAGATGTCCCGGAGGAACACCTCGCTGCCGTCCTCGGCTACGCCCAGCGGCTGCGTCTGGAAGTCGAACTCCATCGTTCCGGCCAGCGCGTAGGCGATCACCAGCGGTGGGGAGGCGAGGTAGTTCATCTTGATGTCGGGGTTGATCCGGCCTTCGAAGTTGCGGTTCCCGGACAGGACCGACGCCACGGCCAGATCGTTGGCGTTGACGACAGCGGACACCTCCTCGGGCAACGGCCCGGAGTTGCCGATGCAGGTGGTGCAGCCGTAGCCGACCAGGTGGAAGCCGAGCTTCTCCAGGTACGGCCACAAGCCGGCTTTGTCGTAGTAGTTGGTCACCACCTGTGAGCCGGGCGCCATCGAGGTCTTCACCCAGGGCTTGCTCAGTAGGCCCTTCTCGACGGCGTTCCTGGCCAGCAGCCCGGCCGCCAGCATGACCGAGGGGTTGGATGTGTTGGTGCAGGACGTGATCGAGGCGATCGCCACCGCGCCGTGGAACAGCTCGTAGTCGGCGCCATTCGGGCTGGTGACGGGATAGGTCTGGCGGTCGAAATCCGGTGCGTAGGCCAGCACATCGCGCTGGAACGCGGACTTCGCCTGGCTCAGTTCGATGCGGTCCTGCGGGCGCTTGGGCCCAGCGATCGACGGCACCACCGTGGACAGATCCAGCTCCAGGTACTCGGAGTAGACGGGCTCGGTGTAGTCGCTCGCGCTCGGGTCCAACCACATGCCCTGTTCCTTGGCATAGGCCTCGACCAGCGCCACCTGCTCCTCGCTGCGGCCGGTCAGGCGCAGGTAGTCCAGCGTGATGTCATCGATGGGGAAGATCGCGGCTGTGGAGCCGAACTCTGGGCTCATATTGCCGATGGTGGCGCGGTTGGCCAATGGTACCCGCGCCACACCTTCACCGTAGAACTCCACGAACTTGCCGACGACGCCGTGCTCGCGCAACATCTGGGTGATGGTCAGCACCACATCGGTCGCCGTGACTCCGGAGGGGATCTCACCGCTCAGTTTGAAGCCCACCACCCGCGGGATCAGCATCGAAACCGGTTGCCCGAGCATGGCGGCCTCGGCCTCGATGCCGCCGACACCCCAGCCCAGGACCCCCAGCCCGTTGACCATGGTGGTGTGCGAGTCGGTACCCACGCAGGTGTCCGGGTATGCCCGCACCACCACACCATCGGCGGTGCCGATCTCGCGGGTCATCACCACGCGGGCCAGGTATTCGATATTGACCTGGTGCACGATCCCGGTGCCGGGTGGCACCACCTTGAAATCGTCGAACGCCGTCTGCCCCCAGCGCAGGAACTGGTAGCGCTCATGATTGCGCTGGTACTCGATCGCGACGTTGCGTTCGAACGCGTCCGCGCGGCCGAACACGTCGATCTGGACCGAATGGTCGATGACCAGTTCGGCCGGAGCCAATGGGTTGATCGTCGCCGGGTCACCACCCAGATCGCCCACGGCCTCGCGCATGGTGGCGAGGTCCACAACGCACGGCACCCCGGTGAAGTCCTGCATCACGACTCGCGCGGGGGTGAACTGGATTTCGGTATCCGGGTCGGCGTTCGGATCCCAGTTGGCCAGAGCGTTGACGTGTGCGGCGGTGATATTCGCGCCGTCCTCGGTACGCAGCAGGTTCTCCGCCAGCACCTTGAGCGCGTATGGGAGCTTGGTCAGCCCCGGAACGGCATTGAGCCGGTAGATCTCATAGCTCGACGTGCCGACGTCGAGCGTTCCCTTGGCCCCGAAAGTGTTGACCGCGCTCACCATTGCTCCATCCTGAGTGCTTCCCGAAAAAGTATCTTGATATCGAGATACCTTACCATTTTCCGTCTGCGCACTCGGCTTCACAGCCTGTCACAGGTCAGGTTCCGAAGCCAGATCGGCGCGGGCAATGCGCGTCCGCCACCGATGCACCAGCTCAGTTCCCACCGAACCCGCGATGCTCACGATCAGCACCAGCTGCACCGTTGCCATCGTCGGCACCTGCAGCGCAAAGAACGATCGAATCCCAGGCACGGCGAAGACCAGCGCCGTGATGCCGACCATGGCGGCCACCATGGCTATCCGCCAGCGATCCAGCGGCCTGGCGACGATGCCGACCAGCCATAGCGCCATGGCGATCACGGTCAGCGTGGCCCCGGTGCTGGCTTGTTCACCGGCAACCGTGAGATGGAGCCTGGCGTAGACCAGAACCACCCCGGTGCCACACAGCAACCCCCATGGAACGGCCAAATCGACCACCCGCCCAAGGAACCCGCGGCGGTAGGCCGTTTCGTTGGCCGTGAAGGCGAGCATGAGAGCGGGGATACCGACCGTCAGCACACCGATCAATGCGAGCTGGCGCGGTAGGAACGGGTACGGCCACGACAGCACTGAGACCACCAGCGCGAGCATGACTGCGTAGGTGGACTTGGCCAGGAACAGTGACGCGATCCGCTCGGTGTTGGCGATGATGCGCCGGCCCTGCGCGACCACGCTGGGCAACACGGCGAAGTCGCCGTCTTCGAGGATCAAGCGTGCGGCGGCTTTGGTGGCCGGTGCCGCATGACCCATCGCGATGCCAAGGTCGGCCTCCTTGAGCGCCAAGGCGTCATTGACGCCGTCTCCGGTCATCGCCACTGTGCGGCCCTGCGCCTGCAGCATCCTGACGATGTCACGCTTGCGTTCTGGTCCCACTCGCCCGAAGACCTGTGATGAGGCCACCGTTTCATGAAGCGCCTGCGCCTCGGTCGGCAACGCACGCGCATCGATACCGGCCCTGGGCTCTTCGTCATGCTCGTCCTGCGGTAGGGCGGATTTGGCCACCGCGCACACCGTTGCCGTGGCATCACCGGAGATGACTTTCACATCCACGCCGCGAGCTGCGAAGTACTGCACCATCTCTGTCGCCGCGGGTCGCGGCTGTTCGCGCAGCACCACCAAGAGTGCGGGCCGGATCCCGCGCGGCACCACGTCGGCGGACAGCGATGAGTTCACCGGCACCCGGCCCAGCAGCAGTACCCGCGCCCCGTCCTGTGTCAGATCCGCTATCCGCGCTCGTACCGGCTTGCTCTTGCCACCGGCGAGCAATACGTCCGGGGCCCCGAGCACCCAGGATCCGGCACTCGTTCGGTGCCCGCTCCACTTGCGATCGGAACTGAACGGCACCAGCACGTCCACCTCGGCCGCTGCCACGTCCTGCAGGCCCGCACTGATGGCCGCAGCACTCCCGGAGTTACCCTCGGCTGCGATACCTGCCAAGGCCGCTCGCGCCCCGATGAACCGTGATACCTCGACGACGTCCTCCAGTTGCAGCGTGCCGTCGGTGATCGTCCCGGTCTTGTCCAGGCACAAGGTGTCCACTCGCGCCAGCACTTCAACCGCGGCCAACTCCTGCACCAGAATGCGCTGGCGCGCCATCAACACCACGGCAACCGCGAAGTTGATCGATGTCAACAACACCAGACCATCCGGAACCACACCGACGATGCCGGCCACGGCCTGCACCGCCGCGCTGCGCCAGGCCCCGTCGGTCGCCGCCTGCCAGCCGCCGAGCTGGCGCACCTGGTTCCAGAACAGCAGCAGCGCCACCGGAAGTGTTAACCACGCGACCGCCACCAGGATGCGGTTGATTCCGGCCTGCAACTCGGACCCGACGCGTGAGTACTTGCGCACCTGGGCGGCCAGACCGTAGGCATAGCAGTCTTGGCCGACGCTGGTGACGCGTGCCATCGCGTTCCCCGCCAGAACCGTCGATCCGGCGAGGACCACGTCACCCCGACGCCTGCGAACTGGCTCACCTTCGCCGGTGAGCATCGATTCATCGACTTCCAGTCCCGCCGAACTCATCAGCTCGGCATCCGCAGGGACCTGGTCCCCCCGGATCAGATAGACGACGTCGTCCAACACCACCTGACTCACCGGGATCGGTTGTTCCAGCCCATCGCGCATGACGCTGACGGGCGAGGACGCCACGGCAGCGAATCGGTCCAGTACCCGCTTGGCGCGATACTCCGCGGCGGTCCCGATAGCGATATTCGCGAGCAGAACCAGCCCGAACACCGCATCCCGCCATGCCCCGACGGCCAGCATGAGAATCAGGGCCGTGCCCAGAATCGCGTTGAACAGCGTGAAAATGTTCGCGCGCAGAATCTGAGGCAGTGTCCGCGACGTTGCATCGTCGACGGCGTTGACGGCACCGACCGCTATCCGCTGCGTTACCTCGGCGGACGTCAAACCGCGCAACTGGGGGGCTTCGGTGGTCGCGGTCTGCACGGTGTCCCAGTATGGCCGACGAATCCTCCGCTATTGGGAATACCGCGCTCACGCTGCACCGCCCCAGCCAAATGTGATGTAGTTCACATTGTGGGCGGCGTCATGATTCGCCCTCGTCAGCATCTCTTAGGCATACCAACTCCCGGAAGGGGAACGACAGATGGCGGCGACGAATACCGGGGGCCGAGCCAGTTCATCTTCACTGTCGTACCGGAATTGGTTGCGTCCGCCGATGTCGGCGTTGGGGCGAGGTCGGGCTTGCCTCAGCACGACCGGCGGACGCTAACTCCGAGGGGGACATATTGCGGTGGGTTGGGTGCTGTTACCCAACCCACCGCTGTGTCATGTGCGCCTGTGTCATGTACGCATGGGAGCCCTCAGGGGTGGGCCCGCGTGAACGTCGCCACCAGTTCCACATGGTGGGTGTGTGGGAAGATGTCGTAGCCGGTCAATGACCGCAACTGCATCCCGTTGCTGCGCGCGTGCGCCACATCGCGTGCCAGCGATGCCGGATCGCAGGCCACGTACACGATGCGGGGAACCCGCAACCGCGCCAACTGCTCGATGACGCTGCGGCCAGCACCGGAGCGCGGAGGATCCAGCACCGCCACATCGGGGGCGTGGTCCAATGCCTGCAGAGCGTTGGCCACATTGGCTTGCAGCAACCGGATCTGAGCGATTCCTGCGGCATTGCGCCGAGCGTCGGCACTGGCCTGCTGATCGGCCTCCACCGCCACCACTTCACCGCTGTCCTGGACCGCCGCGGCGAGCGGGGCGCTGAACAGTCCGGCGCCGGCATAGCCATCCAGCACCCGCATTCCCGGTTCCAGGGCAGCGGCCTCGATCACGGCCTGCGCCAGGACGGCCGGGGCCGCGCGGTGGATCTGCCAGAACCCTGCCGGGTCCACCCGATAGTGGTACTGCTCCCCGGCCAGCTCGACCCGCTCGCGAATCCGCCCGGGTGAACCACCGGAGCGATTCCGCCCATTGACCAGGACCACTGGCTTGCCGGCTGATGGTGCAACCGCCTCGATGCGCGCACCAGCTGGCCACCGTTGGGCACACAGGTCCAGCGACTGGATCTCGGGCACCGCCAGCGGCATCGAGTCGATCGTGGCGATCTCATGGGTGCGGTAGCGGTACATCCCGGCCCGGCCACTCGAATCGGCCGTGAGGTCGATCCGGGTGCGGTATCCGGTACCGTCGGCAGCTCCCGGCACGGCCGAGACGCCGAACTGGCTGAGCAGATCATCGGCCGCGTCTATGCCCGCTATGCGGGTCATGGCGTCGAGGACCACCTCACGCTTCCAACGCCGTTGGCCAGCGAGGCTGATATGGGCCAACTCCCCACCGCCGACACCACCGGGCCCGGCCGCCGGCCAGCGGCTGGAGACACGATCCGGCGAGGGGTTGTCGACGTCCACGGCGTCGCCGCGCCAGTACCCTCGCCGCTGTTCGGTGAGGCGCACCATCGCCCGCTCCCCCGGTATCGCATGGCGGACGAACACCACCCGCCCCTGGTACCGCGCCAACGCATGACCGCCATGGACGGGTTGCCCGATCTCAAGGCTGACGTGGGCGCCCACGCCCTCGGCCTCAGCCATCGCTGGTCAGCGTTCCAGAGGAAGCCAGTTGCCACGGCACCGAAGCCATCACCACGCCCGGCGCAAAGAGCAAACGGCTCTTGAGCCGGAGGGCACTCTGGTTGTGCAGTAGTTGCTCCCACCAGTGTCCGACGACGTACTCGGGAACGTAGACGACGATCAGGTCGCGTGGTGAGGTGCGCCGGATCGACTTCACGAACTCCAATACTGGGCGGGTGACCTCGCGGTACGGCGAATCAAGCACGGTCAGCGGCAACGGGATTTGCGCCTCTTCCCAGGCCTTGCGGGTTGCGTGCCCATCCTCTGGGTCCACCGCCACCGTGATGGCTTGCAGGGTGGAGGGCCGGGTCGCACGCGCGTAGGCCAGAGCCCGCATCGTGGGCTTGTGCACCCGGGAAACCAGGACCACGGCATGCACCCGCGAGGGCAGGGCCTTGGCGGCGTCGAAATCCTCGATCTCCAATTCCCGTGATACCGAGTCGTAGTGGCGCCTAATGCCCCGCATGATCCAGTAGAGCAGCCCCAACAGCAGCAGCGTCACCCAGGCTCCATGGGTGAACTTCGTCAGCAACACCACCACCAGCACCACACTGGTCAGCGCGAATCCGAAAGCGTTGACGGCGCGGCTTCGCTGCATGGAGCCACGTTCACGCTTGGCCGCCGTGGTGCGCAACGCCCGGGTCCAATGGCGCACCATTCCGACCTGTCCGAGCGTGAACGAGACGAACACCCCGACGATGTACAGCTGGATCAGACGGGTCACCTGAGCGTCGAAGATCGCGATCAGCACGATAGCGCCGGCCGCGAGAATCAGGATTCCGTTGGAGAAGGCGAGCCGATCACCTCGGGTGTGCAGTTGCCGCGGCAGGTAGCCATCCCGCGCCAGGATGCTGCCCAGCACCGGGAAACCATTGAACGCGGTGTTCGCAGCCAAGAGCAGGATGATTCCGGTCGCCGCGGTGACCAGGTAGAACATCGGCGTGAATCCGTCGAAGACCGTGGCTGCCACCTGACCGATGACCGGGTCCTGCTCGTACCCGGCCGGTAACGACTCGCCGTCGATGTGCAACTGCTCGGCTGGGTTCTCGACGAACCGGACCCCGGTCGCGTTGGCCAGGCCCAACGTCGCCAGCAGCATCAGGGTCGAGATTGCCCCGAGCATCAGCAGCGTGGTGGCGGCGTTGCGGGATTTGGGCTTGCGGAAGGCCGGCACCCCGTTGGCGATCGTCTCCACCCCGGTCAGCGCCGACGCTCCGGAGGTGAAGGCGCGCAACACCAGGAAGGCACCGGCCAATCCCATCAATCCCTGCTCGTAGCCCGCCTCCGCGGTCATGTCGAACGCGGCTGACGCCGCACGCCCCAGGGTGCCGGTCGCCCACTGCAGGCCGCCGACGATCGCCATGGCGCCCATGCCGAACATGAAGATATAGACGGGAATGGCGAATCCAGTGCCCGATTCGCGCACTCCGCGCAGATTCAGCAGCGCCAGCAACGCCACGATCGCAATCGCGATAGCGGATTCGTAGCCACGGGCCTGAGGAATCAGGGTCGCGATGTAGTGCGAACCCGATGATACCGAGACCGCCACGGTGAGCACATAGTCGACCAACAGTGCGCTGGCGACGGTCAGCCCGGCCTTGGGTCCCAGATTCCTGGTCGCGACTTCATAGTCACCACCGCCGGAAGGGTATGCCCTGACGGTCTGTCGGTACGAGGCCACCACCGTGAGCAGCACCACCACCACGGCCAGCCCGACCCAGGGCGAGACGGCGTAGCTGGCCAGCCCCGCGATGGACAGTGTCAGCAGGATCTCGTCCGGAGCGTAGGCCACCGATGACAACGCGTCCGAAGCGAACACCGGTAGCGCGACGCGCTTGGGGAGCAAGGTCCGGCCCACGCTGTCACTGCGCACCGGGCGCCCCACCAGAATCCGCTTGGCGGCATCGATGAAAGCTGGCACGGGAGCCGATGGTACGCCCGCCTACCCACGGGCACACCTGCGGGTGTAAGTTCGGCGTTCGTGCACTTCGTCATCATGGGCGCGGGTCGGGTCGGTGTCACGCTTGCCCAGACCCTGGAGGACTACGGTCATTCGGTGGGCATCATCGATCAGAATCCGGATGCCTTCCGCCGTCTTTCGGCCGAATTCGAAGGACGCCGCGTTACCGGACTGGGTTTCGACCGCGACGCGTTGATCCAGGCAGGGATTGAAGACGCGCGCGCTTTCGCGGCAGTCTCCAACGGAGACAATTCCAACATCATCGCCGCCCGGGTCGCCCGGGAGACGTTCGGCGTCCACGACGTTGTCGCGCGCATCTACGACCCCCGCCGAGCAGCGGTGTTCCAACGCTTCGGCATCACCACCGTGGCCACCGTGCGCTGGACCGCGGACCAGGTGCTGCGCCGCATGATCCCCGAAGGTGCGGAATCGGAGTACACCGACGCCTCCGGACAGGTGAGTCTGTGCCAAATGGACACCCACGCGGCCTGGACCGGGCATTCCATCCGCGACGTTCAACGGGAGACCCGGGCACGGGTGGCATTCCTGACCCGGCTGGGCGAGGGGTACATACCCAAGCCGGACGACCTGCTGGCCGAGCAAGACATCGTGCACATGCTGGTACCGGCGACGGAGATCAATCGAGTTCAGCGAATCCTCGCTGTACGCCCACCGGCGCAGGAGGCCTGATGCGCGTCGTCATCGCCGGAGCCGGCAGCGTCGGACGCTCGATCGCGCGAGAACTGCTCAATCACGATCACCAGGTGACGCTGATCGAGAAGGCTCCTGCCGCCATGCGCGTCTCCTCGGTCGCCCAAGCTCAGTGGTTGCAAGCCGACGCCTGTGAGATCACGGCGCTGGACCAGGCAGGGTTGGACGATTGCGACGTCGTGGTGGCGGCAACCGGGGATGACAAGGCCAATCTGGTGGTGTCGTTGCTGGCCAAGACCGAGTACGCGGTGCCGCGCACGGTGGCCCGGGTCAACAACCCCAAGAACGAGTGGATGTTCGACGACGCTTGGGGTGTTGATGTGCCGGTATCGACGCCGCGCATTATGACCTCGCTGGTCGAAGAAGCGGTCAGCGTCGGCGACTTGGTGCGGATCTTCACCTTTCATCAGTCCGGGGCCAGCATGTACGAGATCACGCTCCCGGAGAACGCCACCGTCGTCGGTCAGCGGGTTTCCACCATCCCCTGGCCCAGTCACGCGGTGCTGGCGGCCATCATCCGCGGCGATCGGCCCATACCGCCCTCCCCCGATGACACCTTGGAGGCTGGTGACGAACTGTTGCTTATCTCCTCGTCCGAGCAGGCGGAGGATCTTGCTGAGCTGCAGCAACTGCTCGGGGGTTCACCAGAATCCACGTCAGCCAGAGCACCAGCGCCCACAGCGGAAGGCCCATAACCAGCCTGGCCGCACCGAGCCAGGCAACCTCGGTGTTCAGGTACAGCGGCAGCTGCACGGCCAGCCGGGCAACGAACACCGCCAGCCACAAGGCTGAGGCAATGGTGTAGCGGCGCAGTTGAACCGGTTCTGATCGCCACCGATGACCGTGACCGAACAAGGTCGCCACGATCACGCCCACAACTGGCCACCGGGCCAGGATGGACCCCGCGATCACGACCGCAAACGCCGCGTTGGTCAGCAAGCCCCAGAGGTAGAAGTCCTCCGCCGCCCCGCTGCGCCATGCCCAGACCGCTCCGATCGCCACCCCCAGTAGCCCGCCGACCGCCTGGGTCACCGGGGTCCGCTGCACCAGCCGGAGGAGTGTGGCCACCACCGCCACCGCAACCGATGCGATAACCGAGATGCTCACCTGCCCCAGTGCGACAAAGCTCACTACGAACACCAAGCCCGGGGCGACCGATTCCGCCAATCCGCGCCATCCGCCGATCGCAGCCAGGGGTTGGAACTCGTCGGCGGCAAGTTGCTTCAGGCCACGATCACGGGCGACATCGTCGTTGGCCGCCCCTGGTTCTGCGTCTCCGGTCATGATGCGTGCGGATTCGGTAGCAGGGTGTAAGCCGGGTTGTAGATGCGTAACCGGGTACCGGCATCGTCGTCGGCCACCCGGCCCGTGACCATGAGCCGCCGGCCCGGTTCGATACCGCTGATCTCCCGCTGGCCGAGCCATACCAGGTCCACGCTCGCGGAACCGTCGTACAACTCGGCAATCAGCTGGGGCCGCAGGCTGGTCGGAGCGTAGGTGACCGATCGCAGCACACCCCGAAGGGTGACGACCTGACCCACCTCGACGGCGACCGCCAGTTCGGCCCCGTGCAACCTGGCCTCCACAATGTCCTCATCGGCCGCCAGGGCGGCGGTTGATGCCAGGCTGCGGTGAAGCCGCTCACGCAACCCCACTATCCGACCTCGGTGATCTCGGGTCCTCGGCCAGGATTCAGGTCGATCGCGGGTCGGGCCGCTGCCGCAGTGGGGATCTCCTCCCCCGGCTTGCCGGGCAGATGCAGGGTGAGCAGATCACGCGGAGCCCTGGCCTCCTGCCCACGGACGACGACAATGTCGGCCAGGACGTCTTCGATATCGGCGGCCGCTTCAGGTTCGGAGGCCGCCCTGCCGGTCAGCACTCCGCGCAAGAACCAGCGCGGACCATCGATACCGATGAACCGGGCCGGCCGGTACCCGGAGCGGCCATCCGGTGTCTTCGCGGGGAGTTTCGCGGCCAGTTCGGTACCGAATGGGCCCTCTTCTTCGCTGGTGCGCCCACCCTGTTTACGGATCGTCTCCTGGATCTCGGCGCGCAATTCCTCCCACAACCCCGAGCTGCGGGGGGCTGCGAATGCCTGGACCTGCAGTGCCGAGCCTGCCAAGGCCAGGTTCGCCGCCACGATGCGCCGTGTCTTGCGCTCCAGTTCCATCCGGACCGCCAATCCCGCACGGGTCGGAATCCGCAACGCTCCCAGGTCTACCCGACCATCCAGGTCGGGCACATCTCGAACGTCCCAGGGGCCGCGACCGGAAATCTCGTCGATGTCCTCAGGCTCCTCCTGCTCGGTCGGGTCGCTGCCGCCGAACCACCTCACGATCGTCCTCCCTGGAGTGCTGCACCCGTGAAGCCGCCGGTTGATCCGAATCCACCCGCACCACGATCGCTGCCCGGCAGCGTGGCCACCTCGACCAGATCGGCGTGTGCGAATCGCTGTACAACCAGTTGCGCGATGCGGTCTCCCCGTCGCACCGTGAACGATTCGACCGGATCGGTGTTGACCAGCAAGACCTGAATCTCACCCCGGTATCCCGCATCGATGGTCCCGGGCGCGTTCAGCGTTGTGATCCCATGTTTGCGGGCCAGTCCGGAGCGCGGGTGTACCAGACCGACGAAGCCGTCGGGCAGGGCCAGCGCAATGCCCGTCGGTACCGCAGCCCGCTGCCCTGGCGCGAGGGTGAGGTCCACCCGCGCCACCAGGTCGAGCCCGGCATCACCGGGATGGGCATAGCTCGGAACGGGCAACTGCGGGTCGAGTCGCTGCAACAGCACCTCGACACCTTCAGCGAAATTGGTCACGCCAGCGATCCTAGGCTCCCTTCTCGCTGCGGGGTTCCATATCCGGACCATACGCCTGGCAGGCTGTAGGCGTGCATAGCTATTCCGAGACCCTCTGGCCCTCGTTCGCACGATGGATGATGGCACCAGGGGCAGCGATCATGGCCGGCCTGAGTACATTGCCATTGGGGTTGGTGGTCGCGTCGGCCGCAGCCGTAGTTGCGGCACTGGCCACGGCGGTGTACCTCTGGCTGCGGACGCCGTCGGTGACCGTGACCACGGATGGATTGCGCGCAGGGAGGGCTTTCGTAGAAGCCCGCTTCCTGGGCGCAATCGAGCCATTGGGTCCCAGCCAGACGCGTGCTGCGATGGGGCCACAGCTACGCGAGGACGCCTACGTGCTGCATCGCTCCTGGGTACCGCAGGCAGTCAGGATCGAATTGGTCGATGACGCGGACCCGACGCCCTACTGGTTGCTGTCGACGCGCAATCCGACCGATCTCACCCGTGCACTGGAGCACTGCCGTGACGGCGCGGAAGGTCAGGCGGCACACTCCGAACAGACTGGCTGACCGCCGTCGCTGTAGGCGAGCTGGCTCCGGTGATGGACCAGGAAACAGCGCGAACAGGTGAACTCGTCCGCCTGGCGGGGCAGCACCCGGACGCTGAGTTCCTCGCCGGAGAGGTCTGCCCCGGGTAGCTCGAAACCTTCGGCTGCCTCGGTTTCATCCTCATCGACGGCTCCCGAGTTCTTCTCGGCTCGGCGCGCCTTCAACTCCTCAAGCGAATCCTCGCTGAGTTCTTCGTCAGTCTTGCGCGGAGCGTCGTAGTCGGTTGCCATGGCCTTCTTCTCGGTGTTCGGGAGTGGTTGTGGAGCTGGCAGTGCGGCAGTTAATCATGCGTTGCTCTGCGGGTACAACGCACAGCGGGTGGCGTTGTTCCCGAGTCCGGGCGATGGGATTGTGCACCATTCGGCGCGATTTTGCACGTTAACCCCGCCGAACGTGGCCTAAGACACTATTGAGATCGACGCCACACCGGAACGAATCAGCCGATTGGGCGGGTGCGCGTGCGAGCCTCATCACTGAGAAACTGTGCCTGGAGGTGTCATGGCCGAGCTGGAGCTGGTGGGAATCCACGCCGACGGCGAGCACATCGTGCTGGTCGACGAGGAAGGACAACGCCATCGAGTAGCTATCGACGACGCACTGCGCGCCGCTGTACGCCGCGACCGACCCAATCTTGAGCAGTTGCGTTCGGGTGCGCTGCGGCCCCGTGAGATCCAGGCCAGGATCCGTGCCGGAGCCACCGCGGAGGATGTCGCCGCCGACTCGGGCATGCCGCTGGAACAGGTCCGTCGCTACCAGGGACCCGCACTGGCGGAGCGTGAACATGTGGCCGCTCGGGCTCAGCAGCTGAGTATCGGCCGTGAGAACGGTGCCCCCATGCTCGGCGACCTGGTGGTGGACCGGCTCGCTGCGCGGGGTGTGGACCAGGTTCAGTGGGACGCTCGCCGTTCGGGCTCGGACCCCTGGGAAGCGGTGGCGATCTTTGTCGAGGGCGATCGCGAGCGGCAGGCGAGCTGGCGCGTTGACCTGGCCGCTGGCACGTTGCACGCTCTCGACGACGAGAGCCGGGGGCTGTCGGAAACCGACCTGGATGCCGGTGGCGGACGCCGGCACCTGAGCGCGGTTCGCCCGGCACGGCTCTACGACGTGGAAACCGATGCCGATCTCGCGCCTGCTCCGGTCGACGCGATCATCCGGGATCGACGACCGAGCGCTTTGCACGCACTGCCCGCCGGCGAAGCCGAACCCGACGACTCGGCAGTGCCAGCCAGCGCCACGGTGGCTGCGCCCGATCCGATCATGGACATGCCTGCCGAACCCAGTGCCGTCATCGAGCAGGACACGCAGAGCCTGTTGGATGAACTCAGCGCGGCCCGAGGCGTGCGGCAACGCATCGAGATCGACGATGAGGCTCTGGCGCAGGACGTGGCGTCTGAGACACCACTGCTGTGGGATGAGGCACCCGAACCGGAGGTGTCGGCGCCGCCGGCTCGCGAAGGCCGCCGGGGATCGAAGAACGGCCGGACCAGTGTGCCGAGCTGGGACGAGATCGTCTTCGGGGCCCGGACCGACTGATCGGACTAGTGCGCGAGCAGCACCAACGGCACGGTGGTCTCGGCGGGCGACCGTGAGCCGTGCATGCCGATCAGCCGCAACGACCCCTCGGTCTGAGTGCGCGAATCGAGCACGCAGACATCCCCGCGCATCGCGGCGACCACATCGCCGATGACGGGTTGATACCTCGACTCGACCGGGCCGAACCAGCCTGCCCGCACGGCCTCGTCCCGGGTGCGCACGTCAGCGCGATCCGCCAGCACCAGTCGCCATTGCCGTGCCACATCGGCCGCCGCCCCCGGCTCGGTGTAAACGTGGACGAAGCGGGGTTCTCCCGCGACCAGCGTGACCGATTCGGCCAGCCGCGGATCGGTGGCGACATCGAAGCGGGCTGGACCTCCGAACGTCTGCGATGCACCCAACGGGATGTCAACCATGCCGTGGTCAGCCGTCACCAGCAGCAATGTTCCGGCCGGAGCCCCTGCCTGCAAGCGGCCCAGTTCGGCGTCGAGCGCGGCCAGCTCAGCCGCCCACCGCTGCCCGCTCCAGCCGAACTCGTGCCCGGTGTGATCCACCTCGCCCCAGTACATGGTGGTCAACGTGACGTCGGGCTCCTGGAGTACCTGCAGGGTGCGGTTCACCCTGTCGGGCAAGGACTCCGCAGATTCATACTCGGCACCACGCAGTGCCGCTTGCGTCAACGGAGAGGATTCGAATGCCCACGGCCCGATGCTGACGCTGACCAATCCCTGCTGCGCGAAGCGTTCGAAGATCGTCGGTTGCTGCTGCCAGCTGAGCGGGTCCGGACCAGCGGCCCAGGAAATGAGGTTCAGCAGCCGACCGTTGCCGGGATTGCGCACGGTGTAGCCGAGCATTCCCGTCTGCCCCGACTCCAAGCCGGTGCCGAGCAAGGTCATGTTTGTGGCGGTGGTGCTGGGCAGGCCCGTGCGCAGCGCCAGCGTCTTGGCGTCGGTGAGGACAGGCGCCTGCGCGGATCGAGCCCGGAGGTTGTGCAGACCCAGGCCGTCGACTATGACCACGCACGCCCGGGTTGCCGCTGGCAAGCCCAGGCTGGTGGCCAGCGCACGCCCGGTGACGGCGCTGTGGCCACGGTCGATCTGCAGGTCCGCTGCCACCGACCCGGCGGCCGCCAGCAGCACATCGCCAAGGCTCCCTTGAACCCCACCGGTGCCTTCCACGGCCAGACGAACCTCAGCTGGTCGCGGTCGCTGCCGAGAGCGCCGCAGCGAAGTCGATCGCCGCGCGAACCGCGTCCGGACCCTCCGCGTCGGCGCTGACCCGCACCACCAGGTCATCGGGCAGGACCGACCCGGTGAACCCATGATCGGCCTCACAGTTGGGATCCCCGCACGTCGCCGGTTCCAGCTCCACCCGGTTCACCGCTCCCCAGGACAGTGCCAGGGTGACCTCACTGATCTCGGCTCCACGCCGGTAGCCAACCGGGTCGGCGAAGCCGTGCGTGAGACCGACGGTGCGAAGGTGGCGCACCGGTACCGATTCGGTAGTGGCGGCCGCGGCGGGAGCCACCTCCGGATCATCACCGGTGATGTCGTCCACGTGCGCCACCACCAACCGCGACGGCGTCAGCACTAGCACCGTGACGTGACGGCGGACCTCGGCCCGGTCCAGCATCGTCTCCACGTGAACCAACGAGGACACCACGTCTTCGGAGGCCAAGGCCAGACCCAGGACGTCTTCGACGATTTCCGGGTAGTAGCCGGTCCGTTCGATATCGGCCCGTAGGCGACGGTACTGGGGCGAAAGACTGGTAGGCACGTCGCGAGTATGCCGCACCATGCTGACAATGCGAACTACGGCAATGTGCGACGCGCCATATCCCCCCGCTCCGCGGGAGCCAGATCAACACTAGCCGAGACCACCGCAGCACCGTCGTCGGCCACGATCACCGGCTTCAGTATCACCGACTTGACCTCGGGGAGATCCTCTTTCAGCGCACTGACCCTCGCGATCAGGTCTTCCACGGCACCGACGTCCAGGGCAGGCAAACCGCGATACCCGAGCAGGCGCGGCGCGGCCCGCACTTCGCGGACCAGCCCGCGAACGTCGGAGTCGGTCAGCGGCGGAATGCGATACGCCACGTCGTCCAGCAGCTCGGTAGCGTCTCCGGCCAACCCGAAACTGATCAACGGTCCGTACAACTCGTCCTCGATACCGGTAATCACGCAGGAGGCTCCGCTGGGCGCCATCGCCTGGACCTCCAAGCCGGGATGCTGGTGGCCCAGTCGCTGCATCAGGTCGGTGACCGAGGTGAACGCCTGGCTCAACTCCCCCACCGTGGACAGATCGAGCCGTACCCCGCCGAGGTCGGGCCGGTGCCGCAGTAGCTCATCGCTGGCCTTGAGCGCGACCGGCCAGCCGAATCGCTGGGCTGCGGCCAGCGCCTCGTCGAGGTCGCCGACCTTGACGGCGGGCCACACGGTGATGCCGTAAGCCGCCAACAGCTCCGCAGCACGCTCCGGGCCCAGCCGAACGGAGGTACCGACCGCCACGCCGAGCAGCTCCGCACGGGTGAGCTGCCGGGCACTACGTCGATCGATCCCGGCCGGCTCGACCCGGGTGCTAGCCCGCTGCTGCGTGTGCTGGTGGTAGCGATGGGCCGCCGCCAGCGATCCCACGGCATCGGCCGCCTCCGCGTAGGCCGGGACCTGGAGCAGCCGTCCTTCACCGTCGGTACCGCGCAGTTCCGGTGCCAAACCGGCAAGGCCGGGAATCAGTGCGGCGACTGCTCGTCCGGTAGCCGCCAGCGAGATCGCCTGGGCCGTGACCTGCGCGCCGATGTCGACACCGAACGGGCCGTAGGCGATCACCGCCATGTCCCAGTCCTGCCGCGCGATCGCGCCGCCGATGGCAGCATCCAACTCCGCGGAATTGACCGTGGCCGGCAGCACGAGAGGTTCGTCGGCCGGTCGCAGACCTCGATCGCGCACCAGGTCGCCGATCACCGAGCTCTGGCTGCCCGAATTGCTGACGATCAGCACCCGGTCACCGACCGGGAGAGGTTGCGTGGCCAGCAGCATCGCCCAGTCCAGTTGCTGCCTGACCGAACCGGCCAACAGCACCCCCGCCTGTCGCATGAGTTGCTCCAAGACACGGCGTGGGGCATTGGACACCCGGACGGCGTGGCCGGGCAGTCGCTGCTGCCCGATGGTGCCCGCGATGGTCGCCACCACCGGCTTGATGCGAGCCAGGCCCCGGGCCACCCGGGTGAACTTGCGCGGGTTTCCAATGGATTCCAGGTAAAGGCAGGCCACCTTGGTCGCCTCATCCTGCGACCAATACTGCATGGTGTCATTGCCGCTGATATCGGCGCGCAGCCCGGCGGACAGGAATGAGGACAAGCCCAGCCGGCGCTGCGATACCCCTTCCAGCAGTACCCGCGATGCGCCGGAAGACTGCCCAAACACACCGATGTCGCCGCCGACCATCGGTTTGACCGCCAACGTCGCCGCTATCCGGCCGGATAGACCCTGTGCCAGTACTCCGTAGGAGCGTGGTCCCACCAGGCGTAGCCCGTGCCGCCGCATTAGCCGGACCAACCCATGCTGGGAGGTGGCCGACTCACTGGCCCGGTCACTGTAGCCACCCGAGAACAACACCACCACGCGCACGCCCCGCTGCGCGAGCAACGCGGCCAATTCGGGTAGTTGCGGCGCTGGTGCGGCAACCAGCGCCAGGGTGGGTAGTTCGCTGTGGGCCGCCAACTCTTCCAGCGACTGGGCCGCCACCGACACCCCGGTGAAGTCACCGGCGGCGATGGAGGCGAGCACCGGCCGCATCACCGCATCCCCTTCATCGCCGCTGTGGTACGCCACGACGCCGGTGGCACCCAGCAGCGCTGCCATGCTGACGGCCTCAGCACGCCGTTCGCGCTCCGCGAGCACCTCCAGGGACCGGTCGGTGGGACGGATGGGTACCGAGACCTCCAGCACCCCATCGGCGTAACGCTGTACCACGTCGTACCCGGCGTCGGTGAACACGCGGATCATGCGGGTGTTGCTGGGCAGGACATCGGCGACGAACCGACGTACACCCAGCTCCCTGCCCGCAGCCGCCAGATGCTCCAGCAGGATCGACCCCAAGCCACGGCCCTGAGCGGCGTCAGCGACATTGAAGGCCACCTCGGCGCTCTCGCCCTCATCGTCGATCCGGTCGAAACGCCCGACGGCGATGATCCGCTCCCCGTCAGTGTCCGGTTGCACCAGGACCAGAGCCACCCGCTGATCGTGATCGACGGTCGTGAATCGTGTCAGTTCCCTGGGGCTGAGCCGTTCCAACGGTGCGAAGAACCGGAAGTAGATCGACTGTTCCGACTGCCCGGTATGGAAGGTCTGCAACGCGTTGGCGTCGTCGGGGCGGATCGGGCGGATGTGCATGGTGGAGCCGTCACGCAGCACGACGTCGGCTTCCCAATGTGCCGGATAGCCAGCCTGATCATCCGACGTCATGCTGCAACTCTAGGACCTGCACGGTGTGGCCTGCCCGCCCATAGGGCCCATGTCGGTGACAATAGTGACATGGCCCGTCGCACCCCAGCCAACCCCCCTCAGGAGGACTCCCGGATCGTCGATATCGACGTATCCGCCGAGATGCAGAACTCCTTCCTGGAGTACGCCTACTCGGTGATCTACTCGCGCGCGCTCCCGGATGCCCGCGACGGTCTGAAGCCAGTACAACGCCGGATTCTGTACCAAATGGCGCAGATGGGGCTGCGCCCCGATCGCGGCCATGTGAAGTCGGCGCGAGTGGTCGGCGATGTCATGGGCAAGCTGCATCCGCACGGCGACTCCGCCATCTACGACGCCTTGGTGCGGATGGCGCAACCGTTCACCTTGCGCCTGCCGTTGATCGACGGGCACGGCAACTTCGGCTCGCTCGATGATGGGCCGGCGGCACCGCGATACACCGAGGCCCGGTTGGCACCAGCGGCGATGGTGATGACTGCCGATCTGGACTCCGACGTCGTCGACCTGGTCCCGAACTACGACAATTCGCTCACGCAGCCACAGGTGCTACCCAGCGCACTGCCGAACCTCCTGGTCAACGGCGCTTCCGGGATCGCCGTGGGTATGGCCACCAATATGCCGCCGCACAACCTGGTCGAGGTGATCGCTGCGGCCCGGCATCTGATCGCGCATCCGGATGCCGACCTGGACGCATTGATGCGGTTCATACCCGGCCCGGACCTGCCCGAAGGCGGGAAGATCATCGGCCTGGACGGTATCCGTGACGCGTACGCGGGCGGTCGCGGCACGTTCAGGTCTCGCGCAACCACCCGGATCGAGAACATCACCGCGCGGCGGCGCGGCATCGTGGTCACCGAATTGCCGTATCTGGTCGGCCCCGAGCGGGTGATCGCCAAGATCACCGAGGCAGTCCAGTCCAAGAAACTGCAGGGTATCTCCGCAGTCACCGACCTGACCGACCATGAGAACGGGATGCGCCTGGTCATCGAGGTCAAGTCCGCCTTCAACCCCGATGCCGTGCTCACCGAGCTGTTCCGGCTCACTCCCCTGGAGGAGTCCTTCGGCATCAACAACGTGGCCTTGGTCGACGGTCAGCCACGCACCCTGGGCTTGCGCGAGTTGCTCCAGGTCTACGTCGATCACCGGATCGACGTGGTGCAGCGGCGCACCAGCTACCAGTTGGGCAAGCAGCAGGACCGGTTGCACCTGGTTGAGGGCCTGCTGATCGCCATCGCCGATATCGATGAGGTCATCGCCGTCATCCGCAGCAGCGACGATGCCGAAACCGCCCGCACTCGCCTCATCTCCGTCTTCGACCTGACGCAAGCGCAAGCGGAGTACATCCTGGAACTGCGGCTGCGACGGCTGACGAAGTTCTCGCGCATCGAACTGGAAGCCGAGCGTGACGAGCTGGCGACCGAGATCGAGCGGCTGCAGGCCATACTGGCCGATCCTGCCGTGCTGCGGAACGTGGTCTCCGACGAACTGGCGCAGGTCGCAGCCACGCATGGAACACCGCGCCGCACCGTGTTGCTGGAGTCCGGCGGCGCCGCGATTCCTGCGGCTGCCGGTGCTCGGCGCCGCGAACCGGTGGACCTCGAGGTCGCGGATTCCCCCTGCTGGGTGCTGCTCTCAGCGACCGGCTTGCTCGCCCGCACCGGCGATGCGGCCGCACCGGCACGCGAGGGTCAACGCAGCGCTCACGATGCACTCCGCAGCGCCGTCCCGGCCAATGTCCGTGGCGAGGTGGCCGCGGTGACATCCGCTGGGCGCATGGTGCGGATGTCGGTGGTGGAGATTCCTGGTATCCCCGCAACACAGGGGCCACCGAGTCTGTCCGGCGGCGTACCGGTCGCCGAAATGCTGATCCTGGCTCCAGGCGAGCAGGTCGTCGGCTTGGCCAGCCTGCACTCCGATTCCGCCGCCTCCGGGGTGCTGACACTAGGCACCGCGTCCGGGGTGATCAAGCGGGTGACGCCGGATTGGCCTGGCCGGGCCGATGACTGGGAGGTGATCTCCCTCAAGGATGGCGACCAGGTCGTGGGTGTCGGCAGCGCCGGTGATGAGGACCAGGTGGTGTTCGTGACCAGCGACGGGCAGCTGCTTCGGTTCGCGGCCTCGGCCGTCCGGCCGCAGGGTCGCGGTGCGGGCGGCATGGCGGGTATCCGCCTGGCTGCGGGCGCGCGTGTGATCACCGTTGCGGTGATCGCCAGCACCAGTGTGGACCAGGCGTTGGTCACCACTGCGGCCGCGTCCTCGCAAGCACTGCCGGGCACCGCGCCCGGTTCGGTCAAGACCACACCGCTGGCCGCCTACCCGAGCAAGGGGCGCGCTACCGCAGGGGTCCGGGTGCAACGTTTCCTGCGTGGCGAGGATTCGCTGTACCTGGCGGCTGTCGCGCCGGCGCCTGTCCGCGCAGTCGGTTCGGGTGGTCAGCCAATCCCCTTGCCGGAGGAGGACCCTCGGCGCGATTCCAGTGGTACCGCGGTGACGACCCCGATCGCGGGTCTCGGCTAACGATCCGGCGGACCACTGACCGCGTCGGCGATCAACGTCTGGGCCGCGACGTAGCTCGCCATGATCAACGGGTCGCCGACCCTGACATGGCGCACGCGTGGATCCCAGCCGGGCACGAACTCCCGCAATGCGATCAGCATGTCGGAGCCGACGAACAGGGCCCCTCCGACGGCGCCCTTGCCCCCGTGGGCTGCGGTGACGACGCCGGTGGCCGCCAGCAGCGCCCCGTACGTGGCCATCATGTTCTGCAGTCCCAACTCGCGCGCCTTGGCATCACAGAGCCGCACCACGGCCAGATAGAGCGCCGCATAACCCAGCGCCGCTCCGGCCAGCTGCACCGGCGCACTGCGCGCCCGCCGGATCGCTGCGGGCGTGAACCCGACCAGGTAGGCGACATGGGTGAGCGCGAAGGATCCGATCATCGATCTCAACGCCGGTGTCCCGGATTGGAACCTCGGAATCGTGTCTCCGGCGCACGCGAACACCTGGCCGATTCCGACCCATCGTGCCAACCGTGGCCGGAGCCGCCCCCGGCTAGCCATGCGCGCGGTGACGGCCGGCATGAGCAGCGGTTGCGTCACGTCGGCCAGCCGGCCATAGCCGGTGAGCCGGGCCCCGATGTGGGCAGTAGCCAGCACACCGAGGGCCACGGACGCGACCGTGGCGCGTTTCACAACTCGATGGTGTACATCGTCGACCCTCGGGTCGGCTCAAAGTCCAGCTTGCTGTACAGGCCGAAGGCTTGGCCTGGGGTGTCGGTATCCACCCCAAGTGAGGCATACTCCATCCCCGCCTCAGCGTAGGCGCGCATCGCCCTGCTCAGCAGCGCGGTACCGATACCCCGGCCGCGCCAGTCGGGCCGCACTCCGAGCAGGTCGATGTAGCCTTCACTCCAGCCCAGCGATGGCCAGTCCTGCTCATACTTCGCCGACAGCAGGTAGCCGACCACCCGGGCGCGGTCGGTGGTCCGGTCGAGCACGATGAAGCTCCACTCCGGAACGAAGAAGGATCGCCCCTGCGCCCAGCTCTCCGCCGTCTGCGGCTCGGATACCCAGTGCTCGGCAAACGTCACGTTGTGCGCCAGTCGCACCTGCTCCTCAAGACCGGGCGACCAGTCGATCAGGTCCAGCGGCCGAGCCAGGTTGGCCTGCGGTAGCGGCTGGCTCAGATCCCGGCGCAATTCGGTGTAGAACCGCCGTGGCGCGAACCCGCGTTCGGTCAGCATATGCACCGAATCCGGCATGTCATCCTCGACGTGCACCACCAGCCGCGCCGGGCTTGGGCGCGGAAGGGCCGCGATCAACTCGGAACTACGGCCGAGTTGCCAGTCGAGCACGGCCGAGCCGATTCCCTGTCGGCGGAACGCCGGGTCCACGCCGCCCTCCAGGTAGATGCGCGCGGTTCCGGCTTCACCCGGTGGCGTCGACACCGCCCCGAAGGTGATCAGCTCCCCATCGTCATCAAAACCGGCCAGGACGTTCTTCGCAGCCCCCTGCCAATCCGCTTCGTAGCGCTCACGGGCCTCCTGGGCCGTGGTCCGGTAGGGCGGGTCGTCATGGGCTTCGATCCGGTGAATGAGTTGGAACAGGCGGTCGACGTCGGCGAGTCCCAACCCCCGCCAATGCAGCCCGAAATTCACCGATGGCAACCGCGCGCCGGCCGGCAGGACGAGGTCTGCGGCAGGTGTCGGTGGTTCGGTCATCTGGAATCCTGAAGTCGGGTTCAGCGGGCCACGTTGCTCGGGCGAGACTAGGAGTCTGTCACCTCAGTGTGCCGTATCAGGCAGCGATCGGCGTCATCGGCCTCACGCCGTCAAGCGTCGATGCGGTCCCGGTCAAGGCTCTGACCGGCGTCCACGATGAAGCTCTTGCGCGGTGCGACGTCGTTGCCCATGAGCAGTTCGAAGGTGGCTTCGGCCTGCGCTAGCGCCGCCTCGTCGGCCATGGTGATCTTGCGCAATGACCGCCTACCCGGATCCATGGTGGTTTCGGCGAGTTGCCTGGCATCCATCTCCCCCAGGCCCTTGTATCGCTGGATGGGTTCCTTGTAGCGGCGGTTTGAGCGATGCAACCGTGCCAGCAGGGCCTGCAACTCCGGTTCGGTGTAGGTGTAGGTCACCTCGGCTTTGGCTCGACCCTGGCCGGGTACCTCCACCCGATGCAATGGCGGTACCGCCGCGAACACCCGCCCGGCCTCCACCAGCGGGCGCATGTAGCGGAAGAACAGCGTCAGCAGCAGGGTTCGGATATGGGCCCCGTCGACGTCGGCGTCGGTCATCAGGACGACTTTTCCGTATCGCACCGAATCCAGGTCGAAGGACCTGCCGGAGCCAGCACCGATCACCTGGATGATCGAGGCGCACTCGGCATTCTTGAGCATGTCCGCCAGAGAGGCCTTCTGCACATTGAGGATCTTGCCCCGGATCGGGAGCAGCGCTTGGAACTCGCTGCTGCGGGCGAGTTTGGCGGTCCCCAGGGCCGAATCCCCCTCCACGATGAACAATTCGGAGCGTTCGACATCATCGGTCCGGCAATCGGCGAGCTTGGCCGGCAGCGTGGAGGTCTCCAGGGCGTTCTTGCGGCGCGAGATCTCCTTCTGGGTTCGGGCTTGGATACGGGCCCGCATCTCGCCGACGATCTTCTCCAGCAGATGTGACGACTGGGTCTTCAGGTGGCGCCCGGTGGCGGTCAGCAACGCCGTCAGCTCCTTGGTCACCACCGAGCCGACGATGGCTCGCACCGGTGCGGTGCCCAGTACTTCCTTGGTTTGACCTTCGAACTGCGGCTCCGGGACACGGACCGTGACCACGGCCGTCAACCCGGCGAGAACGTCGTCCTTCTCGATTCGCTCTTTGCCTTCCTTGGCCGACACCTTGAGCCTGCGCGCGTTGTTCTCGACCTGCTTGCGCAGTACTTTGAGTAGCGCCTGCTCAAATCCGGCCAGATGCGTGCCTCCCTTGGGGGTCGCGATGATGTTCACGAAGCTGCGCACTTCGGTGTCGTAGCCAGTCCCCCAGCGCAGGGCGATTTCCACTTCGCAGGTCCGCTCGACATCCTGTGGGTGCAGATGACCATCGTCGTTGAGCGTTTGGACGGTTTCGGTGAAGGTGCCCGAACCACGCAGGCGCCAGGTGTCGGTGGCTGGCGCATCGGCCGCAAGGAAATCCACGAAGTCGGCGATGCCGCCCTCGTGGCGGAACACCTCCTCCACCGGTCCATCGGCGCCCGGAGTGCCGGGTAGCCTGCGCTCGTCACGGACCACGAGCGTGAGTCCCGGAACCAGGAACGAGGTCTGGCGAGCGCGGGTGAGCAGCTCGTCGTAGGAGAACGTCGCCGAGGCCGGGAAGATCTGCGGGTCCGCCCAGTACCTGATCCGGGTGCCGGTCCGTGCGCGGCCGACCTTTCCCACCACGCGCAACTCGGAGTGATCGATGAATGGTGCGAACGGGGCGTCCGGAGCAGGGCTGGTGGCATCGTCAAAGATCCCGGGCTCGCCGCGCCGGAACGACATGGCGTGGGTCTTGCCGCCCCGGTCCACTTCCACGTCGAGGCGTTGGGACAGGGCATTGACCACCGATGCTCCGACACCGTGCAGACCACCGGAGGCCGCGTATGAGCCGCCACCGAACTTCCCGCCAGCATGGAGCTTGGTAAACACCACCTCCACACCCGACAGGCCTGCTGCGGTGTTGTCCACCGGGATTCCCCGCGCTTGATCGCGGACCTCGACCGAGGAGTCTGGATGCAGGATTACCTCGATCCGGTCGCCGTGACCCTCGAGCGCCTCATCGACCGCGTTGTCGATGATCTCCCACAAGCAGTGCATCAGTCCCCGGGAGTCGGTTGAACCGATGTACATGCCCGGCCGTTTCCGGACCGCTTCCAATCCCTCCAGGACCGACAGGTGACGGGCGGTGTAGGAAGCAGTCGCAGAACGTGATGGCACGCATCCATGCTAGGCAAGGGCAGCCGGAAAGCCCTGCACCGGCACGCGACGTTGGCCGCGAAGCACCGCGCAGCGGACCGATGCCACTACGCGTACAGCGGAATCGGCGCGTACAGGGACGATCTAGCACCGGTTGGTGGTTACATACCGGCGTGAGCACGATGACCCCAGAGCAGGCGCAGCCGACCCTGACGACCTCCGATAGGTGTGACGCCTGCGGCGCGCAAGCCTATGTCCGCGTGCAACTGGCCGATGGTGAACTGCACTTCTGCGCCCACCACGCCCGCAAGCACGGCGCCGCGTTGCAGCAGGTCGCCACTCACATCATCGATGAGACCGACCGGCTCCAGGAAGACACCACCGCCCGCTAGCCACCTAGCGATGCCGTGCCACACCGCCGACGCGCCACTTAGTGATGCGGCCCACTAACGATGCGGCGCCACCGAGCCCGCCGCACCACCCAGCCCGCCGCACCACTTAGTGATGCGGCGGCGGTTTAGTGAGCTGCTGCTCACTAAACCGCCGCCCATTCACTAAGTCGTGGCCTGGGGTTGAGTCCAGGAGTCCTGGGGTTGAGTCGAGCGGGTCAGTCCAGGTAGTCGCGCAGAACCTGTGACCGGCTGGGGTGACGCAGCTTCGACATCGTCTTGGACTCGATCTGCCGGATCCGCTCACGGGTGACCCCGTAGACCTTGCCGATCTCGTCCAGCGTCTTGGGCTGGCCGTCGGTGAGCCCGAAGCGCATCTGCACCACGCCGGCCTCTCGCTCCGAGAGCGTGTCCAGCACCGAATGCAACTGTTCCTGCAGCAACGTGAACGACACGGCATCCGCGGGCACGATCGCCTCGGAGTCCTCGATCAAGTCACCGAACTCCGAGTCACCATCCTCGCCCAGCGGCGTGTGCAGCGAGATCGGCTCCCGGCCGTACTTCTGAACCTCGACCACCTTCTCCGGGGTCATGTCCAGTTCCTTGGCCAGTTCCTCGGGAGTGGGCTCACGACCCAGATCCTGCAGCAGCTGCCGCGGCACCCGGGCGCGCTTGGGGATGACCTCCACCAGGTGCACCGGGATACGGCTCGTGCGGGCTTGGTCCGCCATGGCCCGGGTGATCGCCTGACGGATCCACCAGGTGGCAGAGGTGGAGAACTTGTACCCCTGGGTGTAGTCGAACTTCTCCACTGCCCGGATCAGACCGAGGTTGCCCTCTTGGATCAGATCCAGGAACAGCATGCCACGGCCGGTGTAGCGCTTGGCCAGCGAGACCACCAGGCGCAGGTTCGCCTCCAGCAGGTGGTTCTTGGCGCGACGGCCATCTTGAGCGATCCACTCCAGCTCACGGCGGATCTTGCCCTCGAAGCTATTCCCCGGGTCGGCTAGTTTCTCCTCGGCAAAGAGCCCGGCCTCGATGCGCTTGGCCAGTTCGACCTCCTGCTCGGCATTGAGCAGCGCGACCTTTCCGATCTGCTTGAGGTAGTCCTTGACCGGGTCGGCGGTGGCACCAGCGGTTACAACCTGCTGGGCTGGCGCGTCATCGTCATCGGAGTCGGAGAACACGAAGCCCTTGGATTCGTCCTCTTCGTTGCCCTCCTTGGCAGGAGCAGCGGCGGAGGTGTCGGTGGCGCCGGCCGCATCGGGCGCGGCGGCAGCATCGTCGACGTTCTCCTCATCGGTGCCCTTGGCGGCCACCTTGCTTGCCTTGGCCGTAGCGGCTTTGGACCGACGCGGCGCCGACTTGCTAGCGGGCGCCGACTTCGCGGCTGCTGACTTCTTCGCTCCAGCAGTCTTCTTCGGAACCGCTGACGTGCTGGTGGAAGGCTTGCTGGATGCGGCCTTGGAACGCGTAGAACGAGCGCGGGTAGTCTTCTTCTCGGTGGCTGAATCGGACACGGCGGCGTCTGGCATGGGCGAACTGGACCTAACTTTTTCGTGTTCTCGGCGGGCACGACAAACTCGGTCCCATGGCGACGGACCATGGCCCAAGAGAGTTGCGGAATCGGCTGGCGGGCGATGAGTGAATCCCGGCCAAGTGACATTATAAACATCTCGGGCGGCCTCGACTATTCCCACACCGGCGTCAACCTCCTTGAGCAAGGGGTGCGGTCGTCCCGCAACCGAGCCTGACCACGCCTCCATCCACTGCGGTTCGCTTGACCTGCGGCACCTGTGCGCAAAACACTGACCGCCGTGGGTCGCACATCGTGTTCTACGACACAAACAGCCATTTTAGTCCGCATATGCGGCTTGTTTGCCCTACTCTGAACCTCGTCTACAGCACGTATGCCCTGGATCGGCGCCTCGCTGTTTTGAGCGTCGGGGGCCTGGCGGAGCCGTGGAACACCGAGCAATGCTCCACCGGGGACTATCAGGAAGGTCGCGCGCGGCCTATGAGTAGCGGCAGGGATACCGTTCACGAGCGGACCGTTGATATTGCGGTCCGACACGCTGAAGGCGACACCGCCAGCGCGATCACGGCAGCGGCGGACGGCTCCAGCAGGCAACGCTCGCTCTGGCGCGGCGAGCGCAGGGTAGCCCGCCGCAAGGTCTATGCACTGATCCTCGTCCTGGTAGCCATCTTCATCGTGTCCTTCAACCTGGGCCGCTATGACGGCATCTCGATGAGCGAGATCATCCAGATCCTCATCTCACGCGTCTTCCCACTGCAGGAGACCTGGTCGGCGGAGCACGAGAAGGTCATCCTCTACATCCGCTTTCCGCGCATTTCATCTGCAGTCCTCGTCGGTGCAGCCCTGGCGTTGGCCGGCGCGGCCTATCAGACCGTGTTCAAGAACCCGCTGGTCTCACCGGACATTCTCGGGGCCTCATCGGGCGCCTCCCTCGGTGCCGCGGCCGCCATCTTCCTTGGCATGCGTTCGCCCTACATCCAGCTATCGGCCTTCGTGTTGGCATTACTGGCGGTGTGGGCCACGGTGTTCGTGGGGGAACACGTCAAGCGCGACCCGATCTTGGCACTGGTGCTCTCCGGCGTCTTCATCTCATCGTTGGCCAATGCCCTGGTCTCATTGCTGAAATTCATGGCCGACCCCGAGGATCGGCTACCCACGATCACGTACTGGCTGATGGGAAGCTTGTCGAACATCGGCCTGGACGAGATCGGCTGGGCGGCGATCCCGATGCTTCTCAGCGCCATACCGCTGCTGTTGTTGCGCTGGCGTCTGAATGTGCTCTCACTCGGTGAGGACGAGGCCAAGTCACTGGGTGTGGAGACCCGCAGGTTGCGTGCTTTGGTGATCGTCTGCGCCACCTTGCTCACGGCGTCCGCGATCTCGATCGGCGGTCTGATCGGCTGGGTCGGGCTGGTGATTCCGCACCTCATCCGGATGCTAGTCGGCCCTAACAACAGCTACATGCTGCCGGCCACCGCGCTTGCCGGCGGTGGATTCTTGTTGCTGGTCGACAACCTGGCGCGCGCATTGACCACCACGGAAATTCCGCTGGGCGTGCTGACGGCGATCATCGGCGCGCCGTTCTTCATCGCTCTGATCATGCGGGAGTCGGTGAAGCGATGATGACTGTGCTCTTCGAGCTCGTTGACGGAGCCTGCGGATACGGCAAGAAGCAAGTGCTTCACGACGTCCAATTCGCCGTCGACTCCGGGGAGGTCATGTGCATCCTCGGGGCCAACGGTGCCGGCAAGACGACCCTGTTCAAGTCCATCCTGGGCCTGCTGCCCATGCAGGCGGGAGCGTTGCGGATCAACGGCGAGGACATCGGCCAGTGGCCCCGCGCGCGAGTGGCGCAGTCCATCGGATACGTGCCACAGAGCAGCAACCCGCCGTTCTCCTACACGGTCATGGACGTGGTGCTGATGGGCCGCACCGCTTACCTGAAGTCCTATCAATCGCCCAGGGAGGCAGACGAGGAGATCGCCGTCGCTGTCATCGAGCGACTCGGAATCACTCGGCTTATGGGCAGGCGCTACCTGGAACTTTCCGGAGGCGAGAAGCAGTTGGTGCTAATCGCCCGGGCACTGACGCAGCAGCCGGAGATCCTGGTCATGGACGAGCCTACGACCGGGCTGGATTTCGGGAACCAGCAATTGGTTCTCGAACAGGTGCATCTACTGGCCCACGAAGGACTCGCGGTGGTGATGTCTTCTCACTTTCCCGACCACGCCTTCCTGTATGGCGACCAAGCACTCATGCTCCGCGACGGCACCGTCTACGCCCTGGGCTCGCCCAGAGAGGTGATTACCGAAACCAGCATGGATGAGCTCTACGAGGTCCAGACCAAGATCATCGCCACGGGATTGCGTTCCAAACGCGTCGGCACCGAAATCCAGACCTGCATCCCGCTCAACTGAGCGGTCCTGGCCGACCTAGACCTGTACGGCACACGACACGGAAGCGAGCACCATGAACAGAACCCGACTGCTGCGTAGCCCCCTGATCCCCGTAGTACTTGCCGCTGGACTCTTGGTGGGATGCAGCACCGCTGATGCCCAGAGCAGCC
>JBKDZO010000012.1:0-23710 GCA_047971285.1 Beutenbergiaceae bacterium | reverse complement strand
TATCCGCGCGGTGATGCGGTCAGCCTCGTCGGCGTCGACCTGCCCGCGATCGAGCAGTTGTCTCACGTGGCTGGCGACCAGTGCGAGACCGCGCTGCGCCCGTTCGAGATCGAGGTCGCGCATGATGACCGGCACATCCATGCGACGTGCCAGCAGCAAGGCCAGCTGAGTGGCCATCAACCCGGCTCCTGCGATTCCGACGGCGGCCACGGGCCGGGCTTTGCCGACGTCGGGTGCCCCGACCGGGTGCTTGGCCCGGCGCGTGGTGAGGTCGAAGGCGTACAAGCTGGCCTTGAATTCGGCACTGCGCAGCAGCCGGACCAGTGCGGCGTCCTCTGCTGCGAACGACGCCTCCCGGTCCCGCCGTGCCGAAAGCTCAAGCAGTTCCAAGGCTTCATACGGGGCGGGGGCAGCGCCGTGCAGCCGTGCGTCGACGGACCTGCGTGCCTGATCCAGCACGGCTCGCCACTGCGGAGCGGGCAGCGGATCCGGCCGTTGCGGATGAATGCGGCCCTGCAGCACCTCAACCGCCCAGCGGAGCGAATGACCGAGGAAATCGTCCTCGTCCAGCATTGCGTCCATCAGCCCGATGCCGGTGGCCGCAGCCGCATCGAGTTGACGATTGTTGCGCAATGGGTTGGTGAGAATCACCTCGACCGCCGCCTCGATACCGATGATCCCCGGAATCAGGAAGGTGCCGCCCCAGCCCGGTATCAATCCCAGCGCCGCTTCCGGCAGCCCTAGGTTGCGCACGGTGTTCATGACGGTGCGGTAGCGGCACGAGGCGGCTAGCTCCAAGCCGCCGCCGAGTGCGGCTCCGCCGACGAATGCGAATGTCGGCACGGGTGCATCGAGCAGTAGCCGGTAGGCATTGTGGCCGGCTTGTGCGATGGCCAATGCGTCAGTATCGGAGGTGATCGCAGCAGCGCCATGCAGGTCGGCCCCGGCAGCGAATCCCATGGGCTTGCCGGTGATGGCAATGGCGTGCAGTTCGCCTTGATCGGCCCGGTGCAGCAGTTCGGTGATCGCCTGGTGCAGGTTCGCCATTCCCTGGGGTCCAAGCGTGTTGGGTCGACGGGGACCTTCGCCGTTGTCCAGTGTGATCAGGCCCAGGAGCAGGCCGTCCGCGCCGAAGGGTGAGAGGTCGATGTCGCGGATGTGGCAGTGGGTGACGCGCTCGGCCATCGAATTGCCTCTCGCACGGTCGGTCGATGGAAGTCCTAGCCAGTTTCCTGAGAGCGTACCGGCTGCGCAATCGGGGAGTCGGGGTCGGCTAAGCCGGCGGCCAGTGGTTCAGCTACCTGGTCCACTTGCCACGGGCGAGCTCCCAGCGCGGTTAGCTGTGTGCCGATGGCTGCCGCGGTGGCGGGCTGCGGCGGTGCCCAGGCCAGCCGGCGCTGGAAGTCGGGCGTCAGCAGGTTCTCCTGTGGCAACGACAACTGCGCGGCATGACCGCGGACGACGGCCTTGACTACTTCCAGCCGCCGCGCCGCTTCCGGTTCCCGGTCGCGCCAGGAGCGCGGGGCCGGTATGGCATCCGGATCGCGTGGCGGTCGGCGACTGGGCAACTCTTCGTCCGGCAATGCCAGTGCCCGGGTGATGGCCTGGGACCAGGTCCGTAGCCGGCGTGCCGCCACCCGTTGCTTGAATTCGCGGATTTGGCTGAGTTGACGCAGGCTGCGCGGCTTGAGCTTCCCGGCGGCGGTGATCGCCGCCTCGGGTAGGACACGCCCAGGTGCCAGATCAATGGACTGGGCGATCTGGTCGCGCTCCAGCCAGAGTTCCCGGATGATCGCCAGGCCCCGCTGATCTTTGACCCCGTGCGCGCTGCGTCGCCACGGCTGGACCCGGGCCGGTGACGGCGGCGCCAGCCGAACCGCTTCGAACTCCTGCAACGCCCACTCCAGCTTGCCGGCTTGGTGCAGCTTCTGTGCCAGTACGTCGCGCAGTTGGACCAGCACCTCGACATCGAGTGCGGCATAGCGCAGCCACGCTTCCGGCAATGGCCGGGTGGACCAGTCGGCTGCCGAGTGCTCCTTCGCCAGCTGCAGGCCCAGTTCGGCCGCCACGATGGGGCCCAGTCCCACCCGTGGCAGTCCCAGCAGCCGCCCCGCAAGTTCGGTATCGAACAGCGCATCGGGCTTCATGCCCACCTCGGCGAGGCAGGGCAGATCCTGATTGGCTGCATGGAGCACCCACTCCACCCCAGCCAGTGCCTGCGATAGCGGGGCAAGATCCGGTAGCGGCACCGGGTCGATGAGAACCGTGCCGGCCCCCTGCCGTCGCAGTTGGATCAAGTAGGCCCTTTGTCCATAGCGGAAGCCGGAGGCCCGTTCGGCGTCGACAGCCACCGGGCCGGTACCCGCCGCCATTGCCGATACCGCCTCGGCCAGGGCCTCGGGGCTGGCCACCACCTCGGGGACCCCGTGCGCGGGGGTGTCCAGGGGGGTGAGTTCGGGCTCGGTGTGGTCGGGTTCGCTACTGGTCATCGGCGTCGGCTCAGCATGCTGACATTGTCGGGTATCGGTGGCAGCCCGCATGCATGTGCCATGACGAGAGCCCAGGTCCGCAGATGCGGTGCGAGGTCGGTGCTGCCCGGAGTCCAGGATGCCCGCACTTCGATCTCGACTTCGCCGTCCCGTAGCTGCAGGCCGCCGAAGCTCTCCGAGAGCACCCGGGTCACAGTGCCGGACAGCGAATGATGCGCCGCCTCGTACTCGGTCAGCGCCTCCGTCAGCCAGGACCAGCCCACTTCGCCCAGCAGTGGATCGGCGCCCACTTCCGGTTCCATGGTGGCGCGCGCCATCATGATCACGCGGAACTCGCCGTTCCATGCTTCTTGGCCTTCCGGGTCGTACAGCACCACGAACCGGCCGGATCCCAGCATGTCATCGGGGTCGCGCGTCCGATTCACTTCCCCTGTCAGGGCGAGCGCGTACGGCGCGATCCGGGTGGGTGCGGGTACTTCCTCCAGGTGCAGCTCTGGGCGCATGCGGTGGCCGCGCAGGCTCAGCAATGCCGCCTCGAAGTCGGGCGGAGCTACCGAAGCTTCTGGTTCGGGCGGCCGATGCGCGGAATCCACGGTCTCAGGCTAAGCTGCCGGGCCACCGGGCGGTACCTGCCACGCCGTCCGGGAGTCCGTGGGAATCGCCTAGGCTCGCTGCTCATGTCGAAGAATGCGGTGCGGCCTATCGTGATCGGTGGTGATATCGGCGCGTATGCGTCGGCGCGTGCCTTCCACGAGGCCTATGGGGTGCGCAGCGTGGTGTTGGCAGGGGTATCGACTGGGGCGGTGGCCCACTCGACGATCATCGACCACCGCATCGTGCCGGATCTGGACCACGACGACGCTCTGGTCGCAGCGGTGATGGCGGTGGTCGCCGAACGACCCGATCGCCGGCATCTGGTCCTGGGTAGCGCCGACCACGCGGTGCATGCGCTGGTGCGGGTGCGCAACCGGCTGACCGGCGTCGTCGTGCCTTATCCCGAAACCGCGACCATGGAGCAGGTCACCACCAAGGCGGGATTCAGCCGACTGTGCTCGCAGCTGGACATTCCGCACCCCAAGACCCGCGTGCTCTCGGTGGGGCAGGGCTCCGAGTTGCTCGATAGTGCTCTGGCCTTCCCGGTTGTGGTCAAGGCATCATCGTCCGCGCAGTTCCACGAGGTCGAGTTCGCGGGTAAACGCAAGGTCGCGTACTGCGATTCCGAATCCGAGGTGAACCAGTTGCTGCAGGCGATGGCGGCCGCAGGATTCACTGGCGAGGTCGTGGTGCAGGAGCAGATTCCCGGTGCCGATGAGGACATGGCTGCCGTCAACGCGTTCTGCGGTACCGATGGGGGCGTCCGGTTCCTGCTATTCGGGCAGGTGTTGCTGGAGGAAGCCACACCGAACGGACTGGGGAACTCGGTCGCGCAGATCACCGGGGGAGCGGCTGCGCACGACGAAGCGGTCGGGCATGCCCGGCGCCTGCTTGAGCACACTGGCTGGACCGGGTTCGCCAACCTTGACCTGAAGCGCGATCCGCGTGATGGCCGTTACATGTTCCTGGAGTTGAACCCGCGCGTGGGTCGCAGCGGCTACGCAGTGACTGCAGCGGGCTACAACACGGCGACGATGTATGGCGAGAACTACCTGGAACAGCGGCCTGCCTCGGGGGAGCCGGTTATCGGTGATGCCGAGCACCTATTTACCGTGGTTCCGCTCGCATTGTTGCGGCGGTATGTGTCCGCGGGTGTCTGGCGCCGGGTCCGCGACCTGCGCCGTCGTCGCGCGGTCACGAACCCGTTCTACTACCGTGCCGAACGCGATCCGCGCCGATGGGCCTACATACTGACCGCCATGGTGAACCAATTCCGCAAGTTCAGCCGCTGGCACTAGTGCCTGCGCAGCACCTGCGTGTGCACGCCGCGACGAATCACGGTGTGGTTCGAGCCATCGCCGAGCGCGTGATTCTCGCCGTTATCCCAGGCCGAACGCGTGGATTCGGCTGCTATTCCGGCAGATAGCACCCACCATGCCGCGTTCGGCTGGGGGTGGAGGCCGCGATGCCGCGTTCGCCTGGAGGGTGGGGTCAGCCCTTCCAGTTGGAGCCGGTGTAGAAGTGGAGTACCGGTACCCCCAAGGTCTCCCGGGCGCGGGAGGCCCAGTCGGTGTGGAAGGTGTCCTCGACGGCGTGGGGCCGGGTTACCACGATCACTTCATCGACCTCGGTGTTCGTGACCGCTTGGGTCAATGCGGACAGCGGGTCGTCGGCCACGACCGTGCCGGTGACGCTGGCGCCGGCACGGGTCAGCGCCGCGATGGAGGTAGCCAACGCTTCGCCGGCCTCCTGGCGTGCTTCCTGTTCGGACTCCTGCTCGGTCAAGGCATCCCAGGCCCGGCGCAGTTCGAACAGGCTCAGGTGATCGATCACCTCGGCGACGACGCTGCCTTCGGTGTCTGCCGGAACCAGCACCGTGATGCTCAGCGGTGCGTCCCCGTGCAATTCGGTGATATTAGTGACGTCGCTGGGCTTGAGCGCCTCTTCGGTCAGAACGATGATCGTCGGCATGGGCGCGAGCATAGCCAGCCGCACGCCCATGCCGATACCGGACCGGCTGGCTCAGCGCATCAGCTGGTGCTCGTGGCCTCCTGGGCCGCGGCGGGCCGAGGCCAGAGCAGCACGATCGCCATCGCGGCCACCACACCGACGATCGGGGGGATGCCGAAACCCGTCACACCGGAGAGGAAGGCAGCCACGCTGGCGATCACATAGGCCACGAGGTTGGGCACGTCCACTAGCGGCAGAGTGGACAGCTCCGGCATCCCATGACGCCAGCGGCGGATGTAGTCGGCGATGATCACGCCGCCCAGCGGCGGAATGAAGGTACCCAGCAGGCCGAGGTACTGCACGAGGTGGCCCTCGATGCCGAACAGCGCAAGCAACGTGGCGATGATGGTGCCGCCGATGATGAACGGTGCCTTGGTAGGTTTGTTGAACAGTTCCGCGCCCGCGACGCCGAATGCGTAGGCGGTGTCGACGTTGGTGGTCCACAGGTTCCCGAACAGCAGCAGTACACCTGCGACCATCAGCCCCAGACCGTAGAGGATCTCGACATAGTCTCCTTGGCCGTAGGCGGTGGCACCGATGGCGCCGAACAGGATCATCAAGCCGTTCCCGATCAGGAACGCGACGATGCAGGCCCATATGGCCGAACTGGCCGAACTGGCGAACCGGGTCCAGTTGGGAACCTGAGTTCCGGCCGAGATAAAGGTTCCGATCACGGAGGTTATCGCCACGGCCGCACTCATGCTGCCGATCTCGGCAGGCTCCAATCCGAACAATGTCGACAGCCCGCCCACCTCGCCGACGGACTTTGCTGCCACCCAGAATGCCAGGATCAGAGCCAAGGGGGTTGCCACTGCGGAGGCGTAGAACATGCCGCGGAAACCACGTAGTGCCGTCAGGCACATGAGCGTCGCCACCACGATCATGATCAGCGACTTGGCTAGAACCGAGTCCTGCCACCCCAGGGCCAGCGCAGTCAGGCTGCCGATGGTCCCGACCACCACGCCGAACCAGCCGACCTGGGTGCCGCCCAACAGGATCGAAGCCAACTTGGCGCCACCGCTGCCGAAGCTGTACCGGGCCATGACCACCGTGGTGAGGCGGGTCTTCGAACCGATGTACCCCATCGTGGACACATACAGACCCAGCAGCAACGAACCCACCACGATCACGCCGAGCAGCGAGCCGAATGGGAATGCCGGGGCCAGGGCCGCTCCGGCCAGCATGGTCGGGGTAAAGACGGTGAAACCCAGCAGCACCACCAGCAACGACCAGAACGACTTGCGTTCGGTCAGGGGCACCGGGGTCATGGGGTAGTCGCGGTCGACCACCTTCTGCTGGGTGGAATCGGACTCGGACTTGGATTCAGCGGCAGCGTCGTTGCTCAAGCTTCTTCTCCAATATCTTCGGCCCACAGCCGCGGGCGTTCGGTGATCATGCGTTCCATCAGTTCGATGCAGTCGGGATCGTCCAGCACATCGACCTGGACGCCCTGGCGGCGCAGCAGGTCCTCGGAGACCTGGTAGTTGCGGTTTTCACCGATCACAACCCGCGGTATCCCGTACAGCAGGGTGGCACCGGCGCACATCCAGCAGGGTGACAGCGTGGTGTAGAGCACGCTGGCGGCGTAGATGCTCGCGGGCAGCCGCCCGGCGTTCTCCAGGCAGTCCGTCTCGCCGTGGCGGATGGCGCTGCCGGACTGCTCGCGCCGGTTGCGCCCAACTGCCAGCACCTGCCCGTCATGCACCAGGGCCGCGCCGATCGGTACGCCGCCTTCGGCCCAGCCAAGCTTGGCCTGCTCTACGGCCAGCGCCAGATAGTGGGCATCGTCGAGCATGACGTTCCTTTCGCGAGCTTGTTGAAAGGAATGACCGTAGTACAGCCGTATTGCCGATGTGTTGCTAACCGTCGTCGGAAATCCGGGCGAGGATCCGCCCGGCCGCCTCATCGAGCTCGGCGTCGGTGGCGCTCACACCCGATCCCAGATCGAAGTCGGCCGAACTCATGCTGGGCCACACGTGCAGGTGTGCATGAGGGATCTCGTAGCCTTGGATCATCAGCCCGATCCGGTTCGCTGCGAATTCCTGCCGCAGTGCGCGCCCCAGCCTCGCCGCTACCTCAAAGCAGTGGCTTGCCACCTGGGTTTCCAGGTCGATCCACTGATCCACCTCAGTTCGAGGCACGACCAACAGGTGCCCGGGCTGTACCGGCTCGATCGTCAGAAACGCAACACAGATCTCGTCCGACCATACGAACCGGCCCGGGATCTCGCCGTCGATAATGCGAGTGAACAACGTCGCCATCGCCTCAACCTATCGGGTGTGACGGCAATGCTGAGAGGATGGTCCATATGGCAAGTCACCTAGCGTTGCTTCGCGGCATCAATGTCGGAAAGTCCGTACGGCTGCCGATGTCGCAGCTTCGCAGCATTGCGGCCGAGCTGGGCTGGAACGACATTAAGACCTACCTGCAATCGGGCAATCTGGTCTTCTCCGCGCCTGCGGAATGCCAGACCTTGGCCGCAGACCTGCACCAGGCGATTGCGCAGAACACGCCGATCGCGCCAGCGGTGATCGTGCAGAGTGCCGCCCAGTGGCGCGAACTGATCGCGCGCTCGCCGCACGGCCAACCACAGGACCCGCGCCAGGTTCATGCCTACGTGCAACAGGAGCCGATCAGCCCCGAGCAGGAAGCGGCCATGATGCAGCTGGCGCGAACCGCCCGCGACCGTGGCGCCCGGGACGAGTTGCACGTGGTAGCCAACGTGGCCTATTTGCACACGCCCGATGGCATGGCAGGCAGCAAACTGGCCGAGCAACTCAGCCGCAACACCATCGTGGGTGGCGGGGGCCTGACGGCGCGCAATTGGCGCACAGTGCTGGCACTGCATGACCTGCTGGTATGAGCCGGATCATCCGGGTCAAGGTCAAGCCCGGTAGCAAACGGGGCCCCAGCGTGTCCACCGACGCCGATGGCATATTGGTCCTGACAGTGCGTGAACGTCCAGTGGACGGTCAGGCCACCAGGGCGGCAGCAGTCCTATTGGCGCAGCACCTGGGCGTGCGCAAGACAGATGTCAGGCTGCTCAGTGGAGCGACGTCGCGGATCAAGCGATTCCAGGTAGATCTCGACTAGGTGGCTACTGCCGGGCGTCGTAGTCCGCACGTGCCGCAGCGATGTGGTCTTGATTCGAAATGGCCCACCGCGCCAGTGCCGAGGATGGTTCGACCAGCGTGCGGCCCATGGGCGTGAGGGCGTACTCTACCCGGGGCGGCACCTGAGCGAATGAGGTCCGAGTCACCAGGCCATCTCGCTCCAAATGGCGCACCGTTCGGGTGAGCATTCGCTGCGACACGCCGGGAATGTGCTGGCGCAACTCGCCAAAGCGCAGCGGGCCTGCGGTGAGCGTGCCGATCACCAGCAACGACCACTTGTCACCGACGCGATCCAGAACATCGCGGATGCTGGCCCCGGAGTCGAGACCGTCGCACTGGTGCTCATAGTCAGTGCGAACGGTTGTCGTATCGCTCGGGGTCTGGTCCATTCCGATCTCCGGTCCCTCGGGCACACGGATGTGCCTTTTGTACGACACCGGCGGAACGTCCATGATGTCGCTGGTTACTGATAGTAACCATGTCTAGTCTGAAGAGGAAAAGATGACGATCGCACTCTGGATCATCAACGGGCTGCTTGCGGCGATGTACCTGTTCGCGGGCGGAATGAAAGCGGCCCGGCCGCCTGCCGCACTGGTGGAATCGGGGATGGCGTGGGTCGCCGACAGCCCTCCATGGGGTCCGCGGGTGGTGGGAAGCGTGGAACTGCTCGGTGCGGTCGGCCTGATTCTCCCGTTGGCCACCGGTATCGCCCCGATCCTGACGCCGCTGGCCGCAACGGGTCTGGCCCTGCTGATGGCCGGCGCCAGCGTGGTGCATGTGCGTCGCAAAGAGAGCCCGGTGACGACCATCGTCCTGGCTGCTCTGGCTACCACCTCAGCCGTCCTGGGCTTCCTCTCGCTCTAGCCTCGCCCGAGGATGAGGATGTCGTGGGGCCCCATCCGGACCGGACTCGTCACGGGTCCGGTCCGGGGGGTCCAGGTCGCCAGGACCGTTCGCGGTTCGCTGGCGGGCAGTGGCACCGGGATCTCCTGCGCGCTGGTGTTGATGATGACCTCGACCCCACCCCGGTGCAGTACCAGCCAACCGTGGTCACGGTCGTAGGAGACCTGCAGGCTGCTGGCGGCACCGTCCTGGAGGGCCGGGTGAACCCGACGCAGGGCGATCAGGGTCCGCACCCAGGCCAGGTGGCGCCGGTGTGGTTGTCGCTCAGGCTCGTGCCAGTCGAGGCGGCTGGTGGTGAAGGTGTCCGGCGCCTGGGGATCCGGGGCCTGAGTACCTGCTCCGTAGATCTGGTCCCAGCCGTGCTCACCGAACTCGCGTGCCCGGCCCTCTCGTACCGCCTGCGCTAGGTGCGCATCGGTGAAGTCGGTGAAGAACCGGAACGGCGTGCGTGCCGCCCATTCCTCACCCATGAACAGCATCGGCGTGAATGGGGTGAGCAAGAGCAGGGCTGCTGCGATCGCATTCTGTCCGTCGCTCAGCTGAGTTGTGGGGCGGTCACCCAGCCCGCGATTGCCCACCTGATCGTGCGTGGATGTCGAGACGACGAACCGGCGCCGGTCGACGTCATCGGGCACCGGCGCCCCCCAGACCTTGCCGCGGAAGGAGGAGAAGACGCCATTGTGGACGAACACCTGGCGCAACGCCGACACCAGTGTGTCGATACTGCCGAAGTCGGCGTAGTAGCCATGCTTCTCACCGGTGAGGAACGCGTGTATGGAATGGTGGATGTCGTCGTCCCACTGCGCCGTCATCCCCAGACCACCAGCAGCGGTGGCGGTCACCATTCTCACGTCGTTGAGGTCGGATTCGGCGATCAGTGACAGCGGCCTGCCGAGATCGGCGGCAAGCCTGGCGGTGCTATCGGCGAGTTCGGCCAGCAGATGTGGCTCGGAATCGTCACGTAGCTCATGGACCGCATCAAGCCGCAGTGCGTCGATGCGGAAATCGGTGAACCAGCGCGATGCGGCATCGACGATGTAGGCCCGCACCCCTTCGGCGGCCTCCTGATCGAGGTTCATGGCCCGCCCCCACGGGGTGTGGTGAGCCTCGGTGAAGTATGGTCCGAACCGACCGAGGTAGTTCCCCGAGGGGCCCAAGTGGTTGTAGACCACGTCGAGGGCGACGCCGAGTCCACGTACGTGGGCGGCATCCACGAAGCGCTGAAGTGCCTGCGGACCGCCGTAGGCGTGATGCACCGCATACAGTGCCACACCGTCGTAGCCCCAGCCCCGGTCGCCTTCGAACGCGGCGACCGGCATCAGTTGCACCACATCGATCCCGAGGTCGGCCAGATGGTCCAGCCTCGCGATTGCTGCATCCAGCGTCCCGGCCGTGGTGAAGGTGCCGATGTGCAGTTCATAGATCACCGCACCGCGGATGTCGACACCGGCCCAATCGTCATCGGCCCAGGCGAACTCCGCCGCGTCGAAGGTGCGGGACGGTCCGTGCACGCCCGCAGGCTGATGGGCACTGCGAGGGTCCGGAAAGGGTCCGGCGCCATCGACCTCGAAGGCGTAGTCGGTTTCCGGCGGTAGCCCGCTGGGCAGTTCCCACCACCCGCCGCCAGCAGAATCCAGGACGTGTGACAGTCCGCCGGTCACAACACTGACCCGTTGCGCCGAGGGTGCCCACACCCGGACCGGGACTGCCCTCTCGCTCACGATGTCTCCTCCGTCCGAGCAAGGACCACAGCGGGGGCGCGATCCAGCAGCGGCGCCAGCCGTCGCTGGCCGCCGTCGTGGTTGGCGCCGGACACGATGTCGGTCCAGCGTCCCTGGGGCACCTGCACGGTGTGATCGGACCAGCCACCGCTGGACCTGAGCGCGACCGGCAGCCTGGTGCCGATACACACCACACTGGGCCAGCCGGCAACGGTCCGAGCGAACCCGAGGGCGTGCGCGGTGGAGCTGACCAATGGCTGGTAGCCGGCAGCCGCTCCGACGAAACTGTCAGCGCGTTCCCGGCGCAGCCGCGCGATGGCGGCGACCAACTGCAGCTTCTCTTCGGCCAGCCCGGACGGTGCTGCACCGTCATCGAGTCGCGCCAGCACGCTGGCAAGCGGCGCGGTGTCCACCGGGCGCCGGTTGTCCGGATCGACGAGCGCGACCGTGGTGGTCTCGGTACCCTGGTAGATGTCCGCGACGCCCGGCATCGTCAGTTGCACCGCCTTGGTCACCAATGTTGCTGCCCGGACCGGTTCGGCGGTCAGTTCCAGCCACCGCGCCATCTGCCTCGCCACCGCGTCGTGGTGCAGGGTAGCGGCGGCGAACTGCGCCAGCGACTGCTCGGCGGCCTGGTCGATCTCGGTCCAGCTGGTCCACCCCTTGGCTTCCCGGCTGGCTTTGATCAGATAGTCGGTGAATCGTTGGACGGCCAGGGGTCCCTGTTCGGTCCAGGTGGCCGCGAGCGTCTGCCACAGCAGATTCTCGGTGCGGCCATCCAGGGGCGGCCGGAACGGGGCGGTGACCTGGCGCAGGGCGGCCACGTGTTCGCGCCATTGGACGGCTAGCTGGGAGAGCACCCCCATGCGGGCGCGCACGTCCTCTCCACGTTTGCTGTCGTGGGTCGACCCGTTGGTCATCGACGCCGGATGGGAACGTGAGATGGCCTGTGCCCATCGGTGCAGTTCGGCGACCTCGATACCGAATTGGGCCGGAGCGCCACCCACCTCGCACAGCGACGTCAGATGCGTCCACCGGTAGAACGTGGTGTCCTCCACCCCCTTGGCCATCACCGCGCCGCAGATCTGCTGAAACCGCACCACGATCTCGGCGCGGGCCGCATCGTCGGCGGGGATAGCCGAGCGGTCCAGCACCAGATCGGTCACCAGGTCCAGCGTCGGCTGGTGCGTTGCCGGCAACCGGCTCGCAGCCTGCTGCGCCATCTGCTGGATCAACTGTCGGCTGAGGCCTGGTGCCGGTTCGCCTGGAACCACGTAGGCGCGGTACCGGTCGCAGGCAACAACCAGTTCCCGCAGGCAGTCGGCGATCATCTCCGGTTGCTGCGGACCGGGGCGCAGGGCAGCGATGCTCTTGGTCAGCCGCGCCAGCTCAGCCGCTAATGAGCCGGTGGCGATCTCGCGTTTGGAATCCTCGACCAGCCGGTCCAGCCCATCGGGGCGATCACCGGTGAGGTCGGTCATGACCATGCCCAGCGCGACCGACCCGCCGGGGTCGATCTGGGCCTGACCGATCCGCCACGCACCGTCGTATCCGGTGGTGCCCGAGACCGGCCAGTCCGCAGACAGTTCCTCATCCGGCTCCAGGATCTTCTCTGCGACTGTCCAGGCGCCACCGGTGGCCCGATGCAGCCGGGTGAAATATCCGCGCGGATCGGCCAGCCCGTCCGGGTGATCCACCCGCAGTCCATCGACCAGGCCGTCGGCAATCAGCTCCAGCACCAACGCGTGCGTGGCCGCGAAGACTTCGGGGTCTTCGACCCGGACCGCAATCAGGGTCGCGACATCGAAGAACCGACGGTAGTTGAGCTGTGAGTTCCCGAGCTTCCAAAACTCCAGCCGATAGTGCTGCTGCTCCAGCAGGTCCATCAGCTCCAGCGTCTCGGTACCCGCCCGGATCGGCAGGACGTGGTCGTAGTAGCGCAAGACTGGGCCGCCGCCGGCCGCCTCGGAGGAGGCCTCGACGACGATCTCGGCGGCGTCCAGTGCCGCCTGCAGCGGTTGCCCCAGGATTGGCATCAGCAGGGCTCCTGCGCTCCAATCGATATCGAACCAGCGTGCGTACTCAGACTCCGGCCCGTGCGCGAGTACCGACCACAGCGGGGCATTGAGGTAGGCGGGTGTCGGGACGGCCATGTGATTGGGGACGATATCCAGCACGATGCCCATATCGAACTCGCGGGCGGCGGCGACCAGGCGCTCCAGGCCGGCACGCCCTCCGATGACCTCGCTGATGCGGTTGTGGTCGATGACGTCGTAGCCGTGAGTTGATCCGGGGGCTGCGGCCAGGATGGGCGACAGGTAGAGATCGGTGATGCCCAGACTGTGCAGGTACGGCAGCTGTGCGCGGGCGCCGTCGAAACTCAGGTCGGGACCGAGCTGAAGCCGGTAGCTGGTCAGCGGTGTGCGCGGCACGTCAGCCCTCCGAGTCCGTGGTTTGCGGTCCGGCCGGGCGAGTCTTGCGCGGGCGCCGAACCGGCTTGACCGGTGGAGGTGCGGCGCCGGCGGCGGGAACCGGCCGGGGTAGCCGCGGCACCACGGCGGGGTGCACCGTCGGATGGGCGGTGGTGGCGTGCGAGCTGGTGGGCGCGATGGCCCGCTCGGGTGAGGAGTTCGGATCCTGTGGCTCGCGGCACAGCACCACGATGCTGCGTGCCGTCACGTCGATTGCGTCCTGTGCGGCGTAGTCGTCCGCGAGCACCGCTTCGGCATCGGTATTGAGCACCACCCGCCACAAGGAGCCGTAGATGGCGTCGGGCAGCGCGAACGTCAGGTCCGAAGCGTCGGCATTGATCAGCAGCAGGAACGAGTCGTCGACCACGCGGCGTCCGCGTTCATCGGGTTCGTCAATGGCCTCCCCGTTGATGAAGACCGCCACCGACTTCGCGTACCAGGTGTTCCATGCCTCGGCGCTCATCGGCTCACCAGTGATGTCCAGCCACGCGATGTCGGGAAGCTCCGCACGGCCTTCGGTGCGGGATCGGGAGCCGTTGAAGAACCGCCGTCGCCGCAATACCGGATGGTGTGCGCGCAGATCGATCAAGGCCGCGGTGAACTCCAGCAACTCCCGCTGGGCATCGGTGAGATCCCAGTGCATCCAGGAGATCTCATTGTCTTGCGCGTAGGTGTTGTTGTTGCCGTGCTGGGTGCGGCCGATCTCATCGCCGTGCAGCAGCATCGGCACACCTTGGGAGAGCATCAGCGTGGTGAGGAAGTTGCGCTGCTGGCGTGCCCGCAGCCGGTTGATCTCAGGATCGTCGGTCGGCCCTTCGGCCCCGGTGTTCCAGGAGCGGTTGTGCGACTCCCCGTCATGACCGTCCTCACCGTTGGCCTCGTTGTGCTTCTCGTTGTAGGAGACCAGATCCCGCAGTGTGAAACCGTCATGGGCGGTGACGAAGTTGATGGACGCGATGGGGGTGCGTCCGGAGTGCTCATACAGGTCCGATGACCCGGTCAGGCGGCTGGCGAACTCGCCCAAGGTGGAGGATTCACCGCGCCAGAAATCCCGGACGGTATCGCGGTACTTGCCGTTCCATTCGGTCCACAGCGGTGGGAATCCGCCCACCTGGTACCCGCCTTGCCCCAGGTCCCACGGCTCGGCGATCAGCTTCACCTGCGAGACCACCGGATCCTGGTGCACCAGGTCGAAGAATGCCGACAGGCGATCCACCTCGTGGAACTGTCGCGCCAGCGTTGCCGCTAGGTCGAACCGGAATCCATCGACGTGCATCTCGGTGACCCAGTAGCGCAGCGAGTCCATGATCAGTTGCAGCACGTGTGGGCTGCGCATCAGCAGTGAGTTGCCGGTACCGGTGGTGTCGAAGTAGTGCGATGGGTCGTCGTCGACCAGCCGGTAGTAGGCGGCATTGTCGATGCCGCGGAACGACAGCGTGGGGCCGAGGTTGTTTCCCTCCGCGGTGTGGTTGTAGACCACGTCGAGGATGACCTCGATATCGGCCTCGTGCAGCGCCTTGACCATGCTCTTGAATTCCTGCACCTGCTGTCCTCGGGTGCCGAAGGCGGCATAGACGTTGTGCGGGGCGAAGAATCCGATGGTGTTGTACCCCCAGTAGTTGCGCAGCCCGACGTCGTTCAGGTGGGGGTCTTGCACGAACTGGTGTACCGGCATCAGTTCGATCGCGGTGATGCCGAGTTCCTGCAGATGACTGATCATGGCCGGATGGCCCAGCGCTGCGTAGGTGCCGCGGATGTCGTGCGGAATGGCCGGGTGCAGCATGCTCATGCCGCGCACATGAGCCTCGTAGATCACCGTGTTGGCGTAGTCGTGGGCCGGTGGGCGGTCTCGGCCCCAGTCGAAGAACGGGGTGGTCACCACCGACAGCATCGTGTGCGGCAGTGACTCGTCGGTGTTGATCCCGTCACGACTGGTGACGGCGTTGCGGTCCGCGAACCGGTAGGAGAACAAGGCCTCGTCACCGTCGATCTGGCCGTCGATGGCACGTGCATACGGGTCCAGCAACAGCTTCGCGGGGTTGCAACGGTGCCCGTTGGCTGGATCGTACGGGCCATGGACCCGGAATCCGTAGCGTTGCCCAGGGGCGACGCCCGGAAGGTAGGCATGGAACACATGTGCGTCGATCTCGGTGAGGTCGAATCTGCGTTCCACCCGTTCGCCAGCGGGTCCGTCATCGATCAGACAGAGCTCGACGCGCTCCGCGACGGAGGAGAACAACGCGAAGTTGGTTCCGCTGCCGTCGTAGGTGGCGCCGAGTGGGTAGGGATGGCCAGGCCACAATTGCATCCGTCTACCCTGCCATTGGCGGCGGGCGGATCAGACCACCATGCACAAGCGGGCGGCGCCGGGCCACGATTCGCTTGGGCCTGACGGGGGGAGGTGAGCATTCTGGACCTGACCGAGCTCGTCCAACGTGGCGACGATCACCGGATCTGAACGTCTGTTTATTTCAAGGTTGTAGTAACGTGGCGTGGTCGGGGTCTGGTGCATTCCAAGCCCGGGGGACTCTTTGTCGGGTGAGTAGGACATAGTCCTAAGGAGAGCAAGCCGTGATCGGATCACGAAGAAAACTCTTGCGAGCCGCTGTCGCCAGCGGTGTCGCGTTGTGTCTGCTGGCGGTGGGCTTCCCCACTGGTGCGCAGGCTGCACCGGTGGTGCAGACCACCGTCTCGGTGGTCAGCGATGGGACGCAGGTCTGGGACGACGACGATCTCCCGGGCAACGACTCGGGTCCCAATAACGGGATCGTGCGCGTCAACGACACCGTCAGCTACCGGGTCGACTACAACGTCAACGGCGAGAGTGCCGACGGGGTGATCATCACGATGGCGTTTCCCCCTGGGATGATGATCGACCGCGCGCCAAGCTTCTGCACCGGCCCGCAGACCGGGGTGGTGCCAGCCTCGGCGGGGGTGGAGAACGTGGCATTGCCACTGTCCGATCGATCGGTAGAGGACCTTCAGCCGCAGACGTTGACCTGCGACATTCCCGGACCGTTCGCCAATGTCTCGCGGCACGCGAATTTCCAGGCCCGAGTATCCAACCTGGTACACCACGGCACGGCACTCACACCTTCCGCCGTCACGGTCAGCGGATACTCGGCCGACAATGGTGACTCCCAGGCGGTCGCAGCGCCTCAGTTGCCGACGGTCCTGGCCAGCTCCGCGCTGAAGTGGGACATCTCCAAGAATGGCATCGGGCTGGAGGAAGACAAGGGCTACCTGTACGGGCCCGAGGATCGAGCCTGCACGTGGGACTCAGCCCGTGCCTGCCAATCCTTCGGCTACACGGTCCTGATCAGTGCGCCGACCGACGGTAAGGGGGCGATGCCCGCAGTCGGCAACATCTCCTTCACCGATGACCTATCGGCGCAAGCTCTGTTCACCACCCTGGATGCCAACGCGATCGCCGCGATCAACGCCGAGCCCGAGCGTTACGGGGCGCGCATTGTGGGCACCAATGTGCACCCGGGCTACCGGCCAGGCGAACGTGTCGGCTCGACCACCGGCGGAACCGGGCACACACCGACCAATTCGGTACGCGACTCCGGCAGCCTCAGCTACGCACCTGCCACCGGGCAGATCTCCGCGCCCAACACCGCGATCACGGTCACGATCGAGGGTGCTGACATGACGCTGCTGAGCGTGCCGTCACAGGCGCTGGAACCGGCGGGTACCGCGCTGCCCGCTGGTCGGGCCTACGCGGTTTCGCTGGGGCTGCGAGTGGAGATCCCGGTCGAGACGGTCCAGCGGTTCGGCGCATCCGTGGACGGCGGCTCGACCTGGACGCTGCCGATGCGCAACAGCTACACCAACCTGCGGATCACCGGGTTCCAGGGAAGCAGTCAGACCAGCTTGGCCGGGCAGGAGTGGAACGACTACCGGACGGGCACCGGGCGGGTCAAGCTCCCCGGTGCGTTCGACAAGTGGTTCACCGGCCTACCAGGAGCCGCCGGCAACATGGCTCCGGCTCAGTTCAATCCGATTTGGAAGGTCATCGCCGAAGGTCCGCCCGGCGGGGCCACGCTGTGGTCCGGTGGCATCACTGTCGCTCCCAGCCAGACGGTGCTGTCGACGCTGAACTTCGTCGGCTCCAAGCTCAGCAACGCCGAGGTGATCTCGGCGGTGGGCTGTGATGCATGGGACAACTCGTTGATGCACCTGCGCACCGGGGACTACGGACCGGCAAGCGGGCCCGACGGGCAGATGCAACAGGTGCCCTCCGGTGGACAGGGCGTCTGGGTCACCGGATACAACAACATTCCCGGTGGTCCGTACGCCACCCGGGCCGACCAGACGCCGGAGCTGACCGTGCAGTATTCGGCGCAGCCGGGCCTGGTGGCAGCTTCGACGGCCTGCGACGACGGGGCTGGGCCGTGGTACGACAGCCCGGAGTTGGTCCCGGGCAATGACCCGGCATTGGCCGCACAGGGCATCTACAGCGCGGTCGGGCGGGTCCGCGTGCACCTCGTGCTGCCCGAGCCGGCCAGCTTTGAAGCCCAGAGCAGCAGCACCAGGGTGCAGGTTGGATTGGCGCTGCGGGTGGCCGACGGCCTGGCCACTGGCACCGAGATCCCGAACTTCGGCTCGATCACCCGGGTCCGTGGTGCTGCCGTAGACCTGGTCAACGTGCTGGAGAACGGCCACGCTTGGGAAATCAGCCAATACGACCCATCCGAGCACGCGGGCAGGTTCGGTGACCGGGTCACCGTTGTGCAAGCGCAGGTGCGCGTGGACAAGCAGGTCCGTCAGGCAGGAGTGGGCGAGTACTCCGATACACCACCCCAGATGACCGGCGGCCAACTCGCCGAGTACCGCATCCAGCCCTCACTGACTTCCGGTGCGGCGACGCCCGGAATCTTCCAGGACGTGTGGGTGGAGGACTGCCTACCCGGGTCGCAGCTGTATCTGTCGGCCACGATCGCGCCGGCGGTGATCAGTCACGGCACCACCCCTGCCGACGCTCAGCGCAGTCCCTGCAGCGCCGATGAAACCTACATCCGGTGGGTCTTGCCCGACCGTGAGGTGAACCAACCCATCGACCCGATTGTGCTCACGGCCGAAGTGGCCGCCTCCGCCACGAGCGGCAGCTACAGCAACGATGTGGTGGTGTGGGCAGCCGATGATGTGGCCGCCGAGCAGGTCCGCACCGACGACGCCTCGGTGTCGATCGAGAACTCAGCCGGTGTGCAGCTGGAGAAACGGGCACTGACGCCACTGTTGCAGGTCAATCGCAGCGACGCCGAAGTCACCGAGCTCAATCGCTGGGACGTGCGATTCACCAACGCCCTGCCTGCCTCTGACGGCACTCAGATCAGTGAGGTGGACATCATCGACACTCTGCCAGCGCAGGGACTGCATGGCACCGACTTCAACGGCAGCATGGAGTTCGTGGACGCCACCGTCGCGCTCGGGGACCAGGTCACGATCCTGTACTCCGGTATTGACACCAGCTCGGCGGCGTACAGCATCGATCCGGAGGATCCGAGCAACAGCACCGCAGGCAGCACCACCTGGTGCGATGCGCCCGGCGGTGCGGTGGTGCTGGGAACCGGCACCTGCCCAGCCACGGCGGCGGAAGTAACGGCACTGCGCATTCAGCGCCACCCCGTGCTGGAAGCCGGTCAGGCGATCCGCGTGATCGTGCAGATGCTGGCCACGGGCAACGCGGCTGACGACATCTACGTCAACCAGACCTTCGGCCGTGCCCAGGGGCTGGCACTGCCCGTGGGCCCCATCAGCCGCCCGGAAGGCGTAGTGTCATCCAGCCTGGGTGATCGCGTGTGGTGGGACCTGGACCGTGATGGCGTGCAGGGAGCGGACGAACCGGACGCGACCGGCGTCCCGGTTACTCTGACCGGGACCGACGACCTGGGCAACACGATCTCGCTCAGCACCCGGACCGGCGACGACGGACGCTACTCCTTTGCCGGACTACGCGGCGCCGGTTCCGCCGGATACACCGTGACCTTCGGGCTGCCCGCGGGTGCCTCGGGTTTCACCACGGCCAATGTCGCCGAGGGTGGCGATGCCGCCGATTCCGATGCCGACACCGATGGCGTGGTCTCGGGAATCGCATTGGGGCAGGCAGTCATCGATGACACCATCGACGCTGGGCTGCTTGCCGAGGGCTCTCTGACCATCCGCAAGGCGATGACGGGCCCGGTCGCGGCTGACTACGCCGCCGATGACTTCTTCACCCTGACCGTGACGTGCACCCTGGGGGCGGAGGAGGTCTACAACGACACCGTGACGCTGGAAGCTGACGGAGTCGTCGACATTCTCAGCCAGCCCCTGGGACCGATTCCGGCCTCGGCTAGTTGCCGGGTTGCCGAGATCGATGGCGGCGATGCCAGCCTGTGGGCGGAGCCAGTGACCGTGGAGATCGCCTTCGATGCCCAATCCCAGACGGTGCCGACGGTCGAAGTCGAGCAGACCAACACCTATGAGGAGTGCCCGGAAGCGCAATGCCCGGTCCCGCCACCGCCGCCGATGCCGCTCAATGACCCACCGGCCGAGGGCATGCCGGACACTGGTCTGGCCGGGATCGGGTTGACCGTTCTGCTGGCGCTGGTCCTGCTGCTCGCCGGTGGCGTTGCCCTGCGCCGCAGCACTCGCGCGCGCAGCTGAGGCGATACACCGGGCTGGAGGGTGATGGTCGGCCGACCATCACCCTCCAGCCGCGCCACGAAGAACCGGATCGGTGTGTGACCGGCCCCAATGGCTGGTGAGAATCTTGTCGCCCGAACGCTCAGCTCGTGAGGGCCTGGCGGATCAGGTGGACCAAGGCGTCCAGCTGCACGGTGGTGGTGGAGACCAGCTCTTCATCGCTGCCGTCCAACGCCCGGGCGGCCAAGCCCTGCTTGGCGTCGATGAGTTCAGCGATCTTGGTATCGATGGTGTGCGCAGCCAGGATTCGCCAGGCCGTCACCGGCTGTTCCTGACCGATCCGGTGCACCCGGTCGATTGCCTGGGCCTGCTCGGCAGCGGTCCAGGAAAGCTCGGCGAGGACGACGTTGGATGCGGCGTGCAGATTCAGGCCGACGCCCGCAGCGGTGAGTGAACAGACCACCACCGCAACCTCGGGGTCGTTTGCGAACGCATCGATTGCCCGTTGCCGCGCCGAACTGGTCTGTTCGCCACGTATGGAGACGGTCTTGATCCCGGCCTCGGCAAGTTGTCGCTCGGCGGTGTCCATGACGTCGATGTGCTTGGCGAAGAAAACCACCTTGCCCACCGAGCGCACCAATTGCCGGGTGTAGTCGGTGGCGAGGGTCGCCTTGGCCTGGCCGATCCGGCGCACCATGGTGAACACGTTCTCGCCGCCGCCGGAGGCGTTTCGGGAGGATTCCAGTTCCGCCGCGGCGACCGAGCGCAGAATGTCGGTATCGGGCTCGAACGGCTCGCTCTCGCCGGGATGACGGGCTTCCCATAGCCGGTGGTACCGGATGGCGAGCCGTGCCCCCAGCTCTCGCTCGGCCTGCCGGATCGACCGGCCCAGGTCATCGTCGAGCTCGACGGGGATGTCCGCAATCCGCCTGGCCGGAAGGTCCTTGGCGACATCGGCCTTCTGCCGGCGGACGATGCCCATATCGATCACGGCAGCGCGTGCCTGCGGGTAGAAGTCGCGGTCGGCGGGAGTCAGGCCGATGCCCTCCAGTTGGCGAAGCAACGGCGGTGCAGGCCGGTCCTCGTCCACCCAGCCCAGGAATCTCCAGATGGCGTGGAAGTCCTCCACGTCGTTGATCAGCGGAGTTCCGGTCAGGGCCATCAACAGCGGGTGACCACCCGGTGCGGTCCCGCGCAACTGTTCTCCAAGTGCCAGCACGTGCTGGCTGCGCTGTGAGCTCAGATTCTTGATGAAGTGCGCCTCGTCGACGACCATCGAGCGGAAGCCGAACCGGGTGAGCCAGGACAGGTGGCGATCAAGAATCTCGTAGTTGACCACGAACACATCGGCGAAGGCGTCCATGTCATCACCGTCGCCGTGAATGACGGCGACCTTGCGTCCGGGCGTCCACCGCTCGACCTCGCGCGCCCAGTTGATCTTGACCACGTTCGGCACGATCGCGAGCATCGGGAAAGCCCCCGCCACGGACGCCGCGAGCACCGACTGAGCCGTCTTGCCCAGCCCCGGTTCATCGGCGAGCAAGAACGTGCGGTGTCCCTTGCGCACGCTCTCCAGGAATCGCACCTGGTGCGGCATCAGCTCTAGACCACGGGGCGAGTAGGTGTCGAATCGGGGAAAGGGGGGCAGTGCCATCGACGCGGCGCCACCGCCGGAGCCTTGCTCGAACGACCGGTAGAGCGGGTCCATCAGATCCCAGCCATTGAGCCGCCCGGAAATCGGGGGTTCGGCATCCGGCAGGACCGGGGGCAGGAACGGGTTGGCGCGCAACCGACGTTTCACCGACGGTGGCACGACCTGCCGCTCGGCCAGCTTTTCCGGCACTACGGCCGTTCGTGCTGGTTGCTGGGCCTTGATCTCCAGTTCCTCGGGCGCCAGTTCAGCCCCGGAGTCGAGCAACCAGTCCAATCGCATGCGCTGGGCCGCCGCGCCCGGGGTTGTCGCCGGGTCCAGCAGGGACAGCAGCGAGGTGTCCCGAGCGGCGGTGCGGGCAAGAATGGTGGCCACACCATCGAGGCGCTTGAGCAATTCGGTGCGGGCCGGCGTGGACAAGGTCTCGGCGTTCTTGACCCGGGCGCGCTCTTCGCGCACCAGCAGCGCGATCACCTGGAATCGGGTGCGATTGGTGGGGCCGACCTTGCCGCGAGCGGCCTTGGCTTCGACTTCGCGGACCTTGCGGGCCAGGATCGGAATGATGGGGGCGGCCTCGTCGCCACGCGCGGCTCGACGATCGAGCAGGCGGGCTCCGGATGAGGCGTTCGGCACTAGGTCTCCAAAGGGCCGACATCGGCGATGCCGTTTGACGTTGGATGCGCGCGAGCACGCACCGGCTGCTACCGGCGGCGCGGCGTGCGCCGCTCGGCCACCAGCTCCCTGCGGCTGGTAGTGCAGTGTGGGCGATACTGGGATCGAACCAGTGACCTCTTCCGTGTCAGGGAAGCGCGCTACCGCTGCGCCAGCCGCCCGAAGTCGTTGCAGGAAACCTGCGGTGAATCGGTTGTTCTCGAGTGCGGGTGAGTGGTCACTCGTTCTCGAGAGGTGGAGACGGGATTTGAACCCGTGTACACGGATTTGCAGTCCGTTGCCTCGCCTCTCGGCCAACCCACCGCGGGATGGGTCTGGCGAGACCCGCTCCGAGCGGATGACGGGATTCGAACCCGCGACCCTCACCTTGGCAAGGTGATGCTCTACCACTGAGCCACATCCGCATCGCCGAAAATTCGGCCGACAAGAAACACTATCCGATCGGTTCGCGCGAGCCAAGACGGGGTCGGTGTAGGCCCAGTCGACGCGGGTCCGAGTCGGAGGGGAACGACTGGAACCACCGTATGAACCGATGTCCGGGCTGCTCAATCACCGGAGCATCTGCGGCGAGGGAATCTGCGCCGCGGTTGTGGTGGATACGTACCCGCACCCCGATGCCAACCCATCTGCCGGGTAAGTTAGGCTGATCGACGCGCTTGGGCGATTGGCGCAGTGGTAGCGCGCTTCGTTCACACCGAAGAGGTCACTGGTTCGAACCCAGTATCGCCCACCCGAGTTCGCTGTGCTGAGGATGCCCTGTGCTGAGGTGTCTTGTGCTGAGGATCGGACTCGCCGATGTCTGGCCGGGCCATTTTCATTCACAACAGTCACGTCGCTTCATTCACAACAGTCACGTCGCTCACGGGCATCCCGGGACGGCCCTCGTGTCATTCGGACCGAGAGGTGTTAGCATCGGCCGCGAGGGACACATTCGCTGCAATGAATGGACTAGTTGATCTTCGTATGTACAAAAACAGTACTGACGTGCGCCAACACCGGAATGTTCGTGCACGCTGGAGGGGCGCACTGAGCGTCGCATCCGCTGGAATCATCGCCACACTCGGGTTCACGTCTATGCCGAGTGCCCAAGCGGTCGAAGCCAATGATGTGATCAATGGCTCGGTTGGCATCTTTAGCAATCCGTTCAGACCGGATCAGAGCACCACCCCGAATTGCGTTGCGTACGGCACAGGTGACCCCACGGTGGGCTACGGGGGTCCGCAGGCCACCACGATGGGTGCCCACAATGAGATCCGTAGCGGTCGGAACTTCCTGAGGGACGTGATTCCGCTGCTACCAGTATGCCTGCCTGCGACAGATCGCACAGGTATCGGATTTACCGGCGTCACCGGGGCTAACACCGTGGGCGACTACTTCGAACTGGGTCGTTTCTACGACTACAACCGGACCGTCTCCCAGCCGTTGCACTGGGTCACGCTGACCACGACGCTCGAGT
>JBKDZO010000011.1:0-8360 GCA_047971285.1 Beutenbergiaceae bacterium | reverse complement strand
CTGCTCATCGAACCGGGCTTCACCGCTACCGAACGCGACCGCGCCGGCCAGCTCTACTGGACGGCGTTCGGCACCAAGCTGCGTCGCGCATTCCGCGATGAGGCCTCCGGCCTCGCAGCTGTGACGGCGGCTCTGCACCCTGAGCGGGTGCTGGTTGCACGCAACGACGACGAGATCGTCGGCGTATGCGGGTTCTACCAGGACGGGCGCGGTGCCGTGGATCTGACCTGGCGGCAGCTGCGCGCCCAGGTCGGTTCCGTCGGCGCGCTCCGGGCATTGCTGGTACTCACCCCGCTGGCACGCCCCCTGCAACCCGGCGTGCTGATCATGGACGGCATCTGCGTGGCGCAGGAGCACCGTGGCCGTGGGGTGGGATCGGCGCTGCTGGCGGCGGTGCTCGACATCGCCCGCAGTCGCGGCGACCACGCCGTCCAGCTCTCGGTGATCGACAGCAACCCCCGCGCCGAGGCACTATACCGGCGGACCGGTTTCGAGGTTGCCTCCGAGGGCTCCCTCGGCCCGCTCCGGACGCTCTACGGGTTCGAGCGCTACCGGACCATGCAGCTGCGGGTGCTGTGAGCACCACCTGGGCAGTGACACCCCGCACGGTGATCGAGGCGTTCCTGCCAGCCGACGGCGGCCCGGTAGGGCTGGCCGGAATGTACGCCGCCGCCAACGCCGTCGGCGTGGCCGACCAGCCCCTGCGGCTCGCGATCCGACGGATGGTCGGAGCCGGTGAGCTGACCCAGAGCGGCCGGGGCCGCGGCGGGCAGCTCACAGCGACCCCGGCCGGTCGGGCCAGGCTGCACCGGGACCGGGTGGCGCTACGGCTCGCATTCGCCCAGGACGACGGCCTGGCACCGTGGGACGGTCGCTGGCGCCTGCTGGCACTCAGCACCCCGGAGTCCGAACGGGCGATCCGGGATTCGCTGCGCCGCCAGCTGCGCGATCTCGGAGCCGCCTCCCTGGCCACGTCCCTCTATCTGTCCCCGCATGCGTTGGCTGGCCTGCTGGGTGCCGAGTCCGAGGGACGCCTGGTCCAGGCGGTGGCCGACGACCTCGACGTGCGCGGCCTCACCGATCCGCGGGCGATCACGGAGGCGTTGTGGCCCGCCGGGCCGGTCACAGCCGCCTATGCAGACCTGGACCGGCTCCTGACCCAGATGGGTGCCGCGCCCGCCGAACCCGCTGACGTCCATGCCGTGCTCGCAGGCCAGCTGCGGCTGGCCCATGGACTGGAGCAGGCCATCCGTGAGGACCCGCTCATCCCACCTGAGCTACGGGCCGGGTCCTGGGAGCCGACCCGGATCAGGAGCAGCTGGTGTGCGGCATGGGTCCGGCTCGAGGCTCTGCTGCCTCAGCCGTTGCTGCACCGGGGATGGCTCCCGGGATCAGCCCGCACCCGATCGGGGTGCCAGTCCCAGCCGCAGACCCAGCAGCAGGGCCAGCACCACCAGTCCGACCAGGGCCATGGCGCCGGTGGCCAGTGAGCCGAAGAGGAGTCCCCGCATTCCACCAATGTGGCAGTGGTGGGCGCGGCTCACGACGGCGTCGTCTCCGCAGTCAGTTGTGGTGGTTGCCGCGCGCTACACCGAAGCGTGCTCCTCTTCGCGTTCGAGGAAGGCGTCGCGCTGCCGGCCGGGAAGCCAGCCGGTGTCCACGACCCGCCTCTGGAAGACCGATGCGCCGATGACCAGAGCCGCCGCGATGCCCAGACTGATGATCACACCCACCACCGGACCCAGGGTGAACCCACCACCGATGGCGGATCCGAACCACCCGAAGTCGGCGTCCCCGAAGGTGGTGTTCTGGAATCCGAGCTCACCGAAGACCAGCAGCAGGAACGCCGGGAGGATGGTGATCAGGATGCCGTTGACGAAGCCGCCGATGGCCGCACCGATCCTGCCACCGGTCGCGTTGCCGTACACGCCCGCGCCGCCGCCGGTGAAGAAGTGGGGAACCATACCCGGCAGGATGAGGGCCAGGCCCAGCCACGGGTTCAGCCAGGCCGCGATGATGCCCAAGGCGACGATCCCGCCGACGAACGAGCAGATGAATCCGATCAGGACGGCGTTGGCCGCGTACGGGTAGACCATCGGAATGTCCAGGGCAGGTTTGGCTCCGGGGACAACCCTGTCGGCGATGCCCTGGAAGGCCGGAACCAGTTCGCCGAGCACGGTGCGGACACCGTAGAGGATGACCGCGACACCGACCCCGAACTGCAGGGCCAGGGAGAAGGCGGCCATCATGTAGGCGCCCCCGTCTGCCGAGCCGAAGATCTCCAGTGCCTCGGCGCGCGGTAGGGCGATGAGTCCCCAGATCGCGAAGAACCAGTAGATGAGCACCATCGACAATGCGGTAGCCACCATCGAGTCCCGCAGGAAGCGCAGTCCGGAGGGGAAGTTGATCTCCTCGGTGGACTTGCTCCGCCGCCCGACCGCCTGGCCGGTGGCACCGGCAGCGATGTATCCGAGGGTCCCGAAGTGGCCAATCGCGAACGAGTCATCGCCGGTGATCTTGCGGGTCCATGGTTGGGCGAAGGCGGGCATGACGACCATGATCACCCCGAGCAGGACCGCGCCGAGGAGGACCACCAGCCAGTCGAATCCCTCGCCGAGGCCCACCGACAAGACCACGGTGAGCAGGATCGACATGAACACCATGTGGTGCCCGGTGAGGAAGATGTAGCGCAGCGGCGTGAATCGCGCCAGGGCCAGCATGACGATGAATCCGATCACCAGCACGTAGGCGGCCTGTGCGCCGTACTGCTCGGCGGCAATCGCCGTGATCGCCTCGTTGGTGGGGATCACGCCGCGGACACCGGTGACCTTCAGGATGAGGACACCCAGCGGATCCAGCGAACTGACAACCACGCCAGCACCGGCACCCAGGATCATGAATCCGAGGGCCGCTTTCAGGCCGCCGCCGATGACCTGGCCGGCATTGCGTTTGAGGGCGATCAGGCCGATCGCGGTGATGATGCCGATCAGATAGGCCGGCACGTTCAATATCTGCTGACCGATGAAATCCAAGATGGTGACAAGCCAGTCCATCAGGTGCTCCTTAGAACGGGGGCGGATACCGCCGGTGGGTTACTGGATAGCTTCGGTGAGTTTGGTGGTGATCTCCTGCAGGTTGGTGAAGTTGTTGATCACGATCACCTTCGCCGGTACATCGCCGATCTCTTCGGCCAGGTCAGCGGAGGTCAACACGATCTGCGCCGTCCGGGCAGCTCCGCGGGCCACGCCGATGTCGGCTGCTTCCACGTCGGCGTCGATGTCGAGTTCTCGCAGGACCTTCTCGGCATTCATCTTCAGCAGCACCGATGTGCCGATTCCCATGCCGCAGACGGCAACTATCTTCATTGGGGTTCCTTTCCGGGATGGTTGGGGGTGGGTCAGGCGATCTCGTCGAAGATGGTGCGGACCTCGGTCGGCCCGCCCGCCGCGCGCAGCCGAGCCAGCGAGGTCGGATCAGAAATCGCCGACGCCAACGCGGCGATCATCTCGATGTGTCCGTCGTGATCGAGTGCAGCCAGCCCGATGATCAGGTCGACCGGGTCGTTGGCCTGGGATCCGAACTCGACAGGTGAGGCCAGGGTGACCCAGCTCAGTCCGGCGCGGTGCACCGCCGGCGAGGGTCGGGAATGGGCGAGGGCGAGGCCCGGAGCGATGACTATGTAGGGACCGTGCTTCTCGACGGTCTGGATCATTTCCTCGGTGTAGGCAGCCGACGTCGTGCCGGCTGCCACCAGCGCCTCACCACACAGGGTGACCGCCTCCCGCCAATTCCGGGCGTTGACGTGGGTGCGGATTGCCGCTTCGGGGAGCCAGTCGGACAGACTCACGCGAGGAGCTCCTTTGCCGTTGCCGGGCAGGAATGCCGCCCTGATGCCGGACACGCTAGCGCAGCCGACGTACTTTTGTACACGGGTATCCGAATATCGCCTGAGGTACAGTTTCCCATCGCCCCACACGGGTAGACCGGCACGGCGAAGCGCCAAGGAGGAGCGCGGATGGACGAGATGACAGCTGTTCTTCTGGGCCTCATCCGCTCCGGCCATGCATCCAGCCGCGCAGATCTGGTCCGCGAGTCCGGATATGCGCGGGTCACGGTCACGCGCCGACTGGAGAAACTGCTGACCAGCGGACTGGTGGCAGAGGTGGGGTCGGTGCAGGAGGCGCGGGGGCGCCCCACCATCCAATTGGGGTTGAACGCCGACCGGGGCGCGCTTCTGGGCGCCGACATCGGCGGCAGCCACGCCCGGGTCGCGGTTCTCAATCTCGCCGGGCAGATCCTGCAGGTCGTGGACCGAGACATCGATATCAATGCGGGACCCGACGCGATCCTGGGGATGGTTGCCGATCAGTTCACCAGGTTGCTGCAGGAGCGGCAGCTCACCGGCGCCGACGCCTGGGGCATCGGGATCGGCCTGCCCGGTCCTGTCGAGCAGGCCACCGGGCAGGTGGTCAGCCCACCCACGATGCGCGGCTGGGACGGTGCCGACATCCCCCGGTTCTTCGCCTCGCGCTTCGACGCACCTGTCGCGGTCGACAAGGACGCCAACATCATGGCGCTGGGCGAGTTCCACGCCTTGGCCGAACCTGTGCGCGACATGCTCATGCTCAAGATCGGGATGGGTATCGGTGCCGGGATCATCGCCCACGGGCGGATCCTCCGCGGCGGCCAGGGTGCCGCCGGAGACCTCGGCCACCTGCCCCGGCCCGGCGGAGCTCGCTGTCGGTGCGGGCAGGAGGGGTGCGCGGAGGCCACCGCCGGCGGCTGGGCGCTCGCTCATGAGCTACGAGCCCGCGGCTTCACCCAGGTGCACTCGTCCCAGGACGTGCTGACGCTGGCCCAAACCAGGGAAGCAGCCGTGCTGGACCTCCTGGGCCATGCGGGGCGTCGGCTCGGGGAGGTGCTCGCTGATGCCATCGGTGTCCTCAACCCCAGTCTGGTGATCGTCGCCGGCAATCTTGCCCCCGCGGGTGAGGAGTTGATCGGCGCCATCCGGGAGCGGATCTACGAGCTCTCGCACCCCCTGGCGACCAAGAAGTTACAGATCCGGCTGGGAGCACTCGGTGCCGACGCCGGACTCCTCGGCGCCGGACGCATCGCCGCTGACGCCGCCTTCTCCGGGGAGCGCGTCGCCGCCCTGGTAAATTAAGTCTACTGGTAGACAAAAAGTGGGAGCCTCGCTAGCCTGCCCAGAGTGGAACCAGAGAGCGGAAGCGACCGGGGAGACGGGTCCGACGGTTGGGCACGAGAGTTGGATGCCGACGTGGTGCGCCACGCCCGGGTCATCCCGTTGGACGTGGTGCAGGCGAAGGGCGCCGGCCATGCCGGCACCGCGGCGAGCCTGACGCCGGCGTTGTACGTGCTGTTCCAGGAGTTCCTCCGGCATGATCCGGCGGCGCCGCACTGGCCTGGCAGGGACCGGTTCGTGCTGTCGTGCGGGCACGCGAGCCTGGGGTTGTACGTTCAGCTGTGGCTGGCCGGCTACGGGCTGGAACTCGATGATCTGCGCCGGGCACGGACCTTGGACTCACTGACCCCCGGACACCCTGAGTTCGGCCACACCCCCGGTGTGGAGACCACGACGGGCCCGCTGGGCCAGGGCATCGGCAACGCGGTGGGTATGGCCATGGAGTCCGCCCGGCTGCGCCGGCTGCTGGAGACGGACCTGTTGTCGCCCACGGTGTGGTGCCTGGCCTCCGACGGGGATCTCCAGGAGGGGATCAGCCATGAGGCGTCCTCGCTCGCCGGGACGCTGCAGCTGCCTGGGCTGATCCTCGTCTGGGACGACAACGCGATCAGTATCGAAGGGGACACCGCGATCACGTTCGCCGAGGACGTCCTGGCCCGCTACCAGGCCTACGGGTGGTGCACGCTGACCATCGAGGACGCTGAGGATCCGCGCGAGCTGCGGAGCGTGTTCGCCCGGGCCGAACAGGCCAGCGGGCAGGGGCCCGTCTTCGTGCGGTTGCGCTCCCGCATCGGACATCCCATGCCGAGGATCGGCGGCACCGCTGCCGCACACGCCGGGGCGCCGGGTGATGCGGAGATCGCCGGCGCGAAACGACATCTCGGGCTGGATCCCGACGCCACTTTCGCTATGCCTGAGGTGCTTTTGGCCCACGCCCGCCGGGTTGCCGTCCGCGGCGCGCACGCCCATGCTGACTGGCAACGGGACCTGGCGACCTGGCAGCGGCACCAGCCCCAGCAGGCGGCCCTGCTCACCCGGATGCGCGCCCGGGACATCTCCCCCGCGCTGGAGGCACTGGCCTGCCTGCGTGACTCCCCCACCACCGTTGCGACCAGGGTGGCCAGTGCCGCGGTGCTGGACAAGGTCATGCCGGAGCTGCCGGAGCTGTGGGGCGGATCAGCAGACCTGGCCGGCACGAACGGCACCCACGTCACCTCCGTGGACAATTTCTTGCCCGCAGGGTTGCTCAGCAACGACTGGCCGGGCCAACCGGGCGGCCAGTTGCTGCACTTCGGCATCCGCGAGCATGCGATGGGCGCCATCGTGAACGGCATCGCGCTGGGCGGGGTGACCCGGCCGTTCGGGGCAACCTTCCTGGTGTTCTCCGACTACCTGCGTCCGGCAGTACGGCTGGCGGCCCTGATGGGGGTTCCGTCGGTCTTCGTGTGGAGTCATGACTCCGTGGCCGTCGGTGAGGATGGGCCCACGCATCAGCCGCTCGAGCACCTGTGGAGCTACCGCGCGATCATCGGCCTGTCCGTGACACGTCCAGCAGACTGGGTGGAGACGGTCGACGTGTGGCGACGGATCCTGGAGCGGCCGGCCGGGCCCGTCGCGCTCACGCTGAGCCGGCAGTCGGTACCGGTGGTGGCCGCTGCCACCAGCTATGAAACGGGGGCCGCCCGCGGCGCGTACACGGTTTTCGGGGATGAGGATGCCGAGGCTGACGCCCTGATCATTGCCACCGGATCCGAGGTGTCCCTCGCCATCGAGGCGGCCCGGCTCCTGGGAGAGGCCCAGACGACGGTCCGAGTGGTGTCCGCGCCGTGTCTGGAGTGGTTCCTGCAGGAGCCCGCCGAGTACCGGGAACGGGTCCTGCCAGCGGCCATCACCTCCCGGGTGAGTGTGGAGGCCGGCAGTGATCTCGGCTGGTACCGGTGGATCGGCTCACACGGACGCGCCGTGAGCGTCACCGACTACGGCCAGAGTGGTGACGGTGCGCACCTGCTGCGACGCCTCGGGGTGAATGTCGATGCCGTCGTGGACGCCGTCCGTGCATCGATGCACGCGGCTGGCACCAGCTGAGCACAACCAGCCTGCCGCGCAACCCCGCGGTCGCAGTGCTCGAAGACCTCACCCAGGATCCGGCTGGAAACCACATCCGGTTGCCACGGGGTTGAAACCACCGGCACATGCGATGGCCACCAGCCCCGTAGGCACACAGGCGTCTCCGGCCCACGCCGTCGCGCGCAGATCCCCGGCGGGCCATGGCAGGCTGGGGTTTCCTGCACCCCAGCCCAGGAGCACTGATGCGTCACCGCGCCCGCTATGACGAGGCCATTGCGCGCTACCTGAACACAGTGACGCACATAGAGGATCTGCTCGCCGACAAGAAGCCTGTAGACGACTTCGTCCGGGCGGCGGCCACCGATCTCTACCTGACGATGCTGGCCGGTCAATTGGACCTGGCCGCTCATCCGACACCGTGTACCGCGGCCACACCGAGACCGCCTGGATCAGACCACTCGAAGACCCTGATGACGACCTGGTGCTGGAACGCTGCTATCGGCCAGGCATCTATGAGGTGATCCGGGACGGCCAACCGGATCGGTTCGACGCCGCAGTGCAGATCATCCGGCTCAGGGACGACTACGGTTCTATCCGCATCTCCGCTGTGCACGAGAGGCCCACGGCCGAATGCTGAGGGCCGCACGCCAAGGCCGCCAATCACGCTTGCCAAGATGAGGCCGGATCCACCTGATGATCTGCTCTTGGACGTCTCAGCGATCACGCCCGGGATCTGGGTCGGCGCTGTGCCGGAGGGTCAGACCTCGGCGAGCACCCCCTCTAGCCGCAGGTAGCTGGACTCCATGCCATCGGTCATGCCGGTGGCGAGAATCTGGTCGCGTACCTCCATCGACGGGTACTCGATCAGGAGAGTCAGCAACGTGGCACCGTCCTCTTCGTAGAGCTGCATGTCGTTGAGCGTGGGATCACCGTCCATGCCGATCATCTTCTCGGTGGTCACCGAACGCCGCGGCGCCTCGCTGATCAGCGTCTCGCCCTCGAAGCCGAAGCGGGTGGACTCGTCGTCGCCCTGCTGCCACACATAGCGGTAGGTGTCGCCGACCTCGCACTCGACCATCTGCCAGCC
>JBKDZO010000010.1:0-61603 GCA_047971285.1 Beutenbergiaceae bacterium | reverse complement strand
GCACCGCCATTGCGGCGTCGGCCCGTTGCCATTGGGAGGTGACAGGGTGACTGTCCACCAGGTCACCGAGCTGCAGCACGAACTCGATACCCAACTCTTCGCGCTGCTCGGCGATCCACTGCGTCTGGGCCGTGAATATCGGCGCTAGCTCGGCGTCTGCGGTGTAGTGCTGGGTATCCGGCAAGACGACGATGGTGAACGAGTCATCGTCGGCTTGGGCAGAATCGGCGGCGTATGTACCCGCCGCTGCCAGTGCCAACGTTAAGAGCAAGGCCCCGACGGCTCGAGGGCCCCGCCGCGTCGCGGTCCCGACCATAGGAACAGTCCTAGAACAACGGCCTGGGCACTACCAAGTGAGTTTCAGGGTGAAGTCAGGTGAGCGTCGAACTACATCAGGGTGGCCGAGGTCACCCCGCTACCTCCGGTTGCTATCGGGGAGCGGTGCCGAACGCCGGTCCACCCCCGCCCGTAGTGCCACCGGGATCTGGATGCAGGCCAGCACCAGGCACAGCGCCAGCGAAGGCTGCCAGGAGCCGGTGATATCGGCCAGGTAGCCTGCGCCGATCGGCCCCAGCATCGCGAGCAGGTAGCCCACCGATTGAGCCATTCCGGACAGCTTCGCCGCTTCCTGCTGGGTACGGCCACGGAGCGAGACCAGGGTCAGCGCAGCCACCAGCGATGCGCCCTGGCCGATCCCCGCCAGCACCACCCAGACCAGCATCATCGCGGGCCAGAGCAGTAGCCCGGTTACGGCTAGCGCCATGGGCACGCTGGCGACCACCATTCCCAGCCTTTCGTCTGCCGTCTTGCGCAGCACGATCGGGATGGTCAAGCCACTGATCAGACCGAGTCCGTGCAGGACGAAGAGGCGAATCCCGGCGGTTTGTGCCGAGGTTCCGTGACTGATTTCAATGGTCGGAAGCCAGGTGATCAGGGTATAGAACAAGGTGGACTGCAGGCCCATGAATGCAGTCACCCACCAGGCGGTCGGCTCCCGCCAGATCGACCCGGTTTCCTGTTGCTGCTGCTCGGTGACGGCAGTGTTGCGCCGTCGCAGCCGTGGCGCCCAGAGTGCCGCGATGAGCAGCACAAACGCTCCCCAGATACCGAGCGAGGCCTGCCAATCGCTGGCCGCTGCGATAGGCACCGCGATGGCGGATGCTACCGCCGCTGCCATCGTGATGCACGCCGAGTATCCACCCGTTGCCTGCGCGATGTTCTTGGGGAAGTCCCGGCGCACCACCACCGGGACCAGCACGTTGCCGATCGCGATGCCGGCACCGATGAAGAACGTTCCTATCCACAGACCCCACACCCCGGTCCAGGACCGTACCGCGATGGCTGCTGCGAGCAGGATCAGCGCAGCCAGAATCGTGGTTTCCAGGGCTCGCCGTCGTGCTAGTCGATGGACGAACGGTGATACCGCACCGAAAGCCAGCAACGGAATAGCCCCCAGGACTCCCTGAGCGCTCTCGGAGAGAGCGTAGTGCTCTCCGATCTGCGGCAGCAGCGGACCCACAGCGGTGATGGGAGGGCGCAGGCAGAGCGCCACCACGAAGACTGCCGCGGTGGCCAGCCCGGCGCGCCCGGCAGCGCCCGAGGTCGGCTGATCCTGTCCAGAATCAGAGGGCGTCCTGGTGCTCATGAGCTCTCCCAGAGTTGGGTTGCGCGGCGTCGGGAAGTCAGGGTGTCACCAAAGATCACGATTGCGCAACCCGGGTTGCGTGATCTATGTGACGCAGGTAACGTCCCTTCGTGCAACCCGGGTAACGTCCCGAAACTGCAACGAAAGGACGAGGATGTCGAGTCGCGTAGAGGTGGCCAAACTGGCTGGCGTGACGCCCGCCGTGGTGTCGTACGTGCTCAATGGCAACCGTCCTGTCTCCAAAGGGACCAGGGCGAAGGTGCTCGCCGCCATCGATGAACTGGACTACCGTCCCAATGCGCTAGCTCGCAGCCTGGCGATGGCACGCAGCAACACCCTTGGGGTGCTGGTACCCGATTCGTCAAACCCGTTCTTCGCCGAACTCGCAACCGCGATCGAGGATGCGGCATTCGATCGAGGCCTCATCGTGTTGCTCGGCAACACCGTCGACAACCGCGACCGCGAGCTCACCTATGTGCGGACCTTCCTCGATCGCAAGGTCGATGGCCTGATCATCTGCCCCTCGTCGGAGAGTGGGCACCTCATGCCAGAACTCGATCGTTCCGGGGTGCCGGTTGTGTTCACCGACCGTGCGGTCGGCCTGAGTTCGGCCACGCGGGTCCTCGTGGACAACGAGCAAGGTGCCTACGAGGCCACTCAGCACCTGGTCGAGCACGGGCACCGCCGGATCGGATGCATCAGCGGACCGGAACCACTACTGGGCGCGATGGAACGTCTCGCCGGGTGGCGGCGGGCCGTAGCCGAAGCGGGCTCGGACCCGGCAGATGAACTATGCCGCAACTCCGAGTTCGACTCCGAAGGTGGCTACCAGGCCATGCATGCGCTGATTGCCGACCAGCCAGACCTGGACGCCGTCTTCGTCTCTTCCGATTTCCAGGCGATCGGCGCTCTGCGCGCATTGAGCGAGCGGAATCTCAGCGTCGGCACCGATATCGCCTTGACCTCGTTCGACGGCATCGGTGCCGGCGAGTACGCCCAACCCCGACTGACCACCTCGGCCCAACCATTCCAGGAGGTAGCGAACCAGACCCTAGCGATGCTGGCCCACATGATGGACCACCCAGCAGCACCTGCTGCACCTCCCACGGTGCTGCCCACCACGTTGGTGCGCCGTGAATCGTGCGGCTGTACCCAAGAGCCGCCGGCACCGGATGGCCCGGATGCCGGCACCGGCGACTAGCGCGAGGACGCGCTGTTCGTTGCATTACCAGAAGGAGCAACAATGAGGTTAAGGAAGTCTGCGGTAGCACTCGCGGCTGCGGCGCTGACGGTCACACTGGCGGCCTGCGGGTCGGGGTCGGACGAAAACGGCGGTGACTCCGGCGGTGAGGCCGGTGGCGAGGCCAGCGGGGAGTTGATGTCGGTCGCGCACGTCTTGGCCGGTTACCTCGGAGACCAGAGTTTCTACGACGACGCCAATCGCGGTATGGAACAACTGGCCGCGGAGGGCAACAAGATCGAGACGCTGCAGGCCGATCCGAACAACCCCGGCCAATGGCGCGCAAATCTGGAATCGTCCTCGACCGGCGACTGGGACATCGTGGTTATCGGCAGCCCCGCCATGACCGACATGGTTCTTGAGGTGACCGAGAAGTTCCCGGAGCAGAAGTACCTGTTCTACGACCACGAGGTCGACCACCCGAACATCGCATCGGTGGTGTACAAGCAGAACGAGGGGTCCTTCCTTGCCGGAGTGCTGGCCGCGCTGGTCACCTCCGACACCGCCACGTTCTCCCTGGCCAACGATGACAAGGTCGTCGGATTGGTCGGCGGTCAGGACATTCCCGTCATCAACGACTTCGTGGTCGGATTCGAAGCCGGTGTGGCAGCGGTCGACCCCGAGATCGAGGTGCTGGTCTCCTATGTCGGCAACTTCACCGACTCGCAGAAGGGTTACGACCAGACGACGGCCATGTACGACCAAGGAGCCGACGTGGTGTTCCAGGTCGCAGGCGGTGCCGGCACCGGTGTGCTGCAGGCTGCTGCGGATAGTGAGCGGTACGCCATCGGCGTGGACCAGAACCAGAACGCGCTGCAGCCGGGCTACATCCTGGCCTCGATGCTGAAGAACGTCGGCCCCACCATCGCTGATGCAGTTCACGCGGCTCAGGACGGCACCCTCGAATGGGGCGCGGCGACGTCGTACGGCCTGGCCAACGATGGTGTGGGCCTGGAATTTGCCGACAACAGCGACCTGGTTCCCCAGAGCGTCATCGATGAACTCGAGGGATACAAGCAGCAGGTTGTGGACGGCGAGATCGAGGTGCCGAGCGCCTACTGACCTCTGATTCGGGGGCATCACCCGGATGCCCCCGAATCGGGTGCCATCGCGCTACGTGCGTCGGAAAGGAACATCGTGGTTCAACCGATCCTGGAACTACAACACATCACCAAGGCCTTCGGTCCAAAGGTGGCGAACGACAACATCTCCTTGGAGATACACCCCGGGCAAGTGCATGCGATCGTCGGCGAGAACGGTGCCGGCAAGACGACGCTCATGACCATGATCGCGGGTACGGCTCAGCCGGATTCCGGCAGGATCCTGTTCGAGGGCAAGCAGGTCGTGATCGATACGCCGAAGACGGCCGATCGACTCGGTATCGGCATGGTGCATCAGCACTTCAAGCTGGTGCCGTCGCTGACCGTGGCCGACAACATCTTCCTGGGTCGCGAGCTGGTGACCGCGCAGCGCTCCCTGGACAAGGCGGCAATGGTCGCCCGGGTCAAGGAGCTCTCCGAACAATTCGGCCTGGACATCGACCCGACCGATACCGTCGAGACCCTCTCGGTGGGGCAGCGCCAGCGCGTCGAAGTGATCAAGGCCCTGTCCCACGACACCCGGGTGCTCATCCTCGATGAGCCGACCGCGGTGCTCACCCCCGCCGAGACCGACGATCTGTTCGTCGTCATCCGCAATCTGGCGGCCGCTGGCGCGGCCGTCGTGTTCATCTCGCACAAACTGGGGGAAGTCCGGCGAATCGCCGATCAAGTCAGTGTGATCCGGGATGGCGCAGTCGTCGATTCCCGGCCCGCCGAAGGGCTCACCGAGACCCAGATCGCTTCCATGATGGTGGGACGGGATGTGCTGTTGCGTGTCGAGCACACCCCGGCGAATCCCACCGACGACGTTCTGGCCGTCGAGAGCCTCTATGCGGTGGACTCCCGTGGCGCCGTCGCCGTCGATAACCTCAGCATGACCGTTCGCCGGGGTGAGATCGTGGGCATTGCCGGTGTCGAAGGCAATGGCCAGGCCGAATTGGCTGCGGCTATCGCGGGCCTGACCCCGGTGGGCCATGGCGTGGTGCGTCTGGGAAACACCGATGTCACGACAGCGAGCGTGCAACAGCGGCGGCGGGCAGGTATGTCCTACATCCCTGAGGACCGCCACGATGAAGGCACCGCCCCGGGCCTCACCGTTGCCGAGAATGCGGCTGCGACTCAGCTCACCCCGCCGCGGGCGAAGCGCGGTTGGCTGAATCTCTCGGCCATCAGGTCCTTCGCGGTTGACCTCATCAAGCAGTTCGACGTTCGCGGTGCCGGTCCCGAGACCGAGATCGGGACGCTGTCGGGCGGCAATATGCAGAAGGTCATCATCGCGCGTGAGTTCACCTCCGACCCGGCACTGCTGATGGTGTCGCAGCCCACCCGAGGCGTTGACGTCGGCGCGATGGAGTTCGTGCATCGCAAGGTGATCCAGGCGCGGGATTCCGGGGCCGGAGTATTGCTGATCTCGGCCGACCTGAACGAAGTGATGAGTCTGTCGGATCGGCTGCTGGTGATGTACCGCGGCAAAGTCATCGCCGAGTTCGCGCACGAGGATCTCAATGAGATCGCTGTTGGACTTGCCATGGCCGGTGTCGAACCGACTCCCGAACGGCTCGCGGCAGCGGAAGCCGAGCACGAGAAGATCTCATCGCAGTTGCATGAGGACTTGGAGGAGCCCCTCGCCGCGAATGCTCCGGCGGACGATGCCCCGGAGAAACTGCCCGACGGTGAACCAGGCCTGGGCACGGAAGACCCGGCGCTGCCATCCGCCGACGTGGAATCCCCGGCATCGGAGGAATCCTCAAGCCAAGTCATACCGGAACGGGTCAGGTTGCTCTCGCGGGAAGGCCTGACCAAGGCCATGACCGGAGCGACGGGGCCGTTCATCGCGATCGGCCTGGCCCTGGTCGTGGGTGCCATTGTGGTGTTGGCCATCGGAGCCAACCCGCTGGTGACCTACGGCGAACTGTTCTTCTCGCCGTGGACCAGCGCGTTCGGGATGTCCTCGATGTTCGCCTCGTTCGTGCCGCTACTGATCATGTCGGCGGCGGTGGTGATCAGTTTCCGGGCCGGGTTCTTCAATATCGGTGGTGAAGGCCAGATGTATCTCGGCGCCTTCTTTGCTGCCTGGGTCGGTTTCACGTTCACCGATCTGCCTCCGGTCCTGCTGAGCGTGTTGTGCCTGGTCGGTGGCGCCCTCGCCGGCGCGATCTGGGGATTCATCCCCGGCTGGCTCAACGCCTATTGGGCGGTCAACATCATTGTGACGACACTGTTGATGAGTGATATCGCCAAGAAGATCACCGAGTTCTTCATCACCGGCCCGTTCCAGGACCCCAGTGCCGGAATCCCGGGGAGCGAGCCAATCGCACCGGGAATCCGCTTCGTGGTTTTCGACGTGCAGTACGGCATCGGCCTGGATCTGATCGTGGCCATCGTGATCGGGGTCGCGTTAGCTCTGATCCTGACCCGGACGGTCTGGGGTCTGCATGTGCGTGAGCTCGGTGAGATGAACCGGTTCGCCGAGTACACCGGGGTCTCGCCCAAACGCATGAAGATGGAAGTGATGCTGCTGGCCGGGGCGGTCTCGGGCCTCGCTGGCGCCATCTGGGTGCTGGGGCCCAATGGCGGCCGGTTCCTGCAGAACTTCTCCCCGGGTTTCGGCTTTCTCGCCATCACTATCGCGCTGCTGGCACGGCTCAATCCGTGGGCGGTGTTCATCGCTGCACTGTTCTACGCGACGTTGATGGCCGGTAGTACCGGCTTGCAGTCGACCGGTGTCCCGTACCCGCTGGTCAACATCATCCAAGGCCTGATCATCGTGTTCATCACCGCCCAGTTCGGCTTCGCCTGGTGGCACAAACGTAGGAAGAGTCAACCCAAGACGACGGGGAAGCAGCCCAATCAGAGCGCGCCGTCCATGGAAGGAGCACGGGCATGAACGACCTCTGGACCACGATTTTCGCGGTGACGACCCTCGCCGTGATCCTGACCAAAGTGGCACCCTTGCTGCTGGCCGCCATCGGCGGCGCCTTCACCCAGATGGGTGAGATCCTTAACATCGGGCTGGAAGGCATGATGCTGGTGGGGGCGTTCTCCGCCGTCGCGGTGGGAGCGGCCACGGGTAGTCCCTGGATCGGTTTGCTTGCAGCCATGATCTCAAGCCTGATTCTGGCGCTGCTCTACGCCTTCGCATCGCTGATCTTGAAGGCCGACTTCATCGTCGTCGGAATCGGTATCAATACCCTCGCCCTGGGTATCACGGTGCTGTTGCTCCAACTGCTCTACGGCAACCCGGGCGTGACCCCGGGCGACGTCAAGTCCTTCCTCCCGAAGGTCGACCTCGGGCCGCTGGCGGAGATCCCGATCATCGGACCCGCCATCAACGATCAGACCGTGTTGGTGTGGTTCGCCTTCATCATGGTGCCGATCTACAGCTACGTGCTCTACCGCACCCGGTATGGGGTGCATCTGCGGGCCGTCGGTGAGGACCCGGCAGCCGCCGCTGTGGCTGGCATCAGCGTGGTGCGGGTGCGGTTCATCTCGGTGCTGCTCTCCGGGGTCCTGTGTGGTCTGGCTGGTGCGCAGCTAGCGATGGCCTCCCTGGGTTCCTTCGTCTCCAACATGACGGCGGGACGCGGATTCATCGCGGTTGCGGCGCTCACGTTCGGGCTGGCCAAACCGACGCGCACCTTGGTCGCCTGCCTGATCTTCGGTGCTGCTGACGCACTCGCCGACCGCTTCGGGATCGCCGGAGTCAACTCCGCGCTGGCGCTGATGACCCCCTATGTGCTGACGGTGCTGGCGCTGGTGTTCGCCGCGGTGCGCACCCACGCGGCACTCAAGGCTCGCTCCCGTAGGGCGGTCCGGGCCGCGCTCACTTGATCTAGCAGCTGAGCGACCCAGGGAACTGCGTCGGTTGTTCCCTGGGTCCGGCGACCCTGCATCCACACCATCTGAGAAGGAGAAACCATGCCTACCCCCATCATCATCGACACCGACCCGGGCATCGACGACGCTCTCGCCATCATGCTGGCTGCCGAGAGTCCGGAGGTGCAGATACTCGCAATCACGGCAGTCGCTGGCAACACCGGCCTCGACTACACCGCACCCAACTCCGCCAAGTTGGCGGACCTGCTAGCTCTGGACTGCCCGGTGGGAACCGGGGCCACGGCGCCGCTGTGGCGCAGAGATACCGCTCCAGCCCAGGACGTTCACGGCATCGACGGATTCGGTGGCTACCAGCTGCCCGATTCCACCCGCGAGCTGGTCCCTGCGATCGAACTAATGCGGGACCTGGTCGAGTCCCACCCGAACCCGGTGACCATCGTCGCGATCGGACCGCTGACGAACGTTGCGCTGTTCATGGCCAGCTACCCCGAGACCGCACGCAAGCTGGCCCGGGTGGTGCTGATGGGTGGCGGAATGGGAATCGACCTTGGCAACACCACGGCAGCCGCTGAGTTCAACATCTACTACGACCCGGATGCCGCAGCGAAAGTGTTCGCCTTCGGCGTGCCGATCACCATGGTCGGGCTCAATGCCACCCACCAGGCCACCGTCGGCCGGGCGCATCTGGTCGAGCTACTCCAGTCGGGCGGCCCAGCTGCGCAGATGGTCGATGCGATGCTCTCCTTCTACGGTGAGGGGAATCTGAGCGGTAACGACATCGATGACGCCGTGGCGCAGCATGACTCGCTGGCGGTGGCCGCGGTGATCGATCCGTCGCTGGTACGGACCGAAAATTGGTACGTCGATGTGGAGAACGTCGGTCGGCTTACAGCGGGTATGACGGTGGTGGACAATCGAGGACGGTCTGGACTGGCTCCGAATGCCGATGTGGCAGTAGATGTGGATCTACCCGGTTTTCGCAGCCTGTTGGGCCAGCGCCTAGCGAACCTCGATCGCCGCTTGGTGTCGTGAGGCTGCGAACCACCACCGCAGGAGTTGTGAGATGAGCCGGGTAGTCGTCTTCGGGTCAGCCAATGTTGACCTCGTTGTTCAGGTAGACCGCAGACCACAAGGCGGAGAAACCCTCTTGGGGTCTGATGTCGTCAAGCATCCGGGCGGCAAGGGTGCCAATCAGGCAGCTGCTGCCGCCCGAAGCGGCAGTGAGGTGGTGTTCCTCGGCGCGGTTGGGGCCGATGATCACGGCTCCTTCCTGCGCCAGTCGCTCGCGAACGTGGGCGTCGATACCGACGGCTTGGCTGCCAGCGACCGGCCGACCGGCACCGCCATGATCCTGGTAACCCCCGACGGGGAAAACTCCATCGTGGTCTCGCCGGGAGCCAATTTCGGTATCGACGTGTCGAACGCCGAGGATGCCGCGCGGCAGTGGCACCGTGCGGATGTGCTGGTGCTCAATCTGGAGATACCACTGCAGACGGTGGAGTATCTGGCGCAGGAGGCGGCAGCTGAGGGGATCCGCGTCCTGCTCAACGCGGCACCCGCCTACCCGCTAGCGCCCGAACTGTTCCATGCCTGCGATCCGCTGGTAGTCAACGAACACGAGGCACGTACCGTGCTGGGTGAGGCGGCTGGCACAGCCGATACGGCGCAGGAACTCGCTGCCGGACTGCTGCAGGCCGGTGCTCGTTCGGTGGTCATCACCCTTGGGGCCCAAGGGGCGGTCATGGCCACCGCCACGGGATCGGGCGTGATCCCGGCCTACGATGTGCCCGCGGTCGACACCACTGGTGCCGGTGATGCCTTCGTGGGCGCGACGGCCGCACTGCTGGCCGATGGCCGTTCGTTGCAGGTGGCGGTCGAGTACGCCACGGCGATGAGCGCACTGGCGGTGCAGCGCCCGGGCGCGCAGTCCTCCTACGCCAACCGTGAAGATGTCGAGGCATTCGTTGCTGCGAGGCGGCCACAGGGCTAGCCGGCGGACTACTACTGCATATAGAGGCCGCCGTTGACGTTCAGAGTCTGGCCGGTCACGTAGGAGGCGTCCTCGCTGACCAGGTACTCCACGGCTGCTGCCACGTCCGCCGGCACCCCGATCCGCGGCAGGACGCCATCGGCGGCCATGGCCTGCTTGCGTTCTTCGGAGAGGGTGCCACCCATGATGTCGGTGTCCACCGGTCCAGGGGCGATGGCGTTGGCGGTGATGCCGTGGTGTCCGAGTTCGCGCGCCAATGACCGCGTCAACCCGATGACGCCAGCCTTGGCTGCCGAGTACGCGGTCTTGGAGTAGGTCCCGCCACCACGCTGAGCAGAGACCGAGGTCAGACTCACCACACGTCCCACGCCATGGTCGACCATGGAGCGCACCGCGCGTTGGGTGACGTGGTGAACGCCGTCGAGGTTGATCGACATCACCCGCCGCCACTCCTGCGGCGAGACCTCCAAGTACGGTACGGCCGAACTCACCCCTGCGATATTGACCACCGCCACCAGCTGGGGCAGGCGCGCTTCCAGCAGGTCGATGGCGTCAACCACAGCGACCGGGTCGGACACATCGGCCGCCGCCGCTTCGGTCCGGACCGCGAACCGGGTTGCGAACTCCAGGGCGACCGCGCCGACCGCCGCTGCATCCACATCCAGCAATGCCAGATGCCAACCTGCCTCGGCCAATCGCTGGGCCACGGCCCGGCCGATCCCGCGGGCCGAGCCCACGCCGGTCACCAGGGCGGTGCGCTCGCTCGGGAAGGCCACCATCAGTCGTTGCGCGGGAAGCCCAGGTTGAGACCACCGTGGCTGGGGTCAAGCCAGCGCGAGGTGATCGTCTTGTCCCGAGTGAAGAACTCCACGCCATGGGGGCCATAGGCCTTGGCGTCGCCGAACAGGGAGGCCTTCCAGCCGCCGAAGGAGTGGTAGGCCACCGGAACCGGAATCGGCACATTGATGCCGACCATGCCGACCTCGACGTCACGCTGGAACCGCCGAGCTGCCCCGCCGTCATTGGTGAAGATGGCCGTGCCATTGCCGTACGGGGTGGAGTTGATCAGCTCCACCCCCTGGGCATAGGAATCCACCCGCACCACCGACAGCACCGGCCCGAAGATCTCGTCGGTGTACACGCTCGAGGACGGGGGAACCTTGTCCACCAGCGACGGACCGAGCCAGAAGCCATCGGCTGCACCATCGGCCTCGACGCCGCGCCCATCGACCACCACATCGGCGCCATCACGGTTCGCGGCGTCCAGGTATCCGGCCACCTTGTCACGGTGGGTACCGGTGATCAGCGGCCCCATGTCCACCTCACGCCGACCGTCGCCGATGCGCAGGGTAGCCATCCGTGCAGTGATCTTGGCGATCAGGTCTTCGCCGACCGGGTCGACGGCGACCAGGACCGATACCGCCATGCACCGTTCCCCGGCGGAACCGAACCCGGCGTTGACGGCGGCATCGGCGGCTAGATCCAGGTCGGCATCCGGCAGCACCAGCATGTGGTTCTTCGCCCCGCCCAGGGCCTGCTCCCGCTTGCCCTGGGCCGTGGCGGTTTCGTACACGTACCTGGCGATCGGGGTGGACCCGACGAAGCTGATGGCCGCCACGTCCGGGTGGGTCAGCAGAGCATCGACGGCTTCCTTGTCACCGTGCACCACGTTGAAGACCCCATCCGGTAGCCCCGCCTCCGCCCACAACTGCGCCATCCAGTTGGCGGCGCTGGGATCCTTCTCGCTGGGCTTGAGCACCACGGTGTTCCCGGCGGCGATGGCGATGGGGAAGAACCACATGGGCACCATGGCTGGAAAGTTGAACGGGCTGATGATGCCCACCACTCCCAGTGGTTCCTTGACCGTGTAGACGTCGACGTCGGTGGAGGCGTTCAGTGAGAATGTGCCCTTGCTCAGCTGCGCCATACCGCAGGCGAACTCGACCACTTCCAGGCCACGTGCGATCTCGCCGGCCGCATCGGAGAGCACCTTGCCGTGCTCGGAGGTCAGGATCTGCGCCAATTCATCCTTGCGGGCATTGAGGAGTTCCCGGAAGGCGAACAACACCTGGGTCCGCTTGGCGATCGAGGCCCGACCCCAACTGCCGAACGCGGTACGCGCTGCCTGCACGGCCCGGTCGACGTCGGCTGCCGTGCCGAACCGGACCTGCTTGCTGACGGCGCCGCGCGCCGGGTCATACACCGGGCCGGAGCGATCCCCGGTTCCGGCATCGGCCTTGCCCGCGATCCAGTGATCCAGCAGGTCTGTCATCTCACAGCCTCTCGTCCAGCAGGGTCAGCACTTCGTCGTACGCCGCCATGGCGGTGGCAACCTCATCTGCGGTCACCACGCAAGGGGGAACAATGTGAATACGGTTGTCGGCGATGAACGGCAGTACGCCACGTTTGACCATCTCGGATTTCGCCAGCCCGAGCAGTGCTGCCGGTGCAGGTTCGCGGGTGCTGCGGTCGGCGACCAGCTCCATGGCCCAGAACACGCCGGTGCCGCGCACTTCCCCGATCACGGGGTGCTTGTCGGCCAACTCCGCCAGACCCGGGCCGATCGCCGTGGCACCGATCCGTTTGGCATTGTCCACGATGCCCTCGGCGGCCATGGCATCCTGGGCGGCCACGATGGATGCGGCCGCCAACGGATGGCCGGAGTAGGTCAGCCCACCGGGAAAGACCCGCTCGTCGAAGGTCGAGGCGATCTCATCGGAGATGATCACACCACCCACCGGCACATACCCGGAGTTGACCCCCTTGGCGAAGGTGATCAGATCGGGGCGCACGTCGTAGGCGTCCAATGCCAGCCAGTCGCCGGTGCGGCCGAAGCCCGCCATCACCTCGTCCAGGATCAGCACGATCCCGTACTCGTCGGCCAGTGCTCGCACCCCTGGCAACCAGCCCGGCGGTGGCATCAGCACTCCAGCGGTACCCGGGATGGTCTCCAACAGCAGGGCGGCGATCGAGTCTGGGCCCTCGGCCTGGATGACCCGGCGCAGATGGTGCAGTGCCCGCTCACACTCCTGCTCCGGGCTGGTGGCCCAGAACTCCGAGCGGTACAGGTACGGTCCGAACGTGTGCACGTGGTGCGTGGCGTACTCGTTGGGAACCCTGCGCCAATCACCGGTGGCCACGATGGCGGACCCGGTATTGCCGTGATAGCTGCGGTAGGTAGAGATGACCTTGTCCCGCCCGGTGTGCAGGCGCGCCATCCGGATGGCGTTCTCGTTGGCGTCGGCGCCCCCGTTGGTGAAGAAGACCTTGTTCATGCCCGACGGCGCCCGGTCGACCACGCGTTTGGCCGCTTCGCTGCGGGTCAGGTTCGCCATCGGCGGTCCGATGGTCGCCAAGCTCGCCGCCTGCTCGCTGATCGCCTGTACCACCGCCGGGTGGGAATAGCCGATGTTGACGTTGACCAGCTGAGAGGAGAAATCCAGATAGCGGCGGCCGGAGTGATCCCACACCGTGCTGCCGGACCCGCCGGCCACCACCATCGGATTGAGCGTCGCTTGAGCGGACCAGGAATGGAACACATGCGCTCGATCAAGCGTGAACGCACGAGTGTCGAGGTCTGCGCCGGACTCAGTCATTCCTGGTCTTCCTCTCGGTTGCTGGCTAGTTGCCGCCTTCGGCCAAGATCACGTCGATTGCCGTGAAGCTCTCACCGGTGGTGTCGACGTCATCGCCGAGTTCATTGATCGCTTGCTCAATGTAATCGTTGGAGTAGGCGGTTTCCGGAGGTTCGGCGGTGATCAGGTGCTGGCCCTGCTCGTTGACCGCCGCCAGCGCACCGGCCACGGTCTGCTCCCAGGCGGCAGCATCAATCATGCCCACACCATTGAGCGATGGCCAGATCAGCTTGTTGGTTTCGTTCGCCATCCACAGCTCGTGGCTGGGGCCCCAGGTGGAACCCGCAGCGATGGTGATGTCAGCGGCCTGCTCCACATTGTCGCGGGCGTAGGCCCAGCCCTTGATGACGGCCTTCAGGAACGAGACCGTCAGTGCCTCGTATTCGTCGTCGGACTGCAGCCGTGCGGTGTCGGCCCAGACGGCGTCCTGCAGCATGCCGCCTTCGGTGTCCTGGTAGGCGATGATGTTGAAGTCCTCGGGCTGGTAGAGCTCGCCGGTGTCCGGGTTGACCGACTCCAGCACCTGGGCCCACTCGTTGTAGGTCATCGCCTGCGCGGCGTCGATATCACCCAGCAGGAAGGCGTTCATATTGAAGTCCTGGGTGACGATCTCCACGGTGGTGGAATCCAGGCCCTCGGCGGCCATGGCGGCGAAGATCTCCCACTCGTTGCCGAAACCCCATGAGCCGATCTTCTTGCCCTCGAAGTCCGCGACCGAGCTGATTCCGGAGTCGGCGAACGCCACTTGCAGCGTGCCCGAACGCTGGAAGATCTGGGCCACGTTGGTCAGGTTGGCGCCCTGTTCGATGGAGCCCAGGACCTTGGGGACCCAGGCGATACAGAAGTCGACGTCGCCATTGGCGAGAGCGTCCTGCGGCACGATGTCACCACCGGAGGGGATGATCTCCACGTCTAAGCCCTCCTCGGCGAAGAAGCCCTGATCGACCGCGGCGAAGTAGCCAGCGAACTGGGCTTGCGGCAGCCACTGCAGCTGCAGCTTGACCGGTGTCAAGGCGCCACCGCCGTCGTCGCCACCCTCGCTGGCGCTGCTCGAGGTGCCCGATGAACCCTCGTTGCTGGCCGAGCAGGCGGCCAGGAATGCGGCCAGGGTCATGCCGCCCGCTCCTGCTGCGAATGCGCGTCGTGTGATCTTCATGGGGGGTGTCCCTTTCCTCAGGTGGTGGAAGGTGTGAGTCGTGCGGTGATTGTTCGCTCTAACAGCACGGTGAGCAAGTACAGCGCCAACCCCAGCACGATGGCGGCGCCGACATAGGCCCAGGCGCGTGCGTAGGCGCTGGTCGCGGCGGACGTCGAGATGAATGAGCCGAGCCCGCCGCGCGGCCCGCCGAAGTACTCGGCCACCAGCGCCGAGATCACGGCCAGGGAACTCGCCAGGCGGATGCCGGTGAGCAGGAACGGCGCCGCCGTCGGCAGCGTCAGAATCCGGAACACCTGCCCGGAGGAGGCCGCGTAGGCGCGCATCATGTCCCGCTGCAGTGGCGTCGTCTGCCGCAGCCCACGCAGGGTGTTGATGAAGATCGGCACGAATGAGGCGATAGCGGCGATGATCTGGCGACCGACTTCGCTATCGGCACCGAACATCGAGTTCAGCACCGGGGCCAGCGCCACGATGGGGATCACGGCGAGGCCAGCGACAACCGGTGCCAGCATGGCGTCGATGACCGACAGCCGGGACGCGATACCGGCCAGCAGGACGCCGATGATGGTTCCGGCCAGCAGGCCGATCGCGGCGTTGGAGCCGGTGATCACGGCTCCTTCGGCAATGGGGCCGGCATTGCTGGCGAATTCCGCCGCGATCTCTGCCGGCGCCGGCAACAGGTAGGCCGAAACGCCGACCACGCCCACCAGGATCTGCCAGATCAGCAATCCCAGGACACCCACGGCCAGTGGCGCGACGATCCGCTCCCAGGTCGACGTCGAGCCGGCGGCAGCCATCAGCGACCCTCTCGCGCCTGCGCGCTGACGGGCGAGCCGTGCAGCGCCTCACGTACCTGGGTGACCTTCTGGAAGAAGCCTGCGGTTTCGCGCAGTGCCTCGTCTCGCGCCACCTCACGCCCGATACCGGTGGTGACCGTTCCCGTGATGCGGCCGGGCCGGGCAGACATCACGATGACGCGGTCGGAGAGGAACACGGCCTCCGGAATGGAGTGGGTGACGAACACCACGGCTGCCCCGGTTTCGGTCACGATCCGGGAGAGCTCAGCCTGCATGCGTTCCCGTGTCATCTCGTCCAGGGCACCGAACGGCTCATCCATCAACAGCAGCCGTGGCTGCTCCGCCAGGGAGCGGGCGATCGCGACGCGCTGCTGCATACCGCCGGAGAGCTGATCGGGGTAGGAATCGGTGAAATCCGACAACCCGACCATCTCGGCGAGCTCGGCCACCCTGGTCTTGCGCTGTCCGGCATCGATGCCGTGAACCTCCAGCGGAAGCGCGATGTTCCCGGCCACCGTGCGCCAGGGAAGCAGCCCGGCCTGCTGGAACGCGATGCCGTAGTCCTGATCGTTGCGCGCTTGCGCCGGGGTCTTGCCGAAGACGGTCAGCTCGCCGGACGTGGCCGAATCCAAGTCCGCGATCAGCCGCATCAGGGTAGATTTGCCGCAGCCGGATGGTCCGATCAGCGAAACGAATTCCCCGGCGGCGACCTCCAGATTCACCCCGGCCAGTGCTTGTACCGCTCCGGCCTTGGTGGTGAACGTCTTGTCCACCGCGCGGGCGAGCACGGCCGCGCCCCCATCAGCCGCGCTGGGCAATCCCGATTCGGCGCTCATGTTGCTTCTCCACGTCGGTAGTTCCGTAGTGCCACGCCCAGCAGGCCGACCAGACCGGCGGCGATCAGACCGAGGGCAACAGCACCGAAGATGGGTGCCCACGCTTTGGCCGGATCGCCGGATGCCTGGCCGGCGAATGCGATCAGCTGCCGCCCGATGCCGTCCAGGTAGCCGGTCGAGACTTCAGCCACGACCGTGCCGACCACCGCGCTGGCGGCGCCCAGCCGCAACGCAGGCAGCAGGTACGGAACGGCGCCGGGTAGCCGCACCTTGAGCAGCGTGGTGCGGGGTGCCGCCGCGTAGCTGTGCATCAGTTCGGCATGGGTCCGTTCGGTTGCCTGCAACCCGCGCAAGGCGCCGACCGCGACCGGGAAGAACGCCAGATAGCTGGCGATCACCGCCACCGAGAGCCACGGTGGCCACTGCCAGGCGCCGATCTCGATCTGCGAACCCCAGCTGCGTACCACCGGCGCGAAGGCGATCAGCGGTACGGTCTGGCTCAGCACCACCCAGGGCAGCAGCCCGGACTCGGCGATGCGGATCCGCTGCATCAATACGCCCAGCGCTAGACCGACAACGGTTCCGACCAGCCAGCCCACCCCGGCGATCCCCAAAGAGATTCCGCAGGCGATGGCCACGGTGACCCACAGCGGAGCGGCGTCCGGCGCGCTGGTGGTTGGTTCGGCCAGACGCGCCAGCATGTCCCACGAGTGCGGCATCGCCAGATCGGTGTTGCGGGGCAGGACCCGGGTCTGGCCCAGGTACGCGCCGTCCTCGGGCCCGATCAGCTTGTAAAGCTCCCACAGCGCCACCACCGCGAGTAGGCCGAGCACGCCGAGTCCGGCGGTACGCCATCGGGCGGTGCCGGCCCGACGGGGCCCTTGCGCGGCGCTCATGCCTTGGCCGTCACCTGATCTCGGAGCTGGGGGATGATGCTCTCACCGTAGACCCGCATTGTTTCTTCCTTGTTATCGTGCTGCAGGTAGACCGAAAACTGGTCGACGCCGATCGCCCGCAATTCTTCCAGCTTGGCGATGTGATCCGCAGCGGTGCCCAGAATGCAGAACCGGTCCACGATCTCATCGGGTACGAACTCGGTGTGAGTGTTGCCGGCGCGGCCGTGCTCGTTGTAGTCGTAACCCTCCCGCCCGGCGATGTAGTCGGTCAATGCCCTCGGGATGTCACCGCCTTCGCCGTACTTGGCGACGATGTCCGCCACATGGTTGCCGACCATGCCCCCGAACCAGCGGCACTGCTCGCGCATGTGCTCCATCTGCTCCGGTTCACCGACGTAGGCCGGGGCTGCCACGCAGAACGTGATCGACTCGGGGTCGCGCCCGGCGTTCGCTGCGGCTTCCCGGACGGCGGTGATCATCCACCTGGCGATGTCGACGTCGGCCATCTGCAGGATGTAGCCGTCGCCCACCTCACCGGTGGCTTTCAATGCCATCGGACCGTAGGCGGCCAGCCACACCTCCAGTTCGGAGGTGCGAGCCCACGGGAACTGCAGCGTGGTGCCATTGATCTCCACGGACCGGCAATTGGCCAGCTCCCGGATCACGTGGGTTGCCTCGCGCAGTTCCCTCAGCGTGGTGGGCTTGCCGTTCAGCACCCGTACCGCCGAGTCGCCGCGCCCGATCCCGCACACGGTGCGGTTGCCGTACATCTCGTTCAGGGTGGCGAACACCGATGCGGTCACGGTCCAATCCCGGGTGGCCGGGTTGGTGACCATCGGTCCCACCGTGATGCGCTGGGTCTGAGCCAGAATCGCCGAATACAGTACGTAGGGCTCCTGCCACAGCAGATGCGAATCGAACGTCCACAGGAAGTCGAACCCGTGCTCCTCGGCCTGCTTGGCCAGCCCGATGGTGCGGGCCGCGGGCGGGTTGGTTTGCAGGACAACACCGAAGTCCATGTCGAATCCCTTCTAGACCAGATACTGGCTCAAGCCACGCTTGAGGTAGCTGCCGTGCCCAGCCCGCCCATGGAACCGCCCATCGCTGACCAGCACCGAACCGCGGGAGATCACGACGTCGACGTGGCCGTCGATCTCGAAGCCCTCCCATGCCGAGTGGTCCATGTTCATGTGATGGGTCCGGCCGGTGGGGTTACCGTCGTCATCGGTCGGATAGCCGATGGAGGTGTGGCCATTCGGGTCATAGATCACGATGTCGGCGTCGGCCCCGGGGGCGATGACGCCCTTCTTGCCGTACAGCCCGAACATCCGGGCCGGGGTGGTTGATGTCAGTTCCACCCACCGCTCCAGGGAGATCTCACCGGTGACCACGCCCTGGTACATCAGGTCCATACGGTGCTCGATCGAGCCGATGCCGTTGGGTATGGCCCGGAAATCGCCGCGCCCCAGTTCCTTCTGGTCCTTCATGCAGAACGGGCAGTGGTCGGTGGAGACCATCTGCAGGTCGTTGGTGCGCAACCCTTGCCACATGGCGTGCTGGTGGCCCTCTTCCCGGGATCGCAGTGGCGTCGAACATACCCACTTGGCGCCTTCGAACTCACCCCACTTCTCGCCGACGGCGCCGAGTTGTTCCTCCAGAGACAGATACAGGTACTGCGGGCAGGTCTCCCCGAAGACGTTCTTTCCCGCGTCCCGGGCTGCGGCCAGCTGTGCCACGGCCTGCTTGGCGCTGACGTGCACCACGTACAGCGGGGCGCCGGTGAGATCTGCCAGCATGATCGCCCGGTGGGTCGCCTCTTCCTCCATCTGCCACGCGCGGGCCTCGCCGTGGAAGTACGGCGCGGTCTTGCCCGCGTTGTACAGCTGCTCGGCGAGGACATCGATGGCAGGCCCGTTCTCGGCATGCATCATGGTCATCAGGCCCAGATCGGCGGCCTTCTGCATGGCACGCAGGATCTGGGCGTCATCGGAGTAGAACACCCCCGGATAGGCCATGAACATCTTGTAGCTGGTGATCCCTTCGGATACCAGCAGCTCCATGGACTTCAGGCTGAACTCATCCACGCCGCCGATGATCTGGTGGAAGCCATAGTCGACCGCGCAGTTGCCGTCGGCCTTGTCGTGCCACTGCGCGAGACCATCTTCGACCCGCTCGCCATACCGTTGCACGGCGAAATCGATGATGGAGGTGGTACCACCCCAGGCGGCCGCGGTGGTGCCGGATTCGAAGGTGTCGCTGGCTGCAGTGCCACCGAAGGGCAACTCCATGTGGGTGTGCGCATCGATCCCGCCCGGGATCACGTACTTGCCGGTCGCGTCGATGACCTGGTCGACCGAACCGGCCAGGTCATGACCCAGCAAAGCCGAACCGGGCTGCAGCACGGCGGCGACCTGTTCGCCGTCGAGCAATACATCGGCCAGGCCTCGTCCGGTCGCGGAAACGACGGTACCGCCGCGAATCAAGGTAGTGCTCATCACTGCCTCCCTACGGCTTGGCGATCTGGGTGTAGGAGTCGGGGCGGCGGTCCCGGTAGAACTGCCAGTCATCGCGCATCTGCTGCACCATGTCCAGATTCAGGTCGCGTACCAGCAGTTCCTCATGCTGGTCGGAACCCCGGTCGCCGACGAAGTTGCCGCGCGGATCGATCACCTGGCTGGTTCCGTAGAAGTCGACGGCATCCTCGCCGTACTCGTTGTCCTCCCGGCCGACACGGTTGGGTTGCAGCACGAAGTAGCCGTTGGCAACGGCTGCGCATGGGCCTTCCACCTCCCACAGCCGGTTGGACAGGCCAGGCTTGGTGGCATTCGGGTTGAACACCATATGGGCGCCCGCCAGACCGAGTTCGCGCCAGCCCTCCGGGAAGTGGCGGTCGTAGCAGATGTAGAGACCGACCTTGCCCACGGCGGTCTCGAACACCGGGTAGCCCAGGTTGCCCGGCCGGAAGTAGAACTTCTCCCAGAACTTCTCCAGGTTGGGGATGTGGTGCTTGCGGTACTTGCCCAGCACGGTGCCATCGGCGTCGACGATCACGGCGGTGTTGTAGTAGACGCCGGTCTGGGCTTCCTCGTAGATCGGCAGGATGCTGACGATCCCGAGTTCCTTGGCCAGGGCCGCGAAGCGCTGCACGATCGGACCCTCGGAGCTTTCGGCGAACCGGTAGTACTTCTGGTCCTGGGTGATGCCGAAATAGGGACCGTAGAACAGTTCCTGGAAGCAGACCACCTGGGCGTCCTGGGCCGCGGCATCCCGGGCGAACTGTTCATGCTTATCCAGCATGGATACCTTGTCGCCGGTCCAGGTGGTCTGGCTGATTGCTGCCCGAACGATGCTCACTGCTACCTCCGACTCGGAAACTATGAAGGGACCATCATGCTGCTTACTACCAGATTGTGGGGGATTTCACGGAAGTAAAATTCTGGATGTCGTGCCCGCTGCCGCCAGTGGTCGCCGCATTCGAACGTTGCCGCCGTTTTCGAACCGTGCACAGTTCGAAAACGGCGCGAACGTTCGGTGGTGGCGGTGCCGGTCAGCCAGACCGGGTGCAGGACCAATGGCAGGGCCCGGGGCGTCGTTGCTTAGGCTGAGGTCATGTCCCAATGGGGTCAGTGGCTCCGAGACGCACCGGTGCTTCGTCGCAACGGGCGACAGCGTGCCATGCCAGCCAAACCCGGGCGCTCGCGTCCTGGCAGGAACACCGTCGGCCTGGTGGTCAGCGGTGGCGGTGCCCGTTCCAGCTTCCAACTCGGGGCGTTGCGCTACCTCTATGACCAGGCGGGGATCACACCCAGCGTCATGACCGGAACCTCTGCTGGAGCGATCATCGCCACGATCCTGGCGCAGTACCCGGACCACTCCGGGCAGCGGGCCGCGCTGGCGCGGTTGGAGTCGCTGTGGCTGGGGATGGATTCCAGCGCGGACATGTTCACCGAGTTCGAGTGGTTCGCGCGGTTGCGCGCGCACCTGCCCACCTGGCGCAAGGTACTGGCGATGCGCAATCGCAGCCAGCGTGGTGATAGCGAGGCACACCCATGGACTCCGGCTACCGCGCTGGAAGCCCTGGGGACCTTGTGGGAGGCCGGGCGTGCCAGCACGGACCTGCAGACGATCGTGCGCGGGCCGTCGCAGACCCGGGCGGCATTCCGGCCTGGGCCGATCGTCGAGAAGCTGCTGGATCCGCAGATGTTCGCGCCGGATCGGCTGGCCCAGTCCAGCGTTGCATTGCGGGTGGCATTGGTGGCCTTGGAGTCGGGTGAATTGCGGTTCGTCAACAATTCCGGTGAGTTCCGCGATCGCCACGATCACCCGCTGCCGCAGCTGGCCCCGGTCCCGGTAGCCGATGCGGTGCGGGCTTCATGCGCCATTCCCGGGGTCTTCCCACCGGTGCTGCTGGCCGGAGAGCACTACGTCGACGGCGGAGTGCGGGAGAACCTGCCGGCGCAGATCGCGCTGGAACGGCTGGGTGTGACCGAGTGTTACGCCGTCGTCGCCTCTCCCGCAGGGGTGCGTCCGCGCGCGAGTTTCGCTGACGCCGATATGTTCGAGATCGTCATGCGCAGCGGGAGCGGCATCATGTCCGATGAACTTCAGCGCGATGAGATCGCTATCGCCCAGCGCGCGGGCGCGACCGTCATCGCCCCCCGCATCGACGTCCATGATCTGGTCACCATCGATCCTGGATTGATGGCGATTGCCATCGACTACGGGTATCTGCGTGCCCAGGATGTGGTGAAGGGCAGCGGTGCAGCGCGACAGCAACTGACCGATGACCTGATCAGGTTGCGGATCCAGATCTGGCAGGCTGAGGAGGCCGGTTTCAACCCCGAGAACTCCGACGCCGCCGACGGCGGCTCGACGGTGACCGACCTCAAGGGCCGGTTGGGTGCGCTTCTAGCCGGTATCCCGGATGCGGATCTGCCCCCGGACGCGGCCGATTGGAGCCGCACCTGGGAACGTCACCGGTTCGTGATCGAAGGTACCTTCTAGCAATTCCTCGCGCGTGCGCTGCGCGCCGGTGCGGGTCTGCATGCGCAAGTGCGGAAGGCCGATCAGGGGCCGAGAAGATCAGGTCTGCCCGGTTTGACCCCTCACCGCGACCGGTTCGTCGCAGGGTCCACCCTTGGTGCTGGGCGCCCAGGAATGCTGGGTGCTACTGCGACGGTGGCTGTTGCTGTGCCCGGCCGACGATTGCGACACCGATCCAGGCCAGCAGAACTGCGACCGCACCCACGATCATGTAGGTGTCGCCCACCTGCCACAGGGCAAATCCCAATGCGTAGAACACGGTGATCACTAGAGCGATGAAACTGAGAACCTTCTTACTCACAGCTTCAACTATTTCAGAGCCTCATCGCCGGTCCATCCGAGTATCAGGGAATGGACACCGGTAGCCCTCGTGGCCGCCGTGTCCGGCGCTAGTACTGCGGTGGCTGGCCGTAGCCGGGTTGAGCCGGTGGCTGCTGCGGTGGCTGGCCGTAGCCGGGTTGAGCCGGTGGCTGTTGCGGCTGGCCGTAGCCGGGCTGGGCCGGTGGCTGCTGCGGTGGCTGGCCGTATCCGGGTTGAGCCGGTGGCTGCTGCGGTGGCTGGCCGTAGCCGGGCTGGGCCGGCGGCTGTTGCGGCGGACCGTACCCGGGCTGCTGAGGTTGACCGTATCCGGGTTGGGCCGGTGGCTGTTGCGGCTGGCCGTATCCGGGCTGCTGTGGCTGACCGTAGCCCTGGGCGTAGCCCTGCTGGGCGTATCCCGGAGCGGCTGGCGTCTTGCGGCGGCCGAGCAGCACTGCGGCGATCACTCCACCGCCGACCACCAGCAGTCCAACGATGCCGATGATCAGCCAGGGAAAGGAGCCACCTGCACCACCCGAGGCTGCGCCCGTGGCTTGCAGACCCTCGCTGCTGTAGAGATCGGCTGCATCGGTCCACCGCACGGTCGTTCCTTCGACGGTGCTCGAACCATTGTTGCTCAGCACCTCGCCCGGGAAGGTGACGGAGATCGCGAAGTCGCTGAGCATATTCATATCGACGTCGTCCTCACCGGTGGAGCCCATCTGGAACGTCCATACGTCGTCGGCAAGCGTGATGGAGGTACCCGAGTCTCCAGCGTTGATCACCGAGGTCGGTATGGTGCCGGTGAAGCGGCAGCCGGCGTAGGTGCCGTCGTCGTACGGCTCCAGTTCCAGGCCGGGCATGTCCATCGAGCCCGGGTCGGCACAGATATCGTCGCCGGAAATCGTCTGACCGGAATCCTCGACGATCGCCTTCTCGACCCCGATGTCCATGGCGATATCGATCTCATCCTCGCCGTTGATGGTGTAGTCGGCGGTCAGCCGCATGCAGGATGAGAGCGCCACCAACAGCACGGGCGCGAGCAACAGGGCGGCCGTCCGGCGCCGGGTAGCAGACTTCATGGGCGCCAGACTATTGGTTGTTGGCCTCGTCGGCGTTCAATTCGGACGCGAACGGGTGGGAAGTAGTTCCCGCCGTCGTCTGCGATTTCGGCGTCGGCGCCAATATAAGCGGCTGCGGCAGGCGGTGGGAGAACAATCCGGCAGCCACCATGATGGCGGCCAGTGCCGCGATCGCTATCCAGCCGGGAATGCCCAGAATGGAACTGAACGCCAGGTCGGAACCTTGTGGGATCCAGATCAACGGGAGGGTAGCGCTGGCGTTGAGTGCCCCGTGACCGATTGCGGCGGCCCAGACGCCACGGGTGTAGTAGCGCGCCCACTGCAACAGCACCCCAACACTGATGGTGAAACCACACATCAACAGCAGGCCGTCCAATCCTGGGCGGGCAAAGTTGTATCCGAGCAGGATGATCGGAGCGTGCCAGATCCCCCACAGCACGCCGGAGAGCAGTGCGGCTTTGGTGAACCCCAAGGGTGCCAGGGCAGTGGTGAGGAATCCGCGCCATCCCAGTTCTTCGCCGAATGCCGGAATGGAGGCGATGACGACGTTGGCTGGCAACGCAGCGAACGTCACCAGGATCAGTGCCTGTTCGGTCAGGTCGTCGGGCAACTGGTCAACCGGCAGCGCCAGCGTGGGGTTTGACCAGTCCACGCTGATCACCCCCACCACATCGGCGGCGAGCATCGCCGCGAAGCCCAGGCATAGCCACCCAACCGTGGCCAACAGGCCGACAATGATGGTCCGCTTGATACTGACGCCGGTCAGCCCCAGGTAGCGGGATGGGTGAGCCGGCCGGAGCATAAACCTCATCACGACCAGCGACGCGACGGTCGGCGTGAACATCATCACCGCCGTCAGCGGCAGGAACAGCGGTGACCGTAGGCCGTCGCCGCTAAGCCAGAGCGGTAGCTGTACCAGCCAGGCAAGACCGCACGCAAGCACGGCGAAAGTGGCCACGGCGGCCCACGGCACGCTGGTGGGAGTCAGGTCGCGGCCGGTGCTCTGAGCCCGGTCGGCTGTCGGGGGAGTGGTCGCTGAGGTGTCCATGGGTTCCACTGTGCTCCGCGGCCTGCTCGCACGGATCAGCCAACGGGGGGAAGTCCTATCCGCCGGCCGGAGGATAGGACGCCGACAGGGCGTGCGAATCCTTGCCATACTGGATGCGGACAGGAGGATCCCATGAGTACCGCACCCGACCCGTACCGGCCGATGCCCAGTACGCCGCATCATGTGGCAGGCAGCGGTCCCACCGGTACCCAGGATGGTGGTGCACCCGCGTGGGGGACCCCTCCTACGACGGCCCACATCCCGCAGCCCACGTCCTACACTCCACAGGCCCAGCAGTCCTATGGACAGCCGGCGCCAGCCCATGGACAACCGGCGCCCGGACATCCCGGCTATGTCCAGCCGTCTTCGCCCTACCTCAGCCCGCAGCAGTACTACGGGCCGCCACCGAGTGGGTCGGTGAACGGTCTGGCGATCGCTTCATTGGTGACGGCCATCGTCGGGCTATCGTTCTTCGCGGTGCTGTTCGGGCATATGGCCCTGTCGCAGATCAGGCGGTCCGGTGCCGGTGGCCGCGTGATGGCATTGATCGGGCTGGGACTGGGATACGCCGGTATCGTCGCCGGGGTGATCGGCTTCTTCGCGTTCATCATCAGCACGGCGGCCTCCGGCCTCTAGGCGGAGCATGGGCCGGGCTGGGCGAATGCCGCGTCGGTGGTGGTGGTGCGCAGCCGGTAGACCCGATCGGTGACAGTGAGGAAGAGGTCGGTGCCGCTATCGCCACCGAAACACAGGTTGGATACCCGGGCCCCAGTCGGCACCCGCAGTAGCTGCTCACCGGCGTCGGAGAACACCTGAACGGAGTCACCGCTGGAAGTCCAGATCCGTCCTTCGACATCGATCCGGAAGCCATCCGGCTGGTCCGGGTAGACCTGCACGAAGTCCTCGCCAGCACCGCACGCACCATCGCGGACCGGGTAGCGCCGGATTCCGTTGAATGCGGTCAGTCCCATCCCGGCACCGGTGTCGGCAATATAGAGCCATTGCTGGTCCGGTGAGAACGCCAGGCCGTTGGGGTGGACCATATCGGTGATCACCGGTGTCGCGCCCCCGGCCTCATCGAATCGGAACACGTAGCAGCCGCCGTACTCCGAGGCTGCCGGATAGCCTTCCCGGGTCTCGGGCAAGATGCCGTAGGGCGGATCGGTGAACCAGATCGAACCATCGCGGGACACCGCGACATCGTTGGGAGAGTTGAACCGGCCACCGGCCCAACGATCGACGACGCAATGCAACTCGCCGTCGATCTCGCGTTCCACCCGGCGTCGGCCGTGGCTGCACTGCACCACGTGACCATCCCGGTCCAGTGTGCGGCCATTGGCGTACTCGGCGGCTCGGTCATAGACCGAGGTCTGTCCGCTGACGGCATCCCATTCCAGAATCCGGTTGTTCGGGATGTCGCTCCAGCGCACCCGACGGCGCTGCGGCAGCCACACCGGGCCTTCCGCCCAGACCGAGCCGTCCGCCAGCAGTTCCAACTCCGCTCCGGGCGCCAATAGCGAATGCGCGCTCATGGGCCCATCCTGGACCACCACGGCCGCCATGGGCGGTGGAACGGGGTACCGACCTGGTTGTTACCGTGCCGCGTAGGTGAGGCAATCGGCGATATCGTTGCCGGCCCCGACCTTGACGGCGGTCGCGGTGCACTCCAGATTCTCGTTGTGCGCACAGTCTGAACGCTGGCACGCGCCGACGCTTGCCAAGATCGTGTCCAGGCCACCCTTGACGTTCAGCGGGATGAAGGTCGCGCATTGCGCGTCACCTTCACCACCAATAGTCACTGCCGCGGCGTGGCAACTGGAATGGTCGTTGTAGGAACAGCCAGTAACGGTGCACTCGGACACCTGTGGTAACTGCGCCAGGGTTGTCATGACATCTCCTCATTCGCATAGGTGAGTCACTTGACGGTAGAACCAAATCCGTGAAAAAGATAGCCAGGCAAGCCTAAGCTCAGTTGCCGTGGTTCTGGCGTGTTCAGGGCCCCGGTGGAGTGAACGGAGTGCCCGGATCGCTGGACGTCGGGGGTTGGTTGCTGCCGACGCCTTCTGGCGGTTGTGGTGCCACGCCTGTCGGGTAGCTGTCTGGAGCCGAGTAGCCGCCCACTGCGGACGGGGAACCACCCGTGGCTGATCCGTAGCTGGCGGGGAACGGCGGCTGAGAGCCGGTGCGGGCGCGGACCGCAGCGCTGACGAGCAGGGCCACTCCGCCGACCGTCCCGATGCTCGTCAGCACCCATATAGCGATGCTGACGAAGACCTGAAGTTGCCAAAATCCGTTGTACATCAGGTAGGCGAAGACCAGATTTGCTAGCGCGCTCACAAGCGAGGCAAACACGAGCAGGCTGATCCCGGCCCACATCCGCCCTCGGCCGGGCCCGACCCTCCGGCTACCGGCGCCGCCAACGACTAGCAATGCGACGATGATGATGCCTGGGCCGATCAAGCTGGTCCACAGACCGTGCGTTCCCCACATGAGATTCCCTTCTACAGTGTCCAAGCAGCCTAACCGCGGCGTTGACCGCGGGCGTGGGAGTCGCGCTGCAGAATCTGGCTGGTGCTGATGGCCAGGACCGCGGCGATGGTGGCGGCCGCTATTCCCACGACGTACCCCGATTGTGCTCCGAAGCCATCCACGATTCTCCCGGTGACCGAACTTCCGATGGAGAAACCGACGCCGATGGCGGTTGCCACCCAGGTCAGGCCTTCGGTCAACCGGGAAGCTGGTACCAGCTGCTGCACCAGTGCGTTGCCAGCGATGATGGTCGGGGCAATGGTGAATCCGGTGATGAAACCGGCCAGTGCCAGGATCGGTAGTGAGTTCACCACCAGGAACATCGTGGTGCCGGCGCATAGAGCGACGATGCCGATCACGAATCGCTTCGGCAGGGCCATGCTGAACTCTCGGGCGCCGTAGAGCAAACCGGAGATCAGTGAACCGGCGGCAAATACCGCCAGCACCGGCCCGGCCCACACCTGGGCGTCACGCTCGTCGGCGAACGCCACGGTAGACACGTCGATGGAACCGAAGATCGTCCCGACCAGGATGAACACGGCGAAGATGATCACCATGCCGGGCGATCGCATGACCGAGCCGCGTTCATGAGCTGCCGGCGGGCCGGCGGCAGCTGGTTCGGTTGCCCGTTGCGCCAAGAACCAGAACCCGCCCAGGAGGGCGGCGGCGACCGCGATAGCTAGGCCTGACAGCGGGGAGATCGCCGCTGCCAGCGTGGTTGCGAGCACCGGGCCGATGACGAAGACGAGTTCGTCGATCGCAGATTCCAGCGAGTAGGCGGTGTGAAGTTGTCGCGGGTTGTCGATGGCCCGGTTCCACCGTGCCCGTACCAGCGCCCCCATCGAGCCGACGCTGGCTCCGCCTACCGCCGCCGTCAGGTAGAGCCATCCGGCGCTGGCCTGCAACGCCGCGGCTACGGCGAGCCCGCCCAGACCGAGCATCGCCACCAGCAACGCCGGTCGCATGATCTTCGCCTGCCCTCGTGAGTCGACGAACTTCGCCAACTGTGGCGCCGCGATCGCCTGCGCCACCATGTAGGCGGCGGCTACCTGCCCAGCCAGCCCGTAGGAGTGATACCGGGCTTCGATCAACAGCACGATCGAGATCGTCACCATCGACATCGGGAGCCGTGCCAGCGCGCCGGCTCCGGAGAACGCCAGCGCGCCCGGGAGACTGAGGATCTGACGGTAGGGGGCGAGCACCGCGTGATTCTGTCACGCCTGCGTTCCTCACGCCTCGTCGGCCTGCCCGCCCTCGTCGTCCCGCCCCGTTCCCCCCACGCTGAGGTAGTACGCACCGGCTGAGGTAGTACCGCGTGCGGTACTACCTCGACGCCGGCGTACTACCTCAGCGTGGGGTGGGGTGGGTGGAGCGGAGAGTGGGGATTCCGGCGGTGGCCGTGGGCAACTAGGGTGTGGCATCGGACCGGCGAAGGTGGAGGAGCGGCGTGGGGATCATCGGACACGCGCTCGACGGCGCAATGAAGTTGCGGGCGGCACGTGCGGCTGGTCGGGCCGCCTGGCGTGCCCACCTGTGGGTGCCCTCCCGGCCCGAGGTGCTGGTGGATTCCAGTAGGCAGATCGCCAAGTTGTACGCCGACCGCGGTCACCATGCGGATGCGGCTGCCGTGCTGCGGTCCGCGCAAACGCAGGCTTCCACCCCCGCCGCCCGCCACGAACTGGCTGCGGCGCGAGCCCTGGCAGAACTTGATGCTGGCGTGGTTCCGGATGACTTCGATGACGTCGTGGAGACCACCCTCACCGAGGCCGACCGGCACCTGGACGCCGGGGAGGTGCGGCCGGCTGCCGCACGTTTGAGCGACGTGCTGGCCCTGTGTTACCACCCGGTGCGCCACTTCGGTGCCGATCCTTCGCCCTTGCTGGCCGATCACCACGCCTTCCAAGCCCCGTTCGAGCGCTCCTCGGCGATGCGGGTGCTGGGCGAGGATCCACGTCCGCGCCGTCACGCCCAGCGCGGCGGTCGGACTCAGCGATTGCTGGTGTTGGCCTACGACAACCTCAGCTTCATCAATCCGATCGTCGCCGAGTATCGCGCCACCGGAATGGACGTGCGGGTCCTCGACCTGGCCGACATGGCCGGACTGCCTGCGGCGATGACGCTGCGGGCATTGGTGGAGGCCCGCCTCCGGTACGGCTTGGACGGCACCCGCGCCACGCTGCCGGAACACCTGGCGGACGACTTCGCCTGGGCCGACACCATCTTCGTCGAGTGGGGCCACCGCGCATTGGTGTGGGTGAGCCTGGTGCGCGGTATCGAAGCCCCGGTGGTGACGCGGGTCCATCGCTACGAAGCGCTCACTCCGATGCCGTTGCTGACCGTGTGGAGTTCGGTGGAACGAGCGGTCTTCCTCGCTCCGGCGATCGCTTCGATGGTCCAGGCCACCACCCCGGCCATCACCAGGTCCGGCACCGATATCCGCGTGGTGCCCAATCGGCTGGAGTTGGCGAGCCTGCCCAAGGACAAGCTGCCGCAGGCCGAGCACACGTTGGCCTTGATCGGCTGGAACAAGATGGTCAAAGATCCGGCCTGGGCGCTGGATGTCCTGGCCGCGCTGCGGGTCACCGATGACCGCTGGCGGCTGCTGCTGGTGGGTGACGAACACTCCCCGGACAGCCTGGATGCCAGCTTCGACTATCACGAGGAACTGACCCGCCGGATAGTCAAGCTCCGGGACGCGGTGGAGGTCACCGGCTTCACCGACGATGTGGCAGGCACATTGCGCCGGGTCGGGGTGATCCTGTCCACCAGCAGGATCGAAGGGACCCACGAAGCCCTGCTGCAAGGTGCGGCCAGCGGAGCCCTGCCGGTGGTGCGCAACTGGCCGGAACTGCGGACCTGGGGCGGCCCAGGCTCGCTCTACCCGGCCCAGTGGATCGTCGACTCCCCGGAGGCCGCCGCGGCCCGGATCCTGGCAGCCACCCCGAACCCGCCGGCGAGCGAGGCCGCCCGGTCGGCGCGCGACTGGGCGCGGGAGCACATGGACTGGAGCGTGGTGCGGCCCGAGTTCGAAGCAGTCGTGCTGGAGCCATAGCCCGTCAGCGGCTCGATTGCCGCGACCGTGGCGGTAGGCCCCGCCGTCCACTGGAACCGCGACCGGTCACCCGAGCGCGTCGTTGACCACGGCGCGGGCGGCATCCTGGACCTGGGTCAAGTGCTCGGGTGAGACGAACGACTCGGCATAGATCTTGTAGACGTCCTCGGTGCCAGAGGGCCGGGCTGCGAACCAGGCGTCCGCCGTCGTGACCTTGAGACCGCCGATCTTGGCGCCATTGCCGGGGGCCGCGACCAGGCGCTCGGTGATCGGCTGGCCCGCGAGTTCGGTCGCCGTCACAGCTTCCGGGCTCAGCGAGGCGAGCGTGGCCTTCTGGTCCCGGTTCGCAGGGGCGTCGACGCGGGCGTACCAGCTCTCGCCGTGCACAGCCACCTGGTCGTCGTGCAGTTGTGACGGCGATTTGCCGGTCACCGCCAGAATCTCGCTGGCCAACAGCGCCAGCAGGATGCCGTCCTTATCGGTGGTCCACACGCTGCCGTCGTGCCGCAGGAACGAGGCCCCTGCGCTCTCCTCGCCACCGAAGCCGACGCTGCCGGCCAGCAGCCCGGGGACGAACCACTTGAAACCCACCGGCACTTCCAGCAGCGTCCGACCCATCCCGGCGACTACCCGGTCGATCAGCGCCGAGCTGACCAGGGTCTTCCCCACACCGGTTCCGTCAGCCCACCCGGGGCGGTGGGTGAACAGGTATTCGATCGCCACCGCGAGGTAGTGGTTCGGGTTCATCAGACCGCCGTCCGGGGTGACGATCCCGTGCCGGTCGGCGTCGGCGTCATTGCCGGTGGCGATGTCGTAGGGCGCCGCGCCGGCATCCATGATGCCGCGCAATGACGCCATGGCGTCCGGACTGGAGCAGTCCATGCGGATCTTGCCGTCGGTGTCCAGCGTCATGAACGACCAGCGCGGATCCACCTGCGGGTTGACCACCGTCAGGTCCAAGCCGTAGCGCTCGCCGATCTCACCCCAGTACTCGACGGCGGCGCCGCCCAGCGGGTCGGCGCCGATCCGTACCCCTGCGTCGCGGATGGCCTCCAGGTCGAGCACCGAGTCCAGGTCATCGATGTAGGTCAGCAGGTAGTCGTGCTTATGCACGCCCGCTGCCGCCAGCGGGTTGGCGGTGCGCGCCACTGCGGCCAGGCCGGAGCGCAACAGGTCGTTGGCGCGATTTGCGATCCAGCCCGTGGCGTCGGAATCGGCGGGCCCGCCGTGTGGCGGGTTGTACTTGAAGCCGCCGTCCCGGGGTGGGTTGTGCGAGGGGGTGACGACGATGCCATCGGCCAGCCCGGGGCCGGTCGTGCGAACTCCCTCACCCGAGCCGGCGCCGTTGTGCCGCAGGATGGAGTGCGACACCGCCGGGGTGGGCGTGTAGCCGTCCCGAGCATCGACTCGTACGTCGACGCCCGCCGCCGCCAGCACCTCCAGTGCGGTCGTGGTGGCCGGGGCCGACAGGGCATGGGTATCGCGTCCGATGTACAGCGGGCCGTCGATACCCTGGTTGCGGCGGTATTCGACGATCGCCGCCGTGATCGCGACGATATGCGCCTCGTTGAAGGCGGTGTCGAGGCTGGAGCCCCGATGGCCGGAGGTGCCGAATGCCACCTGCTGATCGGGGTCGTCGGGGTCGGGCGTGCGGTCGTAATAGGCGCCCACCACGGCATCGACATCGATGAGGTCCTCGGGCTGTGCTGGCTGTCCGGCTCGCGAATGCATGCCCCGATCCTTGCATCACCGGCGCGGGTCTCAAACAGTCTCGGTCTGCCGAGGTGCGCAGGTCCGTTACAGTCGCGTGGCGGACATCAGACTGCTGATGGACCAAAGCCCGGCGAAACGAGGGAAACGGCATGGCAAAGCGCAAGAAGACCACCGATCCCAAGATCGTGGCCCGGCGCGCGGCGCGAAAAGCTGCGCAGCAAGCCCTTGCCGCCGGCGAACAGGCGCCTAGCCGGCCATTCGCCGGCCTCGCCGGTGAGGGAGACTGGGTGGCGATGCGGGAGGTCATCCCCGCTGCCAGCGCCACCGCCCGCACCACCTTCGAGTACGGCTCGGTCGACGTACTGGTGGTCACGCTGCTTCCGAAACTGTGGCCGGCGTACAAACGCAGCGATGGCCAGGTACTGGTCGCACTGCAAACGGTGAGTTCCTCCGGCGACCCCTCGCGCGACGTCGCGGCAGCGCTGCTGGAGATCCTGGACGCCGAACCCGACACCGCCCTGGACCATTTCGAGTTGCCTGGCCCGGGCCCGCGGCTGCAGGACGTGCTGGACACAGCGGTGCCGTTCGACGTCACAGTGCATGAGAGCTTCGACTATCTGGTCCCACCCGATGGGGACGGTCCGGAGGGTACCGAGCAAGCACTTGCGGACGCTTCCGAGGGGCTGGTGCCCACGGTGGCGTTGTCGGGCGTCGAAGCCGCCTACTGGTGCCGCATGGGTGAGCGGGAGTTTCTGCGCTGGGCGTGGTTGGTCGATCCCGAACGGTTGCTGGACGGGCTGGCCCGACTCCATGCGCAGCGGGCGTCGGCATTGGACGCCGGCTCGAAGTTCGTGGGTGCGTTCCGATCCAGCGGGATTCTGGTGCCGGTATGGGAACTGGCCCGTGGCACCGAGGCTTCGGACATCGAAGGTGCGGCAGCTGCATTTGGGCCGCGCTTGGCGGCTGCGGTCGAGAGCGCCGAACCGTTGACCCCGGAGCAGCGGCAGGCGCGCGCGGGACTGGTGTCGAGACAGGTCAGCCTGCGGTGACGGCAGGTTAGCCCGCAGCGACGACAAGTCGGCCTCGGTGACCCGATAGCGGGCGCGGGCGGGATACGCTGGCACCGTGCAGGGTTCTGAGCCCAATTCTCAAACTCATGGTCGGCCGTTGCGGGTCATTCGACGCCGCCAGAGCGAGCGTGCCTCGACCGGCGCGCCAGGGCGCCCACGGGCCGATCAGCGAGTGGCTGCGATCATCCCCGCGAAGGATGAAGCAGACAACATCGCAGCCACCGTGCGGGCGGCCCTGGCGATCCCGCACGTGGACCTGGTTCTCGTGGTCGACGACGGCAGCGAGGACCAGACCGGCGCCGCCGCTCGCGGTGCCGGTGCGGTCGTGGTGCGGCATGCCACCAACCGGGGCAAGGCCTCGGCGATGGAGACCGGAGCGGCCGTCGTCGCGATGCGGGACGACGAAGCTGGGCTGCCGCGGATCCTGCTGTTTCTGGATGGCGACCTAGGGGAGACCGCCGTCAACGCCGCACCGTTGGTGCCGCCGGTGTGGGCCGGGCGGGCCGATATGTCGATCGCGACCCTGCCACCTCAACCCGGAGCCGGTGGCCGCGGCATCGTCACCGGCTTCGCCCGCCGCTCCATCCAGGGGTTCACCGGGTGGGCGCCGAAGCAGCCGCTCTCGGGTCAACGGTGCCTGACCCGTGACGCCTTCGATGCCGCCTTGCCCCTGGCACGTGGGTGGGGCGTGGAGACGGGTATGAGTATCGACGTGCTGCTGCGGGGTTACGCGGTCGTCGAGGTGCCGTGCGATCTGCGGCACCGCCCATCGGGAAATGACCTGGCCGGACAATTGCATCGGGCTGCCCAGTTGCGGGACGTGATGGCCGCCGTCGCCGCCCGGCGGTTGCGCCGCTACCCCGAGCGGCCGTCTTCGCCGCCGTCCGAGGCTGCCGAGACGGTGGAGTCGGCCGAGACCTCGGGCGTGGGCGACCCGGTGGACGCCGACGATCCTGTTTCTCCGGCCGACGACTCGGGCGGGTCGGTTCCGGCGCCGGACTGAGTTCGGTCGGCCGGCCGCGTCAGCATCCACGCCGCCGCCGAGGCCAGCAACAGCGGCACGGCGATAGCCACCGACAGCGCCGGGATGGCGATCCCGGAGTCGTTCAGCGCGAATCCCAGCCCGGCCGCCGTCGCCAGCGCGATCAATCCCGGTGCCAGCATCGGGACGGAGCCGGTCATGGCCGAGAGTGGGGCGCCGCGAGACAGCCAGCCGAAATCGCCGCCGTCGGCGGAGGTCACCGTCTTGCGAACCGGGCGGATCAGCACGAACACCACCAACGCGACGCCGCAGATGGCCAGGATCGTCAATGGCCGGTTGCCGAGCAGGATGGATAGGTTCTGGTCGAGCTTGCGGGCCACGATCGGCCACAGCCCGCCGTCGAACACATCCCCGACGAAACGTCCCAGGTGGGTTCGCGAGCCAGGCGGGCGCAACCAGTCCAGGAATGCGATACCGAACGTGACCAGGCCAGCACCGGTCAGCACCAGCAGCACCCGCTTGACGGTCAGCCGGATACCGGCGGCCAGCAGCGTCAGGATGCCGAACGAGGCCAGCAATGCCGGTGGCCCGCCGAAGTCCGCACCCCAGAACGGGGCACCATCCACCACGATGGCGACCACCCCGATACTCGCCACCGTGAGCGCGGCGAGTACCCGGCGGCCACGCACCACCAGTTCATTGGCCAGCGCTGTGGCGGCTATCAGGGTGGAGGCGGTGAAGAACGAGAACGCGGTGTTGTTCATGCCGTAAAACCTGCCCGCGACCACCGGTGAGATACCCATGACGGCCGAGACCTGCAGCCGGGCACCGGTCGTGATATCGACGGCGATCACCACCGCCGTCACGATCGCCACCACCGCTGCCGACCCCAACGGTGCGCGGCGCCACGGCCCCATGACGGCGATGGTCACGATCAGCGCCGACCATGCCGCCACCCCGCCGAGCAGAGCCAGCACCGGCCACGGTGCGCGCCACCAGGGCAGCAGGTCCGTCAGGAGTGATGCCACCGGAATGGTCGCCAGCGTCAGCGTCACCAATCGCACGGCCCGCAAGGTGGGCTTTCGCCGCGCGGCCAGGGCTTTGGCCCAGCCCGGACGTCTCAGTCCCACAGCGACAGCCGCGTACACGCCGACATTGAGCACGACGATTCCCAGGAAGAAGCCCCCGATAGCGGGGCGTTGGGCATCGGCATGCAGTTCGCGATCGACGGCGGCTGCGGCGAGTTGATTCCCGGGGGCTGTGGTGGCCTGTATGACCGCGCCCACGGCGCTGCTGCGCGGTTCCGGTACGCCGAGGTAGGCCAGCAGGGTGGCGTACTGATCGGTGGCCAGGATGTACCCCGGTTGCCTGGTGCTGGGACTGGTCAGCTCGGCGCTGGGGGTGCCGGTGCGCAGCATCGCGAACAGCCGTAGCCGCGGGGAACCCCGGTCGTCGGAGATGCCGGAAATCATGACCAGTGGGTCGCTCCCGGATCCGGCGGCGGCCTGGATGGCACCTTCGATGGTTGCGGCGAACTCGGCCACCGCGACCGCCCGGTCGTGGCGTGCCAGCAGCGCGTTTCCGAGATCCAGGACCACCAGGTCGGTCTCGGGCAGGGCGGCGGCTACCTGCGCTGCGGTGTCGTCCCAGCGCGGCTGGTAGTTGCTGACGGTGCCGTCGCTGGTCGCGAGCGCGACACCGGCCCCGGGGCCGATGGCCACACTGGTCCGCCCGGCTGCGGCAAGGGTATCTCCTAGCAGTCCGGGCTCAGCAGTGAACGATCCCTCGGCCGCACGGGCGACGTAGCGGTCCCATTGCTGCACCACCCCGCCGGCCGCATCCCGCGGCGGCAGGCACACGCCTGGCATCACTGCGCCGTCGGCCCGGGTGCCGGTCGAGATCGCCAGCCAGCCGTCGACCGGGCAGGCCCGGGATGAGGTGCTGCGGACCACCAGTGAGCCAGCAGTGATCGGTTCGGTACCGCTGAGCATCCTGCTCAGGGTGGGGTCGGTCTGCACGTCGGACCACGCCAGTCCGGCTGCCCCGATCAGCAGGATCGGTCGATCGGAGGGCACCTGTGCCGGGCGTGCAGCCGCCGCATCGGCTTGTGCTGCTTGGGGCTGGGAGTGCGCCTGGGACGGGGTGCCGGCGAGTGCCGCCGGTGTCGCGAAGCAGAGTGCAACCAGGGCGGTGGCCAAGGCGGCGAGAACATGCCGGGTGCCGATCATCGGTACTGAGCGTAGGCGCTCCGGTGCGGTGGTGTTGTGAGCGTCGCGTGCAGCATTCGCGTCCAACCACGGGAAGATGGCCTCATGTCGTTGAGATACGCATTCCTGGGACCCAGCGGAACCTTCACCGAAGCGGCGTTGCGCTCGGTCGCCGAGCCGGACGCCGTCTCGGTGGCCAAGACCGATGTTGCCGCTGCCTTGGAGGCGGTGCGAACCGGCGAAGTCGACCGGGCCGTGGTGCCCATCGAGAACTCGGTCGAGGGCGGGGTCTCGGCGACGTTGGACGCCCTGAGCAATGGGCTGCCGCTGGTGGTGGTGGCCGAAGCGCTGGTCCGGGTCGAGTTCGTCCTCGCCGTCGCCGGTCAGGGGACGCTGGCGGATGTCCAGCATGTGTCCACCCATCCGCACGCGTGGGCGCAGACCCGCCGCTGGGTGCGCACCAACCTTCCGGACGCGATCCACGTTCCGGCCACGTCAACCGCTGCTGCGGCGGCGTTGCTCTCCGAAGGTGGGGATGTGGGCTTCGAAGCGGCGGTGGTTGCTCCGCACACGGCGCAGCAATACGGGCTGGCGGTGCTGGCGAGTGGAATCGAGGACAACCCCAATGCGGTCACCAGGTTCGTCGTGGTCGCCAGCCCAGGGCGAGTCCCGGCCCGCACCGGGCAGGACAAGACCACGCTGATGGTGCATTTGCCCGACAACGAGGCCGGGGCATTGCTGACCATGCTGGAGCAGTTCGCCGTGCGCGGGGTGAATCTATCCCGGATCGAATCTCGTCCGATCGGCGACGCCATCGGGCGCTACGCGTTCTCCATCGACGCCGAGGGGCACATCGAGGATGAACGGGTCGCCGCCGCATTGGTGGGATTGCACCGGGTGTGCCCGCTGGTGCGGTTCCTGGGCTCATACCCGCGGGTCGACGGCGTGGGGTCACCGGTGCGTCGGGGGGTCTCCGATGAGGACTTCCGCAATGGCCGCGCGTGGGTGGAGCAGCTGCGCCGCGGCGTCCACCCCGAATAGGCGTCCACCCCGAATAGCGGTACCGGTTCCTCCGTCGAGCGCGGCCTGGAGGTCGTACCCCCACGCTGAGCGCGGCATGGAGGTCGCCAAAACGGCTCTTGGCGACCTCCATGCCGCGCTCGACCCGGGGTGGGGGCCGAAAGTGCGCGCTCGTCAGCGCATCAGCGGGTACGCACGATGAGGGAGCCGGGATCGACCCGGACGGCGACGCCGATCGCCTCTCCGACCAGATCGCCGTCGATCTGAATCTGCTCGGGGTGGTCCAGGTGCACCATGACATCCCGGGCCCGCCAGAACTCGATAGAACCCGGTTCGCCACGGAAGCTGCGGCGGTACCCGATCCCTTGCAGCACGACCTTGCCCAGCAGCGAGGCCCAGCCGATCAGCCCACCACGGGTGTCGATGGCGGCGATGTCCAGCCAGCCATCGTCGAGCTCGGCATCGGGCAGCAGCACGATGCCACCCGGTAGCCGACCGCAATTGGCGAATAGCAGGCTGCGCAGCCGCAACGGCACCGCACGAGTATCGCCAACCGACAGCGTCAGCCGGGTCTTGCGGCCATGCAGGTGCTGCACACCGGCGATGAAATACGCCATCCAGCCCATTCGCGCCTTGAGCCGATCATCGGCACCGGCGACCATGGCGGCGTCGAACCCCACTCCAGCCATCACCAGGAACGGGTGCTCGTGCGGCTCCGGCACGTGTCCACTGCCTTGTTCGGCAGATTCGCGATCGTCCAGGTGCGGTGGGCGGGTGAGTCGGATCCAGCCAAGATCGATCGGGTGGTCCGTGCCGGTCAGCGCGGTGGACATCAGGGATCTGATGCCGTCGACCGGGAGGTCGAGGTTGCGGGCCAGCAGGTTCGCGGTGCCCATCGGTAGCAATCCCATCGGAACCCCGGAATCGGCCAGGGCGCCAGCCACCGCCCTCACGGTGCCGTCGCCCCCGGCCGCGATCACCACGCTTGCCCCGGCGGCGAGAGCTTCCCGGGTCTGCCCGGCGCCCGGATCAGAACGAGTGGTCTCGAACCACAATGGCTCAGGCAGTGACATCTCCGCGCACAGCTGGTCCGCCAATTCGTGCAGCGCCTGCGGGCGACTCACCTTGCCCGGGTTCACCACGAACGCCGGTACTTGCCGGGCCGGCTCGCGCGTGCCCGGTTCCCGATCAGCCTGACCGGAAGACGAACCTGGCTGGTAGCGCCGCAGCAGCACCACCACGATGATCATCGCCGCCGTTGCCAGTAGCAGAGCTACCACCGCGACTACCTGCTCCCACATGCGCTGACGGTAACCCCTTTCGCGGGATTTCCCGGCATGCGGGTGCGTGGAAGGTCGTTACGCTCTGGGGGTGATCGACCTGAAGGCATTGCGCGAGAACCCAGATGCCGGCCGCGCCAGTCAGCACGCCCGGGGCGCCGACCCGCTGGTGGTGGACCAGCTGCTGGCTGCCGACTCCCTGCGGCGAGAGCAACTGGCCGCATTCGAACGGTTACGGGCAGAGCAGAAAGAGATCTCCCGGTCCATCGGCAAGGCCCCGGCCGACCAGCGAGAAGCAGTGATGGCGCAGGCCAAGTCTCTGGCCGGGCAGGTCAAGGCTGCGCAGGCTCAGGCGGATGAGGCCGCCGCCGAACTCGACCGGTTGCTGTGGACCATGCCGAACCTGATCGTCGACGGCGTGCCCCCGGGAGGTGAAGGCGATTTCGTTGTGGTTTCCCATGTCGGCCAGCCCCGCGATTTCGACGCCGAGGGCATCGCCGTCCGGGACCATCTTGACCTGGCCGAACGCCTAGGCGCGATCGATATGGAGCGGGGCGCCAAGGTGAGCGGCTCCCGGTTCTACTTCCTCACCGGGGTTGGCGCACTGCTGGAGCTGGCGCTGCTGCAAGCCGCGATGGCGCAGGCGGTGGCGGCCGGTTTCACCCCGATGGTCACGCCGACCCTGGTTCGCCCGCAGACCATGGCCGGGACGGGCTTTCTCGGTGCTCACGCCGACGAGATCTATCACCTGCCCGCCGATGACCTGTATCTGGTGGGTACCTCGGAGGTCGCGCTGGCCGGCTACCACGGCGACGAGATCCTCGACCTCAGCTCCGGCCCGCGCCGCTATGCCGGCTGGTCGGCCTGCTACCGGCGCGAGGCCGGATCGCATGGCAAGGACGTGCGCGGCATCATCCGGGTGCATCAGTTCCACAAGGTGGAGATGTTCAGCTACGTCAGCGCCGAGGACGCGGCAGCCGAGCACGCCCGGCTGCTGGAATGGGAGCAGCAGATGCTGGCGCTGGCGGACCTGCCCTACCGGGTGATCGACGTCGCGGCCGGGGACCTGGGTTCTTCGGCCGCCCGCAAGTTCGATTGCGAGGCGTGGCTGCCCAGTCAGCAGCGGTGGCTGGAATTGACGTCCACCTCCAACTGCACCACCTTCCAGGCCCGGCGGCTTGCCGTCCGGGAACGGACGGACTCGGGCACCGTCCCGGTGGCAACACTGAACGGAACATTGGCCACGACCCGCTGGATCGTCGCTATCTTGGAGAACCACCAGCAAGCCGATGGCAGCATTCGGGTGCCGACGGGGCTGCAGCCCTACCTGGGCAAGGAGATCTTGGAGCCGATTCAATGACGACGACGCCGCTCACCCCGGGTTTCACCTCCGACCTGCTGGCCGGGGTCCCGCTGGGTCCGCAGACGTTGGTCGCGCTGGATATCGACGGCACCATCCTGGGGATGGATGGAACCATCTCCGCCCGGGTACAGCGGGCCATCGCCCGGGTGGTCGAGGCCGGCACCCACCTGGTACTGGCGACTGGGCGCTCGGTGGTGGCGGTGACGCCGATCATCGCCCGGCTGGGGCTGCGTCAGGGGTACGCGGTGTGTTCCAACGGTGCGGTCACCATCAGCTTCGACGAGCGTGGCTACCAGATGGTCGATGTCGTCACCTTCGACCCTGGCCCAGCGATGCGGGCGCTGCGTGAGCATGCGCCGGAGGTGATCTACGCCGTCGAGGATCTGGGCCGAGGGTTCAAGGTCACCAGGCCGTTCCCGGACGGTGAACTGGGTGGTGATCAGCAGGTCGCCAGCTTCGAGGAGCTTGCTGCCGCTCCGGCCACCAGGGTGGTGCTGCGGGCACCGGAGCTCGGGGCCGACGCGTTCCACGAACTGGTCGCCTCCAGTGGCCTGCATGGTGTCAATTACGCGGTCGGCTGGACTGCGTGGCTGGACCTGAGCCCGGACGGTGTCTCCAAGGCCTCGGCGCTGGAGGAGGTGCGCCAACGCCTGGAGGTTCAGCACACCGTGGCCGTTGGCGATGGCCGCAACGACATCGAGATGTTCGGCTGGGCCGACGTCGCCGTCGCGATGGACGACGCCGACGCCGACACCAAGGCCGCGGCGGACGCCTATACCGGCCCGGTCACGCTCGACGGGCTGGTACCGGTACTGAACGCATTGTCATCCGGAGCAGCGCAGCCTGCGGGCTGACGCTGAGGACCAGCGGCGCCTGCCGCACCACCCCCGGATCGAGTAGCCGGCGGTCAGTCGCCGTTGGCTGCCTGCGGTACCGGCTGGTCGGAGGCTGTCACACCCACCCGCTTGTCCGGGTTCAACTGCACCGGCTGCGGGCTGGCCTGCTTCCGCTTGGCCTGACGGCTGCGATACATCAGGTTGAGCACCTCGACCCCGATGGCGAATCCGATCGGCCCGTAGATCATGCTCTTCTCGATGTGCAGGCCGAAACCCTCGCCCACCAGCGTGGCGCCGATCAGCAACAGGAAGCTCAGCGCGAGCATCTTGACGGTGGGGTGCCGGTTGACGAAGTCGCTGATCTGACCGGCGACAACCATCATCAGCCCGATGGAGACCACCACGGCGGCGATCATCACGTACAGGTTGTCGGTCATGCCGACCGCCGTGATCACCGAATCCAGTGAGAACACCGCATCGATCAGGATGATCTGCAGGATCACCCGGCCGAAGGTCGTCGACCCCTTGCCCGAGTCCGCCTGTTCCTCCTCACCTTCCAGCTTGTGGTGGATCTCCATGGTGGCCTTGTAGATCAGGAACAGTCCTCCGGCGAGCAGGATCAGATCGCGCCCGGAGAACTGCAGCGCCTCCGCTGAGCCGATGGAGACGATCGGGTCGGTCAGGTTGACGATCCAGGTGGCGAAGAACAGCAGCACGATACGTAGCAGCATCGCCAGTGCGAGGCCGAGCGTGCGTGCGCTGGGCCGCTGCTTCTCCGGTAGCCGGTTGGTCAGGATCGAGATGAATACGACGTTGTCGACGCCGAGAATCAACTCCAGGACGAACAGCGTCAAGAACGCGATGATGAGGGGCCCGAACTCCATGCCGTCACTTTAGGCGAGAGCGCCGCGCGGGCTGTTCATCACCGCGAGCAAATCTGCCCACCGTGCGGCTGATCAGTCAGGGGTGGCCGAGTCGGCTACAGGTACTGGCCGGTGCCGTGTTGAGCATCGGGGGACAGTTGCGTGGCACCTGGAGCCGCTCCCGGGTGTGGCTGGCCGCCCTGACCCGGATTTGTCCCGGGAGGCAGTGCCCGTCGCATCTGCACCAGCTGGTTCTGGGCTGCCATCTGCTGGGCGACCAACGCCGTCTGGATCCCGTGGAACAGGCCTTCCAGCCACCCCACCAGTTGGGCCTGCGCGATCCGCAACTCGGCATCCGAGGGTGGAGTGTCGTCGTCGGCGAAGGGCAGCGTGATCCGGTGTAGCTCGTCGACCAGCTCTGGCGACAGTCCGCCCTCCAACTCCGTGAGCGAACGCTCGTGCACCTGTGCCAGGCGCTCCCGGGCCGCCTCGTCCAACGGTGCCGAACGGACCTCCTCCAGGAGTTGCTTGATCATCATGCCCAGCCGCATCACCTTCGCCGGTTCAGAGACGGCGGCGGTGGGATCGGTGTTCGGGTCATGGATGCCCACCCCCTCCTCAGAACTGACCAGGATGCGCGGGGCAGGCTTGGTATCGGAGGGTTGGGCAGCGTCATTGGTGTCCTCAGTCATGGGGACCATAATGCCAAGCGGTGGCGTCAGGCCGTAGATTGACGGACATGGGATGGCTAGGCAATGCCGCGCACGCTCGCTGGCTGGAGAACGAGACCGACGAACTGCTGGCCTTCGCGGCCGGTTCGGTCACTCATGAGGGGTTCGGCTATCTGGACGCCGAGGGTGGGCTGGTCCTGGGTGAGGGTGCACACCTGTGGATCACCTGCCGCATGATCCATTCGTTTTCGCTGGGGACACTGCTGGGACGGCCCGGTTCGGCGTCGATGGTCGATCACGGGGTGGCGGCGCTGGCCGGTCCGCTGCACGATGACGAGCACGGTGGCTGGTATGCCCAGGTGGGACCGGACGGCGTCATTGACGATCGCAAGATGGCCTACGCCCACGCGTTCGTGATCCTGGCGGCCTCCAGTGCCACGGCTGCTGGCCGGCCCGGGGCCAGGGAACTGCTGGACCAGGCGCTCGCCGTATCCGAACGGCATTTCTGGGATGAGGATGCCGGGATGGTGCGGGAGGTGTGGGATGCCGCCTTCACCACCACCGAGGACTACCGGGGCGTCAACGCGAACATGCATACCGTCGAGGCGTATCTGGCAGCGGCTGATGTCACCGACGACGAGGTTTGGCTACAGCGCGCCACCCGCATTGCCACCAGGGTCGTCACCGAGTTCGCCCCAGCCTACGAATGGCGTATCCCGGAGCACTTCGACACCGGCTGGCAGCCGGTGCTGGACTACAACGACCATCAGCCCGCCGATCCGTTCCGGCCCGCCGGAGCCACCGTGGGGCACTGGTTCGAGTGGGCACGGCTGGCGCTGCACGTTGCTGCCGCACTGACGGCGCGCGGCGCGCAGGTGCCCGACGGCCTGGTCAGCGGCGCGCGGGCACTGTTCGCGGCGGGAATAGAGCAGGGCTGGGCCGTCGACGCTGAGGATGGTTTCATCTACACCGTCACCTTCGACGGTGAGCCGCTGGTGCGCGAGCGGATGCACTGGGTGGTGACCGAGGCAGTGGCTGCTGCCGCGGCGCTGTGGCGGTACAGCCCCAGCGAGGGCTACGACGGCTGGTACCAACTGTGGTGGGAGTACGCCTCGCAGTACCTGGTCGATACCGAGCTCGGGTCCTGGATACACGAGCTCTCGCCAGCCAATGAACCCAGCAGCACGGTGTGGCACGGCAAGCCGGACGTGTACCACGCCGTCCAAGCCACGCTCATTCCCCGGCTTCCGCTCGCGCCGACGATGGCGACGGCCCTGGCCCGTGGGCTGTTGGATAGCTGAGTGGTTGGTCATCGGGGATCTGGCTGCCTGGTGATCTCCCGGGCTCAAGCGTCCGTGGTGCCCCGGGTCCTGCGACGCTCCAGGCCATCCATGTAGGCGTGTGCCGAGCGTGCCAGCCGAGCGGTCAAAGCCGTCATGATGCGGATGTCCTCCTCGTCCCAGTCGGCCGTGAGCTCGCGGATCATGTCGTCGCCCACGGCGTACAGCCGGCGAGCCACGGACCGGCCCTCGCGTGACAGCGTGAGTTCACAGGCTCGTCCGTCATCGGGGTCGGCGGTGACGATCACCAGGTTCGCCGCTGCTAGCCGCTTGACCGCCTTGCTGACGGCAGGAGCCCCGACGCCGATGATCGCGGCGAGGGCTCCTGGGCGGGCGGTGCCCCGGAATCCGAGTTCCCACAGCACCCGCGCGTCGGTTGCGGCCAGGTCGGTGGCCACCGAGTGCACCAATCGCTCCCGGAACGGTCCCGAACTCCACAGCTCGACCAGCACCGATAGCCGCAACGTCAGTTCGACCTGGTAGCCGAGTGCGCCTGCATCGGCTGGGGTTTCTCGCACATTTCCACGGTAACCGGAGTAGCGTACTGAGATAGTTTCCTCAGGAAAGGATCTCTCATGGACTTTCACGGCAAGGTCGCTCTGGTCACCGGCGGGGCATCCGGGATCGGCGAGGCAACAGCGAAACTGCTGGCTAGCAGGGGCGCCCAGGTCCTGGTCACCGACGTCGCCGACGATGCCGGTGCGCGCGTGGTAGCCGAGATCGAAGCCGCGGGCGGGTCCGCCCGCTACCTGCATGTCGATGTTTCCGATGCCGCGCAGGTGGGCCGGATGGTTGCCGATGCTGTCGCGGCGTGGGGTGGGCTGCATCTGGCCGCCAACGTGGCCGGGATCGGGCAGAAGCCGTCGAAGCTGCATGACATGGATGAGGCCACGTGGGACCTGACGATGAACATCGACCTCAAGGGCATGTGGTTCTGCATGCGGGCCGAGATCGAGCACTTCCTCGGTGCTGGTGGCGGCGCGATCGTCAATGTGGCATCCGGGGCGGGTATGCGCGCAACCGTGGGGCAGCCGGCGTACGGAATCGCCAAAGCCGGGATCATCCAGATGACCCGCCAGGCGGCGCTGGAATACGCGGCCGACAGTATCCGAGTCAACAACGTCTCGCCGGGGCTGATCGACACCCCCGCAGTGAAGTCACTCCCGGACGATGTGCGTGCCATGTATGCCGCCGCCATGCCCAGCGGCCGGATGGGGGAGCCATCGGAGATCGCCGAATCCATCGCCTGGCTGCTCTCGGATCAGGCATCGTTCGTCTCCGGGCTGAACCACCTCAGCGATGGGGCGTGGTTCCAGATGTCGCCGTCCTGACGGGTGGCCCGCACGCCGTCGGATGGGTCTGCGGTCCGGCCGTGAAAAATAGGGTGGCGTTTCCGCCTGGGTAGGTCGCATACTGCTCACGCTATGAGTGACCCCCTGCAGGCCAACCTCGCCGACACCATCGGCGATCAGAAGGTCGGCCGTGAAATCCCGCGATTCCTGCGCCCGTTCCGCGCGCCCGGATACCGGCGGCTGGCGGTGGCGCTGGCGCTCAGCTCCTTCGCCAGCGGCGTGTGGATCGTGGCGCTGGTGTGGGAAGTCATCGGTCTGGGCGGCACTGAGGCGGATGTGGCACTGGTGAGCACCGCCTCCGCCGTCGGACTGCTGCTGCCCGCACTGCTTGCCGGAGTGGTGGCCGACCGGATACCGCAGAAGTGGATCCTGCTGGTGGTGGCATCCATCGAGTTCCTCGGGATGCTGGTGATCGCGGTGGTGGCCCTGGCCGGCGTCACCCAGGTGTGGCACCTGATGGTGGTCTCGTTCGTGGCTGGCGTCGGGATGGCGTTCTATTATCCGGCGTACTCGGCCTGGCTCCCGGCCTTGGTGCCGGAGCAGGACCTGATGGCGGTGAACGGGTTCGAGGGCATGGTGCGCCCGGCGATCAGTCAGGCGATCGGACCCGCGGTGGCCGGTGCCGCGATTGCAACCATGTCTCCCGGCGGCGCGATAGCCATCGCTGCCAGTGCGTCTGGGCTGGGGATCGTGGCTCTGCTGACCGTGCCGTTCACGCCGGTGCGCCGTGATCTGAGCACCGCCGGTGGCAAGAATCCGGTGGCGGCGGCCTGGCGCGATATCGCCGATGGCTTTGGCTACATGGTGCGCACGCCGTGGCTGCTGGCGACGCTGCTGTTCGCCTCCGGTATGACGCTGGTGATCATGGGCCCGCTGGAGGTGCTGATCCCGTTCCTGATCAAGGATGAACTCGGCGGTGATGCCGGTGGCCATGCCAGTGTGCTGGCGGCATTCGGTATCGGTGGCGCGCTCGGCTCGTTCATCATGGGCTCGATCCGCATGCCCCGGCGGTACCTGACGGCGATGAACCTGATGTGGGGGGCGGCGACGCTGCCGTTCCTGGCGGCGGCCTGGATTGACCAGTTGTGGATGCTGGTGGTTGGCGGGGTGTTCCTGGGGTTGTTGTTTAGCGCCCCGACGGTCATCTGGGGGACCTTGCTGCAGCGGCGCGTACCGCCGGAACTGTTGGGCCGGGTGGCGTCACTGGACTTCTTCATCTCGCTGGGCCTGATGCCGATCTCCATGGCTCTGGCCGCCCCGGTGGCAGCAGCGATCGGGCTACGCACCACGTTCTTGGTGGCCGGTGCACTGCCGCTGTTGTTCGCGGTGATCGCGATTGTGGCGGCCCGACTCCCCGCCGATGAGCTCGCTCACCCGCTGCGCGATTAGCCGCTAGCACTCCTCGGTGCGCGCGTGCAGATTCGCCCACCTCCGGCGCTTTCGAACATCCCAGCCGAAACCGAACTGTGCACGGTTCGAAATCGGCACGGAGGTTCGAAGGCGGCACGGAGGTTCCGCGGCGCGGAGGTTCGAAGGTGGAGGTGGTGGTTACGGGATCAGCAGCAGTTTCCCGAATACCTTGCCCGCTGCCAGTAGTCGGTGGGCATCGGCCGCCCGCCGCAGGGGCATGGTGTCGGCAATGATCGGGCGCACCTGGCCACGATCGAGGTAGGGCCAAGCGCGTTCGCGCAGATCGGAGACGATGGCCGCCTTCTGCGCGGGTGGCCGACGTCGCAGGCCGGTCCCATGAATGCTGATCCACTTGCCCAGCACCGGGGCCAGGTTCAGTTCACCGGTGGTGCCCTTCTGCAAACCGATCACCACCAACTGGCCGTGCGGGGCGAGCGCGTCGATGTTGCGTTGCAGATAGGCCGCGCCCACAACATCGAGGACGACGTCGACGCCGCGCTCACCGGTGGCCTCGCGGACTACGGTGACGAAGTCCTCGGAGCGGTGATCGATGCCGTAGGCGCCCAGGGCTTGGCAACGTTCCACCCGACCCGGCCCACCGGCGGTGGTGAACACCACGGCGCCGGTGGCCCGCAACACCTGGATCGCAGTCGTGCCGATACCGCCGGACCCGCCATGCACCAGCACGGTGCGGCCGGTGTTGTCGGTGGCCGATAGCCCCGCGACATCAATGAGATTGGACCAGACCGTTGCCATAGCCTCCGGTAGCCCGGCAGCATCGACCAGCGATACGCCGTCCGGAATCGGAAGCAGGTAGTCGGCTTGGGCGAGGGCATGGGAAGCGTAGCCGCCGCCGTCCAGCAGTGCGCATACCGGGTCTCCCACCCGCCAGCCGGTGACGCCGGGTCCGGTTGCCGCGATGGTGCCGGATACCTCCAGGCCGGGGTGGTCGGGTGCTCCCGGTGGTGGCGGGTGCAGGCCTTGGAGCTGCAGCAGGTCGGCGCGGTTGATGCCGGCGGCGGCGACCTCGATCAGCACCTGCCCCGGGCCGGGTTCCGGGGTGGGATGGTCAGCCGGGTGCAGCGTCGAGTCCTCGATGGCCATGGCGAGCATGGCGCGAGCCTATGTGGTCCGCGGCCGGTCGGAAGTGGGCCACAATAGTGCGGCCTGGTCTGCCAGGTATGGAGGGTTGACAGAGCGGCCGAATGTGACGGTCTTGAAAACCGTTGTGGGAAACCACCAAGGGTTCGAATCCCTTACCCTCCGCCGTCGTCGGGGTATCAGCCGCCACCCGCGGCTCGCGCGCTGTTTGACCTTGGTGGCGCTTGAGTCGACTTTGGAGGCGCCCTGTTGACCCGTCAGGTAGTACGTTCCAGCTGAGGTAGTCACGTGGGGCGTACTACCTCAGCAGCGGCGTACTACCTCAGCGCGTGAGTGGTCGTGGAGTGGCCGTCAACGGGGAGGGAGTGGTTGGCGACGGGGACAGGCGTGCCTGCTAGGTCTGGCCGAGCCAGGAGCGGATGTAGGACTGCCACGCGGGCTTGGGCTGCAACTGGGCATCGAAGAAGCCGGTGTTCTGCCACAGCTCCATGGCAGGCAGGCCCAGCTTGCTGGTCAAAGCGTCGTAGTCGACGGCTAGGAAAAACACGGTGAACAGGTAGCCGTCGCGGCCCGCGATCGCCGCCAGTTCGTCGACGTACTGACTTTGCAACGCCGGGTCGCCATCGATATCCAGGTCGAAATCGTCCAGCCGGATCGCGGCGGATGAGTATCCGGTCTCGCAGATCGCCACCGGCTTGTCGATGTTCTCGCGCAACCACCGGTACGGCATTCGCCATTGATCGGGTGCTTCGGCCAGCGAAACGCCACCGATCTTGGAATAGAACTGATCCAGGTACGGGTAGAAGCTGATGCCCACGTAGTCCAGTGCCGCGATCAAGGTGTCGGATCGTTCCAAGACCGGTACCTGCATCAGCAGCGGCAGGCTCCAGGACACTCCCACCTGGACGGCGGGTTGCTCAGCCTTGATCTGCCGGTAGGTCTGCTCCAGCACCGATGCGAGGGTCAGCCATAACTCGGGGTCATTGTGTGCCAGGTCCCCGGCTTCCACACCGATGTTGAGGTAGGTGGGCCCGAAGTACTCCACCGCCCGTTCGACGTAGTTCAGGTAGGCCGCGCTCAGGCGTTCCAAGTCGAGGTCAGGCCACGTGGCCCAGCGGGGTGCGTCGGCGCCGTCGAATCCGGTCGCCCAGCTCATTCGATCATCCTGCAACGGGGCTATGGCCAGGTAGACCTGTTGACCGGGCTGAATGTAGTCCTTGTGCCGCTGCCACTCCTCGCTGACGCCGGCATCGAACTCGGAGCCGCTGTCGGCGTCCTGCCACGGGATCCCGTTATCCAGCTGGACGGTGTACACGTTCCCGGCCCGGCCGACCAAGCTGCCAACCTCGTCCACTGACTCGGCTGTCAAGTCATAGGGAAACGGACTGATGCTGACATCGTGGGCGTACGCAACTGTCTCCGGCAGATGCTGCTCCAGCCTCATGGCAGCAGGTTCGGGTGCTTGGCAGGAGCCGACGGCGAGCGCTGTGATGATCAGCCCCGCCGCCCTTCTCACAGGCGCGCGCATGCTGCCTCCACCAAGGCTCGGGCGCGTTCGGCACTCATCCTGCCGTTCTCGGCCACCCGCGCCACCGCGATGCCATCCACCATGGCCAGCAGCCCTCCAGCCACAAGATCGACGTCGCGATCGCCCGGCTGGACGGCCAGCACCAGCTGGCGCACAAGAGCTTCGACCTGGGCCCACTGTGATGAGTGCACCTGGCGGATCTGTGGATCGACGGCCGCCCGGGCGGCGAACGCGATCCACACGGCCGCTGGACTGGCATCGTCATCGGTACACGCCAGCGCATACAGCACCTCGCGCAGCGCGCTGATGGGGCTCGCTGCGGCAGCCAGGCGTTCGCTGAGGTGGCGCTCGAAGTCATCGCCGACTGCTTGCATCGCCGCGGCGAGCAGTTCCTCCTTCGTCTTGAAGTGATGCTGAACGGCGCCTATGGACACTCCCGCTGACATTGCAACGGACCGCACGCTGGTTCCCTCCAGGCCTCGTGCCGCCACCACCTCGATCGCAGCCTGCAGGATGCGGGGACTGGCGCTCATGAGCCCTCCGTTGACGTCGAATTCTCGACTCTAGCGAGCCATACGGTCGTATGGTACCGTCCTGACCTATGAGCAATACGATTGTATTGGAAGGTGCGGTGAGACCGGGCGCCCGTGTCCGAGTGGCCGGACTCGATATCGCTCGTGGCGTCGCCATCCTGGGCACCCTGTGGACCAATATCTGGTTGTTCAGCCACCAGTTCGGGATGGCTGGGTACCTGATCGATCCCGTGACGCCCGGAACCTCGGCCGTTGCCGCGCACATCCAGTCGGTGCTGATGGCGTTGAGTCAAGGAAAGTTCCTGGCGCTGTTGTGCATGCTGTTCGGGATGGGGTTGGCCATCCAGCACGCCGGCGCCATTCGGCGTGGCCAGCGGTGGCCCGGCCGCTACCTGTGGCGGGCCGTGCTGCTCTTCCTCGACGGCGTGCTGAACTACGTGCTGATCGCGGAATTCGACGTGCTCATGGGCTACGCCGTCACTGCGGGGCTGGTGGCATGGATGCTGCTGGCGAGCGAGGTCGCGCAGCGGTGGCTGATCGCCGGTTTCGCGGCCGCGCACGTGGTGCTGGTGGGGGCGGTATCCGCACTGGCATTTGCCTACTCCGACCAACTCGATAGCGGTAGCTGGCAGGGGCCGAACCCATACGCGGACGGCAGCTTCGCCGACCTGGTCGCATTCCGGCTGGACAATTTGGCGCTGTTCCGGGCCGAGCCGGTGTTGATCGCTTTCGGGACGGTCGCGCTGTTCCTCGTTGGCGCAAGCCTGTACCGGGCTGGAATCTTCACTCCCGACGGCGGCCGGCTACGTCGGCGCTTGCTGGTTGTGGGTGTGCTCGCCTTTCCGGTGGATCTGGCCCTGGGATCAATGGCGGGAGTCGGTGGGGTGCTGGTCGAGCGGTATCTGATCGCGCCGCTGGTGAGCATCGGCCTGCTGGCGCTGATCGCCGAGATCTGCACGCGGCGGGAAGCAATCGGCTGGATGGGTCGGCGGCTGCAAGAGGTGGGTCGCACTGCGCTGAGCTGCTACCTCCTGCAGAACCTCGTGGCCGGGGCGATCTTCTACGGCTGGGGTCTCGGGCTGGCCGCAGATCTGGGAGCGTGGCGGGTTCCCGCGACGCTCGCCGGGTATGTCGCGATCACATCGGTGGTGGTCCTGTGCGCTCACCTGTGGCTGCGCAGGTTCCGCACCGGCCCGGTGGAGTGGGCGTGGCGGCGTGCGGGGAATCTGGGCCGTTGAAATGCTCGGTATGGGTCTCGGGTGGTCAGATGGGCTTGCGCGAGCCGATGATGACGGCCATCCCCACCATCCCGATGGACATACCGAGGGTCAGGTTCAGGGCCGCGCCAGGGCCGACGCCGTCCAATAGCCAGCCGATCAGGATTGGTGCCAGCGCCGCGGCCGCGTACCCCAAGGACTGCACCATTGCGGACAGATCGCGAACCGCGGTGGCATCGGCTGCGCGGATCGTCATGAGCGCCATGACCAGTGCGAACGTCCCACCTTGGCTGAAGCCTCCAATCGCCAGCCAGAGCCACATCATGGACGGCGCCAGGATCAGTCCCAGGCTCAGCGCCAGCCAGCCTGCCGACACCAGCACGGTGACCATGCGCCGGGAGCGGCTACGGGTGAGTATCACCGGGATCGTCAGGGCTCCGGTGCTGCCCGCAAAATGGAAGACCGCAGTGGCGGTCGCACCGACCGCGTCGGAGACTCCGGCCACCGCTGGCAGGATGGTCGGCAGCCAGGCGGTGGCAGCGTAGAAGCAGGAAGCCTGCAGCGCGAAGTACCCGGCCAGCGCCCACGCGGCAGGTCTACGCCACACCCAGCCGCTCCTGGTCGTCTGGGGTTCGGGCTGTACCGGCTTGTGCGGTGCGGCGAGGGCGTAGATAGCGGTGGCCGCCAACGCCGTCAGGCCCCACACCGCCAATGACCAGCGCCAGCCCACCACGGTGGCGATCGGGGCGGTGAGAGCGGCGACTAGGGCTGCGCCACCGGTGATCGCCCCCACGGTGAGCGAGGTCATCGGGCCCCGGTGGTCGGCGAAGTCGCGCCGCACGACCACCGGAACCAGCACGTTGCCCACCGTGATCGCGATTCCGATGAACATCGTTGCCAGCAGCAGCCCAGCTAGGGGGGTGAACGGGCGGATCAGGGTGAACAAGCCAAGTGCCAGCCCGGCGACGATCATCGAACGGTCCACGCCGAACCGGCGTGCCACGGTTGCCGTCGGGGCGGACATGGCCGCGAAGGCGAGCACCGGCAGGCTGGTCAGCAGCGCCGCTGTCGTAGCGTCCAGTTGTAGTTCCACGCGCATTTGCGGAAGCACGGCAGCCACCGAGGTGATTGCCGCACGCAGGTTCAGCCCCATGACTACCAGCGCGACGGCGAGGAGCCAGGCTGGACGCGCGGACCCGCGGACTTGCTGGCTCACGCGCGGCCCACTGACATACCCGGAGAGTAGTGGCGTGCCGACTCTGCTGGCGGGCGGATGGGCTCGGTTGTCGGTTGTGCTCCGGGTTCAGGTACCCTGGACGCCGACCTGGAGACGTCGCATAGTCCGGCCTAGTGCGCATCCCTGCTAAGGATGTGAGGGTGCAAGCCCTCCGTGGGTTCAAATCCCACCGTCTCCGCGGTGTGATGTCGCAGGACATCGGAATGGGCTGAACCCACGGATCGTGGGTTCAGCCCATTCGTCGTCGGGGGGAAGCAAGTCGTCGACGACGTAGAGGCCGCCGTCTGTCAGGAGTCAAGGGCGGCGTCAAGGTCTGAGAACTTCCCTGGCCACGCGTCAGCGAAGATCAAGTCGTATCGGTCGGCGCTAGCCTGCGCCGAGTGCAGGCAATCAGTCGCGTCTCCTACTACAACGAGACTCGCTCATCACCTTCTAGATGCGGCCGAGCATGGTCGGCGAGAGTAGCGTCAGCCTCGACTGTCACGATTCGTGCGGAATCGTCCATGCCCCCAAGCGGCCACGCAGGTATTGCAGACCACAGCTGATCGGCCGAGGCAGAGGAAGTGGGTGCAGGGACCACCTTGATCTCGTGAGTTGCCCTATCCCAATCATCCGTTGTAGCGGGTGCACCCTGGCCCAGCAGTCTTGAGGTATTGGTGTAAGAGCATCCCTGCTGGGGCTTCGTCGATCTGTCCACTGACGCAGACGTGCATGGACCCAGCGCTGCGGATGGCAGCGCGAAGCTGATAAGCACCAACTCCGGTGGAATTGCTGGGTAGAAACCTGATCGATAGTCCTTCTGGACCTACCGTCCAAGCTCTCCGACTCGACGAACGAGTGTCTGCCCGAGTTTGTAGAACTTCTGAGCATCACCTTGCATTCCGCTGACGACTGGTCCTTCCTCGGAAACTGGCCAGAGACCGGAGTCGCTAATCTGAACATCGTAGATGTCGCTATATTTGGGATCTGAGGGATCTGAACTCGAATATTTGACTGTAATTTTGCCGTCCTGCGGCATACCGGCTTAGACGGCTTAGACTTGGGATGATCTCGACGAGGACATATGGCCTAGTCCGTTCGATGCTATCGAGCTTAGCCTGTTGATTTGCCTGCTCGGCTGCGATACTTGCTCGCCGTGATACGTCTAGAGTTTCTTTGGCAGCTTTCAAAGCACAAAGCGCCGTAGCGGCAAGTGCAGCTGTGAAGAATGCGGTATTGAAAGTGGACCAGGCCGCCAGTGTCTCCATGACCCCATCTTGCCATCGTGGCTTTTAGGCTCGGTCGCCGCGCCCCGTAGGTTTGAAGGTCACGTACCCGGCGCCGACCAGCGCCTTGAGCTGTTTGGACAGGACTGAGTCGGCGGCAGTGGCCTGGGTCTTTCGGCCGAGGCGACCCGCTCTCAGGCGGCGTCACGGCGGGCTTGCGCTGGGAAGTAGGTCTACGCCCTAGGCAGTGTCGCGTTGCGAATCGAGAGCCGATCGGATCAGAGCCAGGGTGGCGATGGCTCCGACAAGCGCGTCGGCGTCGACCTCATCCGCTACTCGGATCAGGATCGGAGCCAGGCCGGCCACTGTCTCATCGAACACTCGCCGACCCTCGCCGGTGATCTGGATCGTCTTGGACCGGCCGTCCCGTGGGTGAGGACCGACCTCGATGAGGCCTTGCCGCTGCAGTACCGCAAGAGTGTTGGAGAACGAGGCCTTCGGCACCTGCAGTGCACGGGAAACCTCGCGCACCGTCTGCGCATCCTCGGAACGGATCAAGTGGCTGAGTGCGGCGAAATGCGAAGCCACCAGGCCATCGGGTAGGGACGACTCCAAGAAGGAGTTGGCGAGCTGGTTGACGATGGCAACCTCGGTCAGGAGCTGGAACGTGTTGGCGGATCGATCGTCAGGACTCACGAATGCGCGTCTCCAAGGGCCAGCGCGGGCTTGCGTCTACCGCGGCAGCGCATCCAACCCGCGCCAGCATCTGCACAGTCTCTCCAGGTGTCGCCAGGCGATCGTGCGCCTGCGCATACAGGTCGGCTTGTTCCGGATACTCCTGCAACGCCTGGCTCATCGGTTGCGTGGCGATCCCCTGGGCAGTGGCGATCAGCTGCCTCTTTAGGCCAAGCCCAATGCCCGGACGGCGCGGCTCACGCCCCGTTCGGAACTGAGCAGCCGGGCGGCCCGCGCCGCTGCCCCGCGCATGTCCGCATTCGTCAGCAGCGAACCGATCGTGCCTGTCAGAGCATCCGTGGTCAGCCGGTGCAACGGAATCGGTGCAGTTCCAACACCCAGCTCGGCCACTCGGCGTCCCCAGTACGGCTGGTCACCCATATGCGGCACTGCGGCCGAAGCGCGGCCGGCGCATATCGCGGCATGGGTGGTGCCCGCTCCGCCGTGATGCACCACGGCGGCCACGCGCGGAAAGAGCCACTCATGCGGAATGTCCCCGACGGCGAAGACGCTTTCGTCGGGGGAGTCGGTCGAGCCGGGAACCAGCGCGCGGACTCCGCTGCGGCTGATGGCCTGCGCAACCACCTGGCCGGTGGGATCGGCGCTGGCCTGGTTCATGGAGCCGAACCCGATGTAGACCGGGGTCGGTCCCGCCCGCAAGAAGTCGAGCAGGCCGGCATCGGGTGACCAGTCCTCGCGAGCTGGCAGCGGCCAGGGTCCGGTCACCGTCATATCGGCGGGCCAGTCAGTGGCTGGCGGGACCAGCAGTCGGCTGGCCCCCAGAACGCAACGGGTCCCGCGCACGGCGTTGGTGAAGTCCGTCCAGCCATTCCCGGGCAAGCCCAGGCGTCGACGCACCATCTCCCCGGCCAAGCCGAACGATCGGGCCACCACCCGGAGCGCCACCCGCCCGGCGAGCGCATTGAGCGGGCTGACATGCCCGGGCAGCGGTGCCAGCAGCGTGACGCGGCCATCGGCGCTGGGATGGAACGGGGACAGCAGTGCGGCGGCGTGCCGGACGCCATCGTGGGTGGCGATTGCCGCCATCGCGTTGATGCTGAGAATTCCGGAGATGAACAGGTCAGCACTGCCGGACAGGTTCAACAGGTCATCGGCGACCGTCGGCGCCCAGGCTTGCCCCACCCGCCGCAGCACCCGTAGTTCCCGCGCCGGGTGGCCGCTGGAACCTGTGACCCATCGGGTGCCCAACTCGGAGGTCATCTGCTGCTGGATGGTGTAGCTGAACGGCGCGAAGCCAAGGTCATATGCCTCGACCAGAGCCGCGAAGTTCTTGGTTGCTGCCACAGTGACCTCATGGCCTGCATCGCGGATACCGCAGCCGAGTGCCACCAGTGGCTGCACGTCTCCGCGTGATCCGCCAGCCACCAGCACTACCCGCACGGGCCAACGCTAGCTCGACCGGGCCACGCCCCGGCCGGCCTGGATGGTCGAGCTCGGGTCATCTAGTCGGGTTGCTCGGTGTGCCCGGTGAGGATGCTGATGATGTCGTGGACGCGGTCGGGTCGCAGGCGTTCGTGACCGACCGACACCAGGGTGAGATAGCCGATCAGCAGATCGACGGCGGCAGCGATCGGGAGGGCCGCGCCCACCTCGCCGGCCTGCTTGGCGCGCTCGAGTCGCTCGGCGACCAGGCGCCCTACAGGCTCGGTCACTGTCCGGTCGAACGCGCTCACCCGTTCCGGGTCTTGCGTGGACGCTGAGGCGGCGGACAGCGCCCGCACCACCGAGCGCACCCCGGGCCGGTCCAGGTAGCGGCCCACGCTGGCCAGCCAGAGCGTCAAGTCCCGCCGCAACTCTCCCGTGTCGGGAACCGCGCCCACCCTCACCGAGTACGACCCTTGCAGGACGACGTCGGCTACCAGCTCGGTCTTCGAGCCCCAGATCCGGTAGAGCGATTGTTTCGCCACCCCTGCCCGGTTGGCGATCTCGTCCATGGTGAACCCGTCGTATCCATGGTCGGCCAGCATTCGTCCGGTGGTGTCGATCACGTTCCGGCGCAGTTGATGATCGATCGGGCGCCCGGCTCGCGGGCGCGATCGTTCCGGCGGCGATATGCGCGTCATATCGGCGTTCTACCACGACTGGGTGGGCCCGCCCCCGGACCCATCGAGCGGCCCGGGGGATGACGGGCCTAGCGTGGGCCGTGCGCGGCGCCTCCGTCGATGAAGAACGGGTGCCCGGTCAGGTACTGGGAGGCATCGCTGGCAAGGAAGACCACCACCGGTCCGAGATCGTTGAGCGGATCGCCGATGTAGTGAACCGGTACCTGTGCCTCCATCGCCGCCTGTGCGCCGGGAGTGCTGTCCAGATAGGATTTCAACGCCGGTGTCAAGATCGCGGGGAAGATGACGTTGGCGGTGATTCCGAAGCGGCTCCAGTCCGTGGCGGCAGCGTAGGTAAGCGAGGCGATCGCACCCTTGGCCGTGGCGTAGTGGCCGAAGTTCTCCACCCCGCCGCGCGAAGCTGCCGAGGCGGTGTTGATGATGCGCCCCCAGCCCTGTTGCTTCATATGCGGGAAGCAGGCCTGCATGAACCGGTATGAGGCCAGCGGGCCAGAGGTGAACGACTGCGTCATGATCTCGTCGGTCATGTCCTCCCAAGGCACCGGTGTCAGCCCGGACTGCGCGTTGTTGATCAGGATGTCGACCTTGCCGAATTGCTCCAGCGTCTGCCCGACGACTCGATCGATATGTTCGGCATTGGTGACGTCGCACTCCAGCACCATGCTCTCGGCGCCGAGTGCCGAGACCTGGTCGGTCAGGCCCGATAGTTCGTCGTCCGCGACCAGATCCGAGGCGACGATGCTGGCGCCGGCGCCAGCCAGTGCCAACGCCTCGGCTCGGCCAATGCCCCGCCGTGCGCCGGTGATGATCGCGATCTTGCCTTCCAGTGGCTTCATTGCCTCCCTCTCCGCCGCCCTGCCCGGTGCCCAGCGGCATGTCGCATTTATAGCACTGGAGTCTCATAATGAGCCAGGGTTGATTCCTGGGGCCTACAGGCTCGACGTCGCCGGGCGTAGGGTGGGCCGATGCCGGTCGTGGAATCCTCGGTTGTGGTTCCGGTGAGTCCGGAGGTGGCTTTCGCCGTCTCGCAGACCACCGGCGCAACCCGGCTGCGATGGGATCCGTTCATCCGCCGCCAGCACTTCCTCGGAGGCGCCACCGCCCCCGCCAAGGGCGTTCAGACTTACACCCAGCATCGCTCCGGGGTAGCGATGGTGAGCGAGTACGTCTCCTACGCTCCGCCGTCGAACGTGGGCATGAAGATGACCAGCGGGCCGTGGTTCTTCGCCACCCTCGGGGGCGGCTGGCGGTTCAAAGCAGAACCCGGCGGCGGCACCCGAGCGGTGTGGAAGTACAACTTCACCTGCCGACCCCGGTGGCTGGCTCCGCTGGCCGAACGCATCGGCACCCGCATCCTGCAGCGCGATATCGATCGCCGGATCGCCGGGTTCGCTCGCGGGTGCGAAGACCCCGATGTTCTGGTCACGCTGTCGCCGAACGGCTGATTCTCGGTCACCGCCGACGCAGGCGGCCAGCAGGTGTCGGTCGGTGCAGTGAGCTACCGCCCTGATGAGTGCGGGATTCGCCGACGGCTAGTGGTCGCTCTGCCTGGTAGTGGCCAAGCGCACTGTGCACCGGTTCGCGCTGCTGCGACGCGACCGGTAAGCTGTACGCCGGTCCACCTCACCAACCGGTGGACAAGCGCCCGTAGCTTAATGGATAGAGCATCTGACTACGGATCAGAAGGTTGGGGGTTCGAGTCCCTCCGGGCGCGCTCGTTGAGACAGCGAACACGAACGGCGTCACCACGCGGGAAACCGCAGGTGGCGCCGTTCGTGTGTCCGGAATGGGCAGGGCTGCCGATCGCATGGTTGACAGCAGTTCTGACAGCAACGCAGACCCATTGCTACGGATGCCACCAGTCTGGTGCGCCCTGCCCGGGTGGCTTGATGATGCTGGCGTCTGGCGCACCGCTGCCGGCTCATCGGGATTCGGTGGCGTGCATGCACGAACGTGCGCGTCAGCAGATAGGCACGTACGTGCATTTCTGCTCATGTGCAGGTACGGTAAGTCCTATGACGGTGCGGATCGCGAGCTTCACCACGGCCGCAGAGCTTGGTGCGATCGTGCGCGCGGCCCGGCGCGAACGGACGTTGACGCAGGCCGAGCTGGCGTCGACGGCCGGTGTCTCTATCCGCTGGTTGGTCGCGCTCGAGGCGGGCAAGAGCGACCGGGTCGAACTGGGAAAGGTCATGGCGACGCTTCGTGCTCTTGGTCTGCAGTTGCTGGTCGGTGACCGTAGTGACGAGCGTCCGGAACTGTCGGAGACCGAGCGAGCCGTCCTGGCCGCGTTGGAGCAAGGGGCGAGCGATGGCTGATCCGGTCCTGCGCGTGGTGCTGTACAAGCGGCACCTCGGCGATCTGACGCAATCGCGTGAGGGCGGCGAGCGACGTCTGCGATACCGAGCGGGCGAGACTGCGACAGCGCTGTCGCTGTCGATGCCCGTCGCCGGTGTGGCGTATGGGAGGCGCCAGGTCGAGCCCTTCCTGCTCGGCCTGCTTCCAGACAGCCCGGTCGCGCTCACCGCTCTGGGGCGTCGGTTCGACGTCAGTGGCCGCAATCCATTCGCACTCCTGCAGCACGTGGGCCTGGACTGTGCAGGAGCCGTGCAGTTCGCACGAACCGAGGACCTCGAGTTGGCGCTGTCCTCGACCGGCGAGCTGGAACCGTTGGATGAGCAGGGGATCGGTGCCCGACTGCGCCGGCTCAGGGAGCAGCCCGGTGACTGGATCGCCACGGGCGAGCACTGGTCCCTCGCGGGAGCGCAGGAGAAGTTCGCGCTCCGACGCGTGGACGAACGATGGTTCAGTCCAAGCGGTGCCGAGCCCACGACGCACATCATCAAGCCGGGTATCGCTGGCCTGCGGGCACAAGCTCTCAACGAGCATCTATGTCTCGATGCCCTTCGACGAGCGGGTTTGCGAGCCGTCCGTTCCGAGTACGTCGAGTTCGACGCAGAACCGGCGATCGTCGTCGAGCGCTACGACCGTCGCCAGCAGTCGGATGGGACGGTCCTGCGGATCCATCAGGAGGATCTGTGCCAATCACTGTCGGTCTACCCGCAGCACAAGTACGAGAGCGAGGGTGGTCCGACCGCCACACAGATCGTCAGTCTGCTCAGGGCGTCCAACGCCACACCTGACAGCATCGACAGATTCGTCGATGCGCTGGCTGCGAACTACCTCCTGGGGGCGCCCGACGCCCACGCGAAGAACTACTCGGTCCTGCTGGTGGGTGATCGGGTCGAACTCGCCCCGCTCTACGACGTGGCGTCGAGCTTTCCTTACGAGGCTGAGCGCCGCTCGTCGTTGCGTCGTGTCTCCATGAAGATCGGAGGCGAGAACGAGTTTGGGCGAATCGAGGGACGCCACTGGCGACGGTTCGCGGAGCGAGCTGCCCTGGATCCGGACGCGGTCCGGAGCCGTGTGAGGGAACTTGCCACGATCCTTCCCGATGCGCTCCGGGACGCGATCACTGCCGCTGGGCCGGCAGCTAGTGAACTCGGTGGTCGACTGCTCGCTCCCGTCGCGGACAACTGCCGAGCCGCTTTGGGGTCATTGGTCGCGGATCGGACGTCGTCGATCTCGGTAGACCCGGGTACCGATGAATCGCCACCGCCAAGTGGCGACGATGCAGAGGTATCCGGCGGCGGTCGTTGGGTCGAGCCGCACACCCGAAGCGGCCGCCCCGTCGACGGCTACTGGAGATCGCTTCCCGGCGGGTAACTGCCCAGCGACTATCCGCTTTCCGAAGGCAGCCACCAGGCGTTGAGACTGAGGCCGGCAGATACTGTCGCTCGGTGACGAACTGGACAGAGTGCTCCGCCGAGTTTCTCATCACTCCGACCGAGCGCCGGCATGCCTTGGAGACGCCCGGCATCCAGACCTGGGACGGGCATCCGCGGCTTGGGTGGAGCAGGAGCGGGTGCCGGCTGCATGGTCGAGCCGGGGTGCGGTCGCGGAAGCTCTTCAGACTGGCCGGGAGGATTGGCGTGAGACTGCCGAGCAGGTCCGGGCGGCGTTGGTGCGTTGGGAGCTGCCGGGTGGTTCGTAGGCCTGGAGTTCGCTGCTCCCTGCTGCCGAATTCGAACACCTCAGCCAATGCCGAACAGTGCGATGTTCGAAAGTGGCGTGGATGTTCGAATTCGGCGAGGCGGAGTCGGGGATGAGTGCCGCAGTGGGTAGGTCCCTAGGTCGGAGCTCGGGCTGCGGGTGCTGGTGCCGATCATCGCCGTCGCCGCGATCGCCGCTGTCTTCGTTGTCGCCCACCTGCGCTCTCCCGACGCAGGATGAAGTGACGACTCAAGGGCATATAGAATGACGACTCAAGATCGTATCTAGTGACGACTGAAATCTCTATGAAATGACGACTACCGGTCGCATAGTCTGACGACTAGGCAAGGATGTGGATGGGTTGGACTACATCTCGCGGGTTGCGGATACGGAACTGAAGGCGGCGCTCGAACGTGCCGGTGCGGTACTTATAGAAGGGCCTAGGGCGTGCGGAAAGACTGCTACATCGAGCCGCCTTGCCAGGAGTGTCGTCCGGCTTGACACGGACCCCGCAGCAGCGGTTCAGATCGAGGTCGATCCATCGCTGGTACTCGAGGGGCAGGCGCCTCGGCTGCTTGATGAGTGGCATATCTATCCCGTGCTGTGGAACGCGGTGCGGCGTGAGGTCGATGATTCGACAGAGCGCGGTCGGTTCATTCTGACAGGGTCGACTGCTCCGAGCAGTAGCGCGATTCGTCATTCCGGTGCAGGCAGCTTTGCTCGATTGCGGATGCGCACCATGACGATGTGGGAGTCGGGAGACTCTAGTGGGCAGGTGTCCCTGGAGTCATTGATGGGCGGAGAGGCCCCTCGTGTGGCGGCGGGAACTGCAGACCTCAACAGTGTGCTCGGTCGCATTGAACGGGGTGGTTGGCCAGGCTTGGTGGGGCTGAGTAGTCGTGCTGTGGTCGAGAGTCTCCAGGACTACGCCGACATAGTTGCGACGGTCGACGTGGATTCGGCTGGCAAAGTCCGCGACCCAGTGCGGGTGCGGCGGCTCATGTCGGCACTGGCGCGGAACGTGGCAACCGAGGCCAAGATTGCGACGCTAGCGCGTGATGAAACGTCGCTATCGCGAGATGCTGTACGTGAGTATCTCGATGCGCTGTCACGGATCTTTGTCCTTGAGGATCAGCCAGCATGGTCGGCTCACCTGCGTTCGTCCGCCACCCTCCGACGGGAGCCGAAACGACACTTCTGCGACCCCTCGTTGGCGCTCGCGCTTGTCGGTGGGGATGCCGCTGCGCTCAAGCGCGATCTTGGCTACGCCGGTCAGCTGTTCGAGTCACTGGTCGTGCATGACCTGCGTGTCTTCTCGCAGTCGCTCGGCGGTTCCGTATTTCATGCACGAGACTCCGTGGGCCGCGAAGTTGACGCGATTATCCAGTTGCGCGATGGATCGTGGGGCGGCTTTCAAGTCAAGCTGGGTGCGAGTAAAGAGACCGTCGATGCGGCTGCGCACTCGCTGCTTACGTTCGCACGCAACGTTGACGACAGCTCTCAGCCGGTTCTCACGGTGATCACCGCAACGGGTGCGTCCTACCGTCGTCAGGACGGGGTGAACGTCGTTGCCATCAGCTCGCTCGGACCGTAGCCGCACACGCCCGGACCTACCTA
>JBKDZO010000009.1:0-36308 GCA_047971285.1 Beutenbergiaceae bacterium | reverse complement strand
TCCCCGAAACCGCGGCCGGCGCCCTTGGAGATGTTCACGCTGCGGAACTCCCCCGCCCACGCATAGACGTCCTGGAACAGGTGCCGGTGGATCGCCCGCACATGGTCAGCGTCGTAGGTCTTGGGGATGGCAACCTGACCGGCCAGCAACTCGCGCTGCCGACGTGCAGTCTCGACGTACTCCAACCTGGTCAGCACCACCGGGTCGCGCTCGTCGAACAGGTTGCGCAGCGTGCCCTCGTCGGGCGGCGGGTAGAAGTACGACTCCCAGGTGTCGAACGCCATCAGCGCGCGACGGCGACCGTCCGCCGCCGCGCGGCGGCGTGGGCGCGCCGACGGTACTCCTCGGCGTCGATCGCGCCGCGGGCCTCGTCGGTCAGGTTCTCCACATCCTCGCGGTTCGGGGTCCACCCCTCGTGCCAAGCGCTGGCGAGCGACTGCACCACGGCGCGACGCTGGGTCTCATCGAGTTGCACGAACAGCTCTGGCCAACGCTCCTCGATGTCGAACTTCGTAGCCAAGGTGGGGCTCCCCTCTGCTGGGTCTCAGACCATCGTACCGGTGCACCGAAAACGACCTAGCGGTGGTTTCGGTGCACTACCACGCGTCGCGCGACCACGCGTTGATCGATCGCTTCCGTGGCCTGATGGCCATCGCTGACGGGTTGTCGCTGTTCGGGGGTGACGTCAAGGCGGGCCTAGGCTGAGCGCCGTGTCCAGACCGTCGTCCCCGCTCGTGTGGTCGATGCCGATGCGCACCCGATTCCGTGGCCTGGACCGCCGTGAAGGTGTGCTGTTGCGCGGTCCTGCTGGCTGGGGGGAATTCTCACCGTTCTGGGAATACGGGCATGTCGAAGCGGCTCGCTGGTTGGCTGCCGCGCGCGAAGCCGCCGACCTAGGATTCCCGACGCCGTTGCGGGAGCGGATTCCGGTCAACGTTACGATCCCCGCTGTCGGACCCGCACGGGCGCAACAACTGGTCCTGGCCAGCGGCGGCTGCCGTACCGCCAAGGTGAAGGTCGCCGAGCCCGGTCAGAGCCTCACCGAGGAACAGGACCGGCTGGCCGCCGTGCGGGAGGTGCTGGGGCGCGACGGTGCGATCCGGATCGACGCCAACGGGGCCTGGGATAGCGACACCGCGGTCGATCGGTTGCGGGCCCTGGACAAGGCCGCAGGCGGATTGGAGTACGCCGAGCAGCCATGTGCCAGCGTCGCGGAACTGGCCGACGTCCGGGCGCGCAGCCGGGTCCCGATCGCTGCCGATGAGTCGATTCGCCGCGCCGAGGATCCGCTGGCCGTGGCCCGCGCCCAAGCAGCTGATGTGGTCGTGCTGAAGGTGCAGCCGCTCGGTGGCGTGCGCGCCGCGCTGGCGATCGCCGAGGAAATCGGTCTGCCAGTGGTGGTCTCGTCGGCTTTGGAGAGCTCGGTCGGGATCGCGGCCGGAGTGGCATTGGCCGCCGCATTGCCGCAGTTGCCGTTCGCTTGTGGCCTGAGCACTGTGCAACTGTTGGCCGGTGATGTCACCGACCGGCCACTACTTCCGCGCGACGGTGCGCTCGATGTGCGCACCGTGGTCCCGGACGAGGCCGCGCTCGCGGCAGTGGCTGCCGATGCCGAGACTCAGCGGCGCTGGTGGGAGCGCATCACCGCCGTCACCGAGCTCGCATGATGGCTGAGCATCCGGCTGCGTTGACCGCGCGGGAACTGATTGCCGCACTGGTGGGCCAAGGGGTACGGGACGTGGTGCTGGCTCCCGGATCGCGCAGCGCGCCACTGGCCTACGCCCTCGCCGCTGCGGAAGCAGCCGGCTGGCTGCGGGTGCACATTCGGGTCGATGAACGGGTCGCCGGGTTCGTTGCCCTGGGCATCGCCCGCGTGCGACCGGCCGCCGTGGTCACCACCTCCGGTACCGCCGTGGCGAACGTGCATCCTGCCGTCCTGGAGGCTCACCACGCTCGGTTGCCGTTGCTGGTCATCAGCGCGGACCGGCCCCACGAACTGCGGGGGGTGGGAGCGAACCAGACCACCGACCAACGTGACCTGTTCGGACGGGCGCTGCGGTCCGGCGTCGACCTTCCGGCCACCCATGGGCTCGGCGTGCACTCGGCCGTGGTACGTGCGGTGGCCGCCGCAACCGGAAGACGTGGCGGTGCGCCGGGTCCGGCTCAGATCAACGTGGCATTCCGGGACCCGCTGGTGCCAGCTACGCCATGGCGCCCAGGTGCCGCGCCCGCACCACCGCTGGTCGCAACATTCGCTAGTGGTGCACCGCCGGTGCCATTGGGCGGTGAGCAGTTCACCGTGGTGGTGGCCGGGGATGGAGCCGGTCCGGCCGCTGCCGAACTGGCGCAAGCCGCGGGCTGGCCGCTGCTGGCCGAGCCCAGTTCCGGAGTGCGGTCCAGCCCGGCGGCCATAGCCGGGTACCGGGAGCTGTTGCCCGACCTGGGACCGCTGGTGCAGCGGGTGGTCGTGTTCGGGCGACCCACCCTGAGCCGGCAGGTCTCGGCATTGCTGGCACGAACCGACGTCGAGACCATCGTGGTCGATCCGGTCGGCGAGTGGGTCGATGTGGCCGGGGTGGCGAGCGTGGTCGCTGGTGCGGTGACCTGGTCCGGGGGAGTGTCCGATCCAACGTGGCTGGATCGATGGCGCAGCTGGGAGCCGCCGGTATCCGACGGCGCCATGACTGGGCAGGCGCTCACCCGTGCGCTCCTGGCCGCCGATCAGCCCTACCCGGTGGTGCTCGGATCGTCGCTGACCGTGCGGCATGCCGACCTCGTGGCGCCGGTAGGCGCGGACTTCACTGCGGCACCGGTGGTGGCCAACCGCGGGCTGGCTGGGATCGACGGCACCATCTCCACCGCGACCGGTCTGGCGCTGGCCACCGCTGCCCCGGTACGCGCGGTGATGGGCGACTTGACGTTCGTCCACGACGTGGGTGGCCTGGCCCACGGTGTCCACGAGCCGGAGGTGGACCTGCAGGTCTTCGTCCTGAACGACCACGGTGGCGGCATCTTCGCCACCCTTGAGCACGGTCGCGCGGAGCACGCCCAGGTGTTCGAACGCTATTTCGGTACCGAGCAGCATCTCGATGTCGCAGCGCTGGCCCGGGGATTTGGCGCGGACTACCACCCGGTGCGGTCGGCGTCCGAGCTGGCGCACGTCCTGGCCGGACCGCCCCGCGGGCGGTCGGTGGTCGAGGTCGAACTCCCCTCCCGCTGACACCGCCTCCCCGATCCCGCTCACGGGGACCGGTGGCGGGCGTCAGCCGGGGATCAGGGAGTCCTGGCGCGGTTCGGGCACCCGCCACCGTTCGATGGTCTGAGTGAGCCAGAACGCTAGGAATTGACCGATCAGTAGCGCCTCCAGCCAGAAGGTGTATTCCGCCACCCGAGGGCGCAACACCACCAACACGAACGCGGTGGACAGGACCATCACGATGAAACCGATGGTGTAACGGTTGAGTACCTGTGCCCGCTTGTCCCCGCCCTCCTCCGCGCGTGCACGGGCCAACGCTACGCCGTTGATTCCCACCACCCCGACGATGCCTGCGAACAGCGCAATGGCAGCGACCACGTGCCCGGTATTGACGAAAGCCTCCTGAAAGAACAAGAAGTAGGTCAGCCAGCCCACGAAGGCAACCACGGTGGCGATCGCGGCTCGTCCGCCGCTGCGGCTGAACCGGAATCCAGGTTGCCGGACCGCCAAGATGAACCAGATCGTCAACGAGGCCATCCCGATTATCAGGACCGCCCAGCTGTTGTTGATGATCGCCGCCTGCAGATCTGGCGGGATCACTGCTTCTGCCTCGGCATCGGCGATGTCGACTTTGTTGGCGGTGGGGACGAATGCCACGAAGAAGGCCATATACCCAGCGAAGTTGAGCAGCGTGTCCTCGGTGGCGCTTCGCCCCTTGTGCACGATCATGCACACGCCGATTGCGCACAGGCTGGCCACGAATGTCGCCCGCGCTGGGGTGTAGTAGTAGGCGCTCACCGAGGGCAGTACCTGCCAGTCGTCTGAGCCGATCTGGATCACCACCGAGGTGGCCAGGAGCGAGGTGACCATAATGATCGCCAGACGTAAGTAGCGGTAGGTGGTGCGCAGATCGTTGTGGTGCCCGCCGTCGTCACGCAGCGGAGGGCCGGCCGATGGGGTAGGCGTCGTCATTTCAACTCCGTGCTGGGCGGGGTCGGGGTACCGCCCACCTGATACCTATCAGATTCATGTGCTCGCCTGGCGTAGCGTGGTGGCAATGGGGCCGGGTGGCAAAACTCCCAGCGGGCATTCAGGTTTGGTTCCGGTGATGCCCAGACGGACGTGATGGCATCGGGTTGTCGGCGATCGCACGACGGAGAGGACAATATGACGATGACCACGCCGGACCGGTCCGAGCCCGAGTTTGCCCAGGATGCGCCGGGCCGGACCTCGCCCGCGCCGCAGCCGGGGCAGGACGGTGCCGCAGACGGCGGCGACGGTGCTCCGGACCCTGCATGCTACGCCGCTGAGCCCGCCCGCCCCGACACGCCGCCGCCGCTCGCGGCGGGGCCTCTGCCGACCACGCCGGTGCGCCCATCCGGCATCGCTCCGGTTGCCGCTTCCGGTCCGATTGCGCCCGGTCCGGTTGCGGCTCCTGGTCCGGCTGCTCCCGGTCCGGCTGCTCCCGGTCCGGCTGTACCTGGTCCAGCGGCGGCTCCTGGTTTCGTCAGTCCCGCATCGCCCATGCCGGTCCAGCGGCCGGTCGGGCCGAATGGTTGGATCGGGCCCGGAGTGCCACCCGGTGCGGTCGCATCCGGGCCCCTGCCACCGGCACCGCCACCGTTCCCCGCGCAGGCACCGCCCCCGCAGTTCCCCGTGCCGACCCCACCACGTCCGCGCAAACCGCGTACCTGGCTGGCGGTGGCGACCTCGGCGGTGCTTGCGGCCGCATTGGCCTCAGGCGGCACCGCTGTCCTGCTGCGCGATGAGCAACCGCCCCCAGTGGTGGCCCCGACCCCGACGCAAAGCGCGGACCCCAGCACAGCTACCGGCGCGGATTGGGAGACGGTCGCGGCCGCGGTGCGGCCAACGGTGGTCGCCATCAGTGTGCGGGTCGCTGACGGCGGATCTTCCGGCTCCGGCGTGATCCTGGACGCGCAGGGCTACATCCTCACCAACGACCACGTCGTCGCGGGTGCCGACGCGGTACAGGTGATGTTGTGGGATGGCCGGATCTATGACGCCACCGTGACCGGTACCGACCCGACCACCGATCTCGCGGTGCTCAGCGTGACCGACCCGCCGGACGACCTGACCGCAGCCACCATCGGTACCTCCGAAGACCTCGTCGTCGGTGAGGCCGTCATGGCGGTCGGAAACCCGTTGGGCCTGGATAGCACCGTCACCACCGGCATCGTCTCCGCCCTTGACCGGCCGGTCAGCGCCTCCTCCGAGGACAGCAGCACCACCACGGTCACCAACGCGATCCAGATGGACGCGGCCGTCAACCCGGGCAACTCCGGCGGTCCGCTCTTCGATTCGGAGGGTTTGGTCATCGGGATCACCTCCGCCATTGCGAGCCTGTCAGCGGATCAGGCATCGGGCAGCATCGGTCTCGGGTTCGCTATCCCGATTGACCTGGCCGCAGAGATCTCGTCGCAACTCATCGCCGACGGCCAGGCCGAGCATGCCTACCTCGGCGTGACCCTGCGGGGCGGCCAGGCGACCGCCGACGGCGTCACCCGGCAAGGGGCGGAGATCATGGAGGTAGCACCGGACACGCCTGCGTCCGGGGCAGGCCTGCGGCCGGGTGATGTCATCGTGGGGATCGACGACGACACGGTGGGGAGCGCAGAATCGCTGACCGGGTTCGTGCGGCAGTACTCCGCCGGTGATGAGATCACGCTGACGCTCATCCGCAACGGCCAGAGCATGCAGATCAGCGCAACGCTGGCGGCCCGGGAGGAGAGCTAGGCCGCGCCGGGTTCGCCTCGCCCGCCGCTGGTCATTGCAGCGCCGATCGCATTGGGGCGAACTTGGCCTCCGCCTCTGCCAGTTCATCGGCAGGATCGGACGCCGAGACGATGCCGCAGCCGGCGAACAGACGCAATGTGCGCGGTCCCTGCACTGCGGCCGAGCGCAGGGCGATGCCCCACTCGCCGTCGCCGTCGGTACCCATCCAACCGACCGGTGCGGCATAGCGGCCACGGTCCATCCGCTCGTATTCGGAGATGACCGCTGCCGCCGGAAGGGTCGGCGTACCGCACACCGCAGCGGTCGGGTGCAGTGCCGCGGCCACAGCCAGCGAACTCATCTGAGAGTGTTCGGGCGCCATCACCGCTGTGACATCCGTCGCCAGATGCATCACGTTGGGTAGGTGCAGCACGTACGGGGTATCGGGGGCCGAGGTCGACGCCGCGAATGCGCGCAGCGACTCGGTGAGCGAATCGACCGCGAACTCGTGCTCCTCCAGATCCTTGGAGGAGCGAGCCAGGGCACCAGCCCGGGCCAGGTCGCTGGCGTCGTCTCCGGTGCGCTGGATCGTTCCCGCCAGCACGCGTGACGACAGCAGTCCACGTTCGCGCCGAACCAACAGCTCCGGAGTGGCGCCGACCATGCCGTCGACCGCGAAGGTCCAGCAGGTTGGGTATTGGGTCGCGAGCCTGCCCAAGACCTGCCGGGCATCGGGGGCGGCGTCCAGATCGGCGATCAGATCTCTGGCCATCACCACCTTGCCGACTGCTCCGGACCGGATCTGCGTCAGGACGTCACGCACGCTGGCCTGCCAGTCGTCAGCCGACTGGGCACCATCGTGGAAGCGCACCCTCGGGCGTGGGGTCGCCGGAAGCCTCGCAGGAGCGAGGTCATGCGCCGGGGGCGGGGATCCGATGGAGATGGTGGTGACCCAGGAGACCCCGTCCCGACGGCCGACAACCACCTCGGGCACGATCAGCACCCCGCCCACGTCGGAATGGCGCGAGAACGCGAACGAGCCGAATGCCACCGGCCCGGTCCCCGGTAGTGCCAGCGGATCCCGCACGACGGCGCCTGCCACCAGCTCTTGCCAGGCGGCGTCGGCATCGGTGAAGCGCCGCTCGCCGGTGGTCGCGATCCTGGTCAGTTCGCCGAAACCGACCAGGCCGTCGCCGCGCCGCACCCAGGTCAGCGCCCGGGTGAGGTCGGCCTCCGGGAGCGCCGCGATCAGGTCACCGAGGTCAGGTACCTCGACTGTGCGGGCCACCAGTGTCTGGGCAACGGGCAAGGACATTGGCCACAGCCTAGGAGGGAACCGGAACCTCTCGCGCACATTGGCCACGCAACAACCATGGCCGTCGTCACATAGGCGGGGTATGACCGCGATACCGAAGAGGAAAGGGCTCCGTGCCGGGCGCCCTCCCGCAAGGGGCGGATCGGGCAACCTCTGGGGCGGCTTGGCGTGGTCTGCAGCAGGCCTAGCGATGCTCATCCTGGCTGCTCTGGTGCCGTGGGTGGGAGGTCGCCCCGGATCGCTCTTCAGCGGGATGGGCCCCAGCCCGGTGGTCCTCGTCCTGGCCGTGGTCGCAGCGGTCGGTATGGTGCTCGGGCAGTTCCTGCCGCGCGTTTTGCCGTTCGTGCTGGCAGCGGTATGGCTGGTCGGGATCCTCACGTTGTGGTCCGGCAGGCGGATCCAGGTCTGCTGGGACGGTCTGGACGAGCTGGGTAACCACATCGGAGGATGCGAGTTCGGCGTCTGGACCTGGGCTCCGGGGTTGTTCCTGGCCGGGTTGGCGGTGCTCACGGTGGCCTGTGCCTGGCGCTGGCTGGGTCGTGGTGCTGAGCCGGATAGCGATCGCTGAGGGCGTCGATCCCCGGTCCGTACGCAGTGCGCGGCGCAGTGGTCCACAATGGGCCGCATGCCCCGCGCCAGCCTCGACAAGGCACCCGAAGCCGTCTCTGGCATGTTCGACGACGTTGCCGCCAATTACGACCTGACCAACGACGTGTTGACCTTCGGGCTGGACCGCCGGTGGCGCAAGGCCACGGTCGCGGCCATCGACGCGCTACCGGGGGAGCGGGTGCTGGACCTGGCAGCCGGTACCGGAACCTCCAGTGAACCGCTCGCCGACGCCGGAGTGGATGTGGTGGCCGCTGACTTCTCGCCGGGCATGGTCGAGGTCGGACGCCGACGTCGTCCCGATATCGATTTCGTGGTCGCCGACGCGACGGCTCTGCCGTTCCCGGACGCCAGTTTCGACGCCGTCACGATCTCCTTCGGCCTGCGCAACGTCGTCGACACCGATGCCGCGCTGGCGCAGATGCTGCGGGTCACCAAACCGGGTGGCCGATTGGTGATCTGTGAGTTCTCGACGCCGCCGAACGCTCTGTGGCGCAGCGGATACCGGTTCTACAACGCGGAGGTCTTGCCGCGGATCGCGGGCTTGGTCTCATCCAACGCCGAGGCATACGAGTACCTGAACGAGTCGATCGCATCCTGGCCCGACCAGCTCACTCTGGCCAAGCAGATTGCCGCCGCAGGCTGGCGCAATGTCGCCTACCGCAACCTGTTCGGCGGTGTGGTCGCGCTGCACCGGGGGTTCAAGCCACCGGCCTGAGGTCGGATCCGCGACTGCGATGGTGGTCACAAATTGTGATCTAGCTCGCGCGAATGGCCCAACCGGTGCATGTGGATCTCCGGATCACCGCTAAGGTCGGATTGCGCGGTCATCTCGTGCACGAAACGTGTGCGAACCGTGAATTCTCAACAGATTTTCGCAACTCCGACGTGTTGGAAATGGCAGGTACTGACGTGGCCCGGTCACACGACGACGACGCGGACGTCATCGTCGTTGGCGCCGGACCCGCTGGAGCCGCAGCAGCGCACTATCTCGCTGCTGCCGGACGTTCGGTGCTGCTGCTGGAGAAGGCAACCTTCCCGCGCGACAAGGTGTGCGGCGACGGGCTTACCCCGCGCGCGGTCTCCGAATTGGTGCGCATGGGTGTGGCGATGCCCGCCGAGGACGGCTGGATGCGCAACCGTGGATTGCGCGTCGTCGGCGGTGGGCACACCCTGGAACTGCCCTGGCCGGAGATCGACAAGTATCCGGACTACGGTCTCGCCAAGGCCCGGATGAGCCTGGACGCCACCCTCGCCTACCACGCACGCGCCACCGGCGCCAAGCTGATGGAGGGCATGAACGTCACCGGGCCGGTGATGGATGACCGCACCGGCCGGATCGTGGGCGTCACCGTGCGCCAGGTCGATGCTCGGGGACGCCGGCTCGCGGACGCCGACGGCGGGGAGCAGACTCTGCGAGCACCCATCGTCATCGCCGCCGATGGCGTCTCGGCCCGGCTGGCCACCGCGATGGGAATCAGCAAGCGTGACGATCGCCCGATGGGCGTTGCGGTACGCACCTACTTCAAGACCCCGCGCCACGACGATGAATGGATGGAATCCCACCTGGAGCTGTGGGAGGGCGAGCGGGGCAAGTCGGCACTTCTGCCCGGATACGGCTGGATCTTCCCGCTCGGCGACGGCACCGTCAACGTCGGGCTGGGCTCGGTGTCGTCCAATGCCAAGGCCACCCAACTCGACTACCGGTCGCTGCTCGCAGCCTGGATGCGCAACGCACCCGCCGAATGGCAGTTCACGCCGGAGAACCAGATCGGCCCGGTGCGCGGCGCGGCACTGCCGATGGCCTTCAACCGCAAGCCCATCTACCGGCGGGGCCTGATGCTGGTGGGTGACAGCGGCGGCATGGTCTCACCGTTCAACGGCGAGGGCATCGCCTACGCGGTGCAGGCGGGCAGGGTCGCGGCCGACGTCGTCTCCCAGGCCTTCGCCCGTCCGGACGGCGCACAGCGGGAACGGGCGTTGGCGACCTACCCGGTGCGAATGGCTGAGGAGATCGGCGGCTACTTCCAGCTGGGTCGGATGTTCGTCAAGATCATCGAGCGACCCGAGGTCATGCGGTTGTGCACCACCTACGGATTGCCCCGCAAGCACCTGATGAACTTCGTCCTGAAATTGCTCTCGGATAGTTACGACACCCGCGGCGGGGACATTTCCGACCGCATCATCACCGCGCTGACCAAGATCGCGCCGGCAGCGTGAGGGAGACCTAGATGACCAACCCCTTTGTTCCGATCCTGGTGATGGCCGGGCTGGCCCTGTTGATGGGGGTGGGTGGCCTGGTCGCCTCCGCCGTCATCGGGCCGCGCCGCTATAACAAGATCAAGGTCGACGCCTATGAGTGCGGCATTCAGCCGAGCCCGCACGCAACCGGGATGGGTAAGTTCCCGATCAAGTACTACCTGGTCGCGATGACCTTCATCATCTTCGACATCGAGGTGGTGTTCCTCTACCCGTGGGCGGTGGCATTCAACGAGCTCGCCATGTTCGGCCTGATCGCCATGCTCGGCTTCATTTTCCTCATTACGGTGCCATTCGTGTACGAGTGGCGCCGTGGCGGCCTGGACTGGGACTAAGGACTGGCTATGAACAACGCGATGAACACTGACGAGAAGACCTCCGCCGGTTTCGCCCTCGCCCGGATCGAGGATTTCGTGGGCTGGGCCCACAGCGCCTCGCTGTGGCCGGTGACGATGGGCCTGGCCTGTTGCGCTATTGAGATGATGGCTGCCGGCACCCCCCGATTCGACCTGTCCCGATTCGGCATGGAGGTGTTCCGGGCCTCGCCCCGGCAAGCCGACCTGATGCTCGTCTCCGGCCGGGTCAGCCACAAGATGGCGCCGGTGGTGCGCACGGTCTACGACCAGATGGCGGACCCGAAGTGGGTCATCTCCATGGGTGTGTGCGCCAGTTCGGGTGGCATGTTCAACAACTACGCCGTGGTGCAGGGCGTCGACCACGTACTGCCGGTCGACATCTACCTGCCCGGCTGCCCGCCGCGGCCGGAAATGCTGATCCACGCGATCCTGGAACTGCAGAAGCACGTCATCAAGGGCGCGCCCATCCTGCACCATCGCAAGGCGATCGCCCGCGAGGTCGAGCAGGCCGCGCTCCGGGCCACCCCGACCGAGGACATGAAGGGTCTGCTGGCGTGAGCGACGATATCCAACCGGCAGCAGACAACGACTCCGAGGGCACCAGCGCCGTCGATCGCCCGTCTCGCGCGCCACTGGATCTGATCGATGTCCGTTCCGGGCTGTTCGGGGTCCACGGCACCGGCGATACATCGGGTTTCGGAGGTCTGCAGCGCACGGTTGCGATGCCCGGGCCGTCCGAGCGCCCCTACGGCGGCTACTTCGACGAGGTGGTCGACATCCTCGCCGAGGTGCTGGCCGAACAGGGCATCGAGTTCGATGACGCGGTGGAGAAAGTGGTGGTGTTCCGCGACGAGCTGAGTCTGTCGGTCACCCGCGAGCATCTGCTGGCGGTGGCGCGTGCACTGCGTGACGATCAGGACCTGCGGTTCGAGTTGTGCCTGGGGGTCAGCGGGGCGCACTACCCCAACGACGTCGGCCGGGAACTGCATTGCCTGTACCCGCTGAACTCGGTGACTCACAACCGCACCGTCCGGCTTGAGGTGGCTATTCCGGACGCCGACCCCCACGTTCCGTCGCTGGTGGAGATCTACCCCGCCAACAACTGGCACGAGCGGGAAGTGTGGGACTTCTTCGGGATCGTCTTCGACGCTCACCCCGCACTGACGCGGATCGAGATGCCGGACGACTGGGTAGGCCACCCGCAGCGCAAGGACTACCCCCTTGGTGGCATCCCGGTCGAGTTCAAGGGCGCGACCATTCCCTCCCCCGATAACCGGAGGAACTACTCATGAGCGCAACTGCCACTCCCAAGGCGACCTCGGCGGCGGGTACCGCCGGGACCGAAGGGGTCCGCGAGTACACCGCCCTGGGCGGCGACTGGGACGAGATCGTCGCTGACGCCGCCCGTCTGGGCGACGAGCGGATCGTGGTCAACATGGGGCCGCAGCACCCTTCCACGCACGGCGTGCTGCGTATCGTGCTGGAGATCGAGGGTGAGACCGTCACCGAGGCGCGGGCCGGGATCGGGTTCCTGCATACCGGCATCGAGAAGAACATGGAGTACCGCACCTTCACCCAGGGTGTCACGTACTGCACCCGCATGGACTATGTGGCGCCGCTGTTCCAGGAAGCCGCCTACTGCCTAGCGGTAGAGAAACTGCTCGACATCACCGACGACGTGCCGGAGCGGGCGACGCTGATCCGGGTGCTGATGATGGAACTGAACCGGGTGGCCTCCCACCTGGTCGCCATCGGCACCGGCGGCAATGAGCTGGGCGCGACGACCATGATGACGGTGGCGTTCCGCGAGCGCGAGGAGATCCTGCGGATCTTCGAGTCGATCACCGGGCTGCGCATGAACCATGCCTACATCCGTCCCGGTGGAGTCGCGCAGGACCTGCCGCCCGGCTCACCCGCGCGGATCCGTGAAGCGCTACCGCGTATCGAGAACGGCATCAACGAACTTGAGAAGCTGACGCTGGCCAACCCGATCTTCATCGGCCGCATGAAGGACGTCGGCTACCTGCCACTGTCCGCGGCGATGGCGCTGGGATGTTGCGGCCCGCTGCTGCGCGCCAGCGGTATGCCGTACGACCTGCGCAAAGCCGCTCCGTACTGCGGCTATGAGACCTACGACTTCGAGGTCCCCACACACACCGACGCCGACTCCTACGCCAGGGTGCTGGTCCGGTTCGCCGAGGCGCGCGAATCGCTCAAGATCGTCGCCCAGGTGCTGGACCGGCTGGAGGCCCAGGACCGCAATGGCCGCCACCCGGTGATGGTGGCCGACAAGAAGATCGCCTGGCCGGCCCAGCTCGCCGTCGGTTCCGACGGTCAAGGCAACAGCCTGGAACACATCCGCCAGATCATGGGTACTTCCATGGAGGCCCTGATCCACCACTTCAAGCTGGTCACCGAGGGCTTCCGGGTCCCGGCGGGCCAGGTCTTCCAGCAGATCGAGCACCCGAAGGGAATCATGGGGGTTCACCTGGTCTCCGACGGCGGCACCCGCCCGTACCGGGTGCACTTCCGGGATCCATCCTTCAACAACCTGCAAGCGCTGGGCATCATGTGTGAAGGGTCCACGATCGCCGATGTGGTGGTGGCGGTCGCCTCCATCGACCCGGTCCTGGGAGGGGTGGACCGATGAGCCAGTCATTCACCGGATATGCCGCAGACGTCCGTGAACGGCTGCAGGCCGACGCCGACCAGATCCTGGCCCGGTATCCGCAAACGCGCTCGGCGCTGATGCCGTTGCTGCACCTGGTGCAGTCCGAGGATGGCTACGTCTCGCCGGCAGGCATCGCGTTCTGTGCCGACGTGCTGGACATTTCCCGCGCCAACGTGTCCGCCGTCGCGACCTTCTACAGCCAGTACAAGCGGCACCCCAACGGCAACTACACGGTAGGGATCTGCACCAACACCCTGTGCGCGGTGATGGGTGGCGACGCGATCTTTGAGCGGGTCAGCGCCCGGCTCGGCATCCACCACGATGAAACCACCGACGATGGCGCCATCACGCTTGAAGCGATCGAGTGCAACGCGGCCTGTGACTACGCCCCGGTCATGATGATCAACTGGGAGTTCTTCGACAACCAGACCCCGGAGTCGGCACTGGCAGTGATCGATGCCATCCTGGCCGGCGAGGACATCAAACCCACCCGTGGCCCGGATAAAGTGGTTACGTTCCGTGAGATGGAACGGGTCCTGGCCGGGTTCGAGGACGGCCGTTCCGATGAGGGCGTCGCCGCCGGGCCGGCCAGCATGGTCGGCCTGGAGCTTGCCCGTGAGAAGGGGTGGACCGCCCCCGCGGCCGGTGCCGGCCAGTCCAGCCAGGAGGAACAGTCGTGAGCGACACCTCAGCCCAGCTAGCGCCGGTGCTCTCGGATATCTGGGACTCCGAGCGATCCTGGACGCTGCAGACCTACAGCGAGCACGCCGGGTACGACGCCTGGCGCAGCGCCATCAAACAGGAACCGGGCGACCTGGTGAACCTAGTGAAGAACTCCGGGTTGCGCGGTCGTGGAGGTGCGGGATTCCCCACCGGCCTGAAGTGGTCCTTCCTGCCACCTCCGGACGGCGGACCCCGGTACCTGGTGGTCAACGCCGACGAGTCCGAGCCGGGCACCTGCAAAGACATTCCGCTGATGATGGCCAATCCGCATGCCCTGATCGAGGGAATGGCGATCACCAGCTACGCCATCGGCTCCAACCATGCCTTCGTCTACCTGCGTGGCGAGGTCGTGCACGTGTACCGCCGGCTCCTGGCGGCCGTGCGCGAAGCCAAGGAGAAGGGCCTGCTCGGCACCGACATCCTGGGCTCGGGATACGACCTGGAGATCACCGTGCACGCCGGCGCAGGTGCGTACATCTGCGGTGAGGAAACCGCGCTCCTGGATTCCCTGGAAGGACGCCGGGGTCAACCACGGTTGAAGCCGCCGTTCCCCGCCGTCGCGGGTCTCTATGCTCGTCCGACGGTGGTCAACAACGTTGAATCTGTGGCCTCCGTGCCAGGCATCGTCCGCGGCGGCGAGGACTGGTTCGCCGCCATGGGCACCGAGAAGAGTAAGGGCCACGGGTTCTTCTCGCTGTCCGGCCACGTCACCCGGCCGGGCCAGTACGAAGCCCCTTTGGGTATCACGCTGCGTGAACTGCTGGATCTGGCCGGCGGCATCCGCGACGGCCACCAATTGAAGTTCTGGACCCCGGGGGGATCGTCCACGCCCATCTTCACCGACGAGCACCTGGACACCCCGCTCGATTTCGACTCGGTCGCGGCAGCCGGTTCCATGCTCGGAACCCGGGCGCTGCAGATCTTCGACGAGACCGTCTCGGTGGTTCGGTGCGTCACCCGCTGGATCGACTTCTACAGTCACGAATCCTGCGGCAAGTGCACCCCCTGCCGTGAGGGCACGTATTGGCTCCGTCAGGTGATGCACCGGATAGAGGCCGGGCAGGGCCGCGACGGTGACGTGGACCTGCTCCTGGACATCGCGGGCAATATCGAGGGTCGATCCTTCTGCGCCCTCGGCGACGCCGCCGCGACGCCGGTCAAGAGCGGTATCAAGCACTTCCGTGACGAATTCGAACAGGGTCTGCACACGCCGGCCTGGGAGCTCTTCCCCTATGGGGCCAACGCCCTGTTCACCGACCTTGCCGGAGCGAACCGATGACCGCGACCAGCAGCACCTCCTCGCAATCCCCGGCCCCGGTGGAGGAGGTCGACCTGACCATCGACGGCGTCGAGGTCAGCGTGCCCAAGGGCACGTTGATCATCCGGGCCGCCGAGCAGTTGGGCATCCAGATCCCGCGATTCTGCGACCACCCGTTGCTCAAGCCCGCCGGCGCCTGCCGCCAGTGCCTGGTGATGGTGGCCATGCCGGACCGGGAGGGCAACGTCCGCCCGATGCCCAAACCGCAAGCCTCCTGCACCATGGAGGTCAGCAATGGCATGGTGGTGAACACCCAGCGCACCTCCGAAGTCGCCGACAAGGCGCAGGAGGGTGTGATGGAGTTCCTGCTCATCAACCACCCGCTGGATTGCCCGGTGTGCGACAAGGGCGGTGAATGCCCGCTGCAGAACCAGGCGCTCAGCAATGGCCGGTCGACCAGCCGCTTCACCGACGTCAAGCGCACCTACGCCAAGCCGATCAAGATCTCCACCGAGATCCTGCTGGACCGGGACCGGTGCATCCTGTGCCAGCGCTGCACCCGGTTCTCCGCGGAGATCGCCGGGGACCCGTTCATCGACCTGCAGGGTCGAGGCGGCGGGCTGCCCGGTGGTGAGGAACACGGCATGGTGCCCGAACAGATCGGCACCTTCGACGAGGGGATCCTGGGGTTCTCGCCGTTCGGTACCGACGACGAGCGGGAACTGGTTCGCGCCGAGCAACTCGCTGGCCCCAGCGGTCAAGCCGGGGTGCTCTCGGGTATCTCTTACACCGTGGGCTCGGCGGAACTGGACGCCACCGGCCGTCCGTTCGCTTCCTATTTCTCCGGAAACACCATTCAGATCTGCCCGGTGGGGGCACTGACATCGGCCACCTACCGGTTCCGGTCCCGCCCGTTCGACCTGGTCTCGACCCCGTCGATCGGTGAGCACGACGCCTGCGGTGCGGCCATCCGGATCGATCACCGCCGCGGCGTTGTGCTGCGTCGACTCGCCGGTGATGACCCAGCTGTGAACGAAGAGTGGCTCAGCGACAAGGATCGTTTTGCTTTTCCGTGGCAGTCATTGCCGGATGCCATCGAGACTCCGCTGGTACGCGATGAGGAGACCGGTGAACTGGTACCGACCAGCTGGTCCGAGGCGATCACGCTCGCGGCCCAGGGGTTGGCGCAGGCCGCTGACGACGGCGGAGTCGGGGTGCTGCCCGGCGGGCGGCTGACGTTGGAGGACTCCTACGCCTGGTCGAAATTCGCCAGGGTGGTCCTGGGCACCAACGACATCGACTTCCGGGCCAGGGCGCACAGTGCCGAAGAAGCCGAGTTCCTCGGCCATGCGGTGGCCGGAGTGCCGATGGCCGTCAGCTACGGCGATCTGGAACGCGCGCCGCACGTGCTGCTGGCCGGATTGGAGCCGGAGGAGGAGGCCGCCACCATCTTCCTGCGGCTGCGCAAGGCGGTGCTGGCCAAGCAGACCTCGGTGAGCACGATCGCCCCGTTCGCCAGTCGCGGCAGCACCAAGATGCGAGCCGAGGTGATTCCTACCGTTCCCGGTGCGGAGGCGGATGCGCTGGTGCGGATCGCTGCCGCGGTGCAGGACGACGATTCCGAGCACGCTGCGTTGGCAGCCGCGCTCGGTGCCGACGGTGCGGTGATCCTGGTCGGCGAACGGCTGGCACAGAGTCGTGGCGGATTGACCGCGGCACAGTCGCTGGCCCAGGCAACCGGCGCGGCCCTGGTTTGGGTGCCCCGGCGTGCGGGTGACCGTGGCGCCGTCGAAGTGGGTCTGCTACCCGGCCTGCTACCGGGCGGGCGCCCGGTAGCCGACGCCGAGGCCCGCGTCGATGTGGCCGGCGTCTGGGGATTGGACAGCGTGCCGGAGGCCGAAGGGCGGGACCTGACGGCGATTCTGGCCGACGCAGGTTCCGGCGAGCTCGCCGGTTTACTGCTGGGGGGCATCGACATCGAGGATCTGCCCGGTTCGGGCATCGCCGAACAGGCGGTCCGGGACGCCGACTTCGTGGTTCAGCTCGAAGTGCGCAACTCGGCGCTGAGCCGGTACGCGGACGTCGTGCTCCCGGTCGCGTCGCCGACGCACAAGAGCGGCACGTTCCTGAACTGGGAGGGTCGTCCTCGACCGTTCGGTCAGGTGTTCGCCACCCACGCCCGTTCCGACGCCCAGGTGCTGGACATGCTGGCGGCGCAACTCGATGTGGAACTCGGAACCGCCTCGCTGGAGGATGTGCACCGGGAGCTGTCCGAATTCGGCGCCTGGGACGGAACCCGCCAGGCAGCACCCACTCAGCAGGCGCAGACCTGCGCCACCGAGGCCGGGCAGTACACCCTGGCCAGTTGGCGATTGTTGTTGGACGCCGCGCGGGGCCAGGACGGTGAACCGCACCTGGCCGGCACCGCCAACCGGGCGGTCGTGCGCGTATCTGCCGCGACCGCAGCAGGCTTGGACGTCGGCGACGGCGACAACCTCACCGTAACGGGCCCGCTGGGTGCGGTGACGCTGCCGACCCTGGTCACCACCATGCCCGATCAGGTGGTGTGGGTGCCGCTGCATTCACCGGGCTGCTCGGCGTACCGGATGCTTGGCGTCGGTGCGGGAGGGTCGGTCCAGTTGTCGGTTCCGGGGGCCGCGAGTGCGGAGGTCAACTCATGAGTGCTGCTGTCTCGTTCGGCACACCGGTACTGGCGCAGGCCGCACCTGCCGCCGACTTCAGTAACGACACCATCTGGATCACGCTGATCAAGGGCGCGGTCATCCTGGTGTTCCTGTTGCTGTCGGTGCTGTTCGCGATCTGGTTCGAGCGCCGTCTGGTTGCCCGGTTCCAGCAGCGCTCCGGCCCGAACTGGAACGGCCCGTTCGGGTTGCTGCAGTCCCTGGCCGACGCGATGAAGCTGCTGCTCAAGGAGGACATCACCGTCAAGGCTGCCGACAAGGTGATCTACCTGATCGCCCCGGTGATCTCGGTGTTCTGCGCCTTCATGGTGTTCGCGGTGATTCCGTTTGGTCCCGAGGTTTCCATCTTCGGGGTGGTGACCCCGCTGCAGATGACCGACCTACCAGTGGCCGTGCTGTACATCCTGGGCATCACCGCCCTGGGTGTCTACGGCATCGTGCTGGGCGGCTGGGCTTCTGGCTCCACCTACCCGTTGCTGGGTGCGGTCCGCTCCACCGCGCAGGTGATTTCCTACGAACTGGCGATGAGCCTGGCGCTGGTCAGCGTGTTCCTGTGGTCCGGTTCGATGTCGACGTCACAGATCGTGGCCTCCCAGGAGAACACCTGGTGGGTGTTCACCCTGCTTCCAGCATTCGTCATCTACATCATCTCCATGGTCGGGGAGACCAACCGGTTGCCGTTCGACCTGCCCGAGGCCGAGGGGGAACTGGTCGGCGGATTCCACACCGAGTACTCCTCGATGAAGTTCGCCTGGTTCTTCCTCGCCGAATACATCAACATGCTGAACGTCTCCGCCGTTGCGACCACCCTGTTCCTGGGTGGCTGGCGCGCACCGTTCGGGATCGGGCTCATCGACGTCCAGATCGGTGACTTCACCCTCAACTTCAACGAGGGCTGGTGGGGCGTGGTGTGGTTCCTCGCCAAGCTCTGGCTGTTGATGGCCTTCTTCGTCTGGGTACGCGGCACGCTGCTGCGGTTCCGGTACGACCAGTTCATGAACTTCGGCTGGAAGGTGCTGATCCCGGCCGGGCTGGTCACCGTGGTCTTCTACGCCGTGCTCAAGGGACTGTCCACCGGGCAGAACCCGCTGCTCAGCTTCGGGGGCGAGTTCCTGACCATCGAATGGCGACAACTGCTCCTGGGTGTCGTGGGTGGCCTGGTCGTGGTTGCTGTCCTGATGCTGTTGTTCCCGGGTGAGGAAGAACCCAAGAAGCCGGCCGTAGCGGCGGGCAAGGGCCGCGGCAAAAAGCGCAAGGCCAAGCAGTTCGATGCCTTCGCCGATGGCTATCCGGTGCCTCCGCTGCCCGGACAGAAGCTGCCGCCCTCACCCCGGAAAGCGCGAGTCACCGCGCCAGCTGACGCCAAGCCCAAATCCAAGGCCAGAGCGAAAGCCAAAGCCAAGGCACAGTCCACCTCGGAGGAAAAGTGAGCGACGACACCACGCCAGGCGAGGCGGTGGAACAGCCGCCGAGCAAAGCCGTCGAGCGCCCGAAACCTCAGGGGGCACTCGAGATCACCGGCACTCCTGCAGCCGACCTGATCCCTGGGCCGACCTCCTCGGTGGGCAAGCTGACCGCACCGGTGGCCGGTTTCGGCGTGACCATGGCGACGCTGTTCAAGCCAGTGGTCACCGAGCAGTATCCGCGGGAGAAGGCTCCGGTCGAGCCGCGGTTCCACGGCCGGCATCAGCTGAACCGGCACCCGGACGGGCTGGAGAAGTGCATCGGTTGCGAGCTGTGTGCCTGGGCCTGCCCCGCCGACGCCATCTTCGTCGAAGGTGCCAGCAACGCTCCGGACGCGCAGTACTCGCCCGGTGAGCGGTATGGCCGGGTGTTCCAGATCAACTACCTGCGGTTCATCTTCTGCGGTCTGTGCATTGAAGCGTGCCCCACTCGGGCGCTGACGATGACGAACGATTTCGAGATCGCCGACCGCAGCCGCGAAGACCTGATCTTCACCAAGGAGGACCTGCTGGCCCCGCTGCGAGAGGGCATGCTGGCAGCGCCGCACCCGATGGCCGAGGGCACCACCGACGGCGACTACTACCGCGGTGAGGTCAACGCGCCCACGGAGGCGGAGGTGGAATGGGTGCGTGAACACCGCCCGGAGGATCCTTCGCTGCCAGCGGCGCAGAAGGCCGCGACCCGTGCCTCCGCTGAGCGCAAGTCCGCTGCCGCCGCGACAGGAGGCAAGCAGTGAACGAGGTCACCATCTCCACCGGTGAGGCGGTGTTGTTCTGGGTGCTGGCGCCATTGATGGTGTTGGGCGCGTTGTCGCTGCTGTTCGCCCGCCGCACCGTGCACATAGCGGTTTCGATCGCGGGCGTGATGGTGGGACTCGCGGTCATGTATATCGCCAACGAGGCGACGTTCCTGGGCGTAGCGCAGGTGGTCGTCTACACCGGCGCGGTGATGATGCTGTTCGTCTTCGTGATCATGCTGATCGGCGTCGACTCCACCGAATCGCTCAAGGAGACCATCAACGGCCAGCGCTGGCTGGCCGCCGTCACCGGCCTCGGCCTGGCGCTCCTGCTCGGCGGGGTGGTCGCCCGGGCCGCACTGCCCGACCCGGTCGGCTTGGCTGCCGCCAACGCCGATTCCAACCCGGTCGGGGTAGCGCGAATCATCTTCAGCGACTTCGTCTTCCCGTTCGAGCTCACCGGGGCGTTGCTGATCACGGCTGCCGTCGGCGCCTTGACCCTCACGCACCGCGCGCGCTTGGGGGCCAAGACCGGTCAGAAGCAGTTGGCCGCCGCCAAGATGAAGGCGTACGGCGCTGGCGCCGGTTCGTCGCTGATCACCAATCGCCCCGGCCCGGGTGTCTATGCCCGTCACAATTCCGCCGACATGCCCGCCGTGGATGCTGCCGGTGATCCGGTGGACGACTCGGTGACCACGGTGCTGCGGATCCGCGAACAGGAGCAGGACCTCCCGGACGCCGCCGAGTTCGCCGAAGCCGGTGGCCCCTACCAGCTCGACCAAGACTCATCCGAACCGCAATCCGATGATCCGGATGAACCGCGGGCGACTGCGAAGGAGATCGAGAAATGACTCTCCTGAACTATCTGGTGCTATCCGGCATCCTGTTCGCGATCGGGGCTAGTGCGGTGCTGGTGCGCCGCAACGCCATCGTGGCCTTCATGGGCGTGGAGCTGATGCTCAACGCAGCGAACCTCACGCTGGTGACCTTTGCCCGCATGCACGGTGATCTCACCGGGCAGGTGGTCGCCTTCTTCGTGATGGTGGTCGCCGCAGCCGAGGTAGTGATCGGGCTGGCGATCATCGTGTCCATCTTCCGAACCCGCGGGTCTGCGTCGCTGGACGACGCCAGCCTGCTGAAGAGCTGAGAGGAAGCATGGACGTCTCTCTTGCCGCGATCCTGCTCGTCGCGATTCCCCTGGTCAGTGCGGCTGGGCTGCTGGTCCTGGGTCGCCGTGCCGATGGCTGGGGCCACTGGCTCGGTGTGCTGGCAGCCGCAGCCTCCTGCGGTATGGCCACCGTCATTCTGCTCGACCTGCTCGGCCGCAGTGCCGACGGGCGGGAGATCTCCGTACCGCTGTTCACCTGGATCCCGGCCGGGGAACTGAGTGTGGACGCCGGCTTCCTGGTGGACCCGCTGTCGGTGACTTTCGCCATGTTGATCACCTTCGTCGGCACGCTCATCCACATCTATGCCGTGGCATACATGGAGCACGACGACGACCGGCGTCGATTCTTCGCGTACCTCAACCTGTTCGTGGCCGCGATGCTGATCCTGGTGCTGGCCGACTCCTTCGCCCTGCTGTTCGTCGGCTGGGAAGGGGTGGGGTTGGCGTCCTACCTGCTGATCGGATTCTGGAACCAGCGCACCGACTACGCGGTTGCTGCCAAGAAGGCCTTCGTCATGAACCGGGTCGGCGATATGGGGCTGCTGATCGCGATGGCCGCCATGTTCGCCACCATCGGTTCGGTGCAATACAGCGACGTATTCGCCGCCGTTCCGCAGGTCAGCGAAGGCTGGCTGACCGTCATCGGGTTGACGCTGCTGCTGGGGGCATGCGGCAAGTCCGCGCAATTCCCGCTGCAGGCCTGGCTGGGTGACGCCATGGCAGGTCCCACGCCGGTTTCCGCGCTGATCCACGCCGCGACCATGGTCACCGCCGGTGTCTATCTGATCGTGCGCTCCGGCGCGGTGTTCGAGGCCGCACCGACAGCGCAATTGGTGGTCGCTATCGTGGGTGCGATCACGCTGCTGTTCGGTGCGATCGTCGGCTGCGCCAAGGACGACATCAAGAAGGCGCTGGCAGCCTCGACCATGTCCCAGATCGGGTACATGATGCTGGCCGCCGGGCTAGGACCGATCGGCTACGCGTTCGCCATCTTCCACCTGTTCACCCACGGCTTCTTCAAGGCCGGAATGTTCCTCGGCGCCGGATCGGTCATGCACGGCATGAACGACGAAGTCAACATGCGTGGCTTCGGGGGCCTGAGCAAGTACATGAAGATCACCTGGATCACGTTCGGCCTGGGCTGGCTCGCCATCTTGGGTGTGCCGCCGTTCTCCGGTTTCTGGAGCAAGGACAAGATCATCGAGGCGGCATTCGTCGGTGAGGGCTGGCAGCCCTGGGTATTCGGTCTGACTGCGCTGCTGGGCGCCGGGATCACCGCGTTCTACATGTCGCGTCTGTTCTTCATGACCTTCCATGGCAAGGCCCGCTTCAACGACGGCCACAACGATCAGCCCGGACCGGAACAGCACCCGCACGAATCGCCGGCACTCATGACCATCCCGATGATCATCCTGGCGTTGGGATCGGCTGGCCTGGGCTGGTTCCTGGCCTTCGGCGACAGGTTCTCCACCTGGCTTGAACCGGTGACCGGTCACGTGGAACACCACGAGCCGGTGCTGCCGGTGAATGTGCTCATCGGCTTGACGCTGCTGGTGGTGGTGATCGGCGTGGCCCTCGCCTACCGCCAATACTGGGCAGCGGCCGTCCCGGTCACTGCGCCAGAGGGGTCGGTGCTGACACGAGCGGCCCGGCGAGACCTGTACCAGGACGCCGTCAACGAGGCCGCATTCGCGCGCCCGGGAACCCACCTGGTACGCACCTTGACCTACACCGACACCGCGGTGGTGGACGGCGCCGTAAACGGGCTCGGCGAAGGCACCGTGGGCCTGGGCGAGTGGTTGCGCAAGGCCCAGAACGGCTTCGTGCGCAGTTACGGCGCCCAGATGGCCATCGGGGTCATCGTGCTACTTGCCATCGTGTTGTTGGTCCGGATCTGAGCGGGAGAACTGATGCCTAACATTCTCGGACAGTCCCCGCTGACAGTCCTGATTCTGATTCCACTCCTCATGGCCGTACTGGTGTGGCTGGTCCCACCGCTCCGTACCTACGCCCGCCAGATCGGGCTGTTGACCAGCCTGCTGGTGCTCGGTGGTGTGGCCTGGCTGGCCGCCGGCTTCGACTACGGCGCCGCAGCCGATATCCAGTACAGCCAGGTGGCCGACTGGATCCCGGCATTCGGAACCAGCTACGCGGTCGGCGTCAATGGTCTCGGCCTGGTGATGATCGGGCTGGCAACCGTGCTGGTTCCGGTGGTGATCATCGCCGGGTGGCGCGAGGTGACGCTGCCGGTAGGCGTCGGCGAGGATGACGAAACGGCTGCCGCGAAAGCGCTGGCCTACCGTCAGGCCGGCTGGGTGGCGTTAATCCTGGCGCTCGAAGCCCTCATGATCGCCGTGTTCGCCGCCCGGGACGTGTTCCTGTTCTACGTGGTGTTCGAGGCGATGCTCATCCCGGTGTATTTCCTGATCGGGGTTTTCGGTGGCGCCAACCGGCGCTATGCCGCACTGAAGTTCCTGCTCTACTCCCTGGCCGGCGGTCTGCTGATGCTGGCTGCGGTGATCGGCTACTTCTTCGTGGCCACCGACCGCGGACCGCAGGCATTCCTGCTCGATACCGCCAGTTTCGGTTGGACCGACCCGAACGTGGAGATGCTGCTGTTCCTGGGCTTCTTCATCGCATTCGCGATCAAGGCGCCGATGTTCCCGGTGCATACGTGGCTGCCGGATGCTGCCCAGCAGGCCCCGCCGGGAACCTCCACGCTACTGGTCGGCGTGCTGGACAAGGTCGGCACCTTCGGCATGATCGCCCTATGCCTGCCGCTGTTCCCGGGGGCCGCGAAGACCGCCGCACCGGTGATCATCGTGCTGGCGCTGATCTCGATCCTGTACGGCGGTGCTCTGGCCATCGGTCAGAACGACCTGATGCGGATGATCGCTTTCACCTCGGTATCGCACTTCGGTTTCATCGTGCTCGGCATCTTCGTCGGCACCTCGACTGCCATGACCGGAGCGATGATCTACATGGTCGCCCACGGTGTCTCCACCGCCGCGATGTTCCTGGTCGGTGGATTCTTGACCCAGCGTGGTGAGAATCAGGACATGGCCAGCTACGGCGGCATGCAGCGGATCACACCGATCATCGCAGGCACGTTCCTGGTCTCGGGCCTGGCTTCGTTGGCCCTGCCCGGCCTGTCCGGCTTCGTTCCGGAGTACCTGGTGCTGCTGGGTACGTTCGAGCACGCGCCCTGGATGGCGATCGTGGCGGTCTTCGGCGTCGTCCTCGCCGCGTTGTACATCTTGTTGGCCTACCAGCGCATCTTCACCGGATCGCCGAACCCAGAGCGTCAGGGCATGCCCGACCTGGGCGGCCGGGAGAAATTGGTGATGGGTGTCCTGATCGCCGCGATGCTGGTGCTCGGCTTCTACCCGGCTCCGGTGCTCGATGCTCTGACACCGGTCGCCGACATGGTCTCCAGCTACCTCGGAGGGGTTGCCTGATGTTTATTCCCCCGTTCATCGAGTGGGCCGCGCTGACCCCGGTGCTGATCGTGCTCGCGGCCGCCGTCGTGGGCGTATTCGTCGAGGCATTCGTTCCCCGTCCCTCACGCCGCCTGACCCAGCTGGTCATCTCGGCCATCGCGGTCGCCGCAGCGCTGATCGCCGTGGCATGGCGCTGGAACGTCGTGGCCGACGAGGGATCCAGTTCCCTGGTCGCCGGGGCTTTGCGCGAGGACGGGCCAGCCTTGATGGCTCAAGCGCTGGTCCTGGTGCTGGCGCTGTTGTCCCTGCTGGTTATGGCCGACCGTTCGCATGGTGAGGATGTCTACGCGCCCAGCGCATCGGCCATCCCGGGGTCGGACTATGAGGAGCAGGCACGCAAGGCCGGGCTGACCCAGACCGAGGTATTTCCGCTGACCATGTTCGCCGTCACCGGCATGCTGGTGTTCGGAGCGGCGGCGGACCTGCTCACGATGTTCATCGCACTCGAGGTGCTCTCGCTGCCGCTCTACCTGCTGGCTGGGTTGGCCCGCCGCCGTCGGCTGCTCTCGCAGGAGGCCTCGCTGAAGTACTTCCTGCTCGGTGCCTTCTCATCGGCGTTCTTCCTGATGGGCATGGCATTGCTCTACGGCTACGCCGGATCGGTCAGTTTCGATGACCTGTATGTAGCGGTCTTCTCGGTCGGCGGCATGGACTCGTTGCTGCTGGCGGGCAGTGCGCTGGTTCTGATCGGGTTGCTGTTCAAGGTCGGAGCGGTGCCGTTCCATTCCTGGACGCCGGATGTGTATCAGGGCGCGCCCACGCCGGTGACCGGATTCATGGCTGCCTGCACCAAGGTCGCGGCGTTCGCGGCCATGCTGCGGTTCGTCTATGTGGTCACCCCGGGATTGGAGTGGGACCTGGCCCCGTTCCTGTGGGTGATCGCGATCGCCACCATGGGCGTCGGCACGGTGCTGGCTATCGTGCAGACCGATATGAAGCGCACGTTGGCATACTCGTCGGTCGCGCACGCGGGGTTCCTCCTGCTCGGTGTGATGTCCCTGGGGCAACGCGGTATCGGCAGCGTCTTCGTCTACCTGTTCGCCTATGGCCTGGCGACCGTGGGAGCCTTCGGGCTGGTATCGCTGGTGCGGACCCGGGCTGCCGACGGCACGATTACCGGTGAGGCCGGCCACCTGTCCGAATGGGCTGGGCTGGGTCGGCGCAGCCCGGTGCTGGCGGTGTGTTTCTCGTTGTTCCTGCTCTCGTTCGCGGGCATCCCGCTGACGGCGGGGTTCACCGGCAAGTTCGCCGTGTTCGCGGCTGCGATCGACGGTGGCAACTGGATCCTCGTGGTGCTGGCGGTGCTGGCCTCTGCAGCGGCCGCGTTCTTCTATGTGCGGATCATCGTGCTGATGTTCTTCACCGAACCGGCGACAGCTGACGATGGATCGGCCGCAACCGTCGTGCGGACCGAGGGCTTGACCGCAGTCGCGGTGGTCGCCTGCGCCATCGGCACGGTTGTGATCGGTGTATTGCCTGGCGCGATTCTTGCATTGAGCGAGCAGGCCGCTACCTTCCTACTGTGACTTCAGACCTCCCACTCGGTGATGCACACCTGGAAGCGGAGCTGTCCGACGAGCTGGATCAGGTCGAACAGCGCCTGATCGGCGCGGCGGTCCACGCCAATCCGCTGGTGCAGACCCCCGCCCGGCATCTGATGCAGGCTGGCGGTAAGCGGCTCCGGCCCGTGCTGGTGATGTTGACCTCGCACTTCGGCACCGGGATCAACGACGAAGTGCGGACCGCAGCGGTGGCCACGGAACTGACGCACCTGGCCACGCTCTATCACGATGACGTGATGGACGATGCGCCGCTGCGGCGAGGTGCCCCGAGCGCGCAGCAGGTGTGGGGCAACTCGGTCGCGATCCTCACCGGTGACCTGTTGTTCGCGAAAGCCTCACAGCTGGTGTCGACGCTGGGGCCCGAGGCGGTACGGATCCAGGCGGAGGCGTTCGAGCGACTGGTTCTGGGGCAGTTGTACGAGACGCTGGGGCCCGCAGACGGGCAGGACGCCGTTGAGCATTACATCCAGGTGCTCGCGGACAAGACCGGATCGTTGATCGCCGCCTCCGCGCACTACGGGACATTGTTCTCGGGTGCCGGTAACCAGGCCATGACGGCCGCGATCGCCTATGGCGAGAAGGTCGGCGTGGCGTTCCAGCTGGCCGACGATGTGATCGATCTCACCTCGGATGCGGACGTGCTGGGCAAGGAGCCGGGCACCGACCTGCGGGCAGGGGTGGCCACGATGCCGGTATTGCTCTTGCGTGCCGCTGCCGAGGCCGGTGATATCGATGATGTCGGCCGTTCGATCCTGACCGACCTGGACTCCGCGGACGAAGATGTGCGCGCCTCGACCCTGATCCGGCTCCGGACCCACCCGATGCTGGCACAGGCCAGAGAACTGGCTCAGCAGTGGGCCGCCGACGCGGTGGCGGAGCTCGACCCACTCCCCGAAGGCACCGCCAAGCGAGCGCTGACCTCGTTTGCGGACCTGCTGGTCGACCGCCTCAGCTGACCACCCACCCCCACCCCCACCCCCCCACCCACCCGTACCGCCGAACGCGGCATAGCGGTCGCCATATCGCACAATGGCGCCCGGAACCCCGCGTTCGCGGCGGGTTGACGGCCGCTATGGCGCGTTCGGCACCGGGGCATGGCCACCGGGGCATGGCCACCGGGGTGTGTCCATCGGGGTGTGTCCACCGGTTGCGGCATCGGAAGCCTAGGCCACGCCAACGGCAGGCAAAACCCGGAGCCAAGGTTGCACATAGCGCAAAGTGGGTCAGAGTGCAACCTTGTCGAAACGGCGATATGGGTAGGTCTCCCCCTCGACTAGCCGCCGGGATCGCCATAGCGTGGCGACGCCAGTGCTGAGCATGGGAAGGCGCCCAGGTTGAAAGTGAGATCAGAAACGACGCAGTCTGCCCTAGCCCGACTACGGGCAGATGCGGAACAGGTGGCGTATCTGATGGCAGCCGGGCGCAACGGACTACCCAGTCTGGCTATGGGTAGTGACGATGAGTCCCAGGTTCACGTTGGCATAGATCGGGCGGGAGCAGTGGTTCGGCTCGATCTGGAGCCAGACTGGCGGGCCGCTCTGGGCCCTGCGGCGCTGGGGGGCGCGGTGGCCCAGGCGGTTCGCCAGGCTGGAGATGTTCGGTGCGGTGACTGGGCGGCGTCGGTGGCTTCAGCGACCGTCTCGCTCCCCGCTGCTGGACCGCAGTTGGCTGCGCTGGATGCCCGGGACAGGACGACGTCGGTATCGACGCAGACCCCGCCATCGGGAATGAACCTGCACCTGGATACGGCCTGGATCAGCGACGCCGACGATGCCGACGTCCGCGCGGTGCTGCTGCAGCGGCTCTCGATCGGCGATGGCGCGGCCACGGCCAACGAACCTCACGGTGCCCGACCTGTGCAGGTGGTTCGAACACGGCTGCGGCATACACGGACCAGCCTGCGTGACGGGGCCTTGGCATTGCCGACCTTCATGCGCGCGCCGTTGCAGGCCCACTGGGATCGCGTACACGCCGACGTCGTCGAGGCCTTGGAATTGCCGATCAGCGGGCAGCAAATCGCGGCACAACCGCTCGCGGCCTATGCGACCGAGCTGAACGACTGCGCCGTCCTTGCCGTTCGCCCGGCCGCGCTGCCGGAAGCCTCTCAGATCTGGGCCGACTCCAGCATCCGACTCCTGGGCGGGCTGGCCGCTATTCGGGGGCCGAACGCGGGGTGGTTCCGGCGTCGGCAGGATGCGGATCCGTTGGTCGGTTGACAGCTGGCCTGGCGCGAGCGTGGTGGACGATGTCGACGGTCAAGATCAACAGCGCGAGCCATACGAAGCCGAATCCCAGCCACCTGGCCGTCGACATCGGTTCGCCAAGGATCACCACACCGACGAGCAACTGCAGCACCGGGGTGATGAACTGGGTCATGGCGACGGTGGCCAGTGGTAGCCGCCGCGCAGCGGCCGCGAACAGCAGCAGCGGCACCGAAGACACCGCACCGCTGCTGACCAGCAGCAATGCATGACCGGTTGTGCCCCCGAGACCGACGTCGGCGCCGAAGGTCGACCCGCTCGATACGATCAGGTACGTGAGGTAGCCGACCGCAGGCACCAGCATCACGGTGGTTTCGATCGCCAGTCCGGGCATCGCCGTGACTCGGGCGGCGACCTGCTTCTTGATCAGGCCGTAGAGCCCGAAGCTGAATGCCAGGCTGAAGGCGATCCAGGGCACCCGTCCCAGCCCGACCACCATCACCAGGGCGCCGATGCCCGCAATCGCCAAGGCTGACCACTGCAGTGGCCGTGGGCGTTCGCGCAGGATCAGGACCGCTAGTGCGACGCTGACCAGCGGGTTGAGGAAATAGCCCAGAGCGGCGTCGACCACCAGATCCAGTTCAACGGCCACCACGAAGATCAGCCAGTTCGCAGCCAGGAAGAACGAGCCAATGGCTAGCCGTGCCAGCAACCGGCGATCCTGAATCAGTCGCCAGGTGCCTGATAGCGCTCCCGTCGCAGTGAGCACGATCACACAGGTGGCGAAGCTCCACAGAACTCGGTGGGCACTGATCTCCAGTGCCCCAGCTGGCTGCAGGGCGGTGAAGAACAGCGGAAACATGCCCCAGATCCCGAAAGCGCCCAGCGCTGCCCACAGGCCTTGCCGCTGCTGGGTTGCGGAAGTCTCCATCTCCGCCAACGGTACGCCTGGATCAAGCCTCCCGTGGTGCCCCGTCAACCCACCTAGACTGGGCAGCGGCCCACCAAACCCTTTCAGGAGACCGTGAGACACCCGTGTCCGATCAGTTGCGCGTTGCCGTCGTCGGTGCCGGCCCAGCCGGCATCTACGCAGCCGACATCCTCTCCAAGACCGACCTTGATGTGTCGATCGATCTATTCGAACGGCTGCCAGCCCCGTATGGCTTGGTTCGCTATGGCGTAGCCCCGGACCACCCACGGATCAAGCAGATCATCGTGGCGCTGTACAAGGTGCTGCAGCGTGGTGATATCCGGCTGATCGGCAACGTTGATTATGGAACCGACCTGGACCTGACGGATCTGCGTACGCACTATGACGCCGTGGTCTTCGCCACCGGTGCGATCCGGGACGCCGAGTTGGACATTCCGGGAATCGAGCTTCCGGGTAGCTACGGTGCGGCTGACTTTGTCTCCTGGTTCGATGGGCATCCTGATGTGGCACGGACCTGGCCGCTGCAGGCGACGCAGATTGCGGTCCTGGGAAACGGCAATGTGGCTCTCGACGTCGCCCGGATACTCGCCAAGCATCCCGATGACCTGGTGCCGACCGAGATTCCAGCGAACGTGGAAGCAGGTTTGCGTCAGAGTCCCGTGACCGATGTCCATGTGTTCGGACGCCGCGGTCCGGCACAGGTCAAATTCACGCCGCTGGAGTTGCGCGAATTGGGTCATGTCCCCGACGTCGACATCGTGGTCTACCCGGAAGACTTCGAGTTCGATGACGGGTCCGAAGAGGCCATCCGAGCCTCGAACCAGACCAAGCAAGTGGTCAAGACACTGACCGACTGGACGCTGCGTGACCCCAGTGAACTCACTGCCTCGCGCCGTATCCACCTGCACTTCCTGCACCGCCCGGCGCAGATCCTCGGCACTGACGCGGTGAGTGGTATCCGCACCGAGCGGACCGAGCTGGTCGGCGACGGCACCGTGCGCAACACCGGGCGGTTCGAGGAGTTCGAGGTGCAGGCCGTCTACCGTGCCGTCGGGTACTTCGGCTCTCCGCTCGATCAGATCCCGTTCGACGAAGCCGGTGGCGTGATACCCAACGATGCAGGGCGGGTCTTGGACGACCAGGGGCGGCATATTCAGGGTCTGTATGCGACCGGATGGATCAAGCGCGGTCCGGTGGGCCTGATCGGACACACGAAGTCCGATGCCCGGGAGACGATCGAGAACCTGACCGCTGACCTTGCCGACGGCGCGCGGCACCGTGCCGCCGTCCGGGACCCTGAGGCGATCCTGGAGGTACTCAGCCAGCGCGATGTGCCATTTACCACCTGGCGTGGCTGGGAGATCCTCGACGCTCACGAACGGGCGTTGGGGGAGGGTGCAGGCAGGGAGCGCATCAAGGTCGTTCCGCGCGAGGAAATGACCGAGATCTCCCGGTCCGTCCCGGTCTGACCACTACGACGAACGCGGCTTGGCGGCCGCAATCGGAGCAAATGGCGCCCACCATGCCGCGCCCGTGAGGGAATGAAGACCGTAATCGCGCGCTGGTGCGGTCGTGGTGAGCAGCCTTTCTAGACTGGGCCTCCTGTTGGGCCTACTTCCTGGGCCCACCAAGGGAAGGTGCAGGTGTCGATGGATCGCCACCACAACGGGCTGAAGACCGCAGCCTTGTTCGGCCTGCTGTGGGCAGTGCTCCTTGGGTTGGGTGCCCTCATCGCGATCTGGACCCGTACCCCCAACTACATCTGGCTGTTCGCCGGTCTCGCCGTGGTCGGGACAGCGGTCAGCTACTGGCGCAGCGACAGTATCGCCGTCCGGGCCATGCGCGCAAAGCCGGTCACCGAGTCCGAACAGCCCGGCCTGTACCGCATCGTGCGGGAACTGGCCCAGCGTGCGGGCCGACCGATGCCACGGCTCTACCTGGCTCCGACACCGACCCCGAACGCGTTCGCCACCGGTCGCAGCCCTCGCCGGGCAGTGGTGTGCTGTACCGCCGGGATCCTGGTGCTGCTGGACGAGCGAGAGCTGCGCGGGGTTCTGGCGCATGAACTGATGCACGTGTACAACCGCGACATCCTGACCTCGTCGGTGGCGGCTGCCATGTCGGGGATGCTGACCTCCGCGGCGCAGTTCCTGATGCTGGCTGGGCGCGGCGGGCGCCGTGGTGGCGGACCGCTGGCTGCCATCGGAGCGCTGCTGCTGGTGCTGGCCGCACCGATCGTGGCGATGTTGTTGCGGATGGCGATTTCACGTACCCGCGAGTATGACGCGGACGAGGACGGCGCTCGGCTGGCCGGGGATCCGCTGGCGCTCGCCGACGCGCTGCGAGCCATCAGCGAGGGTGTGCGTAGTGCTCCGCTGTCGCCGCAGGGGAGCGTGCTCAACGTGGCTCCCATGATGATCGCGAATCCGTTCGCCGGTGGAGGGCTGGCCCGGCTGTTCGCGACTCACCCGCCCATGAGCGAACGCATTGAACGGCTGGAGATCATGGCTATGCGCTAGCCCAGCCAGTCTCAGCGGTAGTTGACGAACTGCAACGCGGCATCGATCTGGTCGGCGCCCTTGAGTAGTGCGATCACGTCCTGTAGGTGGTCGCGAGACTTGGAACTCACGCGCACCTCGTCGCCTTGGATCTGCGTCTTGACACCCTTGGGCGCTTCATCCCGGATCAGCTTGGTGATCTGCTTGGCGACGTCGCTGCTCAGGCCTTCCTTCAATGTCCCGGCCAGCCGGTACTCCTTGCCGGAAGGCTGTGGCTCACCCTCGCCGACGTCGAATGCCTTGAGTGAGACTCCGCGACGGTGCAGCTTGGACTGGAACACGTCGTAGATGGCCAACACCCGTTCCGCTGAGTTCGCCGTCATCACGATGGCGTCCCCCGACCAGGCGATGGAGGCACCCACATTGCGGAAGTCGTACCGTTGTGCGACCTCCTTGGACGCCTGGTTCAGGGCATTGTCGACCTCCTGCCGGTCAACCTTGCTGACGACGTCGAACGAACTATCGGCCATGTCTTCTCCTTGGTGTGACGCTGCTCATGTTGGCAGTGTGCGCAACGGGTGCGTCATCGGTAGGTGCTGTGGCTTGCTATCCTTCCATCCGGTCCTTGTGACCTCCAGGCGGGTTACCCGAGTGGCCAAAGGGAGCTGACTGTAAATCAGCCGCGGAATGCTTCGGGGGTTCGAATCCCTCACCCGCCACCATGTGGACCTGGCCGGTATGGCCGGGTGGATCCGCTCGCGACCGCCAGTTAGTGACTCGGCGGCCGTTTAGTGAGCGGCGACTCACTAAACCGCCGCCCAATCACTAAACCGCGGGTGGCTGGGGGAGATCCGCGGGGCTGGGGAGGCCTGCGCGGGGCGGCTGGGGCCTGTCGTGCGCGCGTTCGGGTGACCACGTGGTGGACCTCACGCATGCTCGATTCGCTCCCAACCTCCGAAGGCTGTACCCTCGTTCTCCGTTGCCCCGATAGCTCAGTCGGTAGAGCGTCTCCATGGTAAGGAGAAGGTCTAGGGTTCGATTCCCTATCGGGGCTCTGCTCCCGCGGCACGTTGCGCGGGCACGCGGCGGGGTAGCTCAGACGGTCAGAGCGCACGACTCATAATCGTGAGGTCGCGGGTTCGATCCCCGCCCCCGCTACAGAACAACCAAGTACGCCTAACACCTGCGGCCCCCGGAGCCGCGGAACACGTGAGGAAAGCCAGTGGCCAGCAAGTCCGCGGATATCCGCCCGAAGATCACTCTCGCTTGCGAGGAGTGCAAGAGCCGCAACTACATCACCCACACGACCCGACGGAACACCCCCGACCGGTTGGACATCGCGAACCACTGCCCGCGTTGCAAGACGCACCGCAACCACCGCGAAACCCGCTGACACCCACTCGCGCGTGGTCGACGTTTCCCGCCTCGGGTCGGTCTTCACCGGGACCGCGCCGTATCTGGTCTCGCGCGCCAAGGTCGCTGAGTTCGCCGATGCGGTAGCCGCCGCATCGCCACTGCACCGTGACGTCGAAGCTGCGGCCGCCGCCGGGTACTCCGACGTGGTGGCACCGGCAACGTTCGCGGTGGTGATCGCCCAGCGAGCTGAGGCCGAGTACGTGGCCGACCCGGCCTCGGGCATCGACTTCTCCCGGGTGGTTCACGCGAACCAGAGCTTCAGCTACACCCGGCCCTTGGTGGCCGGTGACGTGGCGCATACGGCCGTCCACGTGGACTCCATCACCGAACGCGCCGGCATCGCCATGGTCACCACTCGTACCGAGATCACCGACGACGACGGCGCTCATCTCGCGTCGGTCATCTCCACCCTGGCAGTGCGGGGGGAGGGGCGATGAACCTCGACACCAGCATCGGTACCGAACTGTTCGCCACCACCCGCACGTTGGACAGGGCGGCCCTGGTTCGGTACGCGGGGGCCTCCGGGGACTTCAATCCGATCCATTGGAATGAACGGTTCGCCACCGAGGTGGGTTTGCCCGGTGTGATCGCGCACGGGATGCTCACCATGGGTCTGGCGGGATCCGCGCTCACCGATTGGCTCGCCGACCCCACCCGCCTGATCTCCTACGGGGTGCGGTTCACCCGGCCCGTCCTGGTCCCCGATCCAGGCGAGGTGCAGGTGCTCATCCGGGCCGTTGTCGGGGCAGTGGATACCGAAGCCCGCACCGTGCGTGTCGACCTGAGCGTCACCGTTGATGGGACCAGCGTGCTCGGCAAGGCGCAGGCGCAGATCCGGGCCTAGCGACGCCGGTCGAATCGGCTTCAGGTGGTGGTGCCGACCCGCAGTTCGGCATCCATGAGCACCGACGGCGCTTCCTCGCCCCGGGCCAGGGCCAGGGCGGCGGTGGCGGCATGCCGGCCCATGTCCGCAATCGGCAACATGATCGAGGTCAGTTCGGTCTCACCCAGCCAGGGCAGGTTGACTCCATCGAAGCCAGCCACCGCGACCTGGTCCGGAACGGTCAATCCGGCCTCCTGGGCCGCCAGCAGCAGGCCGGCCGCGATCAGATCGCTGAACCCGATCAGGGCAGTGGGTTCGTACTTGAGCATCGCCTTTCCGGCCGCTATGCCTTCTTCCACCAGGGAACCGCTGCACTCCCAGGCGGCGACCGGCTCCAATCCCGCAGCGCGCAGGCCATCGAGTCGCCGCGCGGTGAACGGGGATGTTGGCCGGGCTGCGGTAGTCAGGTCCACAGGCCCCGACCGGCGGGTCGAGTGCCACGGCATGGTGGCCACCGCGACCCGGCTGTGCCCGCGCTCTCGGAGGTGTTGTCCGAGGACACACATCGCCTCCTTTTCCCGGGCCCGCACCGTGGTCCCCTGACGGCCGCTGCCGCCGATCTGCACGGTAGGCAGCCGACGGGCAGCCAGTACCTCCATGGTGCGCCGGGACATGAACGCCCCGCCCATCAGCACGGCCGCATCCATGGCACCGTGACGGACCAGGTCCTCGACCGCATCATGGCCCTCGGCTGCCGACAGCAGGAGCGTGCCGTGGCCCTGCGCCGCGAGCGTGGTCACCACGCCGTCGAGGAACTGGATCGATACCGGGTCGCGGAACGATCGGCGCACGGCGCCGCCCATCAGTACGCCGACGACCCCCGAGCGGCCCCGGCGCAGCGATGCGGCCACCGGATCGGGACCGTGGTATTCCAGCTCAGCCGCTGCTGCTAGCACCTTGGCGCGCGTGGCGTCAGCGATCGGTCCCGCCCCGGAGAAGGCTAGTGACGCCGTCGACAGTGACACTCCCGCGGCTCGGGCGACGTCGGTGAGTGTGGTGCCACCGCGGCTCACAATGCCCCTCCTTAAGCTCGGGCCGGACTAGCCTAGCCCGTAGGCTGTCTGCTTCAGCCCGAAACGTTTCGTCCGCGTTCGGGGCCGCAGCTCTCTCCGAGGGAATCGATGACCACCAGTCCGCGCCGGTTGCGTATCGCGATGTACTGCGTGTTCGTGACCTTCCTGCTGAACGGGGTCATGTTCGCGAGCTGGGCGTCCCGGCTGCCGGCCGTTCGCGATCAACTCGGCCTACAGCCCAACGTCATGGGGCTGGTGCTGCTTTTCGGTTCCATGGGTTCCCTGGTCGGGCTGCCGTTGAGCGGACGCCTGGTGGCCGCCATCGGTGCCCGGGCCACGGTCATCGCCGCGTCTTTCGTCACTGTCCTGGGGTTCGGTGGTGCGGTCGCTGCGGTCGGCGTCGGTTCGGTGGTCCTGGTCGCAGCGGCATTGTGCATGGGGATGGCAGGCTTGAGCGCCTGGGATATCGCAATGAACTTCGGCGGCACCGTGGTCGAACGCCGGCTGGGCCGCTCGATCATGCCTTGGTTTCACGGCTGGTTCTCCATCGGCACAGTCGCCGGTGCCGCAGGCGGAGCGCTGGCGAGCCGGGTAGGCATTGCGCTGCCGGTCCACTTCATGATTGTGCTGCCGTTGGTGCTTGCCTGTTCGCTCATCGCCGTCCGCGGGTGGCTACCGGACACCGACCCCGAGCCGGCCGCCGACAAAGCGGTCCGGGGGCAGCGCGTGAGCTACCTGCGTACCTGGCTCGAACCGCGCACGCTGCTGATCGGGCTGGTGGTGTTCGCCGCAGCTCTGACCGAAGGTGCCGCCAACGACTGGCTCGCGTTGGCGGTGGTCGACGGATTCTCCAGCAGCAACGACGTCGGCGCGATCGGTTTCACGATCTTCGTCGTCGCCATGACGCTGATGCGGTTCGTCGGTACCGGGCTGATAGACCGGTTTGGCCGGCTGGCAGTGCTGCGGCTGAGCACCGGGCTGGCGATCACGGGCCTGTTGATCTTCGGTTTCGCGCCTTGGCTCCCGGTGGCCTTGTTCGGTGGGTTGCTGTGGGGTTTCGGCGCGGCGCTGGGCTTCCCGGTGGGAATCAGTGCCGCCTCTGATGATCCGGCGCGTG
>JBKDZO010000008.1:0-65105 GCA_047971285.1 Beutenbergiaceae bacterium | reverse complement strand
AACGTCGATCTTCGTCGGCCCGGAGGGCCGGTTCGGGACGATCAAGCGGCTGTCCGTGGAGATGGTCAGCATGTTGTCCTCGGTCGGTGGCACCGCTTTCGCCGCAACCTTCTCGGCCCGCTCGCCCAGCTGCTCGATGAAGTGTTCGAGTTCGACTGTGGGTTGCACCGCGACCGTCGCTGGTGCGCGCATGCCGTCGTCGCGTGCGGCGAGGTCGGGGGAGGGAGCTGGAGGTCTTCGGCGGTCTTCACATCAGCGAAGATCAACCACATCGTCAACATTTCCGGGACGTTGGTGAACTTCGCGAATCTCGTCTTCATGCGGAAAGTGTTGTTCCCGGTGGGGGCCATCTCCATCTGGGTGATGGTCTGCCCGAACGTCGCCGCCCAGGCATCGAACGCGCCGATCCCGGCGGCTTCGAGCAGGTCGGGGCGGAGGTAGCGCTGCATGACGAACGCCTCCGTGACGCTGTTGGAGATGGGGGTCCCGGTTGCCCCGGTGACGACTCGCTCCCGGCCCTGTGAGCGCAGGTATTCGAGCTTCATGTGCAGGTCGGTTGCCCGGTCTGAGCCGTCGATCGCGGCGTCACGGATGTTGGACTCGGTGGCGAGGTTGTTGTACATGTGCATCTCGTCGACGATCACGTAGTCGATGCCGGTGTCCTCGAAGCACACTTCCACGTCGCGGCTGGTGTCGGTGCGGTCCTTGAGGACGAATATGGGGGCGTTGCGAGCGAGAGATGCGAAGGGGCGTGGCATGGATGAACGGGGCAAGCACGTGAGCGATGCTGAACCAGAGCGCCTGCATTCGGTAGAAATGCTTGGCAATGCCGCCATCGACACTCAGAGAGGCAAGGTCATCGAGCCAGGGCTCAATAGTCCGGCTCGGTCCTCACCGATGCGCAAGACTTGTGTCGATTCCGTGTATGTCGTCTCCACGAAGACCTGTGCATCAAGGCGATCTTGCAGCACACCTGCATGCAGCCAGCGCACCTGATCGATTAGATAGTCGGTATCCAGAGTTACCGTCGTGACTGTGACATATGGCTCAGGCTCCCTATCGCACAACGTGTAGGACAGTCGCCACGAACTGTGTGGTCGATCATGGTCCTTGGATACCCAACCGAATCGTAGGAATCTATTCGATGTCGCTGGGGCTTGTGGAACTTGCCCCATATCGATCTCCGTGAGCTATGAGGGTGGATAGTTCTTGGATGCTGCTTTCGGGCAGGCGAACGTCCAGAGCGCCAATGTTCTCTTCAAGATGCACAGGGTTCGTGGTTCCCGGAATGGGTACGACCTTCGACCCCTGGGCGAGGAGCCAGGCGAGAGCAACCTGTCCTGGGGTCGCGTGCAGCTGTTTCCCGATGTCTCGGACCCTGTCGACGAGAAGGAGATTGGCGTGGAGGTTTGCTCGTTTCCATCGGGGGAGCAACCGTCGAATGTCGAGAAGGGGTAGTCGCGTTGTTGCTCGTGGCGCCCCCGTGAGCATCCCGCGCCCGAGCGGCGAATAGGCGACGATCGAGATGTCGAGCGCGCGTGCGACCGGAAGCGCATCGTTTTCGATGTCGCGAGAGAACAGTGACCATTCGGTTTGGAGGGCGCCAATTGGGTGCACCGTGTGAGCCCGTTTCAGCTGGTCTCCGGTGAACTCGCTAACTCCGATTTGACGGATCTTGCCTGAGATTACGAGTTCGGCGAGGGTGCCGATGCTGTCTTCCACAGGAACGGCGGGGTCGGGACGATGGAGGTAGTAGAGGTCGAGGTAGTCGGTTTGCAGGCGCCCCAACGATTCATCGATCGCACGGCGAATGTAGTCCGGGCGACCGTTCACGCCGAGAGGAATGCCGGCGCGGGAGCGGATGCCGACTTTCGAGGCCAGGAACACTTCATCGCGACGCCGCCGCAATGCAGAGCCGAGGGCGCGTTCGTTTGCCCCCGACCCGTACATGTCGGCGGTGTCAAAGTGGTTGATCCCCAACTCAAGAGCTCGCTCGATGAGAGAGCTGGCTTCCTGGGGGCGCCCACGCCCATAGCTCATGGTCAAGGGCATGCACCCGAGACCAAGGCTACTGACTGTGGCGTCTCCGATTTGGCGTTGCGGAAGATTAGTTGTCTCGTTCGGCATCTCATGCTTCCTGACGTAGCTCATGACCTGTGGCGTCATTCAGCGCTGCATCTTTGGTCTTGGCTTTGGAGCCTGGCCACCACGATGCTCGCCCGAGAATCGTGAGTGCCGCGGGGACGAGGATCATTCTGACAATGGTGGCGTCGAGGAGTACACCTATGGCTAGACCGAACCCGAACTGCTGGATAGGAACGACTCCGGTGAACGCGAACGCGCCGAACACCACGATCATCAGCAGGGCTGCGCCAGTGATGATGGGGGCAGTGTGGCTCATGCCGCGTGCGACGGCCTCGCGGGCGCTGGCACCAGACCGGTAGTGCTCGCGGATGTTCGAGAGAATGAAGACCTGATAGTCCGTCGCGAGGCTGAACAGCAGGGCGATGAGCAGCACTGGTACCCAGTTGATGAGGTGCCCGAGATGCGTCATGCCGAGCAGTTCTGCGCCGAACCCGTGCTGGAAGACAAGCACGAGAATGCCGAAGGTCGCCCCGACGCTCAGCAGGTTGAGTACCACGGTGACCAGCGGTACCAGTACAGACCGGAAAGTCAGGATGAGAAGAGCAAGGATCACAACAAGCATCAATGCGATGACGCGGGGCATGGCTGCATTGATAACCTCGGTAGCCTCTTCGTTCATCGCGGTTTCTCCACCGATCAGAACTGTTGCACCTGAGATGGGATGATCTGCTACCGCATCGCGAATGTCGAAAAGCGCTTGACGTGCAGTCTCACTGGTAGCTGATCCGTCCGGGAGCGCTGTGAGCAGGAGCCGGTCGCCGTCTGTGGAGACCAACGTCGTTAGCACATCGCGGACCCCATCGGGCAACTGGTCAATCGCGGTAGATGATGTCGCTGCCAAAGGGTTCTGGGGAGATATTTGAGCGAGAATGTCGAGCGGGTTCGCAACACTGTCGACATGGCTGCTTGAGGCGATGGCATCGCTGAGCGCGGTGATAGTGGCGCTGTCGAGGCTTGAGAGCTCATCGTTTTCTGCGGTGACGAGGATCTGAATTGGTGCCGTCGCACCAACGGAGAACTGTTCCGAGATCGTCGTGAACCCTTGTCGAACCGGTGCGTCTTCGCGCGCGACGCTGGCATCGGCGCTGCCGACGCTGAGATTCAGAGCTGGAATAGCCAGCAGAGCAAGAGCGGCCGTTCCGGCAATGAGGAAGAGGATAGGCCGTCGTTGCACGACCTTTACAACCGGGTTGATGCGACCAGATGTCGCAGCTCGGTCGCGGCGACCAGTGATGAACTTGGGCATGCGTACCCAGTTGATGCGGTGTCCGAGCAGGGCGAGTGCGGCGGGCACGAGTATAAGTGCGACGGCGACCGAAAGCAGGACGACGACCACGATGCCGATTGCGATTGAGCGGATCACTGCGGAATCCACGAGGAAGAGCGCTGACATTGCGAGGGCGATTGTCAGCCCTGAGGCGAGGACGGCTTCTCCCGCGGTGCGCATGGTGGTCCGAAGCGCGGCAGCAGGTGAATCGCCTTCGGCGAGCTGCCTTTGGAATCGCCGCACAATGAACAGCGTGTAGTCGATACAGACACCGAGGCCGAGCATGGTCACTGAGTTCAGGGTGAACTCGGACATCTCGATAGATTGGCCGATCCAGTTCACGATACCCAGCGAGGTGATGATTGCGACCCCGGTGACAGCTAGGGATAGCAACGTTGCCGCAAGGCTGCCGTAGAGCACGAGCAACACGATCACGATCAGCGGCAAAGCGATGAGCTCGGCCTGCCCGAGCCCCTGCGTACTCGCTGTGCTCATCTCGGTCAAGAAAGCCGATGCGCCCACTAGCCGTACGGTCAGACCATCCTGCTCGAACTGCTCGTCTAGGCGTTCCTGGAAACCTGTGACGACCTCTGCCATGGCGTTCGCATCGAGTGAGCTGCCGATACGGAAGAGTGCGGTTCTGTCATCCTCGCCTAGGAACTCATCTCGTGCTTCGCCGGCATTTGAGTAGCCGACAATCGAGGAGACCTCTGCCTCTGCATCACTTTGCACGGCGTCTGCAACCTCAGAGATACGGCGATCAAACTCCGGTGTCCCTGCCTCATGCTCGTGATCGGTGACTACGACGGCGAAACTTGTTGCACCGGACCCGGTGAATCCGTCTTTCAACGAGGCGTCGACCTGACTGGACTGTGAGCCAGCTGGCGTCCAGCTCACGTCTCCGAGCGTCTGCTCGATGCTCGATGAACCTAGTGCAGCGATGAACGCTACGACTGCCCACAAAGTCACGGCAAGGCTAGCGAAAATTCTTCTCTTCACGTCGTCTCCTAAGTCTCAGATGCCTGCGAGGTCAGCCTGCGGCTGCTTCTCGAGCAGGACGTTGTTCATGATCGTGAACCGCTGGCTTGCAGCGCTCGGATCGGGTAGTTCCACGCAGGCGCATGAAGCAGAGAAGACAAAGATCATCTCCCGCGGAATCGAGAGGCACTCGTGTGCTGCGTAGATGCTGGCCTGTCGAAGAACTTCGAGGATCAAGACCTCCCGCGCCGTATTCGAGAGCCGGTTCATGCGATGCCCGCGGGGTATCTGTGCGGCGACTGCTACGCAATCCTCGCCGAGTCTGATGGAGTCAGTGACGAAAACTTCTGCGATCGACTGACGGTGTACGAACTGTCTTGGCACCGTCCTCTCGAATTGAAGCGCGTGCGCTTCGCCTGGAAGGGCTGGCTTTGCTGGTGCGGGAGGAGCAGGGGGCATCGCTCTGATTGACGCTTCGTTTGATGCTGCTACCTCTACCTCAAGCAACTTGCCTCCTCTGAATGGTCGGTGCCCGACGCCGCTCCGGCGTCACTCAGTTCTGTCTAATGACTGAGTATACACAGACGACAGAGGTCTGTTATAAGAGCGTATACGCATGTTACGCTTCCGGAGTCAAGGGAGCAGTCGGTGGCGCTCCGGAGGCGACCCGCGCCATGCGTTCGCCGAGCCGGAGACTGGCAAGCACGGCATGAGGGCCAAGGAGACGCTTGGCGGCGCGAGGTGACCTCCGGCTTGTGGTCGCATCAGGCACGAACCCGGCCTGGGGTGAAGAGACGCGGCGCGTGGATTCGGCTGCGCGAGGCAGGCGACGCCGCCGAGAGGTGGCGTCGGGTTGGGTGCTCTCTCTGCACAGACAGACCTCTGATTTACGTCCTATCCTGGACGGTATGGAGGTGCTGCGATGACGGACGCTGCAGAGCTAGCTTCTGAGGGGGAGAGGGTTCTCGCGAGCCGGGTTGGCACGTACCTGAAAGCCGCTGAACAGGCGCTCATGGCCACGAAAACCCGAGCGTTGCGCCCCTTTGGGCTGACGGTACCGCAGTACATCGCTTTGACCTCTTTGTACTACCTTCCAGGGCAATCGGCAGCTCAACTTGCGCGGACTGCGCTGCTTACGCCTCAGACGATGGCTACCATACTCGGGAACCTGGAAGCCAAGGGGCTCATCGAGCGCCAGCATTCCCAGCTCCACGTCCGTGTACTCGTAACGACTCTCACTCCGCAAGGCGAGGAACTTGTGCTCCGGGCTGATGGAGCGGTGCGCAGAGTGGAAGACGCTCTATCGAAAGCATTTGATGAAACGGCTCGCGCCGGACTTGTTTCCGGTTTGATCCATGCAACTGAGGTGCTTCGTGGCGTTGAAGCGGAGCTTGACGATGAGTAATCTATCGGACTTTCCTCACCGAAACTGGGTAGGCGTTCTAGAGTTCCAAGCGAGGACAGACCAGGTCAAAAGCGATTGATGCCTGGAGGGCCAACACGCCGTTTCCGAGGACGGCGACCTGCTGGTTCAGGGTGAGGCCATGCGTGGGGTTGGTGACCCATCCGGCTGATAACCCCATGAGCCATTCCACGAACAGCGGTGACGGGCGTGGTCCGGTGGCGTCGTTCAGGAGTGCTGGGGCGGGCGCTGCTCGTCCGGTGATGTGTTCCCATCGGGCAATGGCGTGGGCGTATCGTCCCCAGCGGTGAAGATGTCCTCAATCAGGCTCCACAGCGTCGCCGGTTCGTTGCTCCATCTCTGCGAGCCATCCGCTCCGTTCAGCATCAGATCGATGACCTGGTGAGAGAGTGCGATCGTGCCTCGTCATGCTTTCACTCGTTCGAGGGTTTCCCCGCCACGGGAGGCGTCCGAGGCCAGAGGGGTGCGGAACAGTGCGGTGGGCGAGGATGAAGATGCGGTAGCGGGGACGTGGCGCACCGACACGGGAAGCGGGTATGCCGATCCATCGTGTGTCATAGCGGAGGTCGGCCAGGTCTCCGAGTACGGCACCAAGCGCCCGGAGAGGTCGAGCTGCGTCGTCTCCCAGACCCCACGGGTCGGGTTCCACCACGTGGCGATATTTCCTCTCGGGCCACCGGGCGGTTCTTTCTAGGGTTCTCACTGCCGAACACCTCGAAAGGACTACTCACGCTCTCCCTGATATTCGGCGGACTCAACCGGGTCATCGCTTTGGTGTTCAGATTCGCGCCCGGCCCCAGGCTGCTGAGGCGGCTCCGGCAGCGCGATGGCCTCAAGTGGGGCATCCCCGCGATGCTCCTCGCGGTACCGTACTTCCTCATCGCGGCGACCTGCGTGCAGATCATCGAGGGCGGCGGCCCGGGCTGGCTCAACCTCGTTGTGCTCTGGTGCCTCGTTCTCGGCATGGCCTTCGTGCTCACGGGGCCGATCAGCGTGCTCCTCCTCGCGAAAGCTCGTGTCGAGGAAGCCGCTCAGGTGCGGAAGCTGCGCCGCCAACTCGATACCCAGCACACGCTCGTGCGCGAGCCGTTGGAGGTGGCCTGATGCGTGCCGCGATCTATCTTCGATCAGCTGTCCCCAACCGTCAGGGCTTCGAGCGTCAGCGCAACCGGTGTGAGTCGTTCGCCCAGGACCGTGGTTTCGACCTGAGCCGCGTCTACACGGATTGCGGCGTCAGCCGCTACGGTCTCCGCCAGCTCGCCATCGACGTCACTGCCCGGCAGTTCGATGCCGTGATCGTCGCCGACCTTTCCCGTTTCGGGCGCAACTTCACCGACTTCACGGAAGCCACTGCCGCGCTCTCCAAGATCGGCTGCACCATCTATGACGCTTCCACAGGCACCAGGTTTGACCTGAACGACCCAGTGGATCGCTTCACACTCGGCGCCTTTCGCGTCATAACCGAGCGGGAAGAACCTCGCATCGAGCACGTCACGAAAGCGAGGCGAGCGCTCACCCGCTGACTCCAGCAAAACGAATCGGCCGACCACGCATCATGTCGTGGTCGGCCGATTCGCGTGTGCAGGCGGCTACACAGCTTCCGCCACTGTTTTCTGAGTGGTGCATCCACCGGCTCGGATCGTCACGCCCGCGCCCGCGATTGCTGTCCTGGCCGCGTGCTGGCTGACCCCGAACCTACGCCCAATGACCCCGAACCTACGCCCAATGTCGAGGAACGTCACCCCCTCCGCATACACCGAACCGCCTCCGGGATATCCGCCGGGTCGAGACTGCGCGGACTCCGCAACGGCACCGACCGGCGAACCAGATGCGCGGCGATCGTGTGCCGATGCGCACGGAACCTCTCGGCAATCTTGTTCATGCTCATGCCACCCTGGTAGAGGTCGACAACCTGGTCGATCTGAGCCTCGCTGAGAAAAGTTTGATCCTTCCCAATCGACCTCACGAGACGACCCCGATCATCGTGCACCGAGGGCTCAACAGGGCGAGGGTCGATAGAGTAGACGCCACGAGCCCAGCGTGAATCAACGATTTCTCTGCTGGGGAAAAGTTCTCAAACTGTCTACGCAGGAGCGCTCAGGTGGATACGGTCGTGCGCGATGCCTCTCGCGTGGCCCAACCTGCAGCGTTTTGCTCGATGAGTCCGGCCAGATAGTCGAGCCAGGCTGGATCATCGTTCAGGCACCTGATCGCGCGGTATCCCGCGCCGTCGCCACCACCATTTTCGTATAGCTGACGCCCTTCGATGGCTAGTTCATGCAACGTTTCCAGGCAGTCAGTGGTGAACCCGGGCGAGACGATCGCGGGGCGGCGAACACCATCGGAATGCAGTTGCTCCAGGCGTGGTTGCAGGTAGGGCTTGATCCATTCGGTGCGCCCGAAGCGCGACTGATAGGCCATCTCATAGCTGCCCGCGGACCAGTCCAGGGCCTTGGCGAGCAAACGAGTGGTTTCCTCGCATTGGGACCGGTAGGGGTCGCCTTCATCGTCGAATCTGCGTGGAAGTCCGTGGTAGCTGACAACCATGCGGTCCGGTGGATCGCCGTCGGCAAGCTGGCCCCGGATGTTGTCGGCAAGCACGCGGATGTAAGCGGGGTCGTCGTAGTACGGATGAACGAAGCGCAACGTGGGCGAGAATTTCTTGCGCGGTAGTCCACGACGGCGGCTGCGCCCGAGCGCGTGAAAGCTGACCTCGTCGTAGATCGAGGCAGTAGTGCTATTGGAATACTGCGGAAACAGCGGCAACACGATGATCTTGCGGATTCCGGCCGCCTCCAATCGCGCGACGGCACCGGCGATGCTTGGCTGGCTGTAGGCCATACCCAGTTCCACCTGGTACCGCTGCCCCAGTCGGTTCGCGATCCCCTCCCGTTGCGCCTGCGAGTACACCAGCAGCGGCGAGCCATCGTCGGTCCAGATCTCTGCGAAGTGATGCGCCACCATCTTGGGTCGGGTCGGCAACACCAAGCCATGCAGGATCGGCAGCCAGCGCCAACGGGGCAGGTCGATGACCCGCTGATCGGAAAGAAACTCCCGCAGGTACCGGCGCACCTCACCACGGTCGAGACTGAGCGGGGTGCCAACCTGGCCAAGGATGACCCCGACCTGCGCCGTCATCGGGTGGGCCACTCAGACGGTCGAGAAGAAGCGGCAAGTGGTGGACGCACGAGCATGGCTAAGACCCCTTACGACGAACATGCACCAGGCTCAACCCCGGTGCGGCTTGGATAGCCACACCTAACTAAATCAACGGGCGGTTCTCAAGTTGTGTGGCGGGTGTCTCATCACGGACCCAGACCTGCCACCATAGCGTCGTGACAACCACCCGCCCGATTGAAACCTGGCTCACCGACATGGACGGCGTCCTAGTCCACGAGGAGGAGGCGATTGCGGGAGCGGCCGAGTTCATTGCCGCGCTCGTGGAGCGAGACTGCCCATTTCAGGTGCTGACCAACAATTCGATTTTCACCGCCCGCGATCTGGCCGTCCGGCTCCGCCGCAGCGGCATCGTGGTGCCTGAACATCGGATCTGGACCTCAGCAATGGCCACCGCGGCGTTCCTGCAGGAACAGCGCCCCGGGGGAAGCGCGTATGTCCTGGGTGAAGCGGGCCTGACCACCGCCCTGCACGAGGTGGGCTACGTCATGGCCGAACGCGATCCGGACTATGTGGTGCTGGGTGAAACCCGAACCTACTCCTTCGAGTCCATCACCAAGGCCATCCGACTGATCGAAGCCGGGGCACGGTTCATCGCTACCAACCCTGACCCCACCGGACCCAGCCGCCAGGGCACGCTGCCCGCTACCGGCAGCGTGGCCGCACTGATATCCGCAGCAACTGGCCGCGCACCGTACTACGTCGGCAAGCCCAACCCGCTGATGATGCGCTCGGCGTTGAACCGGCTCGAAGCACATTCCGAGACCACGGTGATGGTGGGCGATCGGATGGATACCGATGTCATTAGCGGCCTGGAGGCTGGCTTGCGCACGGTGCTGGTGACGTCGGGCTCGACCCGCCCGGAGCAGGTCGAGACATTCCCCTACCGACCCACGTTGGTGCTCGACTCGGTGGCCGACCTGGTCGAGCGCGCCCGCAACGCCAACGCGCTTCTGTGACGTCAGAGGATTAGTCTGATCGAATGAGTAGCACCAACGCTGATGCCATCGTCTGGGTCGATTGCGAGATGACCGGCCTTGATCTGACCAAAGATGCGCTGGTGGAAATCGCCGTCATCGTCACCGACTCTGAGCTGGTTCCGCTTGGTCCCGGTATCGACCTGGTGATCGCGCCACCTCCAGGCGTGGTCGACACCATGCTGCCGGTAGTGCGGGACATGCACACCAGTTCCGGGCTGCTCGATGAGCTCGACAGCGGCATTTCGCTCGCCGACGCCCAGCAACAGGCGCTGGACTACATCAAGCAGTACGCACCGGATCCGGGCAAGGCACCGCTGGCTGGCAACTCCGTGGGCACGGACAAAACCTTCCTCGACCGGGATATGCCTGAGCTGGTCAGCCACTTGCACTACCGGATCATCGACGTTTCCTCGATCAAGGAGTTGGCTCGCCGCTGGTATCCGCGGGCCTACTTCAACTCTCCCAAGAAAGCCGGTGGGCACCGGGCGCTGGCTGACATTCTGGAGAGCATCGACGAACTGCGGTACTACCGGGCAGTGCTGTTTCCAGAACACCCTGGCCCTGATTCAGCCACCGCTCGACGGCTGGCCGACGACGTGCTGGCCAGCCCCACTTCTGCGACCGAAACCGCAGCCCGGTAGCGCGTTCGCACCACGGTTCAACAATCGCTACACTAAGGCGTCGCTGCCCACCTTGGTGGGTAGCCACGGTGGGTGTAGCTCAGCTGGTAGAGCATCGCGTTGTGGTCGCGAGGGTCGCGGGTTCAAGCCCCGTCACTCACCCCAAACCGGTCAGGTGTGAACTTGCGGCCGAGGGTCCGCCCTTGGTCGCGGTTCCCGCCTGATCATCTTCCATACGGGTTCCAGCGGGAACAGCCCGTCATTCAGTTCATTGCGGCTGCATGTCTGTCAAGCTATGCGCATGTTCTCGCTAGCGGACGAACGATCCGTCCGTGATCAGGCCATGGAATGGCTGCGGGCGCACACCTGTGATGGCGCCGAGCCGATCACACGCCAGCAACTCACTGAATTCGTCTACCAGGGCGAACGGTTGACGCTGATCGATCAAGGCCGGGGAATCCGCAAGCCCGCCGGGTGGCAGGCGCCGTTGACGATCATGACCTCCTATGTCCGACCAGGTGCTGAACGGCCCTATGCGGACATGCTGGGCGATGACGCGTTCCCGCGCTACAAGTTGCGAAAGGACTCCGGAGGCAGCGCCGAGAACCGTGCGCTGCGCCGTGCGGTCGAACTCGGACTACCGATGATCTGGCTAGTCGGAGTGGCACCTGGGGAACCACCCGTCGCACCCGCCACCCTGAGCCCGCCACACCCTGAGCCCGCCACACCCTGAGGTAGTACGCCCGCGCTGAGGTAGTACCGCCCACATGACTACCTCAGCGCTCGCGTACTACCTCATCCTCGGATATCTCACCCGAGTACAGGGTCGCGGTCCGAGGTGACATTCTGGAGGAAGTCGACGGACCGCTGTTGGAGCACGGGCTGAAGGTGCTGCATCGACGCGAGCTCATGGTGCTACCCAGCAGCCAGGCTGCATGGCCCGATCGGGGCCTGTTGCGCGAGCGGTTCACCCGGTTCCAAGCCGCGTAAGACGCGAGGCGGGGTCAACGACTCGGCCATCGGTGCGCAGAACGCAGCGGTACCTAGGCGGCTGCCGTTCGGCGGCTTCCTCCAGCCAGGAACCGAGGAGTTCACTCGGAGAATGAGTCTGCAGGCGAAGCCGGAGTCATACTCATCCGGCGGCAATCGGCTGCCTGGCCTGGATCCGCCCGCGCACCTCCGACAGTGCCAGGCCGAGTGCGCGATGTAAGCCACCCCGATCCATCAAGTCCCGCAGAGGGCATCGTCATGCCATTGCCATATTGTCCGGGTCCACCCCCATACGCACCTCGGCGAGGATGGCATCGGCAAACCGGTCCAGCGCACCGGGCGCCATGGAGCAGAACAGGGACGGCTCCACCAGCTCCAGCTCCATCAGCAGCGGTTTGCCAGAGCTTGGGGTCACCATGTCCACCCGGGCATAGAGCAGTGGCCTGCTCGCGGTGCTGCGGCCGGGAATACGGGCTCGGGCGAACGCCAAGATGTTCTGCGCGGCCTCGATCTCCTCCGGTGTCGCCTGGTGGCTGGACATCCGCTCGGGTCGATAGCGCTCGATGTCCTGATCAGGGGTGGTGCCGAGCTTGAGCATCGCGTCCTTGTGCACCGAGTGCGAATAGGTGCCGTGCAGGAAGATCAGTGCGGACTCCCCCACGGAGTCCACTTCCGGGATATACCGCTGCACCATCACCGAGCGTCCCTGTTGCAGCAGCCGGAAAGCGTGCTCGATGGCATACCGTCGGGAGTCGGCATCGGTGGCGGTGTACCGGCCGGCGTCCTTGGTCCCGGCGGAGACCGCAGGCTTGATGACGAAGTCTTCGCGCGCAGGGAACCGGTTGTGCAGGGCACGCTTGTCGAAAGCCCGCTCGGGTTCCATCCATTGGGTGTCGATCACGCGCAACCCGTGATCGCGCAACTGCTGCAGGTAGTGCTTGTCGCAGTTCCAACGCAGGACGTTCGGCGGATTCACCAGCCGTGGCACCGAGTCCGCCCAGGCCATGAACTCTTCGAAACGCTCGGTGTAGTCGGCGGTGGAGCGCAGCACACACAGGTCGAAGGAGTCCCAGTCGACCGCCGGGTCGTCCCATACCGTCGCGACGGCCTGCGCCCCTTTACGGCGCAGCGCATCCACGAGTGGCAGGTCCTCGTCATTGAGGTCGGGCAGGTCGGCACAGGTCACCAGAGCGATTCGCGGAGAGGACACATGGGCACGCTACCGTCCCATCACGACCTTCGCGGTGCGCCCAGCTGAGCGACCGAAAATCTCTTGGCAACACCCACTACGTCGGCCATGCTGCGGGAGTGCAGATCATTGCCGTGCCACCGGGTAGTTCTCGCATTTCGGACGTGGTCGGCCTGGGGAGAGAGGCAGCTGCGCTCGACCACCCGTGGCTGCCGATGGAATCGGAGCGACAGTTCGGCGCCCTGCTCACGCACGGCTGGGACGGACAACCGGCACGTTGTTTCGCGGGCCTGGAGGACGGGCGCGTCCTGGTCTACGGCAACCTGTGGACGCCGATCTACGACAACCCGCACTACGCCGAGTTCGAGATCGTGGTGCACCCTGATCGTCGACGACGCGGACTCGGCAGCCAGGTGCTACGACGCCTGGAGGAGACCGCTCGCGCCGAGCAACGGCCGCGGGCTCACCTGCTCGGGATCGAATCCGCACCATTCGACACTTTTGCGCTGCACCACGGCTATCGACCCGGGTACCGGGAGGTGGTGCGGGAGCAGGATCTGACCGACCTGCCCCCGGGCTGGCGCGACCTGCTGGACGAGACCGAGCAAGGCGCAGCTGCCGACTACGAGTTGCTCTATCTCACCGGCCGGCTACCCGATGACCTGATAGACCAGATGCCGGCGCTGTGGACCCAGATCAATGACGCCCCCACCCACGGCCTGGACCTGGACGACGAAGTCTTTGACGTCGCCAGGCTCCGGGCCTACGAGGCGGCCCAGCAGGCTGCCGGAGCCACCATCCACCGGGTGATCGCTCGGCACCGGCCTACCGGCGAGCTCAGCGGCCACACCATCGTGGCCGTCGAAGGCGACGATCCCAGCCGCGGGCACCAGCACGACACCACGGTCGGCCGTGCCCACCGGGGCCATCGGCTCGGGTTCGTGCTGAAAGCGACGATGATGGTCAGATTGCTGAGGTCTGAACCACGGCTGCGCACCATCGACACCTGGAATGCCGAAGACAACGACCACATGATCGCGGTCAACCAGACATTGGGCTATCGCGTCAAGGCAGTCCAGGCCTACTACCGGCGTCGCCTGGCATGACACCCGGGCACCGACCGGATGTGGCGCGGACCACGCCCGCGGCGGCAAGAGCCAGCTCTGGGGTGCGTTAAAGTTATCCGTCGGCTAGCGCCTCTAGCTCAATTGGCAGAGCAAGTGACTCTTAATCACTGGGTTCTGGGTTCGAGTCCCAGGGGGCGTACTCACAACGAAATGCAGGCGGCACCGCCTCTAGGGTGTGCTGATGAAGGTAGGCGTCGCGCAGATCGACATCACCCCGCAGCAGCCCGCGCACATGGCCGGGTACGCGGCCCGGACAATGCGCAGCACCAGTACCTCAGACCCATTGCAGGCGATCGCCCTGGCCATCGACGAGGTCGCGATCGTGGCTCTGGACCTGATCGCCCTGAGCGCAGACGACTGCGCGCGTATCGAGTCCGCAGTCGCCACCGCCGGCGGACCGACCACGGTGCTCGTGCACACGACCCATACGCACTCCGGCCCCGTGGCGACGGCTGCGGGGCTGGGCCAGGAACTGGATGTCTCATGGCTGGAACGGGTACTGGAGGCGGTGGTGCGCTGCGTCCTATCGGCGGCAGCATCCGCCCGCCGCGCCCTACTCCAACACGGGGAGGCAGATCCTCCCGGAGTGGCGATGAACCGGCGCGACTCAGTCGGTCCGGTGGATGCTCGGCTGCCAGTGCTGCGGTTCACCGGTCAGGATGGCCGGATCATCGCCACCGTGGTCGGGTATGCCTGCCATCCGGTGATCCTCGACGCGCTCAACACCTCCTTCTCCGCCGACTATCCGGGGGCGGTCCGCCGATACATCTCCGCGACGACGCACGCCCCGACGTTGTTCCTGACCGGCTGCGCCGGTGATGCTGCCGCCGGACAGAACGCCACCGGGTCGTTCTCGTTGGCCCCGGACCTGGGTCGTAGCACCACGGAGGTCGAGCGAGTCGGCGCGCTGCTCGGTAGGTCGGCGGTTCGCGCGCCGCTGTCCGAGCCGCGCGATGGTGCGGTGACCGCTGTCAGCATCCCAGTGCAGCTCTCATTCGATGCGCCAACCCACGATCAGCTCCGCGCCGAGATCTCCCAGCATGAAACCGGACTGCGGACGGTCTCCGACAAGGGTGAGGCCGCGGTGCTGCAGTGCTGGTCGGACTGGGCACACGAGCAACTGCACCGCCCTCCGGCTGAGGACACCTGGCGTTGCCGGGTGAGTGTCGTGGCGCTGGCAGACACACGCTGGGCATTCCTTCCCGGAGAACCCTTCGCCGCCCTGGGTATGGCTGTCCGCGAACGAACCGGAGCGCACCTGGTCAGCGGGTACACCGACGGCGTCGCCGGCTACGTCGCACCAGCCCACGAGTGCGGCGGCTACGAGTTGCTTGATGCGCACCGCTACTACGCGATGCCCGGGCCATTCGCGCCTGGATCCGGAGAGGCACTGGTCGACGCGGCCATTACCGCGAGCCGTAGCCTGCCAGGCTAGTCAAACGGAACGAGCACGCTACTGGGCGCGGTGAGGGATCACGTCCTGGGTGCCTAGGTAGTGGGTAACGGCCAGATCTACCTCGGCGAGCTGATCGCGGGTGAGGGAGTCGACGGGATCACCCACGATGTAGCCAACGTCGATCGACCGAATCTGGTCGACGAGCAGCCGGGTGCGCCGGCCAGCGATCTCGAGTTCAGGGCGGTGGATGGAGTGGCCCGCGGATGTCGAGGACGGGATGACGGTGGCGACGGACAGTGGCGAGTTGTACGGCGAGATCACCAGCCCCAGACGTTTCCCGCCCTGTTCGTGCCCGCGAGGCTTGCCAAAGTCGACGCGATAGACGGCGCCTCGAATCACCAGGCTTCAGGCTCCGCGTTCACATTCTCGGTCTTGAGGTCTTGCGCGTCGGCACGGAACTGATCCAGCCAGCGCTCATGGTCCAGCAACCGCAGCGCGCGACGCAAGGTGTCAGATGTGCTCTCGCCGGCCCGCGCAGCCTCACGGAGAATGCGTTCGTCATCCGGAGTCGGGCGGAATCCGATTGTCGAAGCCATGCGTCCCAGGATAGCGGGTGTTCAACAAACGTAGAACGAGGTTCCTGAGTGTGTGCGACCCCATGCTCGGCTTGGCGTCGATCGCTCTGGTGCGCGGAGAAACTGGCAGGCGTCAGATCACGACATTGACTCCTGGCTCCCACGTCTGGCCCCTGAGTAAATGCCCTCGATCGGTCGCGGACAGGGCAACACGTGATCGGACGGTCCTCCAGAGTGCGAGATGACCGGCTAGCCAAGCTGTCCGAGCCCGCTCCCCCACGCGACCACGGCCAGGACCGCACAGGCCGCAACGATCTCGACGATTCCCAAGACTCCCGGTCGCAAGGCACGCCGCCAGGCAGCCAAGGGCAGGAGCAACGCCCGCACCGTCAGGGCCGCCCACAGCACGATCCAGGCTGGTGACTGAGCAGCGATCGCCACGACCGTCCAGGCCCCATGCCACCCGATGGATGCGACCAGCCAGGCGACCGATCCGCGCTCGCGGATGGCCGACTTGACCGCGAAGACCGTGCCACCGAGGTAGCCATAGATGAATGCCGTGGGCCACACAAGATCCACCGGCAGCCGCGCCAGGGCGTCCGGGTGGGCTGCGATCAACAACAACACAGTCGCTGCCAGGGCCGTCGACAACCCGCTTGCCAGCGACCGCCCGGCCCTCCGGCGCGTGAGCAGCCAGGCCGCCGCCAACGCCAGCCCTTGCAGCACGAACCACGGTATGACCCCAGGCCCGGTCAGCCCGATGACCAGGCCGCCCGACAGCGCCGCCACAGACCCATAGACGCACACTGGCGGCAACGCCGCTGACCGGCGCGAGGGCGGCATCTTCACCCACCATGACGCCGCATTGAACGCGCAATAGCCCGATAGTGCGCAGACCAGCAGCGGGATCTGGAACCAGGCTGGGCCTGCGAGCATGGCGCCGGCAGCGATCGGTACCAGCAGCCACGCCCACGCCCCGTGTTCTTGCGGAAACCACAACAGGCGGTTGCGACGGCGACGCCGCGCCACACGACTACGCTCTTTTGGCAAGGAAACCATTGCGTAAATACTACCCAGACCGGGTCGCCCCGCGATGGCCAAAGGGCCCAGGAATGCGGTCGTCGCGCGCGTTATCGTGGCGCGCGATGACACCGATGTCCATCGCACGCCTGGGGAATAGGGAGAACACCATGCGCACCGTCTACCTCAACGGTTCATACCTGCCGGAAGATCAAGCAAAGATCTCGATCTTCGACCGCGGATTCCTGATGGCGGACGGAGTCTACGAAGTGACCAGCGTGCTGGATGGCAAGCTGATCGATTTCGGCGGCCACATCACCCGGTTGCAGCGTTCACTGCGCGAACTCGACATGCCCAACCCCGTCACCGAGGACGAACTACTCGCCATACATCGCGACCTGGTGGCGAGGAACAACATCGACGAGGGCATGGTCTACCTGCAGATCACCCGGGGCGCGCCCGGTGATCGTGACTTCGTCTTCCCCGACCCCGACCAGACTCCCCCGACGGTGGTCGTGTTCACGCAGGACAAGCCTGGCCTTGCCGACAATCCGGCCGCCAAGAAGGGCATCAAGGTCATCAGCATCGACGACATCCGTTGGGGCCGGCGCGACATCAAGACCATCCAATTGCTCTATCCGAGCATGGGCAAGATGCTGGCCAAGAGAGCCGGGGCCGACGACGCCTGGCTGACCGAGGGTGGCCTGGTCACCGAAGGCACCAGCAACAACGCCTACATCGTCATGAAGAACCGGATCATCACCCGAGCTCTCTCCAACGAGATCCTGCACGGAATCACCCGGGCGGCCGTGCTCCGGTGTGCCCGCGAAGCAGGTCTCGACGTGGACGAGCGCAGCTTCACCATCGAAGAGGCGCGGACAGCGGACGAGGCGTTCATCACCTCGGCCAGCACCTTCGTCATGCCGGTTGTCCAGATCGATGACGCCGTTCTCGGTACGGGCACCCCCGGTCCGATCGCACGACGGCTTCGCGACATCTACCTGGAGGAGAGCCGAAAGGCGGCAATCTGAGCATTTACACGCATATGCGGCATCTTTTCTCGATATAATCCGCGTACGAGCGCATATGGCGCTACCAACATGTTGGGAGCGGGTCGTGAGTCACACCAGGTTCGGAGTCTTCGACGTAGACACCAGGCAGGCGAAGAAGAATGGCGGCTGGGGCTACATGCCCATGGTCAGGCCGTATCGAAACCAGATTGACCACCTGATGGGAACCTTGACGGAACATCGCGTGACCACCATCGTGACCAGTTGCGTGGCCGGGAACATACTGGACGAGCCGGAATTCTCCACCCTCCACCCGGACACACTGTTCATCCCGATGGCGACCGACGACGACTCCTGGCTCAGGCGTGTAGATGGCTTCGACACCTTCTTCGTGGAGAAGCGCCGGCGGCAGCGTGGCCAGAACATGGACGACGATCCCAAACCGCCGTACCAGATCTTCCTGAACAACCCCAACGCCAATCGGCTCATCAACCGGCTCGACGTCGAGGAATGGTTCGTCTTCGGCAAGGCCATGGATGTCTGCGGCGACCTGGTGATCGCGAACATGCTCAAGCAAGGCTGCACGGTGCGCTACATCCCAGAGTTGATGATCCCCAGTTCGGCCTGCGGTGACTGTGAACCGGCGCTGTTCAAGCAGCACTTCTACGACCGTTGGCAGGCTCGCGGCGTCCAGCCGGTGCCGCTGCAGACGGTGCTGGACCAGGCAAGCCTGGCGGCGAGCGTCTAACCATCCGGCACGCCACCAGCCTCAGGTACCACGACCGCGAAACGGGTCATCCCGAGGGCTGAGGCGAACACTAGTCCTCGGGAGGATGGCCCCATCTGAGCGCCTCCCTACTGTCGAAATATCAAACACGACAGGGGGGACCTGATGCAGCACCACATGTTCGCCAAACGGCTCGGAGCACTGGTTGCAGTGGCAGTGCCATTGACGCTCGTCGCATGCAGCACCGACGGCGATTCCGGCGAGGAACTCGACTATGAGGACTCTCCGATGGCCGAAGCCTTCGAGGCCATCGACTCCTTCGCCCAGATGTCCGAGGAGGAGATGCAAGCCGAGTACCAGGAGCAGCTTCGGCAGGCGGAGGACAAAATCGCCGCATGCATGGCCGAGCAAGGATTCGACTACATCCCGGTCGAACCAGCCGAGGCCGGGTTGGCGGTTGAGGTAGAGGGCAACAATGCCGACTCCGAGGAGTACATCGCTCAGTACGGCTACGGCATCACCACCTACGCGGAGCAACAAACCTCCGATGAGGAAGTCGAGGACCCCAACGATGAGGTCGTCGACGCCATGTCCGAGGCCCAACAGGATGCCTACTACCTGGCCCTGTACGGCGAAGAGGACGACTCTGGCAACGAGGCCACCCAAGGCTGCTTCGGGCAGGCACAGGCGGCCGTGGCCGAACAGGATCCGGCTGCACAGGTCTGGGAGGACCCGCAGTTCGCTGAGTTTTTCGCAGCGATGGAGCAGTTCTACGAAGATCTAGAGAGCGACTCCGACGTGGCCGAAATCGACGCCGAATGGTCCAACTGCATGGCGGATGCCGGGTACCCCGGGCTGTTCAAGCAAAGTGATGGCGCCCAGAGCATCTACGACGCTGTGGAGGAGGCGTGGGGTGAGGAGGACCCCGACGATGCTGCCATGGCCGAACTCTCAGAACGCGAGATCGCTACCGCCACCGCCGACTTGGCCTGCCGGGCCGAGACCGACTACAGCCAACGAGTGCTTGAGCGTCGGTTCGAGCTGGAGCGCGAGTTCGTCGACCAGTGGCAGGCGGAGATCGACGCCGTCATCGCGGCCTACCAGCAACTGGAATCATGAGCGAGTCCGACGTCGAGAACGAATCCGGGATCGCAAACGAACTGGCCGCTGAGGACCTGGGCCAGGCGCGAGCACCGAGGCCGAACCGCACCATCTGGGTCATGGCTAGCATTGCGCTGCTCTCGCTCCTCGGCGGGATCGGAATCAGCCAGTTCATCATCTCTCCCGCGCAGCAAGCAGCCGAGGCTGAAGCACCGCAGGCCGGACCGATCACGGTTGAGGTCGAACACCTGCAGCTAGCCACCCAGATCACCGCCCGTGGAGATGCCCGGTACGACGATGCGATCGACGTTCGGATAGAGACCGGCGAGATCGACGGAGCGGCGGTGGTCACCGGTCAGGTACCTCAGGTCGGCACAACCATGGACGCCGGTGCCGTGCTCATCGAGGTGACCGGCCGACCCGTCATCGTCCTGCCGGGGGAGCTCCCGGCCTACCGAACCTTGCGCGTTGGCAGTTCCGGGCCCGATGTGGCGCAGTTGAAGGCCGCACTCGTGGCTCAGGGCATCAAGGTCGGCAATGCCGACTCCGATGTCTACGACGCCGACACCTCCACCGCCGTCGACGCACTCTACGAGAAGGTCGGGTACACACCGCCCGCTCCGGGCGAGGAAGCAGTCGCCGCACTGGACGCCGCCAGGGATGGCCTGACCGCGGCCAAGGGCTCGCTTGCCGAGTCGCAGGCAAGTCTCAATGCCGCCGCTGCCGGGCCGTCCCCAGTAGAGCAATTGCAACTCCAGGCGGAAATCGACAACGCCACCGTCGAATTGCAGAGCGCCAAACACGACGGCGATCAGGCCGCGATCACCCAGGCCCAGAACGCCCTCAACATCGCAGTCGCCGAACGCGACGCAGCATTCAACCCGGATACCTCGCTGGAGCTCGCGGCCCGGGACAGTGCCGCTGCCGCGGTCGAGGATGCCGAACAGGACGTGACAGACGCGCGCGCCGATACCTACACCCACCTACCCGCCGCCGAGGTGATCTTTGCAGCCACGCTGCCGCGCCGCGTCGATGAGGTGAACGTGGGCCGGGGATCGGCTGCCGACGGCGTACTGGTGAGCATCTCCGGCGCCGCATTGCACGTGCTAGCGGACATCTCGCAGGCCGACGCCGAACTGGTTGCCCTGGATATGCCCGCGCTGCTGGATGTCGACGGCACCGAGGTCGCCGCCACCGTCACCGCCATCTCGGACACTGAGGATTCAACCGATACCCCTCCTTCTGATCAGGACTCCGATGAGGACTCCGATGAGGACACGGAGGAGGACAGCCAGTCGGCCAACGACAGCGCGAGGGTCTCGGTCACGTTGACACCGACCGAGCTGACCGAGGGCCAACGAACAGCACTGGCCGGCAGCAATGTGCAGGTCTCCATTCCACTCGACGCCACCGAAGGCGAGGTCGTCGCAGTACCGGTTGCCGCGCTCACCTCTGGTCCGGGCGGCGAAACACGGGTGGAGGTGCTGCAAGACGATGGCTCGACCGAGTTGGTCGAGGTGGAAACCGGCCTGGCTGCCGACGGCTATGCCGAGGTGACCTCATCGCAGCCGACCCTCAACGAAGGCGATCTGGTGGTGGTCGGCCGATGAGCGAGCCCTACGACCCGCCGGTGGTCGAACTGCGTGACCTCAGCCGCAGTTTCGCCGGAGATCCTCCGGTGATGGCGCTGCGACCGGTCACCTTGCAGGTGGGCGCCGGTGAGTATTTCACCATCGTGGGTCCATCCGGTTCCGGCAAGTCCACCCTGCTCAATATCCTGGGTCTGCTGGACCACCCCAGCAGCGGCGAGTACCTCCTCGATGGCGCACCGACCAGCCAGCTCGACGAGCAAGCGCGGACCACAGTGCGAGGTGGCCGAATCGGATTCGTCTTCCAGGCGTTCCACCTGCTACCGCACCGCTCGGTGCTGGCGAACGTGTACCTGGCCACGCTCTACTCGGGTGTACCCAAGAGCGAGCGCCTATCTCGCTCGGTCGCCGCGTTGCGACGCGTGCATCTGGAACACCGGATGGACTTTACGCCCACCACCCTGTCCGGTGGCGAGCGCCAACGGGTAGCTGTCGCCCGCGCAGTGGTGAGTGGACCACAGTTGTTGCTGGCCGATGAGCCGACCGGGAACCTCGACTCGGAGACTTCCGGTGAAGTGCTGGATCTGTTCGACGAACTCCACGCCGACGGTCTCACATTGATGGTGATCACCCACGATGCAGCTGTCGCCGACCGGGCCCAGCGCAAGATCCAGATCACCGACGGCCGGGTGGAACTGCTGTGAAGCGAAACCGCGGATCCGCTGACGCCGGGCGGTTCGGAGTCCTAGATCTGCTCACGGAGGCCAGCCACGGTATCGGCGCTCGCCCGGGTCGGCTGCTCCTGACGATCCTTGGCACGGTCCTGGGAATCGGTGCCCTGGTCGTGACCATCGGGATGGCGCAAACCAGCGCCGGGCAGGTTGCCCGGCAGTTCGATGCCGTCGCCGCCACCCAAGTCGTGATCCAGCCGGCTACGGCGCAGGACCGGGGTGGTGAGCGCGCCGCTGCGAAACTTCCCTGGGACAGCGCCGAGCGAATCGCGCGGCTCAATGGCGTCGTGGCCGCCGCCGCCCTAGCCACCGTCGACACCGGCGGCGCCGAGATCACCGCCACTGTCGTCACCGACCCGGACGCACCGGCCATGGCCTCGCCACTGCTGGTGGCATCCACGGCGCAGTTGCTGCCCGCTCTGCGGGCAACCCTGGCCACCGGCAGATTCTTCGACGACGGCCATGATGCGCGCGCCGATACTGTGGCCGTGCTCGGATCGGAAGCCGCGCAGCGGCTTGGGATCAACCGCGTGGACTCACAGCCGTCGATCTTCATCGGGACCCGGGCCTACACGGTCGTCGGCATCATCGCCGAGTTCGGCACCCGGCGAGATCTCGCCAATGCGGTCATCATCCCCATGGGTACCGCCCGGGCGCAGTTTGAACTCCCGGCTGCCGAGCAGGTGCAGGTTCAGATCGATGTGGGCGCCGGGCCGCTGGTCGCCCGGCAGGCACCGATCGCACTGATGCCACAGGCGACGGAGACGATCGAGGTCAAGGCGCCGCTGCTTGCCAACGAACTGCAGCAGAACGTCAGCGCCGATCTGGATGCGGTCTTCCTGGTCTTAGGCGCAGTCGCGTTGCTGGTGGGAGGGCTCGGTATCGCGAACGTCACCCTGCTATCGGTGATGGAACGAGTCCCGGAGATCGGGCTGCGACGTGCGCTGGGCGCTACCCGCCGCCAGATTGGCTCCCAGTTCATCGTGGAGTCGGTGGTGATCGGACTGCTGGGCGGCCTGATCGGGGCGGCCCTGGGAGTGATGGTGGTGGTCGGTTGGAGCGCGCTGCGCGAGTGGACGCCGATCCTCGACCTTCGCCTAGCCTTTGGAGCCGCTGCGCTGGGTGGTGTGATCGGACTGCTGGCCGGCGCCTACCCCGCACTCAAGGCGGCGGCCCTGGAACCGGTCGCTGCATTGCGTGGGGGAATCTGAACCACCAGTAAACAACCGCTACTCGAAGTTGCGGTGGCGGGCAATCAGGTCGTCGAATCGGGCATCTGTTCGCCGCACCAGCATCAGATACAGCACGTCCCAGTAGATCCACAACGACTGTTCGAACAAGCTACCCATCGGTTGCACCGTGTCCACGACGTCCCCCTCGGCACCATAGGTGCGAGCGGGGATCGTCAGGACAATATCTGCCAGGGCCGCCGTCGGGCCGGTCGGCATCGCTGTCGCCACGAGCAGGGTCGCACCGGTCTTCTTGACCTGTTCGGCCACATAGTGCAAGTGGGGAATGTTCGCTGGACCGGACGGCAGGATGAACAAGTCGTCTGCCGTCACTGCGGGGGTCGTATCGTCCCAGCCCCAATGGACAGTCTTGCCGAAGTGGGTAAGCCGCATGGCGAACGCCTTCGACGCCAGCCCCTCACGACCAATACCCAGCACGAAGATCCGTTGGTGGGCTTGCAACGCCGCCAAGGCCGCTTCGACGTGCTGCTGTGGCACACGCGCGAAGACCTCACCCAGTTCGGCGACAACCCTCGTGCTGATCTGTTCGAAATCCGACATCGGCATCCTTTCGTGGGAACCAGCAAACTAGCGATTTGCCCGTGAGCCCCAGCGGCCCACGAACAGCGCGAACAAGATGACGGCCCCGTACACCGCATTGATCCAGAACGTCGGCACACCCGCCAGGGTCAACACGTTCGTCAACGTGCCAAGCAACAGCACGCCCATCAGGGCACCGATGATCCGGCCGTGGCCACCGGTGAGTTGGACACCGCCGATAACGGCCGCAGCCAAAGCGCTGAAAATCATGTTCTCACCCATGGCGCTGGTGACCGACGCCAGCCGACCAGCCAGCATCAATCCGGCGAAGGCTGCCAGGGCACTGGCGGCGACGAATGCCGTAATGAGCACGAAATCAACCCGGATTCCGGCAGCACGGGCCGCGTCGGCATTCCCGCCGATCGCATACAGCGCCCGACCCCATGTCGTATAGCGCAGAACCAGACCGGCGATCAGGAACAGGATCCCGGTCACCCAGATGGCTGCTGGGACATCGAACCACCGGGCCGAACCGATGTACCGGAACGCCTCCGGCAGGCCCGCGAGGGTCTTGCCTTCGCTGATCCCGAGAATGACACCACGCATCAGGATCAGCATGGCCAGAGTCACGATGAACGGATCCAGTCCCACCTTGACAACCATGAGTCCGTTGACCAGGCCGATCAGGAGTCCGATGACCAGCGTGGCGGCGATCGCCAAACCGGGATGGACCTCGGCACCGAGGCCGCCCATGACCGCCGGAACCATCAACCAGGCAGCCACCATCGGAGCAAGACCGACGGTCGACTCAAGCGAGATATCGAGCTTACCGGTGAGCAGGATGAAGGTCAGCCCGATGACGACGATCCCTAGTTCGGCCGACTGCCGCAGGATCAGCGTCACGTTCGCGGCTGAGAGGAACGCCGGGCTGATGATCGCACCGATCACGGCCACCAGGATCAGACCGGGCAAGACACTCAGCTCGCGCACATTGCGGACGAGCCCGCGAAGAATCGGATTCCCGGAGTCGGCGGTACGGGTCAAGGTAGTCATGTGATCTACTCCAGGCCTTCGATTGCTCGGACGATGTCTTCTTCGGTCGGATCGGATAGTTCGGCTGCTATGGCGCCATCGCGCATGATGAGCACACGCGGGCTCACCAGCAGTTCTTCGACGTCGTCGGAGATGAGCAACACGGCCACCCCTTGGCCCAGTGCCTGCAGGATCAACGAGTAGATCGCATCCTTCGCGGCGATATCCACGCCGGCGGTGGGAGAGATCAACACCAGAACACGTGGATTACGTGCCAGCGCTCGCGCCAACACCACTTTCTGCTGATTGCCGCCGCTGAGTCCGGAAACCGCAAGCCCAGGATCTGGTGGAACCAGAGCGACATCATCGATCAGTCGCCGCGACATTGAGGTCTGCTGCCGTGGCGAGAAGATCCCGGCATGCGCCAGCTGGTCCATCACCCCCATCGTCATGTTCTCCGCGACGCTCAGCTGTGGCACGTATCCGTCGCGGTGACGATCTGCCGGGACGAATCCCACTCCGGCACGTTGGCTGGCTTTGACACTGTTGGCGCGTGTCGGCTCATTCCCGACGACGATCACGCCATCGCTCAGTGGCCGCAGTCCAGCGATCGCCTCCCCGACCGAGTACTTTCCAGACCCACCCACTCCCCCGATTGCCGCCAACTCGCCTGAGGCAACCTCAAACGAGATATCGGTGAAATCTCCACGCCGGTCCGATGCTGCCGCAACAGTCAGGGTCGGCGGCTGCTCCTGGTACGCCACTGCCGTCTCGGCACGGTGTCGATGCTGTTCCTGACCCGCCAGTAACGCTTCAACCAGATCGTCGGAGCGGATGTCCTCCCCAGTTCGGCTCCACAGCACCTCCCCATCACGAAGCACGGTGGCCGAGTCGCAGATGGCAGTGACTTCCTGGAGGAAATGGGACACGAAGACGAACGTCACGCCGGCCTGCTGCAGTTCCTGCACCTTGTCGAATAGCCGGCGTACGGCGGCACCCTCCAATTGCACGGTCGGCTCGTCCAGCAGCACGATGCGCGTCCCAGCGTCGAGCGCCTTGGCGATGGTCAGCATCTGACGCTCCTCCAGGGGAGCATGCGCCAACAGGGCACGTGGGTTCAGCTCGATGTTCCACTCGGCGAGAATGCGTTCGGCCTCGTCGACCATGGCACGCCAGGAGATGCGGCCACCCCGAACGGGGAGCCGGCCAGCGAAGAGGTTCTCCGCAATGGTCAGATTGGCGAACACCGCAGGGCGCTGGTACACGCATGCCACCTGTTGCTGCCAAGCCTTGGGATCCGACGTGGGCGGCGACGGAGAACCGAAGAAGTGGACCGAACCGCTATCGGGCGTCTCGATCCCGGTGATCATCCGCAACAGAGTCGACTTCCCCGCACCGTTGCGCCCGATCAAGCCATGGACCTGACCGGGCAAGATGGAGACGGAGACGTCCTGCAGCGCATTGGTAGCGCCGTAGGCCTTGTTGACCTCGTGCACCTCGATGGCTGGCGTCAGTATCGATGAATCCGTGATGGACATCTCCGTCTCCTCTAGCAGACTGTGCCTAGAGTGCGCCGAAGGCTTCGAGCGCGAAGTCCTGGTTGCCCCATAGCTCCGGATCGTCGACATTGTCGATCGTCACCACCGGTGTTGGCAGCAGGTCAACCAGGTTGCCGTTCCGCTCCTCGATGACACTCCCGTGGTCGGTCTCACCGGGTTCGAAGGTCTCACCGTTGACCGCACGAATGAGGTAGTCCACGCCATAGTCGATGTAGTCGGTCATGGGCTGTGCGATCGCCGCATCAAGCCACCCTTCCCGCACAGCGGTCATGGCCATCGGGCTGGCATCGACCGAGACCTGGACAATGTGCCCGTCCTCACCCACTGGAATGAGTCGATCCAGCGATTCGAGCGTGTCCAGGATCGTCGGGAAGAACGTGGCATCACTCTGGTTGTAGATGCCTGCGATGTTGTCGTACTGGTTCAGCGCCGTCTCGATACCCGCCGCAGCCTTCGCTGGGTCCCATTCGGTGGCGATGTTGACCAGCGTGATATCCGGATAGTTCTCCGCCATGCAGTCATTGAATCCGTTGGTACGGTCCCGGCCGTTGGACGTGACCGGGTCTCCGTCCAGCGTGATCACGGCCGAACCTGATTCCACACGCGACCCCATCTCCTCGCATGCGATCTCACCCATCCGAACGTTGTCGGCCCGCACGATCATGGAGATCTGACCCGCAGCGGGCGCCTCGTCGATTGCCACGATCGGGACATTCGCGTCGTTGGCGTACTCGATCGCAGGCACGATGGCGTCAGCATCTCCCACCGAGATGACCAGGCCCATCGCTCCCTTGTTGATCAGGGTCTGAATGTCGGTGATCTGTTGCGCGGCGTCTCGGTCTGCGTTCGTGGATGGGATGGTGGCGAATCCCAGCTCCTCGAACCGCTGCATCGAACCAACGTTCTCAGCGTTCTGGAAGGGGTCGGTGTGCGGCTGGGAATAGCTCAGCGGAGTCTGCGCCGGATCCACCTCTCCGGTGCTCGCGGAACCTGAGTCGTCGGACGCTGATCCACCCGAATCCGCATCGCTGGAACATCCGGCCAGCAGCAGCAATCCAGCGCTCATCAAGATCACACTGCGTCGAAACGAGGGACGCATGGTACTTCCTCTCTGAAGGTGATGGTCTTCCGCGGCGCCCATGGCACTAGCCGCGCAATGCTCATATTGTACGCGTTGTACGGACAGACGGTACAGTGCTTGCAGGGATGATGCCAAGCGGCTTGACGGGATGATGCCAAGTCGTGACCAGCACAGCCGCGTTGCCAGGACGAGAAACGAATGTCTGTACAGTCGCATTTGTACACACAGCCACACAGGTGAGAGGCACATAGAGGAGCGTTTGCTGTGTCCCAAACCATTGAGCGGACCTCACCGGTCCCCTATTACGAACAGCTATTCGCGATCCTGCGGGATCGGATTCGCAAGCTGCAGATCGCACCAGATGAGCGGCTCCCGAGTGAACTCGAACTGTGCCGAGAGTTCGGCCTGTCTCGCGCTACCGTGCGGCAGACGCTCGCCAAACTGGAGTCCGAAGGGCTGGCTCGACGAATTCCGCGCCGGGGAGTATTCGCAGGTCCGCCGCCGGCTTCGACCGGCTGGACCGTACATGAGGGGTTCTTGGAATCCCAGCTTCGCCACGGACAGACCGGGATCGAGACGCAGGTGATCGACGCGAGGTTCGCCACCGCACCCCAACACGTCACCGAAGCGTTCGACGTCGATGCCACTGCTGAACTGTTCCTGCTCGAGCGGCTCCGGTCGCTCAACGGCAGAGTTGCCATGTTCAGTATGAACTGGTTCCCGCCGGAGGTCGGTGCGGCGATCAGCGCAGCCGACGAAGTTCTCGATGGCACCGCGTCTCTCAATGAAGCGCTTCGCGCTGCCGGCTACGCAACCAGTGGAGCTCAGCGCGTCCTGCACGCGATCGCCGCCCCCGATTTCGTCGCCGACCATCTCAAGATCGCCACGAATGAGCCGTTATTGCGGGTGAGATCATTGTCCTGGGACGGAAATGACCTGAAGTTCGACTACTACGAAACCTGGGTGCTGACCGACACGATCCCCCTTGAGGTCAACGTCTCCGCAAGCTAGCCATCGCGCCCGCTGCCCCGGTCGTACCCGTGCATGGCTTGAGCAATTCGGTACTGGTCGATGATGTGTGGCTGGGACCGCAACGGCTCGAGCTGCGTGCGGGCCGTCGGCCAGGTCGGGAACTCGGAGTCCAGGGCGGCAACGGCCTGCATGGCCGCACCCTTGGCCACGTACTCGTCATCGTCGGGCACCAGCACCGGTATGGGTACGATCTGGCGCAGACTTTGCTGTACCGCCGGATTGTGCGCTGCGCCACCGATGAGCAGCAGCTGGTCGATGTGCACATCACAGGCTGTCAGGGCATCGATCATCGCGACCTGGCTGACCAGGGTTCCTTCGATGACCGCGCGCGCGAGGTTGGGGCGGGTGAAATTCACACCTGTGGCGCCTTCGAGCGCCGCTACCGCAGAGGGTAGGTCCGGTGTTCGCTCACCCTCGAAGTAGGGCAGCAACGTCAGCCCTCCGGCGCCTGGTGCGGCTTGCAGTGCTAGTTCGGCAAATTCGGCGTGTGAACACCCGAGCAGATCGGCACCGAGATCAAAGTTGCGAGCCGCGTTGAGGGTGGCGACCAGCGGCAGGTGCAGACCGCTGGCATCGGCGTAGCTACAGACGTAGCCGGCATAGTCGGCCACCGGCCTCGGCGTCTTCGCGTACACCACACCCGAGGTTCCCAGCGACAACACACCCTCGCCGAACCCCACGCCCAGAGCCAGCGCGGCGGCGGCATTGTCGCCACTGCCGACCCCGATCGGGATCCCCGTAGGCAAGCCTGGTAGGACCGCGGCCGTCACCCCGGCTACCTCGAGAGGTCCGAGCACATCCGGCACGCGCGCCGTCTTCCCGAGCGCAAGTTCGAACAAGTCCATGCAGTAGCTCTCGGTACTGCCAGACCAGTACCCGGTACCGCTGGCCTCGGACCTATCGGTGACCAGCCGGTCGAAATCGCCGCGCTGCGACCCGAAACCCATGAGTCGCCAGGTCAGCCAGTCGTGCACGATCGCTACGGCTGCCACGTCTCGTGCGGCTTCCGGGTGGAGGTCTCGCAACCAGCGCAACTTGGTCACGGTGTCCGAGATGGTGATGGGTAGGCCGGTGCGACGAATCCACACCTGGCGACCGAGCTCACGATTGAGATCGACCATGTGCGGGTGCGAACCCATGTCGTTCCACAACGGCGAGGGACAAACCACTCCCCCTGTCCGGTCGAGGAAGACCGGGGAATGTTGCTGACCACTCACGGAGATTGCCTCGACGTCGGCCAGGCCACCGGCTCGCCCGATGGCCAGGGCCAGGGCGTCCCACCACATCTCGGGCGCAACAATGGTCCCGGCCGGGTGGGCCGCCCGTCCGGTTCGGATGGTCTGGCCGGTCGCTGCATCGCGCACGCTGACCTTGCACGCCTGCGTAGACGAGTCGACTCCAGCAACCAGCCTCATCGTCATGAGTCCGCCCGGACATGGTGTCGCCAGGTGGCGTCGTGGCGATCGACCCACTCCTGGAGTTGCCTGTGCCGCTGCACATCTACAGCAATCCGATTGGGCCGCAGCTCCTGCCACGAGACCGCCTGGTCGGCCGCCAGTGCTTGCGCCCCACGTGAGACCACCTCGGCCAGGGACGCCGCCTGCACCGGCATACCGAGCAGGTCTGCCTTGAGTTGCAACCACAACCCATTGCGGCTGGCCGGACCGATCACCTTCACCTCCTCGGCCTGGGCGGGGAACAGCCCGAGAACCTCACGTAGCTGGACCGCAAGCCCGAGGAACGTGCCAAAGATGAGCTCTTCACTCGAGGTATCGGCACCGAGTCCGGAGATGACCGCTCGAGCTGCCGGGTTCTTGGCCGGAGGCGGACTACCGCGAAAGTACGGCACGACCACCGGGATGCGTGCCAAGTCAATCCGGCCGGCCCGGTACTGCTCAAACACCCGCTGCACGCGACCGGCCAATCGTTCCCGATCAAGGCCCAGCAGCGACTGCAGGGCGCCGAATGCAGCTCCCCCGGTAGGGATCGAGGCAAATATCGTGTAGGCATCTCCGGTCGGCGCCAGCCCATTGGCCAGCTTCGATCTGTGCGACTGCGGCCCTGTGCTCGGGTTGTCTCGATGGACCAGGACCGCTTCGGTGGTCCCGGTTGAATTGAGCACCTCACTATCGCGCACGCCGGCGCCCACGGCACCGACCATGTGGTCATGGCCGGCGACGTGGACCAGGACATCCTGATTCAGCCCCACGGCGCGAGCGAAGTCATGGTCGATGGGCGCACCAACCCCTGCTCGGCGCAGCGGCGGAAAGACGCCGCTGTCGACGCCCAGGAGTGAGCAGACCTGCTGCGACCACGTACGCCGTCGCAGGTCGAGCGCCATTGTCCGGCTAGCCAAGGAGTATTCGGCCCATCTGGTTCCGGTCATATGCGCCGCCAGGTACTCGGAGACGTTCAGCCACCACCCCACCGCAGCGGAGTCTGCATGTTCCAGCGCCCAGGCCACCTTGCCCAAGGAGTAGTTGCCATGCGCTGGCAGGCCAGTCACGTGGTAGATGAGCTGCCGGTCCGTCTCGGTGAGCCGTTCCAGGTGGCGGCTGCCCCGCTGGTCGTGCCACAGGATCATGGGCGAGGCCAACGTGAGGTCATCGCGGACGAGCCCGCCGGATTCCCCCACCCCGGTGATGGCGATCCGGCTGATCGTTGCCCGCGTCGCGGGTTCCAAGCCGGCCAAGGACCTCCGCATGAGGGCCAACAGCGCGGCCACATCGTAGGTTTCACCCCAGCGATCGACGGCCGTCGGTGTTGCGTACCGCTCGACTCCCAGCGGCTGCGCGGCCTGCCCGAACAGGCCGATTTTCACACTCGTTGTGCCGATATCGATCGTCAGGGTGGGATCCACCGCAGACCTCACCCGACTGCCGGGTTCAACACCCGGATGCGGTGTTCGACCACGTCGGCGATCGCACGGACGGCCTGTTGCGAGACTTTGATCAGCGAATTCTCGCGTGGATTGGCTGCATACGCCTCACCGAATGATCGGATCATCGCATTCCTCAAGTCGCTGGCGATATTGACTTTGACCACACCGAACTGAGCGAGCCGGCCCAACTGGTCCCGCGGGAGGCCCGAACCCCCATGAATCACCAAGGGTGCGTCGGTCTGAGCCCGCAGGCGCCCGAGCAAGGTGAAGTCGATCCGCGCATCCTGGACGTATCCGTGGGCATTTCCGACTGAAACCGCAAGCATGTCGCAGCCGACCGTCTCGACGAACTGGGTCACCTGGTCAGGATCGGTGGTACTGGCCTGCTCTGGGCCCATCTCGTCCTCCTTTCCGCCGATGCTCCCCAACTCCGCCTCCAGAGCCACCCGGTCACCGCACAACGCCCGAGCCTGCGAAGAAACGGCGATGTTCTTCTCGTAGGCATGCTCGGAGTAGTCGATCATGACCGAGGTGAAACGAGCAGCAAGCGCGGCCTGGACCGCGGACAGGGACTTTCCATGGTCCAGATGGAGTGCTACCGGGACGTCAGTCGACGCCAGCCGCCGACTGACCATGTCATAGATGTACTCGTAGCCCGACAGGACCAGATTCGTCGGGGCAACCTGGACAAAGGTAGGAACACCCACCCGCTCGATTGCCTCGACAATGCCCATCGTCGTCTCAAGGTTGGTCGTGTTGAACGCGCCCGCCACCAGCTTTCGGGATACACATTCCTGCACGATCTCGATGCCACTGACCAGGGCCACGCTGATCCTCTCCGTTGCTTGGGCTTCGCGGTGATCACGAGTCACAGACCAGGCCAGAATAGCCCGTAACGTACGTATGGTCGAGTCTGTACGTACAATATTGCTCCGAGTTCGTTCGCAGACTTATTCAGAACCCTGTATATTTTCTCATGTGTCCAAGGTTCTAACTTCGCTCCCCGCCGGTGAACGCATCGGCATCGCCTTCTCCGGTGGTCTCGACACCTCTGTTGCCGTGGCATGGATGCGCGAAAAGGGTGCTGTTCCCTGCACCTACACCGCTGACATCGGCCAGTACGACGAGCCTGAGATCGACAAGGTGCCCGGACGCGCCGGCCAGTACGGCGCGCAGATCGCCCGGCTGGTGGACTGCAAGACCGCACTGGTGGAAGAGGGCCTATCCGCCCTGGCCTGTGGCGCCTTTCACATCCGCTCTGGCGGCAAGACCTACTTCAACACCACCCCGCTGGGCCGGGCGGTGACCGGCACGCTGTTGGTGCGGGCAATGGCCGACGACGATGTGTCCATCTGGGGTGACGGGTCCACCTTCAAGGGAAACGACATCGAGCGGTTCTACCGCTACGGCCTGCTGGCCAATCCGGCCCTGCGGATATACAAGCCGTGGCTGGATGCCGACTTCGTTGCCGAACTGGGTGGCCGGGCAGAGATGAGCCAGTGGCTCACCGCCCGCGATCTGCCCTACCGCGATAGCGAGGAGAAGGCCTACAGCACCGACGCCAACATCTGGGGCGCCACCCATGAGGCCAAGACCCTGGAACACCTGGACACCTCATTGGAGACCGTCGATCCGATCATGGGCGTGCCATTCTGGCGCGACGACGTCGCGATCGCCACCGAGGACGTCACCATCACGTTCGTACGGGGCCGCCCAGTGGCGATCAACGGCATCGACCTGGCGCCCGTGGCGCTGGTCCACGAGGCGAACACGATCGGCGGCCGGCACGGGCTGGGGATGAGCGACCAGATCGAGAACCGCATTATCGAGGCGAAGTCGAGGGGCATCTACGAGGCACCCGGCATGGCGCTGCTGCACATCGCCTACGAACGGCTGCTCAATGCCGTCCACAACGAGGACACCATCGCCAACTACCACAACGACGGCCGGCGCTTGGGCCGGCTGTTGTACGAGGGCCGCTGGCTGGACCCGCAATCGCTCATGGTGCGCGAGTCGGTCCAACGGTGGGTGGCGTCGGTCGTGACCGGCCAAGTGACGTTGCGACTGCGGCGCGGCGACGACTACACCGTGGTCGACACCAGAGGTGAGAACTTCTCCTACCACCCCGACAAGCTCTCGATGGAACGTACCGAGAACGCCGCATTCGGGCCGACCGACAGGATCGGGCAGCTCACCATGCGCAACCTCGACATTGCCGACTCGCGCGGCAAGCTCGAACTCTACGCAGGCCAGCCGCAGGATCAGGGCCAGCTGCTCGTCGAGCACGGGACACTGCTGGGCACGCTGCCCGCAGGAGGTGGCGAAACCATAGCCAGCAACCCGGAGTTGCGGAACCTCGACGAGGTCGACGACGCACTGGACGCCGCGGCAATGGAGTTCGGCAGCGACTGACCGGTCGCCCAGCCGGCCGTAGGCTGGTGCCGTCCCGATTCACACCCGGCCCAGATCAGGAGCACACATGGCCCGCCTCGACGTCGGCGCCCCGGCGCCCGGCTTCTCACTCACCACTGCCGACGGGGGCAGCTTCGTCTTGTCCGACGAACTGGCCAAAGCCGACAAGGGCGTGATCGTCTATTTCTATCCCGCGGCTGGAACCCCGGGATGCACCACCCAGGCCTGCGACTTCCGCGACTCGCTGACTTCGCTGACCGCACACGGGTACTCGGTCGTCGGAATCTCACCCGACACCCCGGCCAAGCTGGCCGCTTTCGTCGACGCCGAACACCTCACCTTCCCGATGGCCAGCGACCCCGACCATGAGGTGCTGGAGGCCTACGGCGCCTGGGGCGAGAAGAAGAACTACGGCAAGACCTACGTCGGCGTCATCCGCTCCACCATGGTCATCTCCCCCGATGGCACCCTGTCATTGGCCCAGTACAACGTCAAAGCCACCGGGCACGTGGCCAAGCTCCGCCGCGACCTGGGGATCGACTGAGCCTCGATTGTTCATTCCGGCCCTGCGTTGCCTACGCTAGGAGCCGTCGCGCGCGAGTGGCGAAATTGGCAGACGCGCAGGATTTAGGTTCCTGTGTCTTAGGACGTGCGGGTTCAAGTCCCGCCTCGCGCACCGATCGGACTAGATTGGCGCCATGGCTGAACCGGAGGGGCCGACGCGTGCTCAGGCCGACGCCGCCGCCCGCGGGATCTCCATCACGGTGCGTCAGCGACCGCCTGCCAAGAGCATTGAGGAAGCCGCGGCACTGCAGGGGATCACGACTGCGGACATCGCCAAGACCATCGTCATGCGGGCCGGAACCGGGAAGTACCTGTTCGCCATCGTGCCCGGAAACAGGTCAGTCTCGTTCCCTGCCCTGCGAGGTTTGCTGGGAGTCAGCAAGCTCAAGTTTCCCGACGCCGGGGAAGTTCTCGAGGCTGTCGGCTATGAACGCGGGACGATCACTCCGCTCGGGAGCAAGCACCCCTACCCCGCATATGTGGACGAGTCCCTATCCGGGCGCACGATATCCATGGGCTCGGGAACCCACGGCTTCAGCATCCTGGTCGCTGTCGACGACCTGGTGCGAGGCCTGGATGCAACGGTCGCTGCGATTGCTTCCTGAGACAGCCGGGTAGTCCAGCACTGGTTTCCAGTGGGGGCTATCCCCCGACGTCGTTCCGGCCTGCTGGGCTGATCCATCTCGCCCTCGCTTCTAGCGTCGAGTACATGAAACCCCGATACATGAAGCCGGCGCCGGCGCCTACCTGAGCATCAGCTTCACAGCACTGTGGCTGGTGGTCGCCCCGTTCCTGCTAACCAGTACCGACGTCCCAGGCTGGGAGATCTTCGCTGGTCATTCAGCTGGTGGCCGCTCTCTGTGTGGCACTGCTGGTGATCCTGGGAACCGACTGTCTGCACACGCTCTGGCTCTTGCTGACCGGCACGGTGTCACGTTCGGCGAGGAGGTCGGCTGGCGCGGCCACCTACGCACCGCCTGGGAACGCTGGGGCTTCTGGCGCTCCGCCCTGCTGATCGCGGCTGTCCGGCTGCTCTGGCACGTGCCGATCCAACTGACCTACTACCTACAGGGAACACTGACCATCCGGGAGAACCTGGCAACCTGGACCTCGCTGGTTCCACTGTCGATCCTGTTGTGCGCGCTGGTAGATCGGATGCGCTTGGTGTGGGTCGCCGTGGCTGCGGCGGTGCTGGTGCGACGACTCGGATCACGGAGCCGATCGGCAAGACCCACTAGCTGAACCAACGCATCAACATACGTATGCCCTTGACTAGCCGCATACGTATGCGTCAGAATCGGTCAGGCAAAGATCCGTCAATGGCGCCATGGATCATCCGCTCGCTGAAGGCGCTGATCGACCTAGCCCGATTAGGCCGGTGCAACAGAGTGTGAGGACGGTTGAAAATGTTCGAATTGCTCGATCAGCATCACAAGCTCTCGCGAAGGCAGATGACACTCGCGATCATCGCGGCCTGGGCCGTCTGCCTGGAGTTCCTGGACTACTTCCTGATCGGTTTCATCCTGACCTTCGTGGCAGGCCCGTGGGAACTGAATTTCGGGCAGAGTTCGGTCATCCTGCTCTCCTCCGGAGTGGGCGCGATCCTGGGCGCGCTGTTCTTCGGTCGCCTGGCTGATCGGATCGGCCGCCGGCGTGTCTTCCTGATGACGATCATGGTGTTCACCGCAGCCACCGCGGCTCTGGCCCTCACGCCGGACTCGATCGAATTCGGCTGGATCTACCTGGTGACCTTCCGAGTCGTCATCGGCTTCGGCGCCGGCGGTCTGTACGTCGTCGACCTGCCGTTGGTGCAGGAGTACATGCCTGCCTCCAAGCGGGGTAGCGTCACCGGGATCGTGACCGCGTCGGTTCCGCTTGGCTTCCTCGTGGGCTCGCTCATGGTGTGGCTGCTGTCCGACCTCATCGGTTGGCGAGGAATTCTGGTGGTCGCCGCGATCATGGGCCTGTCGGTCTTGCTGATGCGGCTGGCCATACCGGAGTCGCCGCGCTATCTGGCGCGGACCGGTGATCTGGAGGGGGCGCGCAAGTCGGTCGCGTGGGCGCTACACATCCCGGTGGCGGATGTGCCCGACGACGATGACACTCCAGCCGAGCCGGCCAAGCCCAGGGCCACTTTCCGCGACCTGCTCGCCTATCCACGCAGTTTCTGGACCTCGGTGCTGGCCAACCTCGGCATGCAGACCGGGTACTACGGGCTGACGCTATGGACACCCACCCTGCTGGTGCTGGTCGCCGGAATCGAGCCGGTCCAGACCGGGTTCTACATGATCTTCGTGACGCTGGGCGCCCTGGCAGGACGGTTCGGCCTGTCCTACCTCGCGGAGATGATCGGGCGCCGCGCAGCGGGCACGATCGCCGGTGTAGCCGCCGCGATCACCGCGGTCATCGCGGCAACGATGGGCGATCTCACCTGGGGCGGGCTGTCTGCGTTCTTCCTGATGATGATCGTGGTGTACTTCTTCGGCGAAGGCGGATTCGCCATCGTGGGGCCGTACTCCGGCGAGGTGTGGCCGAGCAAGCTCCGAACCACCGGCATGGGTTTCGCCTACGGCATCGGCGGCCTGGGAAAGATCATCGGCCCGCTCGGCCTGGGCCTCATTCTCGGTTCATCCAACTTCGTCCGCCCAGAAGTGACCGAGCAGAGCCTGCTTCCCGGATTCGCCTACTTCGCCGGCTGGTACCTGCTCGTGGCCGTGATGTTCGCGTTCGTCGGGTTCGAGACTCGTGGCAAAGGCATCGAGGAACTCGACGCCGAGATCGAGAAGCAGCGCACCGAGAGCAAGGTCGCGGCCTGAATCGAACCACCCGTGACGATCAGCGATACCTCAGGGGGCGATCAGCCGCCGTCGCACGATCGAGGTGGGCAGCACAACCCGCTGGTAGGGCTGGTCGGGCTCGGCCAGTCGGCGCAGCAGCAGGCTCACGGCAGTCTTGCCCATGTGCCGGATGTCGGTGTGGACGGTCGTCAGGTCGTACACCCGATGTCCGGCGCTGGGGATGTCGTCGAACCCCACCAGCATGGTGGTATCGGCCACCCCGGCCGCCAGCAACGCATCGGCCGCTCCAAGCGCGAGCACGTCGTTGGCGCAGAAGATCGCCGTGGGCGCCACCCTGCGGATGAGGGTTGTGGCCGCGGCGAAGCCAACGTCGAAGGCGAACTCGCCGCGCTCGAGGTGGTCATCGGACAGCTCGACTCCCGCACGGTGCAGCGCGGAGCGGAAACCGGCGTCGCGCTCGTGCCCGGTACTGGTGTCATCCGGGCCCATGATCGCCGCAATCCGGCGATGCCCGAGCTCGAGCAGCAGTTCGGCGGCCGCCTCGGCGCCGGCTGCATTGTCACTGACGCACCGGTCGGCCTCGATGCTGGCGATCGCCCGGTTGGCGAATACGAACGGGACTGCGTGGCTACGCAACTTGCCGGGCACGCTGGAGCCCGCACGCGCGGTCGCCAGGATCATCCCGTCGAACACCCCCCGGGCCCACGGGTCGGGATTGAACGGCTGCGACAACGAATCCGGGATCAGCACCGGACGCAACCCGGCCTGCAGCAGTGCCTCCCGGATCGGTTCCACCAGCGTGGGATAGAACGGATTGGTCAATTCGCCGCTGAGGATCCCCACCGATCCCGTGCGCTGGGTGGACAGAGCTCGCCCAGCCTCGCTGGGCACATACCCGAGCGCGTCCGCAGCTTCCCGCACCCGCTGCTGTGTCTGCGCAGATACTCCTGGAGCTCCGCGCAGGGCGCGCGAGACCGTCGACTGGTTCACACCGGCGCGCCGGGCAACATCGTGACTGGTCACGCCCATACCGGTCCCTCTCGCAGGTCGTTCAGAGCCCGATTCAATGAACGGACCTGCACACAGATTAACCGAGCACATTCACGTTCCGACGATACGGCTTGACATTTGCATACGTATGCGCAAATGATGGTTGCGTCGCATATCGAGGAGGACGAGTGATCACCTACATCAAGTCGCCGACGGCGAGCGCCGACCAGAACGCCCAGAATGCGGCGCAGGTTCGCGACACTGTCGCAGGCGTCATCGCAGGCATCAGCGAGCGCGGGGATGAAGCGGTCCGCGAGTACTCCACCCGGTTCGACTCATGGTCACCGGACTCGTTCCTGCTGACCGCCGACCAGATCGCCGACATCATCGGCACTGTGCCGGACCAGGTGCTCGATGACATCCGCGTGGCACAGCACAACGTCCGGACCTTCGCCCAGTATCAGTTGGCGTCGCTGCAGGACTTCGAGGTCGAGACGGCACCCGGGGTGTTCCTGGGACAGAAGAACATTCCGGTCTCGGCCGCCGGGGCATACGTCCCCGGCGGCCGGTATCCGTTGGTGGCCTCCGCGCACATGACGATCGTGACCGCCAAGGTGGCGGGTGTACCCCGGGTGGCCGCGGCCACTCCCCCGATCCGCGGCGAGATCCCGGCCGCCACCATCGCTGCCATGAGCTTGGCCGGCGCGGACGAAATCTACCTGCTGGGAGGTGTCCAGGCCATCGCGGCGATGGCGCTGGGCACGCAATCCATCGACAAGGTGGACCTGATGGCCGGGCCGGGGAATGCCTACGTCGCCGAGGCCAAGCGACAGTTGTTCGGGACCATCGGGATCGACCTGATCGCCGGACCCACCGAGACTTTGATCGTGGCCGATGACCAGGCCGACCCGTTCGTCGTGGCGGTGGATCTGCTGTCACAGGCGGAGCACGGCCCCGACTCCCCAGCGGTCTTGGTCACCACCAGCGCGGAACTGGCGCGCACGGCGTCGGCCCATATCGATGCGCTCCTTCCGGGGATGCCGACCCGCGACTTCGCCGCGGCAGCCTGGCGCGATCATGGGCAGATCCTGCTGGTCGAGACGGTCGAGGAGGCCTATCAGGTAGCCGATACGTTCGCCAGCGAACACGTGCAGATCCTGACGCGCACCCCACGAGCCGCCTTGGACGCCATGAGCAACTACGGAGCGTTATTCCTCGGCGAGGGAACCGGAGTCTCCTACGGGGACAAGGTCATCGGCACCAACCACACGTTGCCCACGCGCGGCGCTGCCCGGTACACCGGGGGACTGTGGGTGGGCAAGTACCTGAAGACCGTGACGTACCAGCAGGTGACCTCGCGGCAGGCCAGCGTGGAACTGGGTGAACTGCTCGGGCGCACGGCACGGGTGGAGCTGTTCGAGGGGCATGCCCGCTCCGGGGACGCCCGGATGGCCAAGTACTCCGGTGCACAGTTCGACTGGATTCCCGCCGATGCCCTGGATCCCACCACCGGCACGCTCTGAATGCCCGACCATTCTCAAGTAACCCGACAAAGGAGTCCCAGCAATGTCCACGGCCCACGACATCACATTCGACCTGTTTCACCAGATGTATCAGTCCTGCTCCAACTGGGGGCGCTGGGGTGAGGACGATCAACGCGGCACGCTCAACTACATCACTCCCGAGGTGATACGCAATGCCGCCTCGCTGGTGCGCAGCGGAAAGGCGATCTCGTTGCAGCTGCCATTGGATGGGAACGGTCCGCAGACCGGAGCCTTCGGCCGGGTGAATCCCATCCATCAAATGGTCGCCACCGGTTCGGACCACCTGGCGCACACCCAGACCTACAGCAGCGACCCGCTGGGGTGGGGTTTCGCCGACGACAGCCTGTTCCTGTTCCTGCAGGGCGGGTCGCAGTGGGACGCTCTCGGTCACATCTTCCGCGACGGCGTCATGTATAACGGCTTCAGCGCCAGCGAGGTCAATTCCACGGGCGCGAAGAAGGGGGACGTGGAGAACTTTCCCACCATCGTCTCACGCGGCGTCCTGCTCGATATCCCCCGGGTCAAGGGCCGCACCCATCTGGATCCGGGCGAGGCCATCTATCCCGAGGACCTGGACGAAGCCTGCGAGCAGCAGGGTGTGAGCGTGCAACGCGGCGATGTCGTGATCATCCGGACCGGTGACATGCAGGCGCGCAAGGACCTTCCCGGATGGGGTGGCTATTCGGCCGGAGACGCGCCGGGTCTGTCGCTGGCATGCGCGACCTGGCTGCACGAGAAGGAGGTCGCCGCGATTGCCTCCGATACCTGGGGAGTCGAGGTGCGCCCCAACGAACTCCCGGACACCTTCCAGCCGTTGCACCTGATCATGCTCGTCTCGATGGGCCTGCTCGTTGGCGAGATATGGCAACTGGAAGACCTCGCAGCCGATTGTGCGCAGGATGGGGCGTACGAGTTCCTTTTCGTCGGCCCACCGATGCGGATTCCGGGGGCGGTCGGTTCACCGGTCAATGCCCAGGCAATCAAGTGACCTCGGCATCCACGCGTCCTGATTCTGCGCCTCTGGGGGGCAAACACGCGTGGGTGACCGGCGGTGGTGGGGACATCGGCCGTGCCAGTGCGATCGCACTGGCACGTGCCGGTGCACGGGTGCACCTGATCGGACGGACGGTGGCACGGCTTGAGGCTGCGGCTACCGATATCGACGCCGTGGGCGGCCAGGCGAGGATTCACCCGGTCGATGTCACCGATACCGCCGCAGTGCAGCGGTTGTTCCAGGGCTCAGCGGTCGACGTGCTGGTCAATTCGGCCGGGACAAACATCCCGCAGCCGCTGGACGCGGTGCGCCCGCAGGACTTCGACACCATCTTCGACGTCAATGTCCGCGCCGCGTTCTTCGTGACCCAGCAAGCGGTACAGGCAATGCGGCACGACCGCCGTCCAGGGTCGATCATCATGATCTCCTCCCAGATGGGCCACGTCGGCGGACCCAAACGCGCCGTCTACTGCGGGTCCAAGTGGGCGGTTGAGGGAATGACCCGGGCGATGGCGCTCGAACTAGCCCCGGAGCAGATCAGGATCAATACCGTGGCCCCGACGTTCGTCGAGACCGCGATGACCCGCGAGTACCTGAAGGACCCGGATTTCAAGCAATTCGTACTCGGCGCCATTCCTATGGGCGCAATGGCTCAACCCGCCGACGTCGCGGCCGCCGTGCTGTTCCTTGCAGGTGACGGTGCCCGCATGATCACCGGCACCTCCGTACGCGTCGATGGCGGGTGGACCGCGCAGTAGCGGCACGGTAGAAATACCTAGGTGAGCGAGGTAAGCACAGATGACATCGGCAGTTGGTTCTCTCCGGAGGAACTGGCCAAGATCAGGCGACGACTACCCATTCTGTACGTCGATGCCGTTCCGGTACGAGTAGATGCCGATGGTGTGATCACCTCCGTGGGCACATTGCTGCGCACCCCCCGTGAGAGCGGCATCCAACGCGCACTGGTCTCCGGGCGGGTGATGTACCACGAGCGCATCCGCGATGCACTGGCCCGCCACCTGGACAAGGATCTCGGGCCGATGGCGCTACCCCGGATCCCGGTCTCGCCGATACCGTTCACGGTCGCCGAGTACTTCCCGACGCCGGGAATCACCGCGTATCACGACCCGCGGCAGCATGCGGTCTCACTGGCGTTCGTAGTGCCGGTGGACGGTGATTGCCAACCGCAGCAGGATGCTCTCGATATCGCCTGGTTCACCCCAGAAGAGGTGATCGCGCCCGCCGTCCTGGGAGAGATGGTCGACGGCCACGCCGCGCTGATCCGTACCGCCCTGGCGGTTAGTGGGCGGCTGCTGTAGCGCTAGCCGAGCAGGTCGGCGATAGCCGGTGCCAGCACCCGGAATGCCTTGCCACGGTGCGAGATCGCGTTCTTCTCCGCCGCGCTGAGCTGGGCACAGGAGCGGGTGTCCCCGTCCGGAACCAGGATCGGGTCGTAGCCGAAACCGCCCTCACCGACCGGTTCGCGCAGCAGGGTGCCGCGCAGCACTCCCTCGGTCAGCGTCTCGCTGCCATCGGCAGTCACCAATGCGACCGCACAGACGAATGCCGCACCCCGATGCTCGTCGGGAACATCGGCAAGCTGCGCCAGCAATAGCGCCAGGTTGGCGCCGTCGTCACCATGCCGACCGGCCCAGCGAGCCGAGAAGATCCCCGGGGAACCGCCCAGCACGTCCACCGCCAGCCCTGAGTCATCGGCCACTGCGGGCAGCCCGCTGTACTCGGCGACCACCCGGGCTTTGAGCAGGGCATTCTCAGCGAACGTGACACCGACTTCGCGGACGTCCGGGGTGCCGATCTCAGCCGCACTGACCACTCCGGAGGCATCCACTCCGGCCTGGCTCAGGATCTCGCGCAACTCCCGCACCTTGTGTGCATTGTGGGTTGCCAGCACCACTCGGGCAGAGTTCATCGACCGATCGGCCCCGGTACCTCGGCACGCGCAACCGGTTGCGCCAGTGCCGCCGCCTGCAATTGCGCAAGTTCCGCGGTTCCGGCCACGGCCAGATCGAGCAGGCTGTTCAATTCGGTGCGGTCGAACGGTGCCCCCTCGGCCGTTCCCTGCACCTCGACGAAGCTCCCGGAACCGGTCACCACCACGTTCATGTCCGTCTGCGCGGACACGTCTTCGACATAGGGCAGATCCAGCATGGGCACACCCTCGATGATTCCCACGCTGACGGCGGCCACCGAGTCGGTCAGCACCGTCGCCCCGTGCTTGACCGCGCCGTGCCCACGACCCCAGGCGATGGCATCCGACAGGGCCACGTAGGCGCCGGTGATCGCGGCCGTGCGGGTTCCGCCATCGGCTTGCAGCACGTCGCAGTCCAGCACGATGGAGTTCTCCCCCAGTGCCGACAAGTCCACCACCGCCCGTAAAGACCGGCCGATCAGCCGTGAGATCTCATGGGTCCGGCCGCCGATCTTTCCGCGCACCGATTCGCGGTCGCTGCGGGTTGTGGTCGATCGCGGCAGCATCGCGTATTCGGCCGTCACCCAACCGAGCCCCGACCCCTTGCGCCAGCGAGGCACCGAGTCGGTGAACGACGCCGTACACAACACCCGGGTGCCGCCGAACTGCACCAACACCGACCCTTCGGCGTGATCTGACCAGCCGCGAACGAACGAGACCGGACGCAACTGGTCCGGAGTCCGACCGTCGGCGCGAGTCATGGGCAGGGTCGAAGTTTCGTCAGTCACAACAGCTGAGCGTAGTCGCAGCTATCGCAGGCCCTGACTAGCCAGGACATGCTGGTCCGCAACGCCCGCGTCACCGATGTACTCGGCCATCGCGGTTGCGGCCGCATCGGGATCCGCAGCAGCGACGCCGGACAGGATCCTGGAAAGAACCGCATCCAACCATGCTCGGTTGCTGGCCGATTCGCCGCCATCGTGTCGCGTTGCCTGCAGCTCGGCAATGAGCGGACCCAACGCCTCGAAGGTCAGCAGCATCAGATCGTTGCCCGTGACGCGCCCAAGCTCGCAGAAGAATCCGTGTTCGGCATCACGCACACCGGAATCGGTTTGCCGCAACCGCTCGAGCCACACCGCGAGCGCATCGATATCGGAATTGGTCACCCGCTGCGCGGCGAGGCGAGCAGCTGCTACCGCGACGATGTCGCAGTACTCCCGCAGCGCGGCCTCATCCCGGCCTCCGACCAGGAAACGCAGCCGCATCAGCCTGGCCACTTGGCTCGCCTGCGGGGTGCTGACCACGGTCTCACGCCCCTGGTGTCGTTCCACCAGGCCCTGGCCGGCCAACTCCGCGATCGCCTCACGGACCACCGTACGGCTCACCTGCAACGATTCGGCCAGTTCGGCGGTCGAGGGGAGCAGGTCGTTTTCACGCAAGCCACGCTCTTCGATCAGCTCTATCAGCTGATCGACCGCTGCTTCCACCAACGACGCGCGCTGCACGGTCGTACCAATCCGTCAGGTGACTGGGCCCAAGCAATACCCGATCCTACTGCCCGTCACACGCCCGGGCTGCAACGCTCAGCCGGTGTTCTGCAGTCCGGCAGCGACACCGTTCACGCTGAGCAGCAGCAACCGGCGCAGCTGCGCCTCGGTGGCATCGTCCGCTTCCCCGGCACGCAATCCGGCCAGTGCCCGAAGCTGGATCAGCGATAGCGCATCGACATAGGGCGAGCGCAGTTGCACGGCTCGTCCCAGCACCTTGTGCCCGGCCAGCAGACGCTCCTGCCCGGTGATCTTGACGATCCAGTCGCGGGTCAGGTCCAGTTCCTGCAGTACCAGCGCTGCCAAGTCGTCCCGGTCCCCCAGCGCCAGATACCGTTTGGCGATGCGGATGTCGGTCTTGGCCAGGGACATCTCCACGTTGTCGATCATGGTCGCGAACAGCGGCCACCGCCGGTAGGCATCGCGCAACCGGTCCAGGTCACCGACACCGGCCAGCGCCGTTCCGAGGCCGAACCAGCCGGTCAGGTTGATGCGAGCCTGGGTCCAGGCGAATACCCATGGGATGGCACGCAGGTCCTCCAGCGATTCCACGCTCAGCCCTCGCCGGGCCGGGCGGGATCCGATCGCCAGCCAGCCGACCTCCTCCTGCGGTGTGACGGTGGCGAACCATTGCGGGAAGCCGGGTGAGCGCACCAGTTCGTAGAACCGGTTGCGGGAAACCTCATCCATGCGTGCTGCGACGTCAGCGAAGTCCGTCGCAGCAGCGCTGTTGCGCTTGCTGATCGACGGCGAGCCCTGCAGCAGGGTCGCCGCGGCCACCTGTTCGATATGCCGCGCCGCGATCACCGGATCGCCGTACCGGGCGAAGATCACTTCACCCTGCTCGGTGAGCTTGAACCGGCCATCGACCGAGCCCGGCGGCTGGGCCAGCACCGCTCGGTTTGCCGGACCGCCACCGCGACCTAGCGCACCGCCACGGCCATGGAACAGCGTCAGCGTGATGTTGTTGCGCTCGGCCCATTGCGCGATCTGGCTCTGTGCCTGGTACAGCGCGAGCGTGGCCGACACCGGCCCGACATCCTTGCTGGAGTCGGAGTAGCCGAGCATGACCTCCATCCGGCGGTCGGTGGCAGCGAGCCTGGCCTGCACCTGCGGCAGCTGCAACATTTCGTCCAGGATCCTGGGTGCGGCCTGCAGGTCGGCGAACGTCTCGAACAACGGGATGGCATCGATCTCCGGCACGTCCTGCGGTGCGGCGAATGCCGCCGCCGCGAGCCGGTAGACGTTGGCGATGTCCTGAGCGCTCTGGGTGAAGGAGACGATGTACCGGCGCGCCCCGGCCACGCCGTAGCGCCGTTGCACCCCGGCGATGGCCCGGTAGGTCTCCAGCACCTCCTGACTCATCGGTGACAGTTCCTCACCGGCATCCAGCTGCGCCAGCGTGGCGGCGTGCACCGCGGAATGCTGCCGCACCTCCAGTTCGGCCAGGTGGAATCCGAATGTCTCCACCTGCCAGATCAGCGACTGCACATCGCCGTAGGCCTTGCGGGAGTCGGTCGCCGCCAGCGAGTCCTGAACCACGCGCAGATCGGCCAGTAGCTCCTGCGGATCGCCGTAGGCCAGGTCAGCATCGCGGGTACGCGTGGCGGCGATCCGCTTCGCGATCGTCAGCATCACCCGCCGGTACGGCTCATCCGGGGAACGGCTGGCGATGTCGGCGGTGATCTCATCGGCGATCTGCCGCTGACGGGCCCACAGCGCGTCGAGTTCCGTCGACGGCGGGGTGGTGCTCGTCTCCAGCGTGAGGCTGCGCCCGATACGGGTGGCAGCCCGCTCCAAGCCGAGCAGGACGTGCTCGGAAGCAATGGCAGCGGCGGAACGGGTCAGCGATGAGGTGACATTGGGGTTTCCGTCACGATCGGCCCCGATCCACGAGCCCAACCGCAGGAACGCGGGCACCTGCGGTGCACCGGGCCGGGTCGGGTCGGTCGACAACAGATCGTTGAGGCTGCGATAGACCTTCGGCAACACCGTGAACAGCGTCTCGTCGAAGACGCCCATCGCGGTCCGCACTTCATCCAGCGGAGTCGGCTTGTCCACCCGCAGCGGTGAGGTGCGCCAGAGCGTATCGATCTCGCCCAGCAGTTCGCGCTTGTTCTCCAGCAGTTCGCGCTGGCTGTTGCGCGGGTCGTCCCGCCGGGCCACCAGGTCCCGGATCCGGCGGATACACGCGGCCACCGCCCGGCGTCGGGCTTCGGTGGGGTGCGCCGTCAGCACAGGCCGGAACTCCAGGCCCGCTACCCGGCGCCGGGTGTCTTCCTCACCCACCTCCGCCCGCAGGGTGGCGATCGCCCCGGCCAGCGAGTCCTCCGGAGGGCGGGCTGCGCCATCGTGGGCTTCCCGCTTGCGCAGCACACGGATCCGGTGGAACTCCTCGGCGAGGTTCACCAGGTGGAAGTAGCAGGTGAAGGCACGCGCCAGCAGCTCGGCCCGCTCCAGCGTGAGCGACCCGACAAAGGCCTCCGCCTCGTCGAACGCCTCGGAACCGGACTCGGTGTAGGCGCGGATCGTGAGCTCGCGCAGGCGTTCGACGTCGGCGAGCAAGTCCTCGCCACCGCTCTCGGCGATGACGGTGCCCAGCAATTCCCCGAGCAGGCGGACGTCATTGCGTAGTTCCTCGGGCATCGCTGATACCGCGCCGGTGCGCGATCCGGTAGCGATGCCGTGCGCAGCGGTATCCACGCCTTCGAGTGCCTCAACCATGGGTGTGAGGGTACATAGCCTTTTGCCGAACTTGGGTGGACGTATTACCTAGCGGACGTGGTGCTGCTCACGTACCCAGACTCAACGCCCTGCTCGGAGCCACGATGCGCTCCCACTCCACGCCCGCGATTTAGTGAAGCGGCAGCGGTTTAGTGAGTTGCAGCTCACTAAACCGCCTCCCAATCACTAAGTGGCGAGCGCGGGCCAGCGGGTGAACGGCGGGCAGGCGCGGACTCAGAGGGTGAACGTGACGCCAGGGCGGGCCAGGTCGACCGGGCCGCCGTAGGTAGTGCAGGCCTCGGCTCGAACAGTCTCGGGCGAGGTCCACGGCGGGATGTGGGTCAGGACCAGCCGACGGACGGCCGCGTGGCTGGCCAGTTCACCGGAACGCCGCCCGGTCAGGTGTATGCCGCGAATAAGATCCCGGCCGTCTTCGAACGCGGCTTCGGCCAGCAGCAGATCCGCACCCACCGCCGCCGCACGCACGCCGTCGCAGGCATCGGTGTCCCCGGTGTAGACCAGCGTGCGGGTTTCCTCGCCCTGATCGGCTGGCCCGGTGATCCTCAGCGCGTAGGCCGGCACCGGGTGTTCGACGCGGAACGGCTCGATCTGCAATGGACCGACGCTGATGGTGACGCCCGGTTGCCACTGCCCGACCGTGAACGCATCCCGGCCGCCACCAGGCTCGCCACACAGTTCCTCGATCCGGTTCGAGGTGCCGACCGGACCCCAGAGCGCGATCGGCCGATGGGGCGAGCCGGGCCCGTAGCGCAGATAGACGTCCAGCCCCACCAGATCGACCACGTGGTCGGCGTGCAAGTGTGACAGCAGCACGGCGTCGATGTGCTCGGGTTGCAGGTAGCGCAACACCTGCCCGAACGCGCCGGATCCGAGGTCAAGCAGTACCGATGTCTGCCCGGCCTGCACCAGATAGCAGGACGAGGCCGAGTCCGGACTGGATACCGAGCCCGAGGCGCCGATCACCGTCAACTGCATCAGAGCACCACCGGTATCTCGCCGGTGATCTCAGCGGCACTCTGCGCGCCGACCTCCGGTCCCAGGAAGCGCCGGGCCAGACGATCGAACGCGGCCGGTTCACCGGTCGCGAGGAACGAATATGAGGGTTTCGCGTGCGGGCTGGCCTGCATCTGGTGCGCCACCATGGTCCGGTATACGTCCTTGGCGGTTTCCTCCGCGCTGCTGACCAGCGTGATCGCGTCACCGACCACATAGGAAATGACGCCGGTCAACAGCGGATAGTGCGTACAGCCCAGAATCAAGGTGTCAATGTCTGCCGCTAGCACCGGGGCCAGGTAGTCCCGGGCCAGGTCGATCAGCTCCGATCCGCTCGTCTGGCCACGTTCGACATAGTCCACGAAAGCCGGGCACGCGGCGGTGGTCAGACTCAGGTGCGGAGCAGCCGCGAAGGCGTCGTGGTACGCCCGCGATGTGATCGTGGCCTGGGTACCGATCACGCCGACCCGCCCTGAGCGGGTTGCGGCCGCCGCGCGCCGCACCACCGGTGCGATGACTTCGACGACCGGCACCCCTACACCGGTGTAGCGCTCGCGGGCATCGCGCAGCACCGCTGACGATGCCGAGTTGCACGCGATGACCAGCATCTTGACACCCGCCGCGACCAGGTCATCCATCACCGCGAGCGCATGTGCGCGCACCTGGGCCAACGGCAGTGGGCCGTAGGGTCCGTTGGCGGTGTCACCGATGTAGATGATCGACTCGTGCGGGAGCTGATCGATCACCGAGCGTGCGACGGTCAACCCGCCGACGCCCGAGTCGAAGATCCCGATCGGTGCCTCGCTCACGCTGTGCGAGGCTATCCGGGCTCAGCGCAATCCGGGAGTTCTAGCGGCCAGTTGTGGCGCGTTTCACCTCCGGCTGCCCTCGCTCATAGCGCCTTCAGCATCACGGTGAGCAGCGACTCCTGCAACCACGTCAGCATCATGTACAGCGACGCCAGTGCCGAGCGAACCTGGGCGGCCTCGCCGTCACCGGCCCGGCCCGCGAACACCTCCTCGTACACCGTCTCCGCGTCGGCTTCGGTGACGATCTCCAGCCGCTCGGCGAGCACCAGGCGAACGTCGTTCAGTGCCGCGGCCCAGTCCATCGCCTGGTCGGGCAGAACCTCCAGCCGCTCCCCCGGTGCCAGCAATGCTCCCCAGACCATTCTCAGGCGTTCCACTTTTGCGGCCCGCAGGTCCGCTTCGGTCAGCCGTCTGAACTCGGCGGCGACCTCGTCCTGCTCCGACGCACTTGGCAGCAGCCGGGCGACTGCCGGGTCCGATGGCTCTGCCACCCCATCGGCGGACCAGGACAACGCGGCCAAGGGGTCATCGTCGGCAACCTGTTCCACGTCCAAGCGAGTACCCAGCAGCAAGGCGGTGTCGGCGACGACCCGAGACATGATGGTTCGCTCGGTGCGGTCCAATTGAGCCACGTAGAGGCCGCGTTTGCGCCGGAATCCCTTCACGCCAGATCGTCCTGCTGCATCGTGGCCCACAGACCGTAGGAGTGCATGGCCTGCACGTCGATCTCCATCTTCTCCCGACTGCCTGCGGAGACCGCGGCCCGGCCCTCATTGTGAACCTGCATCATCAGCTGGTTCGCCTTGGTTTCGTCATAGCCGAAGTAGGTCTGGAACACGTAGCTGACATAGCTCATCAGGTTGACCGGGTCATTCCAGACCACTGTGACCCATGGGCGCTCGACCTGCACCGCGGGGTCGGTCGCCACATCCCGCTCGACTTCCGGCGTCACGCTCACAGTGACAAAGGGTAGGCGCCGCGATCGGACAGGCACGAGCGAGCCAGCTCAGCTCTGACCGAGGAACCAGCGCCGCACCGTGGCGATGCGGGCTTCGATCTGCTCGACGGTGGCCGTTGCCACGTCGCCGCCACCGCTGTGCTGGCGCAGACGCGTGTGCAGCACCCCGTGCGGAGTACTGCTGCGCCGGGACCAGGCCGACACCAGAGCATTGAGTTCCTTGCGCAGCTCGGCCAGCTTGCGGTGGTCGACCGCGGGCCTGGCCGGGGCGCGCGCGACATGCTCCGCCTGATGCTGCCGCAGCAACGTCGCCACCTGGTCGGCATCGAGCAGTCCCGGCAGGCCGAGGAAGTCCAGCTCCTCCTCCGAGCCCATGTCGGCACCGATTCCGAACTCACCGCCGTCGAACAGCACCCGGTCGAAGGAGGCATTGGCCTCCAGAGCTTCGAATCCGGCGAGCATGCCGTCGCCGCCAGGCTCCGCCTGGTTGGCCTGCCGCAGCGCGGCATCATCCAGCAGTCCATCGGGCTCCTGCGCACTGGGGCGGTCCAGTGCGTGGTCACGTTCGGCTTCCAGTTCCCCGGCCAATGCCAGCAGCACCGGCACCGACGGCAGGAAGATCGAGGCGGTCTCACCGCGCTTGCGCGCGCGGACGAACCGGCCGATCGCCTGCGCGAAGAACAACGCCGTGGCGGCGGCAGTGGCATAGACCCCGACCGCCAGCCGGGGCACATCCACACCTTCGGAGACCATCCGTACCGCGACCATCCACCGCTGTGTGCCGGCCCCGAACTCCTCGATCCGCCGCGAGGCTCCGGGATCATCGGAGAGCACCACGACCGGCGGCTCACCGGTGATGGTGCGCAGCCGCGCGGCGTAGGCACGCGCGCTGTCCTGGTCGGTGGCGATGACCAGGCCACCGGCATCGGCCACGGTCCGGCGCATCTGCGTCAGCCGGGTGTCGGCCGCGGCCAGCACGCTCGCGATCCACTCTCCGGCCGGGTCGAGTGCGGTGCGCCAGGCCTGGGCGATCTGATCCTTGGTCATCGGCTGACCGAGCCGGGCGCTGATCTCGTCCCCGGCCCGGGTGCGCCAGCGCATATCGCCGGTATAGGCGTGGAACAGCACTGGCCGGACCACGCCATCGCGCAGGGCATCGCCGTATCCGTAGCTGTAGTCGGCCTGAGATCGGCGGATCCCCTCGGCATCGGGCAGGTAGGTGATGAACGGGATCGCCGCGGTGTCGGAACGGAACGGCGTACCGGTCAGGCTCAGCCGCCGGGTGGCCGGGTCGAATGCCTTACGCACCGCATCGCCCCAGGACAGGGCATCACCACCGTGGTGTACCTCGTCCAGGATCACCAGCGTCGGAGCCGCCTGCGTGCGGGCGCGGTGGAGTGCCGGGTTCGCAGCCACCTGGGCATAGGTGAGCGCCACGCCGTCGAACTGGGCACCGTGCCGGCCTTGCGCATTGCGGAAATTCGGATCGATGGTGATCCCGACCCTGGCCGCGGCATCCGCCCATTGGGTCTTGAGGTGCTCGGTGGGTGCCACCACGCTCACCCGCCGCACCACCCCGGCCTGAAGCAGTTCGGTGGCTACCCGCAGCGCGAACGTGGTCTTACCCGCTCCGGGCGTTGCCGTAGCGAGGAAGTCACGCGGCGAGCGCGCCAGGTAGTCCTCCAGCGCCGCGGCCTGCCAGGCGCGGAGCCGATCTGCGGTTCCCCAGGCGGCGCGCTCGGGATAGGAAGGCGAGAGCTGGGTGGCAGCCGCCACTGACGGATGCTGGACCTCGTGCGAGCGCACGCCAACATCGGGCGCCGAGCTCAACGCTTGGAACCGAAGCCGAAGAATCCCCTGCGGCCGGAGCCGCCCTCGCCGTCGGAACCACCACCACCGGTCAGGCTGGCGTAGATCTCTTTGCAGGCCGGGCACACCGGGAACTTGGACGGGTCGCGATTGGGGGTCCAGACCTTGCCGCACAGCGCGACGACTGGGCCGCCGGTGACGGCGGCAGCGGTGATCTTGTCCTTCTTTACGTAGTGCGCGTATCGCTCAGAATCGCCCGGCGCCGCCTCATCGCGGGTCTGTTCCCGCTCCAGCACGCCTGTGGAGCCGGCTGCTACACGGTCCGGATCGGCGGGGGTTGCAGGTGGCAGCGGTTCGGACATGCCTGCCAGTGTACGAACTCTGCGGCCCGGTGTCCCGCCACACGCCTGCGCGGGAACGCCAAGGGCCCGGGAGTCGCACTCCCGGGCCCTGCGACGAATCGTCGCTATGCGTTTACTTCGTTCAGCCGACGGCCTTCTTCAGGACCGAGCCGGCGGACACCTTGACGCCGAAGCCTGCGGGGATCTTGATCTCCTCGCCGGTGCGCGGGTTGCGGCCGGTGCGAGCCTTGCGCTCGACGCGCTCGACGCTCAGCAGACCGGTGACCTTGACGGCCTCGCCCTTGCCGAGCGACTCCACGAGTACCTCCTGCAGCGCGGACAGGGCCTTGTCGGCGTCGGTCTTGGTCAGGCCAGCCTTGTCGGCAATGGCGGCTACGAGGTCAGTACGGTTGACGGACACGGTGTGTTCCCTCTCATCTTGCGGTAATCGCCCCCGGTTGCGGAGCGCCGGAGGGAACATTACGGGCGCGAAGCAACGTTTCTCGAATCCGACGCCGAGTTTTGGCATGTTTCCGCCGATTTACTACCACTAGAGTCACATCTATCTCATTTGTCACATCAGTCACAGAGCGGTCCGGCCAATGCGCGCGCACCACCGGTTCTCTGCGGCGGTAGCGTTGGCGGGGCGGTACGACGCAAACCTAGGAGCAGCCAGTTGTCCACGTTGAAGGCCACCGACCTGTATCTGACATACGGGCAGGAGTACATCTTCGATGCGCTCAGCCTGGAACTGAACAGCGGCGGTGCACCCGTCGGGCTCATCGGACCCTCCGGAGTCGGCAAGACCACCCTGATCCAGGCGCTGGCGGGCAATCTGAAGATCCCCCGCGGTTCGGTCACCTTCGATGGGGTGCCCGTCGCCCGATTGCGGCTACGGAACAAAGCAGCCTTCAAGGCGAAGGTCCGCGCCGTCTCGCAGTACTCCATGACCATCTCCGACCCGCGACTGACCGCCCAGGTGCGGCTCAAGGAAGCGGTCAAGGTTGCCCGCAAGGGGGGTCGCAGTCACGCCACGCCGATCGAGCAGATGCTGGCGGCGGTCGGGCTCACCGGCGAGCACGCGCGCCGTTCCATGATCACCCTCTCGGGGGGTGAGCGCCAGCGGGTAGCACTGGCAACAGCCTTGGCGACACGGCCGGAGATCCTGCTTCTGGACGAACCGCTGACCGCCTTGGACCCGCACAGCCGAGGCGAGCTGGCACGCCACATCGCTGCGTTGGTCGCCGAGCTCGGCATCGGACTGCTGGTGGCCTCTCACGATTTGGAACTGGTGGAGCGGCTCTGCCCCACCGTGCACGCGATGGTGGAGGGAAAGATCGTCGCGACCGGCTCCATGCACGAGGTGCTGGACCAACCCGAGAATCCAGTGCTTGCCGAATTGGCTGCCGCGGCACCCTTGGCGGTGCAACGATTCGCCTAGCCCGGTCGTCTATGTAGTCAAAGGGGAACAACGGTGCCTGATCTGGATCCGCACCTGCAGGACATTTTCGAAGAGGTATTGCAACGCAACCCGGGGGAGAACGAGTTCCACCAAGCAGTGCGGGAGGTTCTGGTCAGCCTGGGGCCGGTGGTACGGACCCACCCCGAGTACACCGACAGCGCCATCATCCAGCGCCTGTGCGAGCCGGAACGCCAGATCACCTTCCGGGTGCCATGGGTCGATGACGCGGGTCAGGTGCACATCAACCGGGGCTTCCGGGTGGAGTTCAATTCCGCGCTCGGGCCATACAAGGGCGGACTGCGGTTCCACCCCAGCGTCTACCAGGGCATCGTCAAGTTCCTCGGCTTCGAGCAGATATTCAAGAATGCCCTGACCGGCCTGCCGATCGGCGGCGGCAAGGGCGGATCGGACTTCGATCCCAAGGGTCGCTCGGACAACGAGGTGATGCGGTTCTGTCAGTCGTTCATGACCGAGCTGTACCGCCACCTGGGTGAATACACCGACGTCCCAGCCGGGGACATCGGCGTCGGGAGCCGCGAGATCGGCTACCTGTTCGGGCAGTACAAGCGGATCACCAACCGGTACGAATCGGGGGTGTTCACCGGCAAGGGCCTGACCTGGGGTGGCTCGCAGGTACGCCCCGAAGCCACCGGGTACGGGACGGTGTTCTTCGTCAACGAGATGCTGCGCGCGGCCGGCTCCAGCTTCGAAGGCAAGAAGGTGGTGGTGTCCGGCTCAGGCAACGTGGCCACGTACGCCATCGAGAAAGTGCATCAGCTCGGCGGCACCGTGGTCGCCTGTTCGGATTCCAGCGGCTACGTCGTGGACGACCGCGGCATTGACGTCGAGGTGCTGACACAGGTCAAGCAGGTCCAGCGAGCACGCCTGCACGAGTACGCCGACGCCGTCGGCGGCAATGCCCACCACGTCAGCGGCGGTCGGGTGTGGGACGTCCCGGCAACCATCGTGCTGCCCTGCGCCACCCAGAACGAACTCGGGGGCGACGCCGCCCACACGCTGGTGCGCAACGGCGTCCAGATCGTGGCCGAGGGCGCCAATATGCCGTGCACTCCGCATGCGGTGGCGGTTCTGCGGGACGCCGGTGTCGGGTTCGCTCCGGGAAAGGCTGCCAATGCCGGTGGGGTGGCTACCAGCGCGCTGGAAATGCAACAGAACGCATCCCGGGATTCGTGGAGCTTCGACTACACCCAGGAGCGACTGGAACAGATCATGCGCGGGATTCACGATCGCTGCCTGGAGACGGCCGACCAGTACGACGCGCCGGGCGACTATACGGTCGGAGCGAACGTCGCCGGCTTCGTTCAGGTGGCCGATGCCATGCTGGCGCTGGGCGTCATCTGAGGTCGAGGATCCGGGCCAGCACTGCGGCCTCGCTGTGTTCCAGGTCCTTGCTGGCGGTCACCAATTGCACCGGTCCGGCAGCTGCCCAGGAGCGCAGCTGCGTCAGTCCGGCTGCGCCGGGGCCGTCCAGTTCTTCCCGGTATCGCCGCTCAAACTCGGCGAATTTACCCGGGTCGTGACCGTACCAGCGGCGTAGTTCGGTCGATGGCGCTGCATCGGGGTACCAGGTACCGATGCGCGGGTCGTCCTTACGCAGTCCGCGAGGCCACAGCCGGTCCACCAGGATGCGCCGTCCGGCGTTCGGCTCCACCGGGTCGTACACCCGGGCGATCTGGGTGCCGGTCACGGGCTCTCCTGCTCGCTGGGACGGCGCGTACGAGCGATCAACCACCATGCCAGCACCACGAACAGCATGGCTGCGATGACGGCGCCGGTGGCCGTACCGCCACGAAATCCCGGACCGTTGACATCCAGGATGCGCTCACCCGCGTGGGCCGAGTTGCCGGTACCGAGCACGATCCACAGCGTCATCAGGTTCGGCAAGGCCAGCACTGCGGTGCAGATCAGCCAGAACACTGGCCATGCCTGCCCCGCCCGGCTACGCCAAGCAGCCAGCACGGTCAGCAGCGGCAGCAGGGTGAACACCAGCCCTGCCAGCACTCCCATCCAGGTGCCTCGGATGAGCGATCCGTCCACCAGGTTTCCGACGAACTGAGCCCAGGTCCGCGGGATGAGGGCTGACAGCACCAGCACCACGACGGCCAAGGCAACCGCCACCAGCAGCCAGGTGCGGATCGAACGCCACACGCTCGCCGAATCCGGTTCGGCCTCCTCCGGCGTCTTCTCGTCCATGCCCCTACTGTGGCAGGTTTGCTAGGCCAGGGCGTCGGCCTCGGCGATGATCTCGGCGGCCACCTGCTCATTCCAGAGCCCGAGCAGGAACGCGAAGTCGCAGACGTTGAACCGCTTGCGCATCCGGTGGTTGTTGCTCAGAGCCCATTGCGCGACCTCACTGCGCGGGCCGACCAGATCGCTGCTGCGACGGGGTGCACCCGCATCGCGCAACGCCGCGGCGATCGCAGCCGGGTCTTGCAGCATCGATCCGGTGATGACGGCGCGGTGCTGTGGCCATGCAGCATGAAACTCCGCAAACGCCTGCCCCACGCTCGGGGCACTCATGGCAGCCAGTTTCACCTGATAGTCCGCCCAGCACTCCCGTGCTGCGCTACCGGAGGCATCCAGCGAGCTGAACGCACCGAGAACCTGTTCGCGGGCTTGATCGGCATCCGGGATCGATAGCTGCGGAGCAGGGGATGCATCCAGATAGGCGATAACCCGCTGCCAGAGCAACGACGCCCACAACGTCGTCACCCCGACCTGCGCACCATGCAGGTTGTGCTCGATCCGGCCGACCAGTGCCGCCATGTCCAGCATGTGCGAGACCGTGTGCTCCATACCGGAGGATGGCGCCGTCTGCCCTGCCAGTCCCATCGAGATTCCACTGAGCGTCAGCAGCGCGCTCAGGCCATCCAGCGCCTGCCGGTCAGCGGTGCCGATGCCAGCCGACCAGCCAAGGAGCGCATCTCCGTGGTTGCGGGCCAGCAGGGCCACATCCTCATCCCAGCCGGTTCCCACCGTGAGCTGGTTGGCCAGATACCAGTCGGCCGGTGCGGTGAACATCGAGATCATGTCTCCCAACCCGCTGCGGTTCAGTTCAACCGGGGCCAGTGCCACCACGTCGGTGTCGATGATCAGCGTGTGCGGATAGGCCGAATGCGTGGTGCGCTTGACGCCCTTGCGCAGCAGCACGCTCTCGTCATCGGAGTAGCCGTTGACCGAGGCCGCGGTTTGCAGCACCACGTGCGGTTTGCGCCCTGCGGCCACCTTGCCGATATCGGTCACCGTTCCCGAACCGACGGTGAGCACCACATCGGCATGCCTGCACCCGGCAGTGGCGTGGTCGACCGTCAGTTCGTCGGCGGTGGCGTGGGCGGCGAGGACGACCCGCTCCACCTCCACACCCAGCCCAGCCACCTGCGCTGCCACCCACTCCTTGAGGTCACCGTCGGGGCTGGCGATGACACTGGCGTCGGACAGCAGCGCGATCCGCCGGGGCGACAACGGGGCGAGTGCCTGCGTCAGTTGATGGCGAGTGCCCGATCCGATGAGTATCTGCTCCGGACCGCGTCCCTGTGCGGCGTACTGGCGCCAATCATGCCTAGTGAGGTCCACCGATGGGGCGTTCATTCTTCTCCTTGAGCGAAGGTGGTTTCCAGTGCGTCATAAAGCTCGCGATAGTTGCCATAGGCATCCGCGAGGGCATTGGCGATCCCGGGGTCGGGTTCGATCGGATCGTCTGCGAGGCTGACCACCTCGCTCACGCAGGCGGGCACGTCCTGGTAGATCCCCGCACCGATCGCTGCAACCATGGCCGCCCCCACGGCGGTGGTCTCCTCGGTGGTGACCCGATCGATGAGGCAGTCGGCGAGAGTTGCCTTGGTGACCATCGAGAACTCGCTGCGGCGGCCGCCACCGACGATCCGGATCGATCCGCCCAAGCCCATCTGCCGCATCTGTCGCTCGATGTCGGTGAAGGCGAAGGCATTGCCCTCCACCACCGCCCGGGCGAGATCGGCGGCTTCATTGTTCATACCGATGCCGTAGAACGCGCCACGCATCCGATCGTTCCACCGCGGGGCCATGGCCCCGGAGAGGGCCGGTATGAACAGCACACCGTTGGCTCCTGGCACGGACTGCTCGGCCAGGCTGAATACCTCGGCTTGCGTGCAGCCGAGCACCTCAGCCAGCCACAGGGTGTTTCCACCGGAGACGAATCCGGGATTCTCGATCAGATACCGGTCACGCAACGCATGGGCGTGGGTCTCAACGAGCTTGGTCTCATCGATCAGCGCTTCGTTGCTGCCCACGCACACCGGTTCGGCGGTGCCGGCGATGTCGATGACGACGTCGGGAACCACACCACCGGCGCCGACGCAGGCACCGTGCTCATCCCCGGTACCGACCACGACCTGACATTGCCTGCTCAGGCCCAGGGCATCGGCGGCATGCGGCAGCAGGATCCCCACCACCTGCTCGGCGTCAACCACCGGCGGCAACAGCCCAGCATCGATACCGGCGGCAGCGAGCATGTCCGGTGAATAGGCCCGGCGCTGGATGTCGTAGAACAACGTCGAGGATGCGTTGGCATGATCCTGGGCCAGCTCACCGGTCAGCCATGCCAGGACGTAGCTGCCCACACTCGGCATCGAGGCGGCGGCATTGAACACGTCGGGCTCGTTGTCGCGTAGCCACATGATCTTGGGACCGGTGTGGGAGGCATCGATATTGAGACCGGTGAGCTGGAAGGCGGCCTCGGTACCCACGGCCGACCGCAGCGCCTCAGCCTGGGTCACGGCACGGCGATCGAGCCACATGATCGCCTCGCGCAGTGGTTGCAGCCGTGCATCCACCGGGACGACGCCGTCCACCTGGCTGGCCAGGCCCAGCACCGTGACATCGGAACCCGACACTCCGGCCAGGTCCAGGGCTTGCCGAACTGCCGAGGCCATCGCAGTGACGTAGTCCTGCGGGCTCTGCTCGGCCCAGCCGCTATGGCGATGAGACATCGAGTATTGCTCGCCGGCCTTGGCCAGCACCTGACCATCGGAGGCGAGTACCACTGCTTTGAGCGACTGCGATCCAACGTCGCAGCCAACGGCGTATTTCATTGCACACTCCTGAGTATGTCCAGAAAGCTGATTGCCCGCCTCGCGACATTGCGCAGGCGGAATGAGGCTCGCGCAGCTAGTTGACGGCGCGGCGGGTGAGCCAGAACTCCAGCACGTCGGTCACGTGCCACTCGCTCGAGAGCATGACCGGCGTGCCGTCCGATCTGGTGTCGGTCTCCTCGAAGAAGAGCAGCGGGACGCCGACCTCGACCTCCAGCGGCTGAGCCACAGCGGCGTCGGCCAACACTGGCCGCAGCTGGGCTCGGCCCGAGCTCGGTTCGAAGCCCAGATCCCCCAGGAGCCCGAACAGCGACTGCACTCGGCGATTGCGTAGCGAGACCGGAACGAATGCGGCTGGAATGCGATCGGCGGAGTAGATGATCGGGCGCTTATCGGCGGTACGAAGTCGGATGACCTCCCACACCAGATCACCGGGATCGAGCCGCAACTGCTCGATCTCGCTGGGCTGGGCCGGTCGCGTCTGCTCCGAGAGCACCCGGACGCCGGGCTGGTGCCCGGCGTCCTCGATCATCTTGGTGTAGCTCAGAGTGGATTCGAGCGAATGCCGGTCTTGGATGCCCTTGACGTAGGTGCCCATGCCCTGGCGACGCAGCAACACCCCGGACTCCGCGAGATCGCGGTACGCCTCACGGATGGTGCTGCGGCTGACCTGCAGCAGGCGAGCCATCTCTTGCTCACTGGGCAGCTGTGAGCCGGGTGGATAGGTCCCGTCAGCCACCATGGTCTGGATCTGACCACGGATCACCCTGGCAATCGGTGACCTGGCCACATCTTCTCCATTCCGGGCAATGAGCAGATTCATCCTAAGCCCGTTGCGCCCAGTCCAATGCGGTCGCCACACGGGCAGCGATGTCGTCGCCCGGAACCTGTCCGTCGAAGATCGCACCGCCGATGGTGAAGGCGATCGCACCGGCGGCGGCCAACGCCGTCACCTGGTCTGCGGTGACGACCGAGCCGGCCGCGATCACCGGACCAGAACTGGCCTGCACGACGGCCTTGGTCACCTCGATGGGGTCTTCGGAGGTGTGCCGGTAGGCCAGCAGGTCTACCCCGTCGACACCGTCCATGGCGGTCAGCCGAGCGGCATCGGCGGCGATCTCCGCCACGGTGCCGTTCAGGCTCGAGGGGTGCCCCTCGATGCGTCCCGGGAACGGCGCGTACTTGACACCGCTGCCCGCCAGGATGGGCAGTGCCTGCTCGGGATTGGTGCCGCCCAGGATCCAGTCGACCCCTGCCGCACGGCCTGCGGTCACCGACTCCAGTTCGGAGGCGACCGACGTCGAGACCACCTCGAGGTAGACGGTCATTCCGGCCGCATGGGCGGCATCGGTCAGCGCACGCTGCTGCTCCGGCGTTGCGCCCACATCCTTGAAACCTATGTGCGTCAAGCCGGTCGGTTCCGTGGCCTCCAGTACCTCGATCGCATCATCGACGGTGCGGTCGTTGTGGGTGAGCATGAAGATGAAGTCCATTGAGTCCTCCTGAGACATCAGACGTCTAACGATTGGCCCAATATAGAGCGTGGCGCGCCGGTTCACAATCATCGAATCACGATTGCGTCATAGGGAGCACGTTTCATTGAAAATACGGCGATTCTACGAGAGACTCAACCTGGCTCGGACGATCGGCCGATCATATTTCTCTGCCAAGACCGTTGCGCGAGCGCCCTCGACGGCTCTAGAGTCCTGGCGAACGCATATACATTAGACGTCTGACAACAGGGAGGTTGTGATGTCATCTCAAGCAGGGCCTCATGACGGTCAAAAGAAGCTGAAGAAGGTCGCCGGCCCGATGCTGCTGTGGGGCATCGCGGTAGGCGCTGTCGTATCCGGTGACTACTACGGGTGGAACGCAGGCCTGGGCTTCACCGGCTACTGGGGCTATCTGGTGGCGCTGGCCATCATGGGCTTCATGTACCTCGGGCTGTCGCTGGTGATCGGTGAACTTGGATCAGCGATCCCCCACTCCGGAGGCGCCTACGCCTACGTGCGGACGGCCCTGGGCAAGGTCTGGGGCTACATCGCCGGCGTCAGCGTGTTGCTGGAGTTCGTGTTCGCCCCGGTGGCGGTGGCCCTGACAGTGGGCGCCTACGTGCAGGTGCTGTTCCCGAACGTGCCGATCCTGCTCAGTGCCGCCATCATGTACGGCGTCTCGATCGTGCTGCACCTCAGCGGGGCCGCCGGTTCGATGAAGGTCGAATTCGTGGTGACGGCGCTCGCGGTGCTGGGGCTGCTGGTGTTCGCCGCGATCGGATTGCCCGATGTCTCGGTCGCGAACCTGAACCAGTACTCCGACGGAGCGCTCTTCCCCAATGGCATCGCCGGCCTGTGGGCCGCCTTGCCGCTGGCCGCTTGGTTCTTCTTCGCCATCGAAAGCCTGCCCATGAGCGCTGAGGAGACCCGCAACCCAGCCAAAGACATGCCTCGTGCCCTGATCTGGTCCTGGATCACCCTCGCCGTGATCGGCGTCATGACCCTGACCGTGGCCTCCGGTGTGGGCGATGAGGACTTCCCGGACTCCGCCGCACCGCTGACCTCCGCACTGCAGAACGTCGTCGGTGACCAGGGCTGGATCGTGCCGACCATCGCCATCTTCAGCCTGATCGCACTGATCGCTTCGTTCCATGCGATTCTGCTGGCGTACTCGCGGCAGATCTTCGCACTCTCGCGCGCCGGTTATCTGCCCGCCTGGCTCTCGGTGCTCAACGGCCGCAACGTCCCCACCTGGGGCCTGGTGGTGCCGGGCATCATCGGCTACCTGTTCTGCATCATCGGCGACACGATCCTGGCGGACGCGATCCCGGTCCTGATCACGCTCTCGGTGCTGGTGGCTGCGGTTTCCTACATGCTGATGATGATCGCGGCGATCGTGCTGCGGCGCCGTCGGCCAGACATGCACCGGCCGTACCGGGTCCCGGGCGGTGAAGTGCTCATGTGGTTGAGCCTGGCGATCGCGTTCATCCTCATCCCGGCATCGTTGGTCTCCTACCCGATTGCCTTCCTTGTCGGCGCCGTGGTGATCGGGCTGTTCCTGGCCTATTACTACGCTGTCAGTAGCAAGCGGGTCGGTGATCGCACGGCCGAGGAGGAACTGGCCGCGCTGGAGCAAGCCGAATCCGAGCTCAGGTAGCAGTAGCTATCTCACAGCGGACGGTGGCCGATCATCACGACCGTGATGGTCGGCCACCGTCACGCCGACAGACCATCTTTGCAGGAGGAAGTTTCGTGACTAGCGGGCACTCGCCCACTCCAGATGCCGGGCAGCGGTGGTCCAGCGCCTATCTGTTCGACCTGGACGGCACCATCTACCTGGGTGAGGAACTTCTCCCGACCGTGGCGCAGACGCTACAACGGATCCGGGAGCGCGCGATTCCGATCCGGTTCCTGTCCAACAATCCCACCAAGCGCCCGGTGGACTACCTCGACAAGCTCACCCGCCTCGGCGTCGAGGTCGCTCCGGGCGAAGTGGTCAACACCCTGGTATCGGCCACCCATTGGCTGAAGACGCATCGGCCGCAGGCGGTGGTCTACCCGATCGGTGAGGAGCCTTTGGTCCAGGCCCTCGCGGAGGCCGGAATCGCGATGAGCGACGATCCGGCGCAGATCGACATCGTGCTGGCCAGCTATGACCGCACCTTCACCTACCAGAAGCTACAGATCGCGTTCGATGCACTGTGGTTCCACCGGCGGGCGGTGCTGATGTCCACCAACCCCGACCGCTACTGCCCGTTCCCCGGAGGCCGTGGCGAACCGGACGCAGCGAGCATTGTGGCGGCCATCGAAGCGTGCGCCCAGGTCAGCTGCGAGCGCACCTTCGGCAAGCCATCGCCGCTGTTGCTGCAGATCGTGATGGCGGATCTGCAGCTGCCCGCGCAGCAGGCCGTGATGGTCGGCGACCGGTTGATGACCGACATCGCGATGGGCCTGCAGGCCGGTATGGCGGCAGCGCTGGTGCTCACCGGTGACTCCACTCTCGATGAGGCCCGGGCGTTGCCCGAACAGCAGCAACCCACCCGGGTGCTGGAGAACCTGGCACAGCTGTTGCCGCCGGTTGGTAGCGCCTGACGGCCTATCGGCGAGTACTTGCCAGGGCACGGGAGACGGCGTCGACGACTCCACGTGGCGCGAGCTTGAGTAGCAGGTGGCTGATGCGCCAACGCCATGCCGGGATGCTGAGGACCGCGCCACGCCGGGCATCGGCGAGGCCCCGTTTGGCTACCTCCGCTGCCCCGACCCAGTACCAGGACGGGATCGACCCAGTCCGGATTCCGGCCCGCTGATGAAACTCGGTGCGGACCCACCCCGGGCACAGCGCGGTGACCGTGACGCCGGTGCCGTGCAGATCGTTGCCCAGGGACTGGGAGTAGACCCGCACCCAGGCCTTGATGGCCGAGTATGAGCCCCGGTTGATCCAGGCAGCGAGCGAAGAGACGTTGATGATGGTGCCGGTGCCGCGTTCTCGCATCGCCCGCCCTGCCGCGCCACCCAGAGCGAAGACCGCCAGGCACATCACCCGCATTGCCTCGCTCAGCGCGGGCAGGTCAGGATCCAGCACGTCTGCGCGCACTCCGAATCCGGCATTGTTGATCAGGAGATCGATCGGAGCTGTTGCATCGGCGACGCGCTCGACGACCCGGTCGAGCTGAGCGGTATCCGCCAGATCAGCGGCGATCGTCTCCACCTGGACACCGAATCGCTCAGTGATCTCGGCTTGCTTGCTGGCCAGCCGCTGGCCGTCGCGGGCTACCAGCACCAGGTCATAGTTCGCGGACGCGAGTTCGACGGCGAATGCGGCGCCGATTCCGGATGTTCCGCCGGTGATCAGCGCAGTGGGCATGGCGCGAGCGTAGCGCCCATTGGCCATGTCACTGATTCCCAGTGAATGGGCTCATTCCAGGCTGCTCGTGCCCCGGCTATCCCGGCGATATCGACGGCCGGTGACCTCGCTGCGCCATTCGTAACCACCATCGGGCAGGCGCCGGTACGCCCAGCGACGTTGGGTCTTGAGGTTGTGGTGTTCACGGCACAAAGGGGCAAGGTTGGCCGGCCTGGTCTGGGACGGGCGATCACCATCGCCTCGGTTTGCTTGGTACGGCTCGATATGGTCCAGGTCGCAATTGCGGGCGTCACGGCCGCAGTGTGGAAATACGCAGGTCTCATCCCGCAGTACCGCCTGCTCGGCGATCCGGTCCGGGATCTCGTACCGATCCACACCCTTGTCAACCGCCAGGTCCAGCACCGGCCGCACGATCACGCGGGTATCGCCGCCGCTGGTACCCGCGCACCAGCGTTTGATCGTCTCCACCAGCACCGGGGCCTGGGTATTGCCCACCCGGCCCAGCTGGTGCCGCTCGGTCACCGATTCCTCGCTCAGATGCAGGTACAGCATGATCTGACGGGCCTGAGGCTTGGGCACGTTGGTGCGAACCGGCTGATTGGTCGCAGCGTGTGCCGTCGGCTTGCTGAGAATGCGCACCGGCTGCTCTGCGCGGGCGTCGCGGTCGATTCCCACGACTGCACCGCCGACTAGATCCTGCCCGGCCAGCAGCAGGTATTGCCGGGCGATATCACCCAGCCCACGGGCGCGGCGTACCGTCACCGGGGCGGTGTCGCCTGAGCTTGAGCGCTGCTGGGCGGCAAACCGGACAGCGGCGTCGAGATCCAGGGCATCCATTAGGTCGAGTTGACCACCGACCGGCGTCATGCCGCCCAACGTTGTTTCGGTGACCTGAACATCAAGGCAGCGTCGCTCCATCTGCGCGGCCGCCTGTTCCCGCAGCCGATCATTGTCGAACCGGGCCACTGCTTCGGCCACGAGGTTATCGACCTGCCCACGCCTGATCACGCCTGATACCGACGCCAGGTGCCGGTCCACGAATGCCGCGGCTTGATCCGGCAGCGCATTGGTCGCACGAGCGATCTGGCGAGCGCGCCATACCGCCAGCTCACCACCACGGACCTTGTGCCACAACTTGGGCAGCCGGATCGCCAGTTCGAGTGCCTCGGACACCAGCCGTCGGCCCGATTCGGTCGACAGGCCCAACGCCGCCGCCAGTTCCGCCACGGCCCACGCTGCGACGAGCGGCACGCCGTCGGCGTTCAGCGGCTGCCGCTGGGCCGAGCGCTCCTGGCACGACCCGGGCACCGCAAAGGCTGCCTCCCGCTCCCCGTTCGCGGGTGGGTGGGCCAGCGCGAATTCCGCGACCGCCAGTACCCGCTCCGCCTCCGCCGCCGTCACCGCAGCGTCGGAGGCGGCCACCCGCTCAAGCACTGCTTGCGTGGCATCCACCCCAGCTACCCGGCTCATGACTAGAACATACATTCGACCACCGACATTGGCAGTCGGCCCAGGTGGGGTAGTACCTCCTTGTTCGATCAGGGGCCGCGATCGAAGGGCTGGTGGACGGCTACCGGAAGCAACGGTCCAGGCCAGGAGGTCAATCGCTGAAGGTCGCTTCGTCAAAGAGCAACTCATCCCAGTTCTGGACGAGCGAGTGCGCCTGCACGCGTCGTGCTCGGAGGACAAATCTCCTTAGCGTCTCCTCGTCGCTGATCGCTACCACACTGTCGATTGTGACGTAGGCGGCCGGAGGCGCAACCAAGCGTTCTTCACCGAGATCACCCTCACCGGCGTCTGCGAAACCATCCTCGACCCGACCAACCTCACCCCGAGATCGGTCTGAATCAAACGAAGCAACCC
>JBKDZO010000007.1:0-32152 GCA_047971285.1 Beutenbergiaceae bacterium | reverse complement strand
GCAATGAGTGGGCCGGAGTGTGGGTATTGCGCTGACGTGATAGCACAGGCAGAGGAACTGCATGCCAGTGGAGGTTGGATTGAGGGCGGCACAATCGAGTTCGATATTGATGCTGCGGAGGCGAAGTACCCATCAGCCAATGAGCCGACCTACCTGGTGTCCGTAGTACCCACTGAGCAGCAGTTCACTGTCCACCGGCCGGATGGAACGGCAACCGTCCATCAGGCCTCGACGTACCAACAGGCTGTGTTTTCGCTTATCTACAACGGTTCTCGGTTCATCGTCAACGGTGCGGAGGTAGCTGAATGAGCTTAGCCATGCTTAGGTTCGTTGCCGTGGCGAGCTTGGTCGTCGCCGGTTGCTCACTCTCGGCTCCGGCCCTGGCAGACGATGACGATGACGATGACGTCGACTTTGGAAGTTCTGCAGGCGATGGCTACGTGGATGTTTGGGCGGCGGGTACCGCACCGGTGGCGACAAATGGTGACTCTGCCACGTCTACCTCAGACCAGTCCTTGGCCAGCGCCGCAGCAGCATACGCGGACGCCGGACTCGAATGCCTCTTCCGCCTCGGACGAGACGGAACCAGCATCCCCACCAGCAACCAACAAGCCTGGCAAGACTGCCAACCAGACCCCACCCAACCCCCCATCGACCTAGCCACACTCCTCACCACCGAATACCAAACCCTGCCCCTCACACCCTCACCACTACACCACCAACCCGACACCGGATGGGCCCTGGTAAACATGGACCTCATCGTCTACACCAACCCCACCCCCCAACGCCTCCACACCACCCTGCTCGGAATCGACCTCACCATCACAGCCACCCCCGTCACCTACACCTGGGACTTCGGCGACGCCACCCCACCAGTAACCACATCCACCCCCGGCGCCCCCTACCCCCACCACACCATCACCCACCTCTACACCACCACCACCAGCCCCGGCCCAGGAACCACCATCACCCTGACCACCTCCTGGCAAGGCCAATTCCAAATCACCGGCACCAACACCTGGCACCCCATCGCCGGACTAGCAACAACAACCACCACCACACCACCCATCGACATCGTGGCCATGACCATCCGACTGATCCCCAACCAGCAATAGCCCCCGAGCCCAATCCCGCTGGTAGGCGATGTCACGTTCCGTTGCGCCACGGTGTCAATCAAGCGAGTATCCGCCAATCGTTGTGATCAGCAAGGAGCAACCTCGTGGCATGTGTCGGCTTCGCCCTGCCCACCACCATGGACACCTACGTCGATGTTCGCGATGAGCCAGCCCGGAAGGATCGGGGTGAGGTGTCGACGTGAGTGCCTTCGATGACGCCCGTCCGCGACTGTTCGGGATCGCCTACCGCATCGTCGGTAGTTTCAGCGACGCTGAGGACGTGGTGCAGGAGACCTGGCTGGCCTGGCAACGGGTTGATCGGGACGTTGTCCGCAATCCGATCGCCTACCTCACCACTGCGGTCACGCGGCAGGCGCTGAACCAGGTGCGGGCGGTGCAACGACGCCGTGAGGACTACATCGGGCAGTGGCTGCCGGAGCCGGTGGCCACCGAGCACCTGCCGGAGGAGAGCGCAGAGATCGCCGACTCGGTGACGTTCGCCATGATGGTGATGCTAGAACGACTCTCACCCACCGAACGCGCTGCATTCGTGTTGTGTGAGGTATTCGGACTCACGGCCGCCGAGGCAGGGGCCGCGTTGGAGAAGTCACCGGCAGCGGTCCGCCAACTCACCAGTCGTGCCCGCTCCCACCTGGCGGTCGACACCGTTCGCAATCAGGTCGACCGGCAGGCACACCTACGGACCGCCGAGGCCTTCATCGAGGCGATACAGCAGGGGAACGTGGTCTCCGCCATCGGGTTGTTGTCGCCCCAGGTCACGCTGATTGCCGACGGCGGAGGCAAGGTCAATAGCGCACGGCGGCCGATTTCCGGCCGGATGAAGGTGGTGCGATTCCTCCTGGGAAGCGCAGCGAAGTTCGGGGTGAGCAGCCTCAAGTTGACCGATATCAACAGGCTCCCGGCAGCGGTAATCACCTCGCCAGACGGCACGGTGTCGATTTTTCAGCTGCGCGTCACCGACGGGGTGATCGACCGATTCTGGGTAAGCCGCAACCCGGACAAGCTAGGTGCGATCCCGCTCTAGCAACGAATCGGCCTCCACACTCGCTGGTTGTGGTGCGGGGCCGCGCCGCCATGAGTACCGGCCCGGCCGCTTCCGCTCCTGCTTCAGCCAGGTCAATGTCATCCGGCAGATGAACTCCTTGAAGGCACCACCAGGCCGACCGGTCAGGGCCAGGCGATGCTCACCGTCATCTGGTCGCAACAGTTGAATATGGCCTCGCCCCCCACCCACATCGACGTTGAGCACCGTGTATCCCAGGCTGAAGAGCTCAGGCCGGCGACCGGCTTGCAGGGCCGCCACCACATCAGCGGCATGGGCACCCATCGGCAGCGCGGTCGCACAGGCTGGACGCAGATGTGCCGCCGAGGGATCATCGATCAATACGGCGTCTCCGGCACCGACGATGTGCGATGCGCCGGGCACGCGCAGGGTGGCGTCCACCAGCAACCGACCGTCCGGTGCTACCGGTAGTCCAGAGTGTTCGGCCAGGGGTGGCACGGCGAATCCGGTGGCATCGATAATGATCTGTCCGGTGTCCATCGCCGGGTCGAACCGGGTATCGCGGTGGATGGTGACACCGAGCTGGCCAAGCCGGGTCAGATGCGCAGCGGCCGAACGGGTATTCACGGCTGCGGAGGTGACCATGCTCACTCGCCGGCCGGCTACCGCCAATGTCGCGGCCAGCTCGACCCCAGTCAGACCGGAGCCAATCACCAGGACGTCCGCCTCCGGCCGCTGGTCAAGCTCGGCTCGCGTCGCCATCGCGGCGGCATAGGAATTGACATCGAGCATTCCGCTGCCTGGACGCGCCACACCCGAACCGACCGCGTAGACCAGATGATCGAAGGTCAGTTCACCTGCTGATGTGAGTGTGACCGTGCCCGCAGCAGAGTCGATGCGGCTGACGGCGTCGATCACCAGGTTCACGCCGGGGTGCAGCAGCTCCCCGAAGCCCACACCCACCTCCCGACCGATAATCGCCCGATGCAGCCGGATGCGTTCGATGAACGTCGGCTGCTTGGTCACCAGCGTCACCTGACCGCTACCGGCAAGTCGATTCGCTGCCATCACGCCTGCGTATCCGCCACCAACAACGACGGTGCGGCTCATAGCTTCCTCCGATCTAGGGATGTGGGTCAGTGAGTAGACACCGCAGGAACACCAAAACGTGACATATCGCCATCGGCACCCCGCAGCGAATCGCGTACTGTACGGTTGCGTACGGTACCATACGGTTACGAATGGAGGATGAGATGCCCTAGACAACAGCCACTGCATCTCGCGTGGGCATTGGGCTCAACCTGGCCCGCGGCCAAGGGCAGAGAGTTCGCGAGCACCATCCTGGGCGTGCCCGGAATGACCGCCCCTCCTCCCGCTGCGGCGAGTGTCACCATCGCTGGGTTGCTGGCTGCAGCCGCGGGTCTGGTGGGCGCCCGCGTCAGCAGTAACGGCACCGCCCGCGCACTCGGCCACGCAGGCACATTCGGGATCGCTGCGATCCTGGCGGCTCGCGCTGCAGGCGGCGTGATTGAGTCTGGCCTGTTGCCACAACGCGTAACCCACCGGTTCCGCACGCTCGACCTCACCGTTTACTCGCCGGTGTGCCTGGCACTTGCTGCGGGCACGGCTTTCGTCCGCGCCCGCCCACAGCCCACCGACTGAGACCGGCTCGGCTCGCCCCCGATATCGGGTCGGGGCACGGATCCAGGACGCCGACTACGCGGCGACCTAGCGGCCCGCGCTCCATTCAGGATCGCGCCCCAACCAGCCAGCCAACCGAGCGTACGGATCATCGCTGGCAACGTCGATGGGCGAATCGAACGGAATACCCTCACGCGGCCCAGGCGGCAGCCTGTGCTGCTGGATCGCCAATGCACGTCGACCCAACTCAGTGTCGAGGTCTGCAACGCGGCCAGTTGCCTTCGCCAGATCCCACGAGTGTGCGGTCAGCTCGGCCGCCCAGGCATCGATCGCCCGCGCGCCCGTCGTGGTGCCCCAGGGGACGGTGAGCTCACGCTCCAGCACCGCGTCATCGCCCAGGACGGCGGTGGTGCGGGTGCGCTCTCCCGCGAGATCCTGGGCCCATTGGGTCGATGTGAAGTCGACCAACCCGGTCATGGGTGCACCTTGGAGCGCGGTGCCGACTCGGCGGACCACGCCGATCATGTGCTCCACCAGCTGGTGCACGGTCCATTCGTCACAGGGCGTGGGATCACCTGCGTGGTCGGCTGGCGTCGCCAGGATGAGTTTCTCGGCCTGGCCCAGGGCATCGAAGAAGTGGGCACGGGTATCAGTAGGAGATGTCATGGCACTTAGTGAAGTCGTTAAACCGGACACCTTCTGTCAGGTTTTCTTGAGAGGATCGCGCCGTGCGAGCCGAACGCCTGATGCGCCTGACCGCGCTGCTGCAGCGGCACCGGAAGTTGGGCGCCGCCGAGTTGGCATGGCGCCTAGGCGTCAGCGAACGCACCGTACGACGCGATATCGGCGCCTTGTCCGCCGTCGGCATTCCCGTCTACACCGAACCTGGCCGTGGCGGCGGATGCGCGATCCTCGGCACATTCCGTACTGAGACCAGCGGCCTGACCACGGCCGAGGCCAGGGCGCTGTTCGGCTGGGCCGGTCGTGACGGCGCCGACGACCTGGGCATCTCTCCTGAACTGACCGGCGCCCTGGCCAAGATCGCGGCCGGTATGGGCGATTCCGCAGCAACTGCAGCCCAGAGCAATTCCACCATCGTTCATTCGGATCGGCGACGATGGTTCACCCCGCCCGATGAAGTCCCGCATCTGCCCACCCTGCGCGATGCCGCACTGCGGAGCAAGCGGCTGCGGTTGCAATACACCCCCTCTGGAGCTGCCCGACCACGGACCCGCACCGTTGACCCGTGGGGGGTGGTGGACCACTCCGGACGGTGGTACCTGGTCGCTGCCCATCGCGGAGCCGCACGGATCTATCGCGTCAGCCGGATCACGTCATCTCGCGTGATCGACGACCGCGCCCGCCTTCCCGACGACCGCACCCTGGCGCAGGTATGGGCTGATCTGCGCGCTCGTTTCGAAATGCCGCCGGGGTCGATGGGCGTTGAACTCCTCGTCGATCAGGACGCGGCCGATGAGGTCCGCGGACCATTCCGCACGCTGCTGGTCGACGATCAACTCGATGAACAGGTCACCGGGGATGGGCGCCTTCGCTGGCGGGCTACCGTGCGCCATCGACGGCGGATCGTCGGTTTCGCCCTGACCTGGGCCGACGTGGCGGAGCTGACCTCACCACCGGAAGGCATCGCAGCGGTTCGCCGGGCGATCGCAATGGCGAGCCGTCGGTACCCGAACCGCAACCCGGAGGTGATCTGATGTGCGCAAGGGGGGAGTTGAACCCCCACGCCCTTTCGGGCACACGGACCTGAACCGTGCGCGTCTGCCTATTCCGCCACTTGCGCGTGGTGCCGCCTGCACCCGGGTACGGGCTCAACAGCGGAGAGCAGGTTAGCACGCAGCACCGCCGTCAACCGCATCGAGGTCAGCAACCACTCGTCGCACCCGCCACCCTGAGCCCGCCACACCCTTGAGGTAGTACGCCCGTGCTGAGGTAGTGCCGCCCACATGACTACCTCAGCGCTCGCGTACTACCTCAGCGAAGCCGATTACGATACTTGCAAAGGCCGTGCACGTAGGTTAGGCAGGAGCTTGACTCACCTGGCCAGGCCAGATTGAAAGGAGTGACACCCGTGGGAGTACTTGATCGATTCGAAAAGGGTGTCGAGCGTGCCCTCAGCGGCACGTTCTCCAAGGCCTTCAAAACGAATGTCAAACCGGTCGACATCTCTGTCGCCATCCGCCGCAATATGGATGACAACACCGCCGCTCTCTCACGCGGCAGGACCGTTGTCCCCAACGCCTACACGGTGGAACTGGGTACGGCGGAGTTCGATCAGATCCACAGCTGGGGCGCCGAAGCACTCGCCGACGAGATGGTCGCCGCAGCCGAGGATCACGCGCGCGAGCAGGGCTACGTGTTCGTCGGCCCGGTCGAAGTCACGTTCACCGAGAACCCGGAGGCGGCTGGAGGGCTAACGGTGGAGTCGACCTCGCGGCGCGGTGCGGTGGCACCGGCAACGACCGGTTCGGCCAGCCGCCGGCATCCGATTCTGGACATCGACGGCCAGCGCTACCTGCTGACCGGACCGGTCACCGTAATCGGTCGCGGTAGCGAGGCAGACATCGTCGTCGACGACACCGGGATTTCCCGGCGACACCTGGAAATCCGCATCACGCCAGACGGCGTGGTCGCCTCCGACCTCGGTTCCACCAACGGCACCTTCGTCGAAGGTCATCGGGTCCCGGCCGCCACGCTGGTGGACGGCAACACCCTGACCATCGGGCGGACCCGCATCCTGTTCTGGACCGGCAGCGACGAGCCGCAATGAGCGGGTACACGTGAGCGAACTCGTCGTCACGCTGATCCGGCTCGGATTCCTGGTACTGCTGTGGTTGTTGGTGCTCTCCGCCATCGGTGTGCTGCGCCGCGACATCTCCGGTACCCGGGTGCTCGCCCGGGGCTCCCTCACCGGACGCGCACCCGGCCGTAGCGATTCCGGTAGCGCGCCGGGCCGCAAACCACGCGCACCACGCGGGCAGCCCACCAAACTGCAGGTCACCGCCGGACCGTTGGCGGGCACCACGCTACGGCTGGGTGAGAACTCGATCTTGATCGGCCGGGCACCATCCTCCACGCTGGTACTCGACGATGACTACTCCTCACAGCGGCACGCCCGGATCTTCCCCTCCGATGGCACCTGGTACGTGGAGGACCTCGGCTCCACCAACGGCACCTTCCTCGCCAACAACCCGGTGCAAGCCCCGACGCCGGTGCCGCTCGGCAGCCCGATCCGCGTCGGTCAGACCGTCATCGAGTTGCACCGGTAGCCCGCGATGACACTCTCGTTGTTCTATGCCGCGCGCTCCGACGTCGGCCTGGTGCGTGACAACAACCAGGACTCCGGATACGCCGGTCCGCATCTGCTGGTGGTAGCCGACGGCATGGGCGGTGCCGCCGCCGGTGATATCGCGTCATCGGTCGCCGTGGCCCACCTGGCCCCGCTGGACGGCGATGAGCATTCCGGCGATGACCTGCTGGACCTGCTCCGGGACGCCATCGCAGCCGCGCATGAGGACCTGGTCAGCCACACCAGCGAGACACCCGAGAACGCAGGCCTGGGAACCACTGTGATCGCGCTGCTGCGATCCGGTACCACCGCCGCCATGGTCCACATCGGCGACTCCCGGGCGTACCTGTTGCGCGACGGCGGATTGCATCAAGTCACCCACGACCACACCTTCGTGCAACACCTGGTCGACACCGGCCAACTCACCGAAACCGAGGCCGAATCCCATCCGCAACGCTCCATCCTGCTGCGGGTGCTCGGCGACGGAGACGGCCCAGTGGAGCTGGATGAGTCGATCCGGGAGTTGCACGACGGCGACCGCTGGCTGATGTGCTCCGACGGCCTCAGCTCTTACGTCTCGGTGGAGACCATCACATCCGTGCTCAGCGAGACCGCCGACCCTGGGCAATGCGCCGATGAACTGGTCGAGTTGGCCTTGCGCGCAGGCGGGCCGGACAATGTGACTGTCGTGATCGCCGACGTCGTCACCGATTCCACCGATCCCGGCGGGCTCCCGGAGACCGCGCCACAGATCGTGGGTGCGGCCGCCGTCGACCGTAAGGCACCCACCCGGGGCGGCGACTCGGCTGCTGGGCGGGCCGCTGCCCTTTCCCCGGCGGCCGACGTACCCATCGATGCCGGCGATGACGACGAAGACGAACTCGACCTGGACGCCCCGGCGAAACGCCGACCACTGTTCACTGTGCTGGCGATCCTGGTGCTGGCCGCGATGGTCGCCGGTGCCGGACTGCTCGGGTACCGCTGGACCCAGACTCAGTACTACGTCGCCCCCGATGAGGACGGGATGGTGGCCATCTACCAGGGCGTGCCCCAATCGGTCGGGCCGATCTCGCTGTCACACGTCTCCGAGACCACCGCGATCGAGCTGAGTCAGCTACCGGCTTTCGTTCAGGACCGCCTCGCTGCTGGTATCGCCGCCTCCAGCCTGGCCGATGCTCGCGACACCGTCGCCGAGCTGATGGCGTCGGTCGAGCCTGACGAGGAGCCCAGCCCGGATCCGGCCCAGACGGTGGACCCGACCGCACCGAGCCCCACCGGGTCCTCCACCAGCTGATGGCTACCGTCGCTCCCACCCGGCCACGAGCCGGCCGCAACTCCGAACTACTGCTGCTGGCGATAGCCCTCGCGGTCGGTATTGGCGCCTACGTCATCGTCGGCCTCAATGTCGACGGGGCCATCCCGCCTGGAATCGGTTGGTACGCCGGAGCATTCTCCGCACTGGCATTGGTCGCCCACCTGGTGGTGCGCTGGCGCGCCCCGCACGCCGACCCGGTCATCCTGCCGTTGGTCATCGGCCTCAACGGCCTCGGGCTGGCAATGATCTTCCGGATCGATCAATCCCTGGCGGCCCGCGAGCTGAGCGCCGGCTTCGCCGATCGCCAGCTGATGTGGACGGTCGTGGGGGTGGTGCTGGCGCTGGGAGTGCTGATCGCGCTGCGCGACCACCGCACACTGCGCCGGTTCCCGTTCCTGTCGATGATCGTCGGCCTGGTGCTGCTGCTGTTGCCGATGGCGCCGGTCATCGGGCAGACCATCAACGGCGCCCGCCTCTGGGTCGGGTTCGCGGGGTTGTCGTTCCAACCCGCCGAGATCGCCAAGATCGCGCTGGCGATCTTCTTCGCCGGCTACTTCGTCAACCGGCGCGACGCGCTCACGCTGGCCGGTAGCAAGATGCTGGGCCTGCAGCTTCCCCGGTTCTGGGACCTGGCACCCATTGTGGTCATCTGGCTGGTCAGCGTCGGGGTCCTGGTCATGGAGCGTGACCTGGGCACCTCGCTGCTGTTCTTCGGGATGTTCGTGGCGATGCTGTATGTAGCCACCGAGAAGGTCAGCTGGATCGTCATCGGGCTACTGCTGGTGGCGGTCGGGGTGGCCTTCGCCTACACCACGTTCGACTATGTGGCGGCTCGTTTCACCGTCTGGCTCAACGCCTTGGATCCCGAGATCTTCGACCGTGATCCCGGCGGCTCCGGCCAGCTGGTGCGCGGGTTGTTCGGATTGGCCGCCGGTGGCCTGATGGGCACTGGCCTGGGCGAGGGAAACCCGGCGCTGGTGCCGTACGCCAATTCAGACTTCATCGTGGCCAGCCTGGGTGAGGAACTTGGCCTGACCGGCCTGCTGGCGATTCTGATGGTGTACCTGGTGCTGGCCGCACGGGGCCTGCGCGCGGCAATCGGCGTCCGCGACGGGTTCGGCAAGCTGCTGGCCTCCGGGTTCGCGTTCGTGATCGCCTTTCAGGTGTTCGTCGTGGTCGGTGGCGTCACCCGGCTGATCCCGCTGACCGGGCTGACCATGCCCTTCCTGGCCGCGGGTGGCTCGTCGCTGGTGGCCAATTGGATCATCGTGGCCATTCTGCTGCGGATATCCGACGCCGCTCGCCGCCCCACCCCTGCTGGTGCCGGTGGCGTGGTGGGCAATGAAACCGCCGCCATCGCACTGTCCGAGCTGACTGCGAGCGCTGCGGCAGAGGGCACAGCCGCTGGGGGAACAGCCGCTGGGGGAACAGCCGCTGGGCCGCGACCCGACGACGACAACCCGACCGAGGTGGTGCGTCTATGAACTCACCGCTACGGCGACTGTCGGCAGTCGTGCTCGTCATGTTCCTGTTGCTGATGGGCAATGCCACCTGGATTCAGTACGGCCAGGCCGGCGCCCTGAACGACGACCCCCGCAACGTGCGCACCATCTACCGCGAGTACGGCACCGATCGCGGACCGATCGTGGTTGCGGGAGAGCCGATCGTCTATTCCGAACCCGTCGACGATGCGTTCGGCTTTCAGCGGTACTACACCGACGGCGCCCTATACGCCCCGGTGACCGGGTACTTCTCGGTCGTCTTCGCCAGCACCGGGATCGAGAACGAGAGCAACGACGTCCTCAACGGCTCGGATTCCTCGTTGCTGTTCTCCCGTATCCAGCAGTTGTTCACCGGTGGCAGCCAGCAGGGCGGGACCGTGGAACTGACCATCAACCCCGCAGCCCAGCAGGCGGCCTGGGACGCGCTGGGAAACCAGCGCGGCGCGGCCGTGGCCATCGATCCCAAGACGGGAGCGATCCTGGCCATGGTGAGCAAGCCCAGCTTCGACCCAACCCTGCTTGCGGGTCACGACACCGGCGTCGTCAACGACAACTGGAACACGCTGCTGGCCGACGAGAACGACCCGCTGACCAACCGGGCGATCGCGGGCGACCTCTACCCGCCTGGCTCGACGTTTAAACTCATCGACCTGGCCATGATCCTGGAGTCGGGCCAATACACTCCGGATAGTGAAGTCCCGGCGCCAACCCAATACACTCCACCGGGCACAACTTCCAGCATTCAGAACCCCGGAGGAGCGGTGTGTGGCAACGGCACCACTGCGACCCTGACCGAAGCACTCCGCGTTTCCTGCAACACCCCATTCGCCTCGCTGGCGGTGGAGTTCGGCGACGCGGCGTTGGCTGAACAGGCGCAAGCATTCGGTTTCGGGCAGGATCTGTCGATCCCATTACGAACGACACCGAGCATATTTCCGAGCGACTTGAACGACCCGCAAACCGCCCAGAGCGCCATCGGACAGTTCGATGTTCGAGCCACGCCGTTGCAGATGGCGATGGTAAGCGCCGCTATCGCCAACGATGGTGTCCTGATGACGCCGTACCTGGTCGCGACTGAGCGCGGGCCGAATCTCACCCCAACCGGTGGGACGAACCCGAGCGTGTTCTCGCGACCCATCTCACCTGCCACCGCGCAGATGATGACCGACATGATGGTCAACGTCGTCGACAACGGCACCGGGTCACCGGCACAGCTGCCCGGCATCGACGTCGCGGGCAAGACCGGCACCGCGCAGTCCGGAATCGAAGGGGTAGCACCAACCGCCTGGTTCACGGCCTTCGCACCCGCCGACGATCCCCAGATCGCGGTCGCAGTCGTGGTCGAGGAAGGTGGCGACCTCGGCAACGAAGCCACCGGATCGGCGGTAGCAGCGCCGATCGCCACCGCCATCATCGAGGCGGTACTGCCGTGACCCCGCAACGCGGCCTCACCCTGGGTGGCCGCTACGAACTCGTCGACCGGATCGCCATCGGCGGGATGGGTGAGGTGTGGACCGCCATCGACCGCCACTTGGCGCGCACGGTAGCGGCGAAGGTACTGCGCACCGAATTCACCGGTGACGCCTCATTTCTCAACCGGATGCGCGCCGAGGCCCGCAACACCGCAGGTCTGTCGCACGGCAACATCACCGCGATGTACGACTATGGCGAGCAGGACGGCGCCAGCTACCTGATCATGGAATACGTCGAGGGTGAGCCGATGTCGGATCTGCTCACCCGTGAAAGCACGTTGTCCCCGGCCCAACTGCTACCGATTCTGGCGCAGACCGCCCGCGGCCTGCACGCCGCCCACCTGGCAGGGGTGGTGCATCGCGACGTCAAACCATCGAACCTATTGATCACCCGTGACGGGACGGTCAAGATCACCGACTTCGGAATTGCGCTCGGAGCCAATCAGGCGCCGATGACGGCAGCCGGGATGGTGATGGGAACAGCCCAGTATCTCCCGCCGGAACAAGCGATGGGCAAGGCTGCTCAGGGTGTGGGCGACATCTACGCTCTCGGGATCATCGGCTACGAGTCCCTGGCCGGCAAACGACCCTTCACCGGCACCACGCAGGTGGATATCGCATTCGCACACGTCAACCAACCGGTACCGCCGCTACCGGATTCGGTGGACCCGCGAGTGCGCGAGGTGGTCATGTCGATGCTGGAGAAGGACCCGGAACGACGGCCCCGGAGCGGTGCTTCGCTGGGTCGCGTGCTGGAGGACCTGCACGACCACCTCACCGCCGATGATCGCCCGGGGCCCGGCACGAGGACGTCCACCGCAACCGTCCGGCCATCAACACCGGCCCGCTCAACACCGGCCCGCTCGGCATCACCGAGCAAGCCGCGCCGAACAATCACTGCGCCAGTGGACGGCAGCGCTGCCTTGGCCCTGGAACCCAGCGCGGTCTCCGATGAGCTGGCGCTGGTCGAGCCCGCACCGCGTGAGCCGGATGCCATCATCCTGGCCCAGGTCCGGCCCGCCGCCGATCGCACCGCGAAGGCCAGTAGCGAAACCCCCGAGGCGATCACCAGCGCCTCCCCACCGGCCACGCGCCGGACCCACCGGGCCGCGAACCGTCGTCGCCCGGTACCGCCCCGTCGGCCACAACCCGCGCATGCGGACGCGTCCACTGCGCTGCCGTTGCCGCGCTGGGCACCCGTTCCAGAGTCAGCGGCCAGGGCGGGCGATGCCCCCACGACCCGGTCGGCAACGAAGCGGAACCGCCACCGGGGCGGATCCCTGGCCGCTGGACTGTGGTCGTGGCGCACGGCGGTGAAAGTGCTGGCTCTGATAGTGATGGTGAGCGCGCTGGCGCTGTTGCTCGGTACCCTGGCCTCTGCGCAGGCAGCCGCCCTGGCGACGGCCGGCCTAGTGACAGTTCCCGAATCAATGGCACACAACATCTGGGAGGAGAGCCAGCAGTGAGCACGACCTCCCGCATGCTCGTCAACCGCTACGAAGTCGGTGAGCTGATCGGTCGCGGCGGTATGGCCGAGGTCCACATCGGTCGCGATACCCGGCTGAGCCGCACCGTGGCCATCAAGATGCTGCGCAGCGACCTGGCGCGGGACCCCACCTTCCTGGCTCGGTTCCGCCGTGAGGCTCAATCGGCCGCATCCCTGAACCACCCGGCCATCGTCGCCGTCTATGACACCGGTGAGGACGTCGGCTACGACGCTCAGGGTGCCGAGATGCGCGTGCCCTTCATCGTGATGGAGTACGTCGAAGGTCACACCGTGCGGGATCTATTGCGCGACGGGTCTGCGCTGCCGATCGACGAGGCGGTCGAGATCACCGCCGGCGTCCTGTCCGCCCTGGAATACAGTCACCGGGCCGCCATCGTGCACCGGGATATCAAGCCCGCGAACGTCATGCTCTCGCCGGCCGGGGATGTGAAGGTCATGGACTTCGGCATCGCGCGGGCGATGACCGACTCCTCCGGGGCCATGACCCAGACCCAGGCGGTCGTCGGCACCGCACAGTACCTGTCGCCCGAGCAGGCGCGGGGCGAGGTGGTCGACACCCGATCCGACCTGTACTCCACCGGGTGCCTACTGTACGAGCTGCTCACCGGCAGGCCACCGTTCGTAGGCGATTCCGCCGTCAGCGTCGCCTACCAGCACGTGAGCGAACCACCGGCTCCGCCGTCCGACCTGGCACCGGATGTACCCGAAGCGCTGGACCGGATCGTCATGAAGGCGCTCGCCAAGGACAGGGACCAGCGCTACAGCTCGGCCGATGAGTTCCGGGCCGATCTCGAAGCTGCCGCCGGTAACGGCGTGGTCGGAGCACCAGCACTGGGTGCCCGTACCGCACTGCTGGGTGCTGGGGCCGCCGCCGCAGCCGCTGGGGCCTCCACCCAGGTGTTCGGGGCCAGCCCGCCGTCGGTGCCCGCGACCCGCGCGGAAATGCGCGCGGCGGAGGAGGCCGCTGGTGAGGAGGATGAGCCCAAACGCAATACCGCGCTGATCTGGATCCTGTCGGTCGTCGGAGTGCTGTTGCTGATCGGGATCGCCTGGCTGGTGATCGATCGGCTGTTCACAGAGCCCGAGCCCACCGAGACCGCCGAGATGGTCGTGATCCCCGACCTGGATGGTCTCAGCGAGGCCGATATCACTGCGGCGTTGCGGGCCGAAGGCCTGGAGCCGGAGTATCAGGTTCCCGAACCCCACGACACCATCGAGGTGGGACAGTTCCTGCGATCCTCACCCGAGCCGGGAGCCTCGATCGACATTTCCGACGAGGCGAATCGGACCGTGATGGTCTGGCTGTCCGCGGGCCCGGATGCCATCGGCATCCCGGACGTGAGCGGCATGACGCAAAGTGACGCGCGCCAGGCTCTGATCGATGCCGGCTTCGATGCCGCCAACATCCAGATCGCCACCGAGAACATCCCGGGCCTACCCGAGGGGGAAGCCGACCGCACCGAACCGGCAGCCGGGACCGAAGCCGCGCCGGACTCAGCGATCACCATCTATATGGCGACCGGGCTGATCGATCTTCCCAACCTCAGTGGAATGTCGGTTGGCGACGCCCAGGATCTGCTGGACGGACTGAAGGTCAACTACCGATTCCTGGAACCGGTCTACAGCAACGACTACGACGCCAATACGGTCGTTTCCTCGACCCCAGGACCGGGCTTGGTCGACTACGACGTGCAGGTACAGCTGACCGTCTCCAACGGACCATCGCCCGAGCCGGAACCGGAACCCACCACCGATCCGCCAGAACCGGAACCGGAACCAGAACCGGAAGGCCCGTAGCCCTTAGCCGGCGGGCTCACGGTTCGTCAGTCCGTGACCAGTGGCGCCAACCCGGCGCTGGCGGCCACGGCACCGGTATCGCCGGCGAGCTCCAACCAGTTCGCCAGCAGCCGGTGCCCGCCCTCGGTCAGCACCGATTCGGGGTGGAACTGCACTCCGTGCAGCGGTAGTTCCCGGTGGGCAAGCCCCATCACGATGCCGTTGCCGGTGGTCGCCGTCACTCGCAGTGCCGACGGCACCGTATCGGCCAAGACCGCCAACGAGTGGTACCGGGTGGCGGTGATCGTCGTGGGCAGACCGGCGAACACGCCGCTGCCGTCATGACTGACCTGCGAGGTCTTGCCGTGCATGAGTTCCGGTGAGTGGTCCACCGTGCCGCCGTAGACCTCGCCCAGCGCTTGATGTCCCAGGCACACCCCCAGCATCGGCGTGCCCGTGGTGGCACAGGCTCCGATCACGCCCATGCTGGCACCGGCGCTTTGCGGCGTGCCCGGGCCAGGTGAGATCAGAACGCCGTCGAACTCACCCAGCCGCTGCGGGTCATCGATGATCTGGTGCAGCAGCGGATCATCGTTGCGGACCACCCGGGTCCGGGCACCGAGTTGGTTCAGGTAGCCGACGATGGTGTAGACGAAGCTGTCGTAGTTGTCGATGACCAGGATCTGGCTCATGAGGCCTCATCCAGCGTGCTGTCGTTCAGCGGCAACAATGGTTCGACGGCGGGGAACACCACCAGGAACAGCACCGCCACGATCCCGGCGATCGCTATCAGGACCAGCAGCAGGCGGACCACGACCGGTCCGGGAAGATGCCGCCATATCCAGCCGTACATCAGTCGGCCTCCTGGTCGAGTAGGTCCGCTGGCCGGCCATCGGCCCGGTCTACCCAGTAGTCGAGTTCGCCATGGATGATCCAGCGCTCTCGGGTCGACCACAACGGATGACATGTGGTCAGGGTGATGCTGCGGGCGATGGGCTCGGCTCCCGGTTCGCTGGGATTGGCGGCCAGCACGCCCACCTCGGTGGGCTCGACGATGTAGGACTCGGTGACCCGGTAGACGTACCAGGCCTGCGCCGTCTGCACGATGAGCGCATCGCCGACCTGTAGGTCGGCCACCCCGTAGAACGGTCTCGCGTGGGACTGACGGTGCCCGGCGACGGCGAAGTTGCCCATGGCACCGGGCAGCTGGGTGTCGGGGTAGTGACCGACGTAGCCGGCATCCAGCACGTCGTCGCGGCCCACGCCTTCGGCGACCGGAAACTCCCAGCCCGAGCCCCAGCGGGGCACGAACATCGTCCCGAAGGTCTCGCCTGCTCCGGGTACCGGTTCCACCGGTGGTTCTCCGTACTGCGCTTCCCCGGGAATCTCCGGCGACTTGGGCAGATCCTCCTCGAAGTTCGAGATGTTCGCAGACGCTGCCCGGGCGCCCTCCACATCGGTCCAGTACACCTGCCACACCACGAACAGCGCCACGATCACACCGGCGGTGATCAGCAGTTCACCCAGGACACCCACAGCATTCATCGCCAGCGAGGGACGAGGGCGCTGGTGCAGGTCCCGGCGTGAGGTCCGGGTCATCGTGTCATCCTGGGACAACGGCGTACTCCATAGTCAGATTGCTGTCATCGGCAGGCATCAGCAAATCGTCCGATTCGGCCACCGACCAACCAAGGTTAAGCGCGTCGACGTATTCCAGGTAGATCTGGGTGGCATCCGAGGCCAGCAGCGACGTCTGCAATTGGTCCGGGTCACCGATAGCCGAGATCTCGTACGGGGGTGAGTAGGTCGCACCGTCGATCAGCAGGACGTTGCCCACGCACCGCACCGAAGAGGTCGTGGTGACCCGGTGCCCTTGCACGGTCATGGCCTCCGCTCCACCGGCCCAGAGCCCGTTCATGACCGCCTCGATGTCCTGTTGGTGTACCACGAGGTCGTCCGGGCTGACGCCGTCGGGCAGCTGCACCGGCACCGGCGCATCCCAGAGCTTGACGGTCAGGCCAGGGCCGCTGACGGCGGTCGCCCCGGCCGCGAACATCAGCGCCGGGTCGGCCTGGGCGGGATCGGACTGTTGCGCCAGTAGTTCGGCGACTTCCCCACGCAGCGTCACCACGTCGTCATTGGTGTCGGCCAGCCGTGCCGATTCCACCCGGACCAGGTCACGCAGGTTGCCCGGACGGCGTTCGGGATCGTCGGCAGCCGATGAGGCACTGACCGCGAACATCAGCCCGGCCAGCAGGCCCACGCTGCCCAGCGCCACCGACGCGCGTGGACTGTGCCGGGTGAACATCCCGCGCCCGGGCGCGAGATGGCGGCGGCTGCTGGTCATACCCCGCAGTCTAGGTTGATCGGCCGGGCTACCATGGAGCCGCGACATTGCGCCTGAGGGTCGACGCGGCGCCGCACCGCTTTCACACAAGGAGTCCACCGTGCCCAAGTCCGCTTCCCGGCCACGCAAGAAGTCCGCGTACACGCCGCCTGCGCGTTCCTCGGCACCTCAGCTCAGCAAGCCCTGGTACGCCCCGGTCTGCGTCGGGCTGCTGATCCTCGGCCTGGTGTGGGTCGTGGTGACCTACATCTCCGAGTGGGCGTACCCGATCCCGGAGATCCGTGCCTGGAACCTCGCCATCGGGTTCTCGGTCATGATGGCCGGCTTCGTGATGCTGATGCGCTGGCGCTAACCACCCGGCACCGCCCACCCCGGCACCGGCGAACGCGCTATCGCGGTCGCCATATCGCCGAATAGCAACCCGAATCCAGCCTTCGACGGCGGATAGCGGCTTCATTCGCGCGCTCACCCGCCTATTGCGCGCCCATCGTGCGGGCCAGTTGTCCCCAGCTGTGGGTAGCTCTGTGGAGAACTACACGCATGTAACTCGGCGGCTACCGGCCGGTAACCCAGCAGCCACCTAGGGCGCCCGCACCCCGCACTACCCAAGCACCGAGAGGTACCGCAACACCGTGGCCACCACCAGCACCAGCAGGATGGCGCCGACCCCGGCGACCGCGCCCCACACCTGCCAGCGCTTGGGCACGTAGGCATACAGGGCCGCTACGGCCGCGCCCGTGACCAGTCCCCCCAGGTGCGCCTGCCAGGAGATGTTCGGGATCAGGAAGGTCAGCACCAGATTGATCGCGATGACCGAGAGGATCGAGTTGTTGCGAACCTTCATCCGCGCCATCACGACGGCCACGGCACCGAACAAGCCGAACACGGCACCGGAAGCACCCACCGTGCCGATATTCCAGGCGACCAGCGGCGTGAGCAGCAGCACCGCCACCGAGCCACCCAGGGCGCTGGTCAGGTAGAGCGCCAGGAATCGCAGTCGCCCGAAGGCCCGCTCCAGGAACGGACCGGTGAACCACAACGCCATCATGTTGAACCCGATGTGCATGATCCCGTACGTCCCGGGCGCATGCAGAAACGCGGTCGTCAACATCCGCCACGGCTCGACGGCACCCACCGCAGGGGTGAACGTGAGCAGGTACCGGGGCAGCGGCGTCACCCAATCGAGCAGATACAGCACGACACAGATCGCGATCAGGGTGATGGTGACCACCGGGCGCCCACGCCGGACCTTGGCACCGAACACGGTTACCTGTGCCCGGCCCCCCTGCTCGGCCTGCTTGACGCAGTCGATGCAGTGCACTCCCACGGCGGCAGAACGCTGGCACTGCGGGCACGTGGGCCGGCCGCAGCGTTGACAGGTGACGTAGCTGACCCGGTCCGGATGCCGTGGACAGACCGGCGCGCCACCGTGATGGGCCGGGCCCCCCGCCGGCGGCAGGTGATCGCTGGGCGTACCAGCCCGCCCAGTTGGCTGACCGGCGGGGTGAGGTGGTGGCGCCGGGGGGTAGTTGGTCATCCGGTCAGTCGGTGATCTCGATCGAGTTGATGACGACGTCGGTCACTGGACGGTCGCCCGCACCGGTCTGAGTGTTGCCGATCGAGTCGACGACGGCGGTGCTGGCCGGGTCTGACACCTTGCCGAAGATGGTGTGCTTGCCCTGCAACCAGGTGGTGGCCGCTGTCGTGATGAAGAACTGGGATCCGTTGGTGCCCTTGCCCATCCGCTTGCCCGCATTGGCCATCGCCAGCACGTACGGCTCGGTGAAGTTGAGCTCGGGGTGGATCTCGTCATCGAACTCGTACCCCGGGCCGCCGGTGCCGGTACCGATCGGATCTCCGCCCTGAATCATGAAATTCGGAATCACCCGATGAAAGATGGTGCCGCTGTACAGCGGGTCATTGCTCTGCTCGCCGGTGCGCGGGTGAGTCCAGCTACGGCCACCGGATGCCAACTCGGTGAAGTTCTGGACCGTCTTCGGGGCGTGGTTGGGCAGGAGTTCGATGGCGATATCGCCAGCACTGGTGTGAATGATCGCATGCATGGAACCCATCTTCGCATTGCCGCAAGGCAATACCTGGACCCCGGCTCCGCCGGGCCGAACACGCCACAACTCCTCGATCAGCCGTAGGTCTGTGACAGCATGCACCCCAAGCACATAGGCTGGGGGCAGATTGACACCTGCGGAACCCCGCGGGAGTTGAGCGCGAGGAGAGAGATGGCACGCAAGGACAAGATCTCCGCGGACCAGGTTCGTGAGACCGCTCAAGGGGCTGCGCAGGAGGCGGGCAAGCTCGCCAAGTCGCTGGCCGATCAGGGCAAGGAATGGGCGACGCCGCGGCTGGAAGCAGCTATCGAGTGGGCCGGGCCGCGCGTAGAAGAGGCGTGGCGCAAGAGCGTCAAGGCTGCTGGGCCGAAGGTCATCGATGCCGCGGACAAGAGCCGAGACGCCGTCGATGCCGCACACGAGAAGATCGTCGAGGACGTCATCCCACGGGTGATCGCCGCCATGGAGGAAGCCGCCAAGGCGGCCAAGGCCGGGGCCGATGGCGTACAGAACAAGGCACACAAGGCCCTGACCGCCGCGGAAGAAGCGGCCAAGGCGCAGCAGAAGGCCGCCAAGGGCAAGAACAAAATCGCCCGGACCTTGGGCTGGGTACTGGTCGGCGGCGCTGTCGCCGGAGCCGGGGTTCTGATCTGGCGACGTACCCAGCCGGTGGACGACCCCTGGGCGGAGGAATACTGGGACGACGCGGTCATCAACGAGCCCGCCGATGCCGGCAATACCGCCGCCGCAGTGGCAGACGAAGTCGCCGAAGCTGCGGCCGATACCGCTGAGACCGCTGAAGCCGCCGTCAAGGACGCTGAGAAGAAGGTGAAGGACGCCGCCGACGAGGCTGGCTGACACGCACGATCACCCTGCCGAAGCCCCGGATCGCCGACTGGCGGTGCGGGGCTTCCGCGTTGCTGCCATCCGTTGCTGCCCCACTGGTGTCCCCGATGGTGTCCATTGCGCGATTCCCACGCACCCGATAGATCGGCAAGCGCACAACCGCCGTCGGTCCCGGTGCGGCACAATGCTCGTCGTGCCAGTTGTCACTCCCCTCACCACGCTGCTGCTCCGTACGCTGCACGAGGCCATTGCCGCGGCCTACCCGGACCACGCCGGCGCCGACCCACTGATTCGGCCCAGCGATCACGCCGACTACCAGGCCAATGCCGCCCTCGCACTCGCCAAACAGGTCGGCAGCCCGCCGCGGCAGGTGGCCGAGAAGATCGTCGCCCACCTGCCCGACCAAGCCGCGGTGGCAGCCGTCGAGATTTCGGGTCCCGGGTTCATCAACCTCACCGTTTCCGACGACGCACTCTGGCGGCAGGTACGTGGACGCGTCGGCGACGACCGCCTGGGCCTACCCAGCCCCGAAGCCGGACGCCGGACCGTCGTGGACTACTCAGCGCCGAATATCGCCAAGGAGATGCATGTCGGGCACCTGCGCTCGACGGTGATCGGAGATGCCTTGGTGCGGGTACTGGCCGCCCTCGGCGGGGATGTGATCCGGCAGAACCACCTGGGCGACTGGGGCACTCAGTTCGGCATGCTGATCACCTACATCGATGAACATCCGGAGCAGGCCTGGCGTCACGCCGACCTCGGCGACACCGATTCCAGTGTCTCGGCACTCGACGAGTTGTATCGCCAAGCCCGAGCCACGTTCGACTCCGACCCGGATTTCGCAGATCGGTCACGGCGTCGCGTCGTGGCACTGCAAGCCGGCGACGAAGCAACGTTGGCTGTGTGGCGCGACATCGTGGCGGAATCGGAGTACGCCTTCGATGCGGTGTACCGGCGTCTGGGCGTCCAGATCTCCTCGGCCGATTCGGTTGGCGAGTCGAGCTACAACGATCAGCTCACGGCAGTCACGGCCGAACTGGTCGATGCCGGTGTGGCGGTCGAGAGCGACGGCGCGCTGGTGGTCTTGTCTCAGGAGGTCAGCGGCCGCGACGGTGATCCGGCCGCGCTGATGATTCGCAAATCCGACGGCGGCTACGGCTACGGGACCACGGATATGGCGACCATTCGGCACCGGATCAAGGATTTGGACGCCGACCGGATCCTGTACGTGGTGGGCGCACCGCAGGCCACGCATTTCCGCCTGGTCTTCGAGGCGGCCCGCCGGGCAGGCTGGTTGACGGCGGACGTGGAAGCCACCCACGTGCCGTTCGGCTCGGTGCTAGGACCCGATGGCAAGATGTTCAAAACACGCAGCGGCGGCACCGTGCGCCTGGCGCAGCTACTGGACGAGGCGGTCGATGCCGCCACCGCCGTGGTGACCGATAGCGCTGGCGAGCGTGGTGAGGACCTGGCCGAGGCCGAACTGCACCGGATCGCCGAGCAGGCGGGTATCGCCGCGATCAAGTATGCGGACCTGTCCACGAGCCGGGTCAAGGACTATGTGTTCGATCCGCAACGCATGGTGGCCTTCACCGGCAATACCGGCGTCTACCTGCAGTATGCCCACACCCGGGTTATTTCCATTCTTCGGAAAGCCGACGAAGATTACACCAGTGAAATTCCGCTAAAGCTGGAGGACTCATTAACGTCCCAGGAACGAACGTTGGTGTTGACGCTTGATCGTCTCGGGGAAGTGCTAATCGACGTCATCGACTCGTATGAGCCGCACAAGCTGGCAACCTACCTATACGAGACTGCGCGTGCTTTCACAGAGTTCTACGAGGCCTGCCCCGTCTTGGGCGCCCAGGCACAACTACGGCAGCGCAGGCTCATTCTGTTGAACCTGACCCGCCGCACCTTGGCACAGGCACTGACCTTGCTCGGAATCCCCGCCCCCGAGCGTTTGTAGTGGGCCCGGTGCAGTACGCACCGGGTCAGATCGGGGCCGGCCATACCCCTAGTGGCCGGCCCCGATCGGTCCATCCCGTCGGGACGCATCATCGCCCGCCGGCGGGGGTGTGGCGGGCCCGACCCCACCTCACCCCCGGGACCGACGGGCCGCCCCACCCGAAAGGTGCACGAACGGGGCGGAGCGATCTCAACGCCAGGCGGTCCATGGTTCTCCCTCCGATCCAAGTGATGGGACGTACCTAAGAGACGCGCATCCGCGGCGATCATGACGCGAGATTTGTGTGAAGTAACTCACATTGAGAATGACGTATTATGGCCAGACAAGGGTCCGAGTCCATCGCGGGAAGTGAGTGGGACGATATGGCTGTGCCGGTCGGAGCGCCAGACCACGCGCTGCTCACCCTTGCCCGCGACGGCGACGGCGAAGCATTTGAAGCCCTATATCGTCGTCACCATCGTGCTGCGACCCGCGCGGCCCACAGCTATTCCTCCCGCGGACAATTGGCCGAAGATGCTGTTCAAGAGGCTTTTCTCCGGATTCTGAACACCACCCAGCGCGGCGGGGGGCCGGAGAACGAGTTCCGCGCCTACCTCGCCACCACGGTGCGACACGTCATCGCTGGCTGGACCCGGAATGACCAAACCGTGGCCAGCGACGATCTGGAGGCTCTTGCTGGTGAAGACACCCGTGAGAGTTCACGACCGGAATCGCGGCTTCGCTGGCACCTGCTGACCAAGGCGTTCAAATCGTTGCCCACTCGCTGGCAGGAGGCCCTGTGGCTGGGCGAGGTCGAGGGCGTCAGCGTGGCGGAATTGGCCGAACGCTGGAACATGGCCCCCAACTCGGCGGCCGCCCTGGCCTACCGGGCACGTGAGGGGCTGCGTACCGCATGGCTGGAAGCCCACATCAACGAGGGTCTGGTACCCGACGAATGTCGGCCGTTCGTGACCGATCTCGGCCGCTACCAGCAGAACAAACTGAGTGAACGCCGCAATGGCCAGGTCCGTGACCACCTGGAAGACTGCGGCTACTGCCGGGCGGTACTCCTGGAGGTGGGCCAGGCCGCCTCGGAGCTAAGGGTGCTGCTGTTGCCGGTGGTATTGGGTGGTTCCACCGCAGTCGCGGCTGCTGGGGGCGTCGGCGTCGGACTATTCGGGGCCAAGGGATCGGGCAACACCACTCGTTCGATCGTGATCGGGGCCGCTTCAGTGGCAGCGGTGGCAGTCGTGGCACTCGCGCTGGCGTTGATCCAGCCGTGGGCGGGTAACGGTTCCAACGACGCCAGCGGCTCCAACAGCCAGACCAGCGCCAGCGGTGGCGGTGGCGGCAACACCTCGGGTTCCGACTCTGACTCCTCCAACGACGCCGACGATGACTCGGCGGATGAGAATTCCCGCGACGACGACGCCGATGACGACGCCGACGGAAGCGGGCAGGATGACGACGACGCCGATGACGACGCCGACGAAGGCGGGCAGGATGACGGCGACCGCACCAGCAGCACCGGCAGGAGCGGAACCGGAACCGGCACGGCCAACTCCGGCGGAACGGGAACCGGCGGGAATGGCGGTGCGGGAACCGGTGGAGCAGGAACCGGGGGTGCGGGCGCCAGCGGAACTGTGGGTACCGTCACCGGTGGCACCAGCGGACCAGGAACCGGCGGATCAGCGACGGCCAACCCAGCCGCACCGGTCGTCGGCGTCAACACCACGATTTCCGGATCTACCGCCACGTTGACCGGCTCGGCAACCGCCGGGGCTCAGATCACCGTGGTCGACACCGGCGGTACTCCGTTCGCCACCACCAGCGTCGGCAGCAACGGCCGGTGGACCCTGGCGGTCACATCGGACCGAATCCTGCAACCGGCCGGCCTGACCTTGCGTGCGACTCAGACCGTCGACGGCGCCGTCTCGCCCGCCAGCGCACCGTTCACCTTGCGCAACGCCGTACCGACCCCGGGGGTATCGGTGCAGGCCATCAACGGCGCCTCGGCAACATTGGCCGGTACGGCGGAGCCGGGCGCGACGGTACAGGTAGCCGCCGTGTCCACGGTCGGCGGCGGTCAACGCGCGAGCAGCATCGGCCCTCGGATCGTGCCAGCCGTCAACGCCGCCGGTTCGACCGTGGCGAACGCCGACGGTAGCTGGGAACTCGTCGTCAGCGACCCGCAGATCTGCGATGAGGGCGGGATCGTGCTGCAGGCCACCCAGACCGTTGCCAACACCACCTCACCGGCCAGTGCACTGGTCACGGTCTACAACGACGTACCGGCGCCGCAAGAGTCGGCGGAGGTCTTCGTCGACGGGATCGAGGCAAGCGTCTCCGGGACCGGCGATGCCGGCAATACCGTGACCGTCCAGACCGAGGATGGCGAGCCGCTGGGCTCCGGCACGGTCAACGGCGAAGGCGGCTGGGACGTGGTGGTGACCGATGAGCGGATCGGTTCCGAACCCGGTCTCGCAGTGCAGGCGACGCAGACTAAGGGCACCACGACCTCGCTGGCCAGCGATTCGGTCACGGTGGTGAACCCCGTGCCGATTCCGTCGTACCGGGAGATCATCAAGTCCGACGGCGCCACCCTGGTACTCGTCGGCGGCGGCGAGCCCGGGGCACTGCTGGCCATGCTCGGCCCGGATGACGCCCAGCTCGGCACCACGATCGTTGGCGAGGATGGCACCTGGATCCTCGAGCTCACCCATGCGGACTTCGCCAGACGCGGTGTCGATGCCCGGTTCGAGCAGACTGTGGACGGCGTGACCTCCGCGCCGAGCACCGTCAGCCGGATCGTCAATCCGTTGCCCTCACCGGTGGGTAATTTCTATGTCGTGCGCGACGCCGCGTACTTCACCGATGGCACCGGGACCCCGGGAGCCACGGTGCATATTCTCGATACTCAGGGAAAGGTGCTGGCTAGCGCCGAAGTCTCCGAGGACGGCACCTGGGAGACCAAGTTCACCGATCCGCGGATCCCTGGGCTATCGATCTATGGTGTGCAGACGAAGGGCGATTTCACTTCTGCGCCTACCGGTGTGGCCGTGCTCACGCCACGACCGCTGGACGACGATGCCGGTGAGGGCGATGCCCAGCAGGCTCCAGCCGCTGCCGCAGACGATGCACAGGCCGTAGCCGAACCTGCGGCGGAACCCGCCGATGATCCTGACGGTGACGAGGCCGGCTCCGATGAGGCCGGCTCCGATGAGGCCGAAGCCGCCGAAGCTGAAGCTGCCGAAGCCGCCGGCGCGGATGAGGCAGCCGTGACAGAACCTGCACCCGAGTCACCCGATGAACAACCCGTCGCCGACGAAGCTGAGCCGGTCGACCCGGAAGCAAGGCCCGCCGAAGACGAAGGCATCGCCGTCGAGGAAGAGGACGACGAGGCGGCGTAGTCACGCAGCGGCCTAGTCACGGATGAGCCCCGGCTTCATGGCTTTGATCGTGACTGCGGGGTTCCAGCTGGAACGTGGAATGGTCCACGTCGAAGTCACCGCGCAGGCAGGCCTGCATCTGGTCCAGAACCTGGCAGAACCGGCTGGGTTCCAAGACCTCGTCATCGACCACCACATGGGCGCTGAGCACCGGTACGCCTGAGGTGATGGTCCAGGCATGCAGGTCATGTACCGCAACCACACCGTCCACATCCTCCAGATGGCGACGCACCTGCGTCAGTTCCAGATCTTCCGGTACACCCTCCAGCAGCACCTTGGCCACTGCGCGCAGCAGCGACAGGGCGCGCGGGAAGATCAGTATCGCGATCACCAGCGAGGCGACCGCGTCGGCGCGAGACCAGCCGGTGAACGCAATGATCGTGGCTGCGACGATCACCGCCGCAGAGCCGAACAGGTCGCCCAGCACCTCCAGGTAGGCGCCGCGCACATTCAGGCTTTCACCACTGCCCTGGCGCAACAACAGCAACGCAACGATGTTTGCCACCAGGCCCACCGCTCCGAACGCGAGCATCCCCGGAGCTTCGACGTCGGCGGGGCTGTTCCAGCGCTGAACGCCTTCGACGAACACCAGCACTGCCACCACGGCAAGTACCACACCGTTGATCAGCGCTGCCAGCACCTCTGCCCGTTGCCAGCCAAAGGTCCAGCGGTGGCTGGTGGGCCGAGCGGCCAGCCAAGTGGCGGTGAGCGCGATGGCCAGGGCCGCCGCATCGGTCAGCATGTGGCCTGCGTCGGACAGCAGGGCCAACGACCCGGTGAGGATACTCCCGACCACCTCGGCGATCATGACTGTCGAGGTGATCGCCAGCGCAGCGACCAACCGTCCGCGGTGCCGCTGCCCCGCGGTCATATGACTGTGGTCGTGACCCATCTCAGCCTTCCCTTCCGGCCCCGGGCGCGGGGTGGGTATGGACCACCGCGTGCAGTCCCTCATCCAGCAGTTCCTCCGCGCGGTGCACCAAGGCCCCTAGAGAGGAGGTGGTCAAGGAGTAGTAGGTCGAGCGGCCCACCGCCCTCGGCGCCACCAATCCGGCCTCGCGCAGTACCGCGAGGTGTGCCGAGGTGGTCGACTGCGCCAGACCAACCTGTGACACCAGGTCGACCACCCGCAGTTCGCCGTCGGCGAGGGAGTGGACGATCTGCAGCCGGGCCGGGTCTGCGAGCGCTTTGAATACGGCGGCTACCGCCTCGTGGTCGTGACGGGAAGGCTCGCACGCACCATCGGCCCCATCCCGGACATCCTCGTGTTGATTAATCGTCATATCACGATGATAGCGCTAGTAGACGATCTATGCGAACCGGGACGAGCGCGCGATTGCAGTCCCCATCCCCCGCCGAACGCGGCATGGCGGGCGCCATAAGGCGGTTTGGCGCCCGCCATGCCGCGTTCGGCGGGGTGAGACGACCGGGATACCGCGCTCGTCAGCGGAAGCACCGTCGGCAACGACCAGATACGCTTGATATTGGTACGTTAGTTACCTATTCACCTGATAAAGATGTGAGACTTTAATCGTGAGTCTGAACGAGCAGCAAGCAAAAGGTCTGGCTGAAGTGCTGGGTCTGCTCCGGGTGGGGGGCGAACTGACGCGGGCCGACCTTATCGACCTGACCGGTCGTGGCCGCTCGACCATCGGCTCGCTGCTGACCCAGCTGCAGGCCATGGGGTTGGTGAACGTGACCGGAGCCGCAGCCTCCACCGGGGGTCGCCCCCCGGCAACATTCGCGTTCGCGCAGACTGCGCGGATCGTTATCGCCATCGACTTGGGCGTGACGCACGCACGCGTGGCCATCACCGACCTGTCGGCGCAGATTCTCGCAGTCGAGTCGGAATCAATCGCTATCGCCGACGGGCCCGAAGTGGTGCTGGAACAGGTCCGCTCGATGGCACAACGAATGGTGAAACAGAGCGGGCGGAAACCATCCGATGTGGCGGGCGTGGGGATCGGCCTACCGGGGCCGGTCGACCACGAATCCGGCAAGCCGGCCAACCCTCCGATCATGCCCGGCTGGCACGGTGCCGATGTCAAGGCACAATTGCGGAATCTACTCGGCGTCGACTCGGTCCTGGTGGACAACGACGTGAACCTGATGGCGTTGGGCGAGCATGCGTCGGGCCATCCCGAGATCGATCATCTGCTGTTCGTGAAGGCCGCCAGCGGTATCGGGGCCGGGCTGATCAGCGACGGAAAGCTGCTCCGCGGTGCGGAAGGAGTGGCTGGCGATATCGGCCACATTGCGGTGCCCGGCGGACCCGACGTCGTCTGCCGGTGCGGCAATACCGGCTGCCTGGAGGCCGTCGCCAGCGGATCGGCGATCCTCGCCGAATTGGCTAAGGCGGGCGTCGAAGTGGCCTCGAACGCGGATCTGGTCACCCTGGTGCGCAACGGTGACACCCGCGTCTCACAACTCATGCGGACCGCCGGCCGATGGATTGGACAGGTGCTCGCCGCCTGTGTGAGCACGCTCAATCCATCCATGATCGTGGTCGGCGGATCGCTGGCCGAGGGTGGCGAACAGCTGCTGGCAGGCATCCGGGAAGCGGTCTACGGACGCTCTTTGCCGCTGGCTTCCCAGAACCTGCGCATCGTGACGTCGGCGAACCTGGGAACCGCCGGAATCCTCGGCGCGGCCACCATGGTCATCGAGCACACGCTGTCTGCCGAAGGGCTGCGCACCCCGGCGTCGTAGCCCGTGCGCGTCGTCAGCGTGAGGTGGCCGGTGCCTGCGTGGCCAAGGTGACGGTGCTGCCCGCCCGCATCGATTCCTCAGTCGCCAGCAACGCCTCCAGCACATGCAGCGCCAGGCGGCCATCGGCGCGATGTTGCACACCGGCTCGCAACGAGCGCGCCATGTCGATGACGCCGGTACCGCGCGCCAGTCCGCTGATCGAATCCGGGGGGACATCGGTCTGGCTCGTATCCATCATCGTGACCACGCCGCTGCCGTCGAACTCGCTGACCGCGGGTAGCCGGTAGCTGCCCTCGGTGCCGTTGATCTCCACCAGCATCCGCGGAATGGGACTGTCGAAAGAGAAGATCGCATCGACCAGACCGCCGTCGGCGAACTCGTAGAGCGCGGTGACGTGGGACGGCACCGTGACATCGAACTGGTGACCGGCGCGCGGCCCGGTCGCAACGGTGCGCTTGGCGCGGGTGATCACCCCGCGGGCGGTTACTCGCTGCAGCGAACCGAAGATCAGCACCAGCGTGGTGAGAAAGTACGGGCCGACGTCCAGGACCGGACCGGCACCTTCCTGAAACAGGAACTCCGGAGCCGGGTGCCAGTAGTCCGGACCTCGGTACTGGCAGCTGGCGAATCCGCTGGTCACCGAGCCGATCCGACCATTGGCGAGGGCGGCGAGCGCGGTTTGCGGGCCTGGACCCAGAAACGTGTCCGGGGCACAACCGAGCCGAAGCCCGAGCTCATCGGCCAAGGCGACCAGTCGGTGGGCATCCGCCATGGATGTGGCCAGCGGCTTCTCCGACCATACGTGCTTGCCCGCCTTCAGCGCTGCCGTACTGACCTGCGCGTGGGCGGCTGGGACGGTGAGGTTGATGACCAGGTCGATACCGTCGGCTGCCATCAGATCGGGCCAGGTTCCAGCGCCGGCGATGCCGTGTTGATCCGCCTTAGCCCGGGCGGCACCGGCATCCCGCCCGGCGACGAATCGAACCTTCACCTCCTCACAGTTCGCCAGTGTGGTCAGGTATTCATCGCTGATGTACCCCGGCCCGACGACGGCCGCCCCGACCGGTTCGGCGGGCATCAGCCGCGCCAGCCGGCCTGGCGGTAGATGGCATCGATCAGCGCGGCGTTGGCGACGATGTCCTGCCCGCTGGTGGCCGGCGTCTGGCCATCCTGGATCGCCGCCACCACGGCGTCGAGTTGGTAGTCGTAGGTTTCCCGGCCGCCGATGGTGCTGGTGTGCTCGACGCCATCGAGCACCGTGCGCACGCTGTGTCCGCGATGCGGCAGGACCGGATTCTCGATCTCGATCCTCCCGCCGCTGCCCGTGATGACCAGCGACGACGCGAACGCCTGCCCCATGCTGGCGAAGATGCGGCCGGTGAGATCGTCGGCGAACGCCAACTCCGCCTCGATCTGCTGATCGGCACCGAGTTCGTTCGGGCTGGCGCTGGCCGCGGTCACGATCGGCTCGGTACCGGCCACTGCACGCAACCAGTGCACCGGGTAGCAGCCCAGGTCGAGTAGCGCGCCGCCACCGACAGCAGGATCGTGCCGGATCGAGGATGGATCGAACGGGATCGGTGCGGTGAACGTTCCTTCGAGCCGCCGCACCTGCCCGATCTGTCCCTCCCGCGCCGCCGCGACCGCATGCTGCAGCACCGGGTGGTAGTGGTCGTGGAATGCCTCGATCAGCACCCGCCCGGCCTGGGCGGCAGCCTCGGTCATCGCTTGTGCCTGCTGCGGATCCAATGCCGCGGGCTTCTCGCACAACACGTGCTTGCCCGCCCGCACAGCCCTGATGGACCATTCCGCATGCAGCGAAGGCGGCAGGGCGTTATAGACGACGTCGACCGCCGGGTCAGCCAGCAGGTCCTCGTACCGGTGGTGTGCTACCGCGATGCCGTGCTCGGCGGCGTAAGCATCGGCGGCGTTCGCTCGCCTGGACGCCACGGCGAGAACCTTGACGTCGTCGCGCCGCCGTGCCGGCCGGATCAAGGCCTGCGGGGCGATGCCGGCAGCACCGAGGATCCCGATGCCGAGCATCAGTCCGCGATCGGATAGGCGACGTAGGCGAGCCGACGGCTGTCGGGCGCCCAGCTAGCGACGTTGATCGTGCCCTGCCCGCCGAACAGGTGAACCAGATCCCGGGAGGAGCCGTCCTCGATCAGCCGCAGAATAACGTCCTTGTCCGCCGGGTGCCCCAGCGTGTCCGGCGGAAAGCTGATGTAGGCAATCCGGCTCCCGTCCGGCGAGACATGCGGGAACCAGTTCACTCGCTCGTCCGAGGTCAGCTGTTCGATGCCGCTGCCATCGGGTGCCATGCGGAACAACTGCGCGTGCCCGGGCCTGGTGGAGCCCCGCTCGGAGTTGAAGTAGATCCAGGTCCCGTCCGGGGAGTACTCCGAGCCGTCGTCGGGGTGGTCGTCATCGGTGAGCTGGGTGTCCTGACCCCCGGTTGTCGGGATGGTGTAGACGTTGGTGCGGTAGTCCCCCGGGCCGTTGACCTGCATACCGATGTAGGCCAGCGTGGAACCATCGGGCGAAACTCCGTGCAGGAAGTAGTAGAACGATGGCCCGTGGTCGTTGGAGACCCGGCGGGAGGTGCCCGCATTCAGGTCCACGGCGTACAACTGACCGTCGAAGGCGGACACATAGATGGTGGAACCATCTGGATCGAGCACGTGGTCGTTGTTGATCGGCGGGCTCTGGCCCAGCGAAACCTGTTCCGGTTCACCGCCACTGACCGGGACCCGGTAGAGATTCCCGGCTCCGTTAATCAGCAGGTCGTTGCCGTCCAACGTCCAATTGGGCGCTTCGAACAGCAGGGTGTCCGAACGGTAGACCAATGTGCTCTGCCCGGTATCGACGTCCAGAACATAGAGTTCAGAACTCTGGTTCGGAGCCAGTGTGCGGGCTTCCATCTTGAGGGCGCGCTCTTGCATAGTCACTCCTGATTGCTGAAGGCGGCGTCGAAGGCCGCGGTGGCGGGTGGCCAGAGCAGGGATCGGACGTAGGTAACCGCCTCTGCCGCACCGTGAAGCCGGTCCATTCCGGCGTCCTCCCACTCCACCGAGATCGGTCCGTCGTAGCCGATTGCGGCCAGCGCGCGGAACGAGTCTTCCCACGGCACGTCGCCGTGGCCCGTGGACACGAAGTCCCACCGCCGGTGCGGATCCCCCCACGGCAGGTGGGAACTGAGCACCCCGGAGCGCCCGTTCGGCTGCCGGATACGGGTGTCCTTGCAGTCCACGTGGTAAATCCGATCGGCGAAGTCGCTGATGAATCCGACTGGATCGATGCCCTGCCACATCATGTGGCTGGGGTCCCAGTTCAGGCCGAACGCCTCCCGGTGATCGATCGCTTCCAATGCACGCACGGTGGTCCAGTAGTCATAGGCGATCTCACCGGGGTGCACCTCGTGCGCAAACCGCACACCCTCACCGTCGAACACGTCCAGGATCGGATTCCACCGGTTGGCGAAGTCCTCGTATCCGGCGTCGATCACGTCGCCGGGTACCGGCGGGAACATGGCCACGTACTGCCAGATCTTCGAACCGGTGAAACCCACAACGGTGTCGACGCCCAGCTTGCGGGCCACCTTGGCCGTGAGCTTGAGCTCCTCCGCTGCCCGCTGGCGCACACCTTCAGCGGCACCGTCACCCCAGACTCTGCTGCCGACGATCGGCTGGTGCCGGAAGTCGATCGGATCGTCGCATACCGCTTGGCCTTTGAGGTGGTTGGACAGTGCCCACACCTCTAGGCCGTGCCGATCCAGCAGGTCGCGCCGCTCGGCCAGGTAGGCGTCGTCCTCGGCGGCTCGCCAGACGTCCAGGTGCTCACCCGAGCATGCGATCTCCAGGCCGTCATAGCCCCAGGATGCCGCGTGACCGGCGACCTCATCGAGCGTGAGGTCGACCCATTGCCCGGTGAAGAGGGTGACGGGGTGGGTGGATTGCTGCGCCGCGCTCATGCGCCTGCTCCTTCCCGCAGTCCGTTCAGATACTCCAGGCCACCGGCCAGTGCATCGAAGACGTCGCCGTCGTGGTCATCGAGCTCCATCACCTGGACTGCCGTGGGCGCAGCCGCGAGTATCGAAGGCACATTGATGACGCCGGAGCCGAGCGCGAC
>JBKDZO010000006.1:0-20541 GCA_047971285.1 Beutenbergiaceae bacterium | reverse complement strand
GGATCCGGCGTCGGCGTCGGAGCCGCTGCCCGCCCCGGAACAGCCGTCGGCGTCGGAGCCGCTGCCCGCCCCGGATCCGCCGTCGGCGTCGGAGCCGCTGCCCGCCCCGGAACCGCCGTCGGCGTCGGAGCCGCTGCCCGCCCCTGAGCCGCCGTCGGCGTCGGAGCCGCTGCCCGCCCCGGAACCGCCGTCGGCGTCGGAGCCGCTGCCCGCCCCAGAGCCGCCGTCGGCGTCGGAACCGCTGCCCGCCCCGGAACCGCCGTCGGCGGCGGAACCGCTGCCCGCCCCAGAGCCGCCGACGGCGTCGGACCCGCCCCCGGCGGTCGCGTCACTCGATGACTTCTCGGCTGACACCGATACCGGCGGCCGTCCGTGGGAGACGCCCGCCGCGTCCCCGGCCATGAAGCCGCGCTGGGCTCCATTGCGCGACTTCGATGGGCCACCGAGTCACGCGGCAGCGGATTCGGAAGGAACGCCGCAAGACAACTCCGACGATCCGCCGTCGAGCGATCCGCCGTCGAGCGGTCAGCAGGATGAGGGAGACAACCGGGCATAGTGGCCGCCGATGAATCTTCGCTCCGGATCCGTTGGAGCACGTTGGGGCTGGTGTGGCTGGTCGTAGCAGCGATCAGCGCGGTGGTGTTGCGGTGGTGGCAGAGCACCGGGGGAAGCCTGCCGCTGCTATCACCGTTGCTCGCGGCGCTATTGCTGGCTCTGGCAATCCTGGTCGCGGTGCTGGGGTGGCGCATCCGGCGCTGGGTACGACGCGGTGAACGGCTGGATCCACTCGGTGCGACCCGCACATTGGCGCTGGGCCAAAGTGCTGCGATTGCGGGCGCGGTCCTTGCCGGATACCTGACCGCCTCGTTGGGTTTGGCCGCGATGCGGCTGTCCGCGCCGGAACCGCGGGCCTTGGCGATCGCTTCGGCGTTGGCTCTGGGGGCGGCCATCATCATGAGCATCGCCGGAATGGTGACGCAGTGGTGTTGCCGGGTACCTCCCGACGACCAATCCAGGCCAGATGGGGATGGCGGGACCCCCGCATGAGCTAGCAGCGCTCCTGCCCACCGACAGGCTGACATCCGCTCCATCGGAGGGCGTAGAGAGATTCCATCGACTGAATGACGACGACGCGGGCCCGTACCGGAGACAATGGAGGCATGGACTCGACGGCTTTTGAGGTCCCCGGTGTCACCTGGACTGGGGTTTCGGCAAAACTGGCACGAGTACGGCTGATCACGATCTGCATTTGGCTGGGTCTGCCGACGCTGGGAGCCCTCGTCGCGGCGATCTTCGTCGGCACCTGGATGTGGCTGGCACCAGCGGTCTTGTTCGGGGTGCTGGTGTCGATCGTGGCATTGATCCGGCGTCAGGTCCGGGCGATCAGTTTTGCCGAACTTGAGGAGGACCTGCTGATCCGGAAGGGGCTGCTGTTCCGCACCATGTCGGTGGTCCCCTACGGCCGGATGCAATACGTCGACGTCCAAGCCGGCCCGTTGGATCGCTGGGCCGGGATCGCCACGGTGCAACTGCACACAGCCTCAGCTAACTCCGATGCCTCCATCCCAGGTCTGCCGGAGGAGCAAGCGGCGCGGCTGCGGGACCGGCTCACTGAAGCCGGCGAGGCGAGATTGGCAGGGTTGTGAACAGGCAACCCTCCTCACCCGGCGATACCGCGACCGAACCGCCGCATGCGGCCGGTCCCGGTGCCAGTTACGGGGAGGTCCAGTGGCATCGTGTCCACAAAGTGACCCCGCTGCTGAATGCCTGGAAGGTCGCAGCCCTTCTGGCCGGAGTCGCGGCATTTAACCTCCGGGAGGAACTCGCGGCGCTCGACCAATCGGTTCTGGTGAAGATCCTGCTGGTTCTGGGCCTGCTGGTGGTCGGAGCACTGTTCGGCCTGGGGTACGGGGCGCTGGCCTGGCGTCGGATGCAGTACGGCATCGGGCCGGACAGCATCTTCCTCCATTCCGGTGTCCTCTGGCGTCAGCAGCGGCACCTGCGGTTGGACCGGATCCAGGCGATCGATGTCACGCAGCCACTGCTGGCCCGGCTGTTCGGGTTCGCTTCGCTGAAGATCGAGTCCGCTGGCGGTGGTGAGTCCAACCTCACACTGTCGTACCTCACCGACCGGGAGGCCCAGCGATTGCGGAACGAGATTCTGGCCCGGGCGGCAGGGGTCGAGTTCGACGACGAGCCCGCTGGATCCGGTACACCATTCGTACCCGCAGCCCCTGAAGTTGCCCTGTTGAACCTATCTCCGGGCAGGCTGGTCGGCTCGTTGCTGCTCACCGAGGCACTCATCTTCGGGCTGCTGGTGGTGGTCGGCGTCAGCGTGGCGGGGGTGGTTCTCGATCTGCCCGTGGCGATGGGCGTCATCGTTCCCTGGTTGTTCTTGGTCGGCGGCCTCATCTGGGGACGGTTCACCGGTGAGTTCGCATTTCGGATCGGCACCTCTGCCGACGGAGTGCGGCTGCGGCACGGTCTGCTGGAGGCCAAGACCCGAACCGTGCCGCCAGGGCGGGTACAGGCGGTCTCGATCAGCCAGGCGCCGTTGTGGCGGGGGCGCGATTGGTGGCGGATCAAGGTGAATATCGCTGGCTACGGTGTCGGTGGGGAAGACGGTGTCGAGCCCGCCACCGCTGTGCTCTACCCGGTAGCCACCTCCCGCGAGGTGGCGCAGGTGCTACCACTGGTATTACCGGACCTGGGGACCGAGCGGCCATTGGAGGTGTTGATAGCGGGGATGACCGGCCGCGGCCAGGGGGAGGGGTTCGTCACCAGCCCGCGCCGGATGCGCCGATTCGATCCCATCACCTGGGAATTCACCGGGCTGCGAGTCACCGATACCGCCGTGATGTTCCGGGTCGGCCGCTGGTGGCGGTCGTTGACGCTGGTGCCGCACGAGCGGACGCAGTCGATGGCGCTGAAGCAGGGGCCATTGGAACGGCGATTCGACGTGGCCAGCGTCGAACTGCATTCGACCCCCGGGCCCGTGACACCCGTCCTGGACCACGTCGATGTCGGCGTCGCCCGCAGCTTCCTGGTCGAGCAGGCTGACCGAGCTCGGCAGGCCCGCAAGCGCGCTGCCCCGGCCCGGTGGATGCAACACCGCAAGGATGCGCGGGTGAACGTGCCCGAGCCCGAACTGCTTCGGGCCCACTACGGCGGCGTGCTGCCCAGCCGCCGGGCTGCCTCATGACGCCCAGGCCAGCGCGACTCGGGGTCGGCGTCGTCGGCGCGGGTCGCGTCGGGGCGGTCCTGACGCGCGTGCTCCGTGCCACCGGGCACGGTGTCGTCGGTGCTTCTGGGGTATCGGAACAGAGCCGGGAACGCATCGCTGATCTCCTACCCGGGGTACCGGTACTGGAGGTCGAACAGGTTGTCGAGCGTGCCGAACTGGTGCTGCTCACGGTTCCGGATGATGCCCTCGCGCCGCTGGTCCAGGGATTGGCCAGCCTGGGACGGTTCCAGCCTGGGCAGCTGGTGGTGCATACGGCTGGTCGCTACGGCATCGGTGTGCTGGAACCGGCCGCGGCGGCAGGCGCCATCGGGATGGCCATTCACCCCGCCATGACCTTCACCGGTACCACGGTGGATGAGACCCGAATCGTGGGTGCGAGCTTTGCCGTCACAGCGCCCGAGCCGGCGCTCCCAATCGCTCAGGCCCTGGTGGTGGAACTGGGCGGTGAGCCGGTGGTGCTGGCCGAGGCCGATCGTGGCCGCTACCACGCCTCCTTGACTCATGCGGCCAACCACCTGGTCACTCTGATCGCTCAGGCCCGCTCGGTGCTGGCCGGTACTGGGGTCCCGGATGCCGGCGCCCTCATCGCTCCGCTGGCGCAGGCGGCGCTCGACGGTGCAGTGCGTCACGGAGATGGCGCCCTCACCGGTCCGGTCGCACGGGCCGACGACGGCACACTCCGGGACCATGTCGCCGAGCTGAGCCAGGCCCAGATCGACGCCGACGTGCTGCCCAGCTATCTGGCGCTGGCCACCGCGACGGCTCATCGGGCACTCAACTCGGGCAGGCTGAGCCAGCGGCAGCAGCAACGTGTCCTTGAGGCACTGAATTTCCCGCCCGTCCCGGAACCGGAATCCACTCCGCGCGTGGTCACCACCGTCACCGGCCTGCGCGAACGCCTCAGTGCCCGGCGCCGGGCGGTGGTGATGACCATGGGTGCCCTGCATCAGGGGCACCTGGAGTTGGTACGGCGCGCGGCGTCCGTCGCCGAGGAGGTGGTGGTGACGATCTTCGTCAACCCGCTGCAGTTCGGCGCTGGTGAGGATCTGGATCGGTATCCACGCACCCTGCAGGAGGACGTGGACAAGCTGGCACAGCTCGGGGTCGTCGACATCGTGTTCGCACCGGCGGTCGACCAGATGTATCCCGCAGGTGAGCCGGCGGTCACGATCAGTGCCGGAGATCTCGGTTCGCTCTGGGAGGGCGCTGCTCGTCCCGGCCACTTCGACGGCGTGCTCACCGTCGTCGCCAAGCTGCTGCAGTTGAGCAAACCCGATGTGGCCGTCTTCGGCCAGAAAGATGCCCAGCAACTGGCCCTGATCCGCCGGATGGTCGCCGACCTGGACATGGACATCGAGATCCTGGCGCAGCCGATCGTGCGGGATCGGGATGGGCTGGCGATGTCGAGCCGCAATGCCTACCTGAGCTCGTCCGAACGGGATTCCGCCCTAGTACTCTCCCGCGCACTGGCCGCCGGAACATCTGTCTGCCGACAAGGTCCGGAGGCGGTCCTGGCAGCGGCTCAGCGCGAACTTGCCGGCGCCGATGAACGGGTCGTGGTCGACTACCTGGAACTGGTCGATCCGACGACCCTGCGTCCGCCGCCACCGGACGTGGCAGAACGTGCCACACTATTGATGGTGGCTGCCCGCGTGGGCACGACACGCCTCATCGACAATGCGGTGATTGACTATCCCAGTGACTGACGATCTCGACCAGCCTCTTTCCCTCCCTGAGCAATACCGGGTCCGCCGCGACAAGCGGGATCGGCTGCTGGCCCAGGGCGTTGAGCCCTACCCGGTTACCGTACCGGTGACCGACACGATCGCCGCGGTTCGGGCTGCCAATCCCGATCTGGAACCCGGCGCCCAGACCGAACAGTTCGTCGGGGTGGCCGGACGCGTGGTTCACCTGCGCAATACCGGCAAGCTGTGCTTCGTCAGCTTGGCCGATGGGGCCGGGCAGCGCCTGCAGATCATGCTCTCGCAGGCGGATGTTGGCGCGGCCTCGCTGGAGGCGTTCAAGTCCGATGTCGATCTCGGTGACCACCTGTTTGCGCATGGCCGGGTGATCGCCTCGCGGCGTGGGGAGCTCTCGGTGATGGCCGATTCCTGGTCCCTGGCGTCTAAGGCGCTGCGCCCGCTGCCCACCCTGCACAAGGAGGCATCCGAGGAGACCCGGGTGCGCCAGCGTTACCTGGACCTGATCTCGCGTCCGGAGGCACGCGACATGGTGCGCGTCCGATCTGCCGTGGTGCGCTCCATCCGGGAAGAACTGCACCAGCGCGGCTTCACTGAGGTGGAGACGCCGATTCTGCAGACCCAGCACGGGGGGGCCGCCGCCCGTCCGTTCCAAACCCACATGAACGCCTACGACATCGACCTTTACCTGCGAATCGCGCCGGAATTGTTCCTCAAGCGAGCCGTGGTCGGCGGTATTGATCGGGTGTTCGAACTCAACCGCATCTTCCGCAACGAAGGCGCCGACTCCACGCACTCACCCGAATTCGCCATGCTCGAGGCGTACCAGGCCTACGGCGACTACCGCACCGTTGCCACCCTCGTTCGAGAGCTGGTGCAAGCCTGCGCGCGTGCAGCGTTCGGCAGTACCACCGTCGAATTGGCCGACGGCAGTAGCTACGACTTGGGGGGCGAATGGGATGAGCTGGATCTCTATCAGGCGACATCCCAGACCATGGGTAAACCAATGGACCCCGGAACTACATTGGAAGTCCTGCTGGATTACGCCGATGCCGCTGGGCTCGAGATCAACCCCGCGCACGTCATCAAAGGCAAAGTTTCTGAACTGTTGTTTGAACACTACGTCGGTGATCACCTCGATCGGCCGACATTCGTGATGCACTTCCCGGTCGATACTTCGCCGCTAGTGCGGGCCCATCGGGATCGTCCCGGTGTGGTTGAGAAGTGGGACCTATATGTGCGCGGTATGGAACTGGCGACAGGTTATTCTGAGTTGGTCGACCCGGTCGTGCAGAGAGAACGTTTCGAAGCGCAAGCTCGATTGGCTCGCGCCGGCGATCCCGATGCGATGAGCGTGGATGAGGAGTTCCTGGAAGCGATGGAGTACGGAATGCCTCCGATGGGGGGAATGGGGATGGGCCTGGACCGGCTCCTGATGGCATTGACCGGGCAAGGGATCCGCGAAACCATCCTGTTTCCGCTGGTGAAGCCGCGATGATCGACGTGGTTTCGGCTCTGCTACCCTCCGTGGGGATCCTGATCCTGTTCATCATCGTTATCCGAGCGGTCATTTTCGCGGACCGGCGCGAGCGTGCTGCACACCAAAAACTCGAGCAGGATATTGCCCGTAGGGCTGCCGGTAGTGACAATCCCGAATAGCGGTCGACAGATCTCGCCAAATTGTGCTCCCAGACCGGACTCCGCTAAGAATGGAGGTTTCGGGCACGCCCATGACTTTCGCCGGATGCGCCGCCGCAATCGCGCCCAAGTGTTCGAAACCGGCTAACAGCCGGTCGCGTTGACATCCACCAGCAGAAGGTGGTTCAATTTTCGACGTTCGCGGGTGACCTCGGGGGAACGTCCGTCACCCGGACGCTCACACGTTATCTACAGACCAGAAAGTGCGCTGACATGGCCCAGAAGATTCAGATGCTACTGATCGATGACCTCGATGGTTCCGAGGCCAACGAGACTATTTCGTTTGCCGTTGACGGTGTTTCTTACGAGATCGATCTCAACGAGGACAATGCCGCGCAGTTGCGCGACGCTTTCGCTCGGTGGACCGGTCACGCACGTAAGGCGGGCCGTCGCGGCGCCGGTCGCCGCACCGGGGCGGCTAGCCGCTCCGGTGACACCGGTGCGATTCGCGAATGGGCACGGGCCAATGGCTACCAGGTCAGCGACCGTGGCCGTGTCTCGGCGCAAATCCGTGAGGCGTACGCAGTCGCACACTGATGTCTGGGTACTGGGTCGGTAGTAGTGGCCCAGACGTATCGGTCTTGACGGCTGCCCGGGTGGCGTCGGCCGCCCGGGCCGGCCGGCCGACCTTCCTGGCTCACCATCCGACTCTGCCCCGGTTGTACGCGGTCGATGAGTCTGACGTCGGTCAGATCCGAGCGTTCTCGGTCGACGGTGACCGGCTCTCGGAGCTATCACGCCAGCCGAGCGGGGGTTCGCAACCATGTCACGTCCTGGTGCACCCCAGCGGTGGCTGGCTCTATCTGGCCAACTACGGCGATGGAGTGGTGACGGCGATCAGCCTTGATCACCAGGGTGACCTGACCGGGGACCGGGTGCTGTTGAGGCACACCGGGCACGGGTCGGATCCTGACCGTCAAGATCGTCCGCACGCGCACTTCGTTACCGTGTCCGCCGGTGGCCGATGGCTGATCGCTGTCGATCTGGGAACGGATCAGCTGCGCAGCTACCGCCTGGTTGAAGGCCGCCCGGTACCGCCTGCAGTCGTGACCGATCTGCCGTCCGGTGTCGGCCCCCGGCACCTGGTCGTTCACCGGGACTGGATCTACCTGGCCTGCGAGCTCGACGGCACGGTACGGACGCTGCGCTGGTACGAACCCGCCGGGCGTGCCGAATTGACCGGATCGGTCTCGGCGATCGCGTCGGGCCGCGACGGCGTGCGCGACTACCCGTCGCATATCGAACGGGTCGGGACAACCGTGCTGGTGGCGGTGCGGGGCTCGGACGCCATCGCGGTGATCGACATCCACGACGGGATCGCCGCGAACGTCCGGGCTCATGTCCCGACCGTCGCCTGGCCGCGGCACTTCGCGGTCGATCGGGATGGCCACTCCCCGGCACTGGTGGTGGCCGGTGAGCGGGAGGGCGCCATCGGCATCCATCCGCTGCGCGGCGCCGATGCGCGGTTGGACCTGGCCGGGGTGTCGGAGAAGGTCGCGACGGCCGGGCCGATGTGTCTGGTGCCACAGGCCTAGGCCGCGTTTGCCGCTGCGGCGATGCGGCAGACTTGGCGCCATGACTTACACGTTGGTGCTGCTTCGTCACGGCGAGAGCGAATGGAACGCAAAGAACCTCTTCACCGGTTGGGTGGATGTGCCGCTGTCGCAGCAGGGTGAGGCCGAGGCCCGTCGCGGCGGGGAATTGCTAGCTGCCGAGGGCGTGCTCCCAGACGTGTTGCACACCTCACTGTTGCGCCGGGCGATCTCCACCGCCCACCTGGCATTGAACGCCGCCGACCGCCACTGGATTCCGGTGTCGCGCCACTGGCGCCTCAATGAACGCCACTACGGTGCGCTGCAGGGTAAGGACAAGAAGCAGATTCGCGACGAGTTCGGCGAGGAACAGTTCATGACCTGGCGCCGGAGCTACGACGTGCCGCCACCCCCGATCGAGCTGGGTAGTGAGTTCTCCCAGGACGGCGACCCGCGCTACACCGGTGAGCCGATCCCCGCGACCGAATGCCTCAAGGACGTGCTGGAGCGGTCGCTGCCGTACTGGGAATCGGCCATCGTGCCGGACCTGCGGGCAGGCAAGACAACGCTGGTCGCTGCGCACGGAAACTCGCTACGGGCGATCATCAAGCACCTGGACGGGATCGATGACGCCACCATCGCCGGGCTCAACGTCCCCACCGGTATTCCGCTGGTGTACGAACTGGACGACGACCTGAAGCCGGTCAAGGCCGGTGGCACCTACCTGGACCCCGCAGCCGCGCAGGCCGCAATCGCCGCGGTGGCGAATCAGGGCCGCTGAGCGATCCGCGGTCCGGGAGCGGCGCTCGGCGATCCGCGGTCCGGGAGCGGCGCTCCGCAAACAGCGACTTAGTGATTAGGCGGCGTTTTAGTGAGCGGCAACTCACTAAAACGCCGCCCGTTCACTAACTGGCGGGGCTGGCCTCGGGGACTTCCTGGGTCCCCGGGCCAGGCATGACGTCCTAGTTGCGCAGGGTCTCGATCTGGGCGCCCAGGGATCGCAGCCGGTCTGCCAGTTGTTCGTACCCGCGGGCGATGATGTCGACCCCGCGCAGCACCGAGGTCCCTTTGGCGGCCAGCATTCCCAGCAGGATCACGACGGCGGGTCGTAGCGCGGGCGGGCAGCTCACCTCGGCCCCGGACCAGTGGGTCGGACCGGTGACGTCCAGCCGGTGCGGATCTAGCAGGCGCACCTTGGCCCCCAGCCGGTTGAGGTCTGTCAGGTAGATAGCCCGGTTGTCGTAGACCCAATCGTGGATCAGGGTCGAACCGGAGGCACATGCGGCGATCACCGCGAAGAACGGCAGGTTGTCGATGTTCAGACCCGGAAACGGCATCGGGTGGATCTTGTCGATGGGTGCCCGGAGGTCGCTCGGGTAGATGGTCACATCGACCAGCCTGGTACGGCCATTGGCAGAGGTGTACTCGTCGCTGGTGTCGTAGCGCAGCCCCATCTCGGCCAGCGTCGCGATTTCGATCTCCATGAATTCGATCGGAACCCGCTGCACCGTGATCTGGGAATCCGTCACGATCCCGGCAGTGAGCAGGCTCATGGCTTCGACCGGGTCTTCGGCAAGGGTGTAGGTGACATCGGTCTCGATGTGACGACGTCCGTGGATGCGCAGCGTCGTGGTTCCGATGCCTTCGATGCGCACGCCGAGCAGTTCCAGGAAGTAGCACAGTTCCTGCACCATGTAGTTGGAGGACGCGTTGCGCAAGGTGGTCACGCCGGTGTGGCCGGCCGCCGCCATGATGGCGTTCTCGGTGACGGTGTCGCCACGTTCGGTCAGGACCGCGCTGAGGTCGCCGACCGGTCCACCGCTGACCCGCGCGCGGTAGGCCCCTTCGGTGGCCACGACGTCGAGACCGAAGTGCCGCAGCGCGATCATGTGCGGTTCCACGGTCCGGGTACCCAGATCGCAACCACCGGCGTAGGGGATCGCGAACTGCTCGCGCTGATTGAGCAGTGGACCCAGGAACATGATGATGCTGCGGGTGCGCATGGCGGTGTCGACGTCGATGGCGTCCAGATCCAATTCCGCGGGCGTGCGTAGCTCCAGGTCACGGCCGTTGGGAAGCCACGTGGCAGTCACCCCGATCGATGCCAGGACCGCCACGATGCGTTCCACCTCGACGATGCGTGCCACATTGCGCAACGTGCTGGTGCCGTGGTTCAGCAACGCCGCGCAGAGCAGGACCACCGCGCCGTTCTTAGAGGAGTTCACCGCGATGCTGCCCGACAGTGGGTGCCCGCCGGTGACCCGCAGATGTGTTGGCGCGGGAGCACCGATTGTCACCAGGTCGGCCTGGAGCGCATCGTTGATGCGGTTGAGCATGTCGACCGATAGATTCTGGCCGCCGGCCTCGATCCGGGCGATCGCGCTCTGGCTGGTCCCGAGTTGCTCGGCCAGGTTGGCTTGCGTCAGTCCCTTGGCTTGCCGGGCGCCGCGGATCAGGGTGCCTATCTGGTGGAGGTGAACGGTCGCGTCTTCAACGGTGGCAGTCATCGGCACCGATCCTATATCTCGTATCTGAGATATGTACGGTTGTTTCTGTCACATCTGCTGAGTCAGATGTCGCCGTGGCTGCCTGCGGGTTCCCCGGTCACCAGGTAGGTCATCCGGCGGGCCACCGACACTGCATGGTCGCCGAACCGCTCGAAGAAGCGGGCCAGCAGCGTCACATCGACGGTCTGCTCGGTGGTGCCCTCCCACGAGGGGGCCAACGTCAGCTGGAACGTCTGCGCGTGGAGTCGGTCCAGCAGGTCGTCGTCGCGTTCGACGGTGGACGCCAGCTGCAGGTCACGGGATTCCAGCAGTTGCACCACGTCCTGGCTCACCTTGATCGTGGCGTCGGCGAGATCGGTGAACACCGGCCTGGCCGATTGCGGGATCACCTGGTCGGGGAACCGCAACCGGGCGACCTGCGCGATGTGACGAGCGAGGTCACCCATACGTTCGATAGAAGAGCTCATCCGCAGCGCGGACACGATCACTCGTAGGTCGGTCGCCACCGGTTGCTGGCGCGCCAGCAGGCTGACGCACCGTTCGTCCAGAACCCGCTCGAACTCGTCGATGACGCTGTCTGCTTCGATGACGCGTTCGGCGAGTTCTAAGTCGCCAGTGGTCAGGGCTGTCGACGCGTCGCGGATCGCATCCGCCACGTGCCGGCTCATCTGCAGCAGGTCATCGCGCACCTGTTCCAGTTCCTGATCAAAGATTGCTCGCACCCTGATACTCCTGAATCTCGCTTCGATGGCCTTCCGCACACCAGCGCTGACGCTGCCAGTCCTCGGTGAACGGGCGGTGCCGGGGAAGTGAACATTGGTCGGCGAACCTGCGCTAGAGCCTAGCTGGCCTGGTCGTGGCAGCCGAGCCGGGCATACGCTGGGCCGATGTGAGCCAGAACCTGCTGTTGATCACCGTGGCCCTGCTCGGCCTGGCGGTCGGCGCAGTCGGAGTGGCTGCCTTCAGGTACAGCGAATGGGTGCAGCGTCGCGAGCGTGCGACCGAGCCGTCGACGTCGATCGGCGACGATGTAGCGGCCGTACTCGGCGCGCTCAACCAGACCTCGATGATTCTCGACGCCGAGGATGGGGTGCTGCGCAGCAGTCCCGATGCCTACGCGCTCGGTCTGGTGCGGCAAGGCCGGCTTGCCTCCCCGGAACTGGCGGAACTGGTCGATCAGGTCCGTCATAGCGGCACTGGCCACCAGGGCAGCGTTGAGGTCACCCGGTCGGCATTGCTGGAATCCGACACGTTGAGCTTCGACGCCGCAGCCGCGCCGTTGTCCGGTGGCCGGGTCCTGGTTCTCGCGCAGGACACCACCGCTAGCGCGCGACTGGCTCAGGTGCGGCGCGACTTCGTCGCCAATGTGTCCCACGAGCTCAAGACGCCGGTGGGGGCGCTGTCGCTCTTGGCTGAGACGATCACCGATGCTGCCGCAGATCCGAGCGCCGTCGCGTACTTCAGCGAGCAGATGCGCACCGAGGCGGGCAGGTTGTCACTGCTGGTGCAGGACATCATCGACCTGTCCAGGCTGCAGGCGCCCGATACCGATACGGTCCTGGTTGAGCTGGAGGTCGATGAGATCCTGCGCGAAGCCGTCGATCGATCCCGGGTGACCGCCGCGGCTCGCAGCACCGAGATCAAGGTCGGCGGAACCAGCGGGTTGCTGGTCTACGGCGATCACGCGTTGCTGGTCACGGCCTTGCGCAATCTGCTCGACAATGCGGTGCGCTACTCGCCGGTAGGCGGGACCGTCCGGGTCGGGGTACGCGAGCGGGACGAGTTCGTGGAGGTGGCGGTTGTTGATTCCGGCATCGGCATCTCCCGGCAGGACGCCGAGCGAGTCTTCGAGCGGTTCTACCGCGTCGATCCTGCTCGGGCGCGGGAGACGGGCGGTACCGGGCTGGGGCTGAGCATCGTCAAGCACGTGGCTTCCCGTCATGGCGGAGATGTGCGACTCTGGTCACGGCCAGGTAGAGGCTCCACCTTCACCATACGAATTCCACAGGTGGAAACCGGCCGGTCGGAGGTCGACCCATGACACGAATCCTGGTCGTCGAGGACGAAGCCGCCTACCGGGATCCATTGACCTTCCAGTTGCGCCGCGAAGGATTCGTGGTGACCGCCGTCGCCAGCGGCCGGGATGCGTTGTCGATATTCGACGCCGAAGGTGCCGACCTGGTGTTGTTGGACCTCATGCTGCCGGGGATGTCAGGCGTGGAGGTCTGTCGCATGTTGCGGCAGCAATCGGATGTCCCGGTGATCATGCTGACCGCCAAGGACAGTGAGATCGACACGGTGGTGGGGCTGGAACTGGGCGCCGACGACTACGTCACCAAGCCCTATTCGTTCCGGGAACTGCTGGCCCGAGTGCGTGCGGTGTTGCGCCGCGGGGCGGAGCGGGGTCAGGACTCGGATGATCCGGGAATCCTGAGAGTGGGACCGATCGTCATGGATACCGACCGGCACGCGGTGACCGTCGCCGGTCAGGACGTTGCGCTACCGCTGCGCGAGTTCGAGTTGCTGGAGATGTTCCTGCGGAATCCCGACCGGGTGCTCACCCGCAGCCAATTGATCGATCGGGTGTGGGGCGCCAACTACGTCGGCGATACCAAGACACTCGACGTGCACGTCAAGCGGATCCGGGCAAAGATCGAACCCGCGCCATCTGCGCCGACGGTTCTGCTGACGGTCCGAGGGTTGGGATACAAGCTGGTCGGCAGCGGCTAGCCGACGTACTCGTCCAGGTAGGTGCCGTACGGTTCCAGCTTGCCGTCCAAGATCGGCGTGTTGATGGTGATGGCGCCCGATTCCGGAGTCGACACCCGAATGGCAGTGGTGCTGCCGGGTGCGCCCAGGTCGGCCTCCACGATGACCGTTTCGCCGGCCGCGTTGGCCGGGTCCAGCAACACGGTGTCGTTGCCCGGGACGACCACGGTGGTGTTCACGCCGTCGGCAAACGTCAGCGTCACCCGAGCGGTGTCGGCTCCCCGGTTGGTCACGCCTGCCAGCAGCAACGCGGGTTCGCCCTCGGCTTCGCTCAGCAGGAGCAGGTTGTTGATCGTCACCTGATTGCCCAGGGCGCCGCGAACGCCGTCGCTGGGGGAGTAGGGGTCCAAGGTGGTGACCGGCGCACAGCCGGCCAGGGCTACTGCGCTAGCGGCGGTCGCCAGCACGGCCAGCGCCCGCGATGCGTGCCTACGTCTGCCGCCTGCCATCGTGCGCTCCTCATGAGTTCATCGACCCGGCTACCGGGCCCAACTGCGGTCTCTGCCAGGCAGCCTAGTGGCAGCGGCAGGCTGGGGCTTCCCGGTCGAGGGGTTTCGGGGGCAGGATTCTTCCCCGCGCGAAGGCCTGCCCGGACCTGAACGAGGGTTCGATGTGGCCGGCTCCGGGTGGGTGAGCAGATCCCGACCGCTGGCCAGGAGCGTATAAAAACGGCGACTCTCGGCCCGATGACCTGCGTAAACACGGACACCTGTGGTCAAGTTGGAGGTTGACCGCATGGTAAAGTAAGCCCCCGGAAAGGGGTGTGCTCACTCATGACCTTTGCTGTCGGCGAGACTGTCGTCTACCCGCACCACGGTGCGGCTCTCATCGAGGAGATCTCCAAACGGGTGATCCGGGGTGAGGAGAAGTTGTACCTCAAGCTCAAGGTTGCGCAGGGGGACCTGACGATCGAAGTGCCCGCCGAGAATTGTGATCTCGTCGGCGTACGCGACGTCGTGGACCACGAAGGCCTGGAGCGGGTGTTCGATGTGCTGCGGGCCCCGTACACCGAGGAGCCCACGAACTGGTCGCGGCGCTACAAGGCGAACGTCGAGAAGATCGCGTCCGGCGACGTCATCAAGGTCGCTGAAGTGGTCCGGGACCTTTCCCGACGAGACGCCGACCGCGGGCTGTCTGCCGGTGAGAAGCGCATGCTGGCTCGCGCCCGTCAGATCTTGGTCTCAGAGCTGGCCCTGGCCGAGGACACCGAGGAGGAGAAGGCCGAGGCCATCCTCGACGAGGTCCTCGCCTCCTGACGCACGCGCTGACGCAAGGTGGTGCGAGTAGCTGCCGTCCTCACGGGCGCAGGATCAGGTACCCGGTTGGGTTCGGAGTTGCCCAAGGCGCTGGTGCCGCTGGGGTCGGTCCCGATGCTGGCGCATGCCGCCAGCAGGTTGGTAGATGCCGGCATCACCGACTTGGTGGTGACGGCACCTCATGGCCATGTCGCCGACGTCGAACGGTTGCTATTCGCGGCCGGGATCACGCAGGCGCGGTGCCTGCCCGGTGGCCAGACGCGGCAGCAGTCGGTTTCGTTGGCTCTGGATGCGATCAGCAGTCGCGCGGAGTGGGTCCTGGTTCACGATGCGGCGCGGGCGCTGGCACCGGTTTCGCTGATCAGATCGGTCGTGGACGCGTTGCTGGCTGGTGCCCGCGCGGTGATTCCAGGGCTGGCCGTGGTGGACACGATCAAGCGGGTGGCAGACGGCGTCGTGACCGGGACTCCGGAGCGTTCTTCGCTGGTTGCGGTGCAAACGCCACAAGGGTTCAGCCGTTCGCTGTTGCAGCACGTCCATGACCTCGGCGCCGGCCTGGCCGGGAGTGAGGCCGCTGCGCTGAGTGATGATGCGGGGCTGGTGGAACGGTTCACCGACGTGCCCGTTGAGGTCGTGCCCGGCGATGAGCGTGCTATCAAGATCACCCGCCCGGCGGATCTGGCGCTGGCCGAGGCGATGCTGGAGTCTGGAGCCTGGCGATGACGATACGAGTGGGCATCGGCACCGACGTGCACGCATTCGCTGCGGATGGTCGCCTGGGGCTCTGGCTGGCAGGTATCGAGTTCGCAGACCAGCCGGCCTTGGCGGGACACTCCGACGGTGACGTCGCCGCGCATGCTGCTGCGGATGCACTCTTTTCCGCAGCCGGACTGGGGGACCTGGGGTCTCAGTTCGGTACCTCGGACCCCGCCTGGGCGGGTGCTGCGGGGGTGGTGTTGCTGGCGGAGGCCGCCCGTCGGGTCCGGGCCAGCGGCGCCGAGATCGGCAACGTGGCGATTCAGGTGATCGGTCCCCGCCCCAAACTGGCGCCGGTTCGCCAAGAAGCGCAGCGGTTGCTGGGGCAAGCGGCCGGGGCTGCGGTGTCGATCAGCGCCACCACCACCGATGGGCTGGGACTAACCGGTCGCGGCGAAGGTCTCGCCGCTATCGCCACCGCCCTGGTGCACGTCCCGTCCTAATCCGCCGAGCGCGGTGTTGTGGCCGCCAAAGGGGGACTTAGCGACCGCTACCCCGCGCTGGGTGAGCGATAGCACCGGTCGCTCAGGGCTGGTGCCGGCCGTGCTCCTGAACTGCCACGAGCTTGCCCAGAAGTCTGCGCAACGTCGCAGTCTCCGCATCGGAGAGAGGCTGCAATAGCTCGCTCCCGACGGCGACACGCGCTGCTGCGATCTCCGCCTCCAGCGCCACGCCGTTTGCTGTCAGCCTGACCACCACGGCTCTGCGGTCAGCCGGACTCGGAGAGCGTTCCACCAGGCCCTTGTGCTCCAGGGTGTCGATCACGTCGGTCACCGAACGGTTCGCTATGCGGAGCCGATCGGCGATATCGGAGAGGCGGGCGCCGTCGGAGCCGGCCACCACCCGCAGGGCACGGAACTCATGCGGTGCGAGATCCCATGGCTCCAGCGATGCCATCCAGCGCCGTCGCAGCCGATGCGCCACCTGCATCAGCAGCTCGCTGGCATCGGCGTCGGTCATGGGAATAGCCTAGCGAACATTCGTGTTACCTCACTGTGAGGTAACCTCATAAATATTGGGCGATGGGATGGCGGCGAGCGCCTGGGCCAGCCCAGACGGTGCCAGCAGCGAATCCAACAGTCAGGAAAGCAGGTGTGCCTATGGTCGCATCCGAAAGTCGACCCAGGGCCCGGCGTGCTTCTGGCGACCGAGCCGATCATGGGCACCTACCGGGTGGACCCGGCAGGGGCGGCCCCTTCGCCGTAGCCAGGATCAACCCCAAAGACAGCGAGCAACTTGCCGAGCACCCGGTCAGCCTGCGCCGGATCGGCGGGCTGTTCCGACGGCATCGGCTATCGCTGGGCGTGGTGATCGGCCTGATCGTCGCAAGCTCCGCCGTCGGGCTGGCGACCCCGTTCCTGACCAAGGCGATCATCGACGATGCCATCGGGAACCAGGACGTCTCGCTGCTGCTGATGCTGGTTGGCGGGCTGATCGCGGTGGCCGCCATCACATCGATCCTCGGCGTGATTCAGACCTGGCTCGCAACCACGGTTGGCCAGCGGGTGATGCACCGGCTGCGCACCGACGTGTTCACGCACCTGCAACGACAATCGGTGGACTTCTTCACTCGTACCCGCGGCGGCGAGGTGCAGGCCCGGCTGACCCAGGACATCCAGGGAATGCAATCCGTGGTGACGTCAACGGCGACCTCGATTGCCGCCAACATCACCACCGCGGTCGGCACGGTGATCGCCATGCTGGCACTGTCGTGGCAGCTATCGCTGCTGTCGCTGATCGTGCTGCCACCCGCGATCTGGCTTACCCGGAAGGTCGCCGGCATGCGCCGGGAGGTGACGGCGGCGCGCCAACGTGCCATGGCCGATCTGCAAAGCCACGTGGACGAATCACTGTCGGTCAGCGCGGTCCTGCTCAGCAAAGTGCTGGGCACCGGACCCGCCGCAGCCGACTTCTTCGAACGCACGTCGACGGAGCTCATGGACCTGGAGGTCCGGGCGCAATTGGCAGGACGCTGGCGGATGGCCTGGATGAGCATCCTGTTCGCGGCGATTCCGGCACTCGTCTACCTGATCGCTGGCCTCCCGGCGACCTCGGCCGGCATGACCATCGGAACGCTGGTGGCGTTCACCGGGCTGCAAGCCGCACTATTCCGCCCACTCATGGGGGTCCTGAACGTCGGCGTGGAGGTCGTCAGTTCGATGGCTCTGTTCAGTCGCGTGTTCGAGTACCTGGACCTACCTGTCGAATTGCACGACCCGGATGATCCGGTGCGACTGGATACCGAGTCCGTCCGTGGGCAGGTGCGGTTCGACGACGTGGCTTTCACCTACGCCGGTGCCGGTGCCCCGGCGTTGGCCGCCATCGATCTGGAGGTGCCCGCCGGATCCTCGTTGGCGCTGGTCGGGCACACCGGATCCGGCAAGACCACCCTGGGTTCGCTGGTTGCCCGCCTGGCTGATCCGACCCGGGGTCGAATCAGCATCGACGGCGTTGACCTGCGCGATATGGCGATGTCAGATCTGGCCCGGGTCGTCGGCGTCGTCTCTCAGGAGACCTACCTGCTGCACACCACAGTGCGCGAGAACCTGCGATACGCCCGCCCTGAAGCCACCGATTCCGAGATCGAGACGGCGGCCCGCGCGGCCCAGGTGCACGAGTTGATAGCGGCCTTGCCGCAGGGCTACGACACGCTCGTCGGTGCCCGCGGACACCGCTTCTCCGGTGGTGAGAAGCAACGGATTGCGATTGCTCGCACCATCCTGCGGGATCCCAAGGTGCTCGTCCTGGATGAGGCCACATCTGCGCTGGACAACACCACCGAACGTGCGGTGCAGCAGGCCCTGGACGCACTGAGCGTCGGGCGTACCACGATCACCATTGCCCATCGGCTGTCGACGGTCGCGGAAGCTGACCAGATCGTGGTCTTGGAACACGGCCGGATCGCCGAGCGCGGCACGCATGTTGAGCTTCTCGCCGCAGGCGGTGGGTACGCCGCCTTGGCGGGCCGCGGCGAATTGCTCACCACTGGGTGAGGGCCGGTAGCCGTCCGATCGCTAGCCGAGTTGCCCTAAGCGCACGCACCTGTGATCGTGCGCGTGCGCGCAGTTCCAGTTTCTGACGATGCCGCTGAAGCTCCCGGCGCTGGCACCTGTGGCTGATCGTCGTCGCCGCCACGTTTCTTCATGTCGGTGGGCCTGCACGACTTCGGCATGGTCGTGGACAGGGAGCGTCTGGGGCGGCTTGATGATGACTACTACGACGGGCTGATCGACAAGGCCATGTGGGTGCGGCAACGCGCGAGGATCGCGGGGCGGATCGAGGCCACCCGCCGCGAGTACACCGCGACCACACCCGAGCACGCCGGTCTGAGTATCGATGTCACGACGGTCGCTGCTGAGTGGGAAGGGCGTACTCCCATGTGGCAGTACCAGGCGGCGAGTCTGATCCTGCAAGTGGTACTCGTCCATGCTCACCCCGCAGACATGATGACCGCTGTACCTAAGCGTCGCAACGAGAGCACCGAAGCGTTCCATGTGCGCCGCGATGCGCACCGCGCGGCAGTGCTCGCCCGCCGGGTCGAGTTCGTCTGGCGCGCATGACCCCGACGATTCGTGACCGGCCCCGCAGCCCTGACCGGTTCAGGGTGCGGGGCCTTCGCGATGCTCGGCGACAGGCGCGCGCATAGGGCGCGGGGCGGCGCAGAGTCCGCGCAGCCCATCCAGCACCGCAGGATCGTCCACCACGGTGGTGAGTCCCTGTGCTCTGCGAGATGTGGCGGCGAGTCGCGCGCCAAGCGTGGCGTCAGGTGACGGTGTGGGGGCGGTGGGCGTAGCAGCGGGGGTTTCGGTGTAGGTGCTCATACCGCTGCTCATACCGCTAGGTGCGGAGCCCTACCCCCAAATCAAGGTGCGGTGTGTTTGTCGGGGTTGGCGGCGCGGATCATCTTCATCAGTGCCTCGTCGTCGCGCAGACTGTCCAGTGCTTCGCCGTTCAGTAATCGCAGCAGCACACCATCACCGACCGGGCTGCCCGCGTGCTTTGGGTCGGGGCGCCCGAGGATGATCCGCAACAACGCGGACCACGACCGGGGCGGCAGTCCGAGCAGCATCGGGATCGTGCGCTCACGGTGCAGCACCTCGACCCCACGCTGACGTGAGGAGAGGTCAGCAAGTCGATAGGCCACATGCTCCACGCACTCGGTGACGAGCGCAGCATCCCAGCCCGCAGACTCGAACAGCGCGACCGTGGCAGACAGCAAAGCGGTCACTCGCGCCTCATGCTCGCTCTCGTCCGCATCGTCGTAGTGTGTGAACGCGGGGTGATAGTCGGCCAGGCGCTCCCGCTCGGCGAACCGCACTGCATCGTGGAACCCGATGATCCTGGCGGTGTGGCGCACTTTGCTCGCTGAGGTCAGCATCCTGGCGGCGCGAGTCTCCGCATGACAGGTGATCTGCACAGCACGCGTCACCACCGCCCACGGGTTGCCCGCGTTCCGCGTCGAGGGCGCGAGCATCACCTTGAACGCGGCGGACGCGACCGCCCATGCAGCCAAGCCATGCTTACGTGCGAGTGGTCGGTACTTCGTTGCTGTGTCGTTCATGAGTTCGGCCGCTTCACGGTCGCCCCGCCATGCGCCAGGCCCAGCGTCGTGTAGTCGGGTGAGTAGGGCGCGTAGACCTTCCGGGCTCTCGTATCCGCCGCTGGTCGAGCCAGTCGTTCCCGCAACCCCGTTGAGGTCGGGTGAGGTGTGTTCGTCCACGGTGACGCCTCCCAGAAGGGAGGTGCGTCACCGGAACCAAATCGAGGCGCGCGTCTGCACGGGGAGCCTGTTGCCTCGTAGTGTGCGGAAACTAGTGATAGGTACCGCGTCTTTCCGTGTCCGAGGCGTTCTCAGACTCGCTCGTGACGGGCTAACTGGTTGGCATGTCGCGGGTGCGGAAGAACGCCCAGGCGATTCCGCCGAGTGCAATCGCCCACAGTGTCATGACGATGCCTCCGGGTAGTGGTTCGAGTACGCCGACTCCTGGGTAGGGCATGAGGAGCTGGATACCGGCGAGGTCGGGGAGGTACTTCAGAAGCGGGATCACGCCGACGAGAGAGATGGTGATGCCGAGGACA
>JBKDZO010000005.1:0-20463 GCA_047971285.1 Beutenbergiaceae bacterium | reverse complement strand
CAGCGCGACACGCCCGAGCGCGGGGGTCGGTCGGAGCGGTACCAAGAGAGAGAGTCAGACGACGCATGGCTGGACAGAAGATCCGTATCCGGCTCAAGTCCTACGACCACGAGGTCATCGATAGCTCGGCGCGCAAGATCGTCGACACGGTGACCCGCGCTGGCGCGACGGTCGTGGGTCCGGTGCCGCTGCCGACGGAGAAGAACGTGTTCTGCGTCATTCGTTCGCCGCACAAGTACAAGGACAGCCGCGATCACTTCGAGATGCGGACGCACAAGCGGCTCATCGACATTGTTGACCCGACGCCGAAGGCGGTCGACTCGCTGATGCGACTCGACCTGCCGGCCGACGTCAACATCGAGATCAAGCTCTAAGAGGTTTCGAACATGACTGCCACGTCCACAGCTTCCGAGCGCGCCGTGAAGGCGCTGCTCGGCACGAAGCTCGGCATGACCCAGGTTTGGGATGCCGATGGCCGCCTTCGCCCGGTCACCGTGATCGAGGTCGGCACCAACGTCGTGACCCAGGTGAAGTCACCTGAGGTCGACGGCTACAACTCGGTGCAACTCGGCTACGGCCAGATCGACCCGCGCAAGCTGACTCAGCCGCTGCGCGCCCGGTTCGACGCCGCCGGCGTCACCCCGCGTCGTCACCTGGCCGAGATCCGCACCTCCGACGCCGCCGACTACGAAGTGGGCCAGGAGCTCACCGCCGAGACCTTTGAGGCCGGCACCCTGGTCGACGTCGTCGGTACCACCAAGGGCAAGGGCACCGCCGGTGTCATGAAGCGGCATGGTTTCTCCGGTGTCGGCGCCTCACACGGCGCGCACCGCAACCACCGCAAGCCCGGCTCGATCGGTGGCGCGTCCACCCCCTCGCGGGTCTTCAAGGGCCTGCGTATGGCCGGCCGCATGGGTCACGCCCGCCAGACCACTCAGAACCTGCCGATCCACAGCGTCGACGTCGAGAAGGGTCTCCTGCTCGTCGTCGGTGCGGTGCCAGGCCCCAAGGGCGGCATCGTTGTGGTCAAGACCGCCGCGAAGGGGGCGTGAGATGACCGACGTCACCGTCGTCAATGCCAAGGGCAAGAAGGCCGGCACCGCCGAACTGCCCGCCGAAATCTTCGAGGTGCAGGCCAACGTGCCGCTGATCCACCAGGTCGTGGTGGCTCAGCTGGCGGCCGCACGCCAGGGCACCCACGCCACCAAGACTCGCGGCGAGGTCCGCGGCGGTGGCAAGAAGCCGTACCGGCAGAAGGGCACCGGCCGCGCTCGTCAGGGCTCGACACGGGCGCCGCAGTTCGCCGGTGGTGGCATCGTGCACGGACCGGTTCCACGCGACTACAGCCAGCGCACTCCCAAGAAGATGAAGGCCGCAGCTCTGCGCGGAGCCCTCTCGGACCGCGCCCGCGCCAACCGGGTGCACGTGGTCGCCGGATTCGGCGGCGACGACGCCCCCTCCACCTCCGCCGCGCTGGCGGTGCTGGATCAGGTGGCTACCTCCCGGCACGTGCTGGTGGTTCTCTCGCGCACCGACGAGGTGAGCTGGAAGAGTCTGCGGAACGTTCCCAGCGTGCACCTGTTGCACCCGGACCAGCTCAATACCTATGACGTTCTGGTCAGCGATGACGTGGTGTTCACCACCGACGCGCTGGCTACCTTCGTCGCCGGGCCGGCCACCGGGCGCTCGGTGAGCGCCGCTGCCAGTTCCGCCGAGATCTCGGACGAGGTCGCCGACCAGGCGCAGGCCAAGGAGGAAGCCAAGTGAGTGACATCGCTGCCAAGGACCCCCATGACGTGATCCTGTCGCCGGTGGTCTCAGAGAAGAGCTACAACCTGCTCGACGAGGGCAAGTACACCTTCGAGGTCGACCCGCGGGCGAACAAGACCGAGATCAAGATCGCCATCGAGCAGATCTTCACCGGGGTCAAGGTCTCCTCGGTGAACACGATCAACCGCAAGGGCAAGGCCCGTCGCACGCGCTACGGCGTCGGTCGCCGCAAGGACACCAAGCGCGCGATCGTATCGCTGCGCGAGGGCACCATCGACATCTTCGGCGGGGCCGGCTGAGCCGGGCGTCGATAGCGATTAGAGGACGACAGATATGGGAATCCGCAAGTACAAGCCGACGACTCCGGGCCGCCGTGGCAGCTCCGTCGCCGACTTCGTCGAGATCACCCGGTCGACCCCGGAGAAGTCCCTGGTCCGGCCGCTGAGTAAGTCCGGCGGCCGCAACAGCTCCGGACGGATCACGACCCGGCACATCGGTGGTGGCCACAAGCGCGCCTATCGCGTGATCGACTTCCGCCGTCACGACAAGGACGGAGTGCCGGCGAAGGTCGCGCACATCGAATACGACCCCAACCGCACCGCTCGGATCGCGCTGCTGCACTACGCCGACGGCGAGAAGCGCTACATCATCGCGCCGAACAAGCTGCGACAGGGCGACCGCGTGGAGGCCGGCGCCAGCGCCGACATCAAGCCCGGCAACAACCTGCCGCTGCGCAACATCCCCACCGGTACCGTCGTGCACGCGATCGAGCTCAAGCCCGGTGGCGGGGCCAAGATCGCGCGTTCGGCCGGCGCTGGCGTGCAGCTGGTCGCCAAGGATGGTCCGTACGCACAGTTGCGGATGCCCTCGGGCGAGATCCGCAATGTCGACGCTCGCTGCCGCGCCACGATCGGTGAGGTCGGCAACGCCGAACAGTCCAACATCAACTGGGGTAAGGCCGGCCGGATGCGGTGGAAGGGCAAGCGCCCGACTGTCCGTGGTGTGGCCATGAACCCGGTCGACCACCCGCACGGTGGTGGTGAGGGCAAGACCTCCGGTGGTCGTCACCCGGTCAGCCCCTGGGGCCAGACCGAAGGCCGTACCCGCCGTCCGAACAAGCCGAGCGACAAGCTGATCGTGCGTCGCCGCCGCACCGGCAAGAAGCGCTAAGGAGCGACTGACAAGATGCCTCGCAGCCTCAAGAAGGGTCCCTTCGTCGACGATCACCTGCAGAAGAAGGTGGACGCCCAGAACGAAGCGGGTACCAAGAACGTCATCAAGACCTGGTCGCGCCGGTCGGTTATCACCCCGGACTTCCTGGGGCACACCTTCGCGGTCCACGACGGACGCAAGCACGTCCCGGTGTTCGTTTCCGAAGCGATGGTCGGTCACAAGCTCGGCGAGTTCGCTCCCACCCGCACCTTCCGCGGCCATGAGAAGGACGACCGCAAGGCACGGCGCCGCTGACGCGGCCGGTCACCTCAAGACGTCGAAGAACGACAGGTAAGGACACACGATGGAAGCCAAGGCGCAGGCGCGGTTCATCCGCGTAACGCCCCAGAAGGCCCGCCGCATCGTTGACACGATCCGCGGCAAGGGCGCGTCGGAGGCGATCACCCAGCTTCGGTTCGCACCGCAGGCTGCCGCCGAGCCGGTGCGCAAGCTGGTGGAGTCCGCGATCGCCAACGCTCGCGTGAAGGCCGACGCAGCTTCGGAGCGCTTCGATGAGGATGACTACGTCATCTCGGAGGCCTTCGTCGACGAAGGTCCGTCGCTCAAGCGGTTCCGTCCGCGCGCCCAGGGGCGTGCGAGCCGCATCCTCAAGCGCACCAGCCACATCACCGTGATCGTGGATGATGCAACGACTCAGGGAGGGGCTCGCTAGATGGGCCAGAAGGTAAACCCGCACGGGTACCGTCTCGGGATCACTACCGATCACCGCACGCGGTGGTTCGCTGACAGCACCAAGTCCGGTCAGCGCTACCGCGACTACGTGGCCGAGGACGTCAAGATCCGCAAGCTGATGGCCACCGGCCTGGAGCGCGCGGGGATCGCGAAGGTGGAGATCGAGCGGACCCGGGATCGGGTCCGGATCGACCTGCACACCGCGCGTCCCGGCATCGTCATCGGTCGCCGTGGCGCCGAGGCCGACCGCCTGCGCGGCGAGCTGGAGAAGCTCACCGGCAAGCAGGTGCAGCTGAACATCCTCGAGGTCAAGAACCCCGAGACCGACGCGCAGCTGGTGGCTCAGGGCGTGGCCGAGCAGCTAGCCTCTCGCGTGTCCTTCCGCCGTGCGATGCGTAAGGGCATGCAGTCCGCGCAACGCGCCGGTGCCAAGGGCATCAAGGTGCAGGTCTCCGGTCGTCTGGGCGGTGCTGAGATGAGCCGCTCGGAGTTCTACCGCGAGGGCCGCGTACCGCTGCACACCCTCCGCGCCAACATCGACTACGGCTTCTTCGAGGCCCGCACCACCTTCGGGCGGATCGGCGTCAAGGTCTGGATCTACAAGGGCGACCTGACGGAGAAGGAATACGCCCGCGAGCAGGCCAGCGCCGCTCCCCGGCCGCGCCGTGAGCGCGGTTCGCGCCAGCGTCGCGACGAGGGTGGCAACGCTGCCCCGGCGACGCAGGAAGCTCCGGCCGCCGAGCCCGCGGAGCAGCCCGCAGCAGCCGCGGCACCCGCAGCAGAAACGGAGGCCTGAGCCATGCTCATCCCCCGGCGGACCAAGCACCGCAAGCAGCACCACCCCAAGCGCTCCGGCGCAGCCAAGGGTGGCACCTCGATCGCCTTTGGCGACTTCGGCATCCAGGCTCTGGAGCCGGCCTACGTCACCAACCGGCAGATCGAGGCCGCACGTATCGCCATGACCCGTCACATCAAGCGTGGCGGAAAGGTCTGGATCAACATCTTTCCGGACCGCCCGCTGACCAAGAAGCCGGCCGAAACCCGCATGGGTTCCGGTAAGGGTTCACCCGAGTGGTGGGTGGCGAACGTCAAGCCCGGCCGAGTGATGTTCGAGCTGGCCGGTGTCCCCGAAGACTTGGCACGCGAGGCCATGCGCCGCGCGCAGCACAAGCTCCCTATGAAGACGCGGTTCGTGAGCCGCGAAGGTGGTGAGTAAGCGATGGCAATTGGTTCCCCGGAGCTGGCCGTCTCTGAGCTCGACGGCATGACGTCGGAGCTGCTCGTGGCCGAATTGAAGAAGGCGAAGAGCGAATTGTTCAACCTGCGGTTCTCCTCGGCCACCGGCCAGCTGGAGGACCACGGCCGGTTGAAGACAGTGCGCCGCGACATCGCCCGCATCTACACCATCCTGCGCGAGCGCGAGCTCGGCATCCGGACCGCGCCGTCCGTCGAAGCGAAGTGAACGAGGACCTGATGGCTACCAAATCCAGCGACAGCACCGACACCGCGGCCCCGGCTGCGGCAGAGGCTGCCGAGCACCGGCCGTACCGCAAGACGCGCCGCGGCTACGTCGTCAGCGACAAGATGGACAAGACCGTCGTTGTCGAGGTCGAAGACCGCGTCAAGCACGCGCTGTACGGCAAGGTGCTGCGCCGCAGCTCGCGCGTCAAGGCACACGACGAGGCGAACTCCGCCGGCGTCGGTGACCACGTTCTGATCATGGAGACCCGCCCGCTGTCGGCCACCAAGCGGTGGCGCATCGTGCAGATCCTTGAGAAGGCCAAGTAACCCATCCGTTCGGCCAGGCTCGCACTCGGCTGAGGCGAGAACCAGCACGACACCAGGAGCAATGACATGATCCAGCAGGAGTCGCGACTTAAAGTCGCCGACAACACAGGTGCCAAGGAGATCCTCTGCATCCGTGTGCTCGGTGGCTCTGGGCGTCGCTACGCCGGCGTGGGCGACACCATCGTCGCCACCGTCAAGGACGCCATCCCCGGCGGCAACGTCAAGAAGGGCGACGTGGTGAAGGCGGTCGTGGTGCGCACCACCAAGGAACGCCGCCGTCCCGACGGTTCCTACATCCGATTCGACGAGAACGCCGCCGTCATCCTCAAGGCCGACGGCGAGCCGCGCGGCACCCGAATCTTCGGGCCGGTCGGCCGTGAACTGCGCGACAAGCGGTTCATGCGGATCGTCTCGCTGGCACCGGAGGTGCTGTAGCCATGGCAAAGATCAAGAAGGGCGACCTGGTGGTCGTCATCGCGGGCCGCGACAAGGGTCAGCAGGGCCGGGTGCTCGAGGTGCAGGAACAGCGCGTCGTGGTCGAGGGTGTGCAGCGCGTCAAGCGGCACACCAAGGTCGCCCAGAGCCAGCGCGGCAGCCGCACCGGTGGTATCGAAACGGTCGAGGCTCCGATCCACGTCAGCAACGTCATGCTTGTCGACCCAGAGACCAAGCGCGGCACCAGGGTCGGATACCGCACCGAGCAGGTGGAGCGCGACGGCCGCACCAAGACTCAGCGGGTCCGGGTCGCCCGGCGCTCCGGTAAGGACATCTGATGACCAGCACGATTGAGAACACCGACGCGGTCGCCGCCAAGATCCCGGCGCGGTTGCAGGGCGTATACCGCAAGGACATCGTGCCCGCGCTGCGCGAGGAGTTCGGTCACAGCAACCCGCACCAGGTCGCCGGCCTGGTCAAGGTCGTGGTGAACATGGGCGTGGGTGACGCCGCGCGCGACTCCAAGGTGATCGAGGGCGCGATCCGCGACCTCACCCTGATCACGGGACAAAAGCCGGTGGTGACCAAGGCCCGCAAGTCGATCGCGCAGTTCAAGCTGCGCGAAGGCCAGCCGATCGGCGCCCACGTCACGCTGCGCGGTGATCGCATGTGGGAGTTCCTGGACCGGTTGCTCAGCTTTGCGCTGCCGCGTATCCGCGACTTCCGTGGCCTGTCGCCCAAGCAGTTCGACGGCAACGGCAACTACACGTTCGGTCTGACGGAACAGTCGATGTTCCACGAGATCGACCAGGACAAGATCGACCGGGTGCGCGGTATGGACATCACCGTCGTCACCACGGCCACCAACGACGACGAGGGCCGTTCACTCCTTCGCCGTCTCGGCTTCCCGTTCAAGGAGAACTGATGGCCAAGACCGCTCTGATTCAGAAGGCGAACCGCAAGCCAAAGTTCGCGGTCCGCGGATACACCCGCTGCAACCGGTGCGGACGCCCGCACTCGGTGTACCGCAAGTTCGGCCTGTGCCGCATCTGCCTGCGCGAAATGGCGCTGGCGGGCGAGCTGCCAGGTGTGACCAAGAGCAGCTGGTGACCATCAACGCAACGACTACGCCGCAGGTCCACAGTCATACCCGACTGCTGGAAACCGCGCCGAGGAAGGGCTGAGGCCCAATGACAATGACCGACCCCATCGCCGATATGTTGACGCGCTTGCGCAACGCCAACTCGGCGTACCACGAGACGGTGTCGATGCCGTACTCCAAGCTGAAGGCGCACATCTCCGAGATCCTCCAGGCCGAGGGCTACATCGCCTCCTGGAGCGTCGCCGACGCCGAAGTGGGCAAGACTCTGACCCTGAACCTGAAGTTCGGGCCGAACCGGGAGCGCTCGCTGGCTGGCGTGCGCCGGGTTTCCAAGCCCGGTCTGCGGGTATACGCGAAGTCGTCGAACCTGCCCAAGGTGCTGGGCGGACTCGGTGTGGCGATCCTGTCCACATCATCGGGTCTGCTGACCGACAAGCAGGCTGGCAAGAAGGGCGTAGGTGGGGAAGTCCTCGCCTACGTCTGGTAAGGGAGGGAGCACGCATGTCGCGTATCGGCAAGATCCCAGTGACCGTTCCCGCAGGCGTCGACGTCACCATTGACGGCGCGCAGGTGCAGGTCAAGGGTCCCAAGGGAACCCTCTCGCACACCGTGCCGGCCCCGATCGAGGTCGCCAAGGACGACGACGGCGCATTGGTCGTCAGCAGGCCCAACGATGAGCGCACCTCGCGCTCGCTGCACGGCCTGACCCGGACACTGCTGGCGAACCTGGTCACCGGTGTGACGCAGGGGTTCGAGAAGAAGCTTGAGATCGTCGGCACCGGTTACCGGGTGGTCGCCAAGGGCAACTCGCTGGAGTTCGCCCTGGGCTTCTCGCACCCGGTCACGGTCACGGCACCAGACGGCATCACCTTCGCTGTGGAGGGCCCCACCAAGTTCAGTGTGGCCGGTATCGACAAGCAGCAGGTCGGTGAGGTAGCCGCGAACATCAGGAAGATCCGCAAGCCGGAGCCGTATAAGGGCAAGGGCGTGCGGTATGCGGGCGAGCAGGTCCGCCGCAAGGTCGGAAAGGCTGGTAAGTAGCCATGGCAGGGATCAAAGGAATCCGTACCGGTGGCGGCAAGCGCACCGCGCGTGCGCGTCGGCACCAACGCCTGCGCAAGCGCATCCACGGCACCGCCAGCCGTCCGCGTCTGGTGGTCAACCGCAGCGCCCGGCACATCATGGTGCAGTTGGTGGACGACACCGCTGGTACCACGCTGGCTTCGGCTTCGACGTTGGAAGCTGATGTCCGGGGCAGCGACGGCGCCAAGACCGAGCAGGCCCGCAAGGTCGGCGAATTGGTCGCCGAGCGCGCGGCCAAGGCTGGTATCACCGCCGCCGTTTTTGACCGGGGCGGCAATGCCTACCACGGTCGCGTGGCCGCCGTCGCAGACGGTGCGCGCGAGAAGGGCTTGAACCTGTGAGCCACATGAACTTCGTCAACGAACAAAGGAACCCGTGATGGCTGCTCCTGCACGCAGCAGGGCCGGTAGCGGCCCCAGCAACGAGCGCTCCGGTAACGACCGGGAACGCTCCGGAAACGACCGGCGCGACCGCCGTGGCGGTGGTCGTCGCGACGATTCCGCGGCCAGCAACTACGTCGAGCGAGTGGTGACGATCAACCGGGTGGCCAAGGTGGTCAAGGGTGGTCGTCGGTTCAGCTTCACGGCCCTGGTCGTGGTCGGTGATGGCGACGGGACCGTCGGTGTCGGCTACGGCAAGGCCAAGGAGGTGCCCGCGGCGATCGCCAAGGGCGTCGAGGAGGCCAAGAAGAATTTCTTCAAGGTGCCGCGGATCCAGAACACCATCCCGCACCCGGTGCAGGGTGAAGCGGCCGCCGGTGTGGTGTTCCTGCGCCCGGCCACGCCGGGTACCGGGGTTATCGCCGGTGGTCCGGTGCGCGCCGTGCTGGACTGTGCCGGGATCCATGACGTGCTGAGCAAGTCGCTGGGTTCGACCAACGCGATCAACATCGTGCACGCCACCGTCGAGGCGCTGCGGGGCCTGGAGCAGCCGGAAGCGGTCGCCGGACGCCGTGGCCTGCCCCTGGAAGACGTCGCACCCGCAGCTCTGTTGCGGGCGCAGGCCTCCGGTCGCGCCGCCAAGGCTGCCGAGAAGGAAGTTGCCGCATCATGAGCGCGCTGAAGGTGACCCAGACAAAGTCTGGAATCGGCGGCAAGCAGAACCAGCGTGACACCCTGCGCACGCTAGGACTGCGCCGCATCGGCCAGAGTGTGGTCGTCGCTGATCGTCCCGAGACACGGGGGATGGTCAACACGGTGGCGCACCTGGTCACCGTGGAAGACGTTGAGGACTAAGGACATGGCTGCCAAGGACAAGAAGGCCTCCGACGAGGCCGTCGAGAGCACCGACGCCGCTGGCGCACCGGTGCTGAAGGTGCACCACCTGCGTCCGGCACCCGGGGCCCACAAGGCCAAGGTGCGCGTGGGTCGTGGTGAGGGTGGCAAGCGCGGCAAGACCGCCGGCCGGGGTACCAAGGGCACCAAGGCGCGCTACCAGGTATCGGCGCGGTTCGAAGGTGGACAGACGCCGCTGCACATGCGCCTGCCCAAGCTGCGCGGATTCAAGAACGCGTTCCGGCAGGAGTTCCAGGTCGTCAACCTGGACAAGCTGGAGCAGTTGTTCCCCGCGGGGGGAGCGGTCACGGTCGCGGACCTGGTGGACAAGGGCGCGGTGCGAGCTGGTCACAAGGTCAAGGTGCTGGGCACCGGTGAGGTGAGCGTCAAGCTCGATGTCACCGCGGACGCCTTCTCGGCTTCGGCCAAGGAGAAGATCGTCGCCGCCGGGGGAAGCACTTCGCAGGCCTGATAGGAGTCGGGTAGCCCGCAAACGGCGCGGCTACCCGGCCTCGACCCGTTAGGGTCGGTGACGACCACCGCTTGACAGTGCCTCACTGCAAGACCACGCCGCTGGAGGATCATGCTCGGCGCATTCATTCGCGCGTTCCGTACACCGGACCTGCGCAACAAGCTGTTGTTCACGCTGGGGATCATGGCGATCTTCCGGCTGGGGTCGTTCATACCGACGCCCGGAGTGGACTACGGCAACGTGCAGTTGTGCCTGGACGCCAGTCAAGCCGGCGCCACCTCCGATGTACTGAGCCTGGTCAACCTGTTCTCCGGCGGCTCATTGCTGCAACTGTCGGTGTTCGCGCTGGGCATCATGCCGTACATCACCGCGAGCATCATCGTGCAGTTGCTGCGGGTAGTGATCCCGCGCTTTGAGGCGCTGCACAAGGAAGGCCAGTCGGGAACCGCGGTTCTGACGCAGTACACGCGCTACCTGACCATCGGCCTGGCTATTCTGCAGGCGACCACGATCATCACCGTCGCTCGCACCGGCGGCCTGTTCCAGGGATGCACGGTCGAGGTGATCCCGAACGACACCGTCACCACCATCTTGCTGATGATCGTCACCATGACGGCGGGCACCGGCCTGATCATGTGGCTGGGTGAACTGATCTCCGAACGCGGTGTCGGCAACGGCATGTCGCTGCTGATCTTCACCTCGATCGCGGCGAGCTTCCCCAGTGCGGTGCAGCAGATCGCACTGAGCAACAACGGCTTCGCGAAGCTGCTGCTGTTCCTCCTGATCGCCGCAGTGGTGATCGTCCTGATCGTGTTCGTGGAACAGTCGCAGCGCCGAGTCCCGGTGCAGTACGCCAAGCGAATGGTCGGGCGCCGCACCTACGGCGGCAGTTCGACCTACATTCCGATCAAGATCAACATGTCCGGTGTGATCCCGGTGATCTTCGCGTCCTCGCTACTGGCTCTGCCGCTGCTGGCGGTGCAATTCGCGCCGGACCAGACCGTCGGCTGGGTGCAGTGGATCAACGCCAACCTGATGACGCCCGATTCGGCCCTGTACATCGCCGTCTACGCGGTCCTGATCATCTTCTTCGCCTACTTCTATACCTCGATCACGTTCAACCCGGATGAGGTGGCCGACAACATGAAGCGCTATGGCGGCTTCATCCCGGGCATCCGCGCGGGGCGGCCGACGTCGGAGTACCTGCAGTACGTCATCTCCCGGATCACCGCCGCCGGATCGTTGTACCTGGCATGCGTGGCTCTGATCCCGATGATCGCGTTCAAGTTCATGGGCGTGAACCCGAACATCCCGTTCGGTGGCACCGCTCTACTGATCGTCGTGGGCGTTGGCCTGGAGACGGTCAAGCAGATCGACAGCCAACTGCAGCAACGTCACTACGAAGGGTTCCTGCGATGACCCAGCCGATCTCCAGACTGCTGCTGATCGGACCTCCGGGTGCAGGGAAGGGCACACAGGCGGTCCGGCTGGCGCAGCTGCTCCGAATCCCGGCGATCTCGACCGGCGACATCTTCCGGGCCAACGTGGCGCAAGGCACCGAGCTGGGCAAGACGGCCCAGCGGTACATGGATGCCGGCGAGTACGTACCCGATGAGGTCACCAACGCCATGGTGGCCGACAGGCTGACTCAAGCCGATGCTTCCGATGGATTCCTGCTGGATGGCTATCCGCGCACCGAAGCGCAGGTCGCGGAACTGGATCGGGTATTGCAGCACCTGGGCAGCCAGCTGGACGCGGTGGTAGAGCTGACCGCCGATTCCGATGAGCTCGTGACCCGATTGCTCGGGCGGGCCGCCGAACAGGGGCGTTCGGATGACACCGAGGCGGTCATCCGACGTCGGCTGGAGGTCTATGCCGAGCAGACCGCTCCGCTGGTGCAGATCTATGACGGACGCGGGCTGCTGGTGCGGGTGAACGGTCTGGGAACCATCGACGAGGTTGCTCAGCGGCTGCACGCTGCCCTGACCTGACGGGGACATCCGCGGGGTCCAGATAGTGGACTCCGGATTTGTCACAAATTGGTAACGATGGCTACTATGGTGGGCGTTGTACTCGCCCTTTTTGGACCTCCGGGTCCCCGAAGTCGGGGGACTTCAAGGAGGTGAGGCGTGTGGCCGAGGCCGCCCGCTTTTCCGCCGGGAGAAAATCCCTGGCTCGTTTTACCATTCTCGCTCTACTCGCAGGAACCGTGCTGCTGGCCAAGCCGTTCGTGGCACCAGCCACTGCGGTCGGGGACCAGTTGATCGCGTCCGACGCGACCTGGTCCTACTGGCGCGATAGCAGTGCCCCTGCCCCCGGTTGGCAGTCGGAGTCCTATGACGATTCCGACTGGTCTCAAGGGCAGGCGCCACTTGGCTTCGGCCGCTACCTTGCCGAAGACGACTACGCCACCCGGTTGCCGGACCTCTCCGGTCGGACCACCACCACCTATTTCCGGCATAGCTTCGACGTCGACATCGATCAGCGTCCTACGCTCAGTTTCCAGACCTGGGCCGATGACGGCGTGGTCGTCTTCGTCAATGGCGTGGAAGTGGGGCGCGACAACGTCTCGGAACGCTACGCCACCATCACCCACGACACCGTGTGGGCCACGGATGCGCCGCGTGCCTGGAAGGCCAAGGCGGATCCGCTGACCATCACGATCCCGCCAGACCTGCTACATGAAGGGGCCAACCAGGTCGCGGTTGCGGTGCTGTCCAACTGGCGGCGTACCTCCGATGTCACCTTCGGTGGTGAACTGGCGGTTGCCGCCGTCGATCCGGTAGCGCCTGATCCGACCGAACCCGCGCTAGACCCGGAAACCGAACTGATCCCGCCGGACTTGACCACTCCGCCGACGGATCCCTCAGCCGAGCCATCGGAGCCGGCGCCGCCCAGTGGCTCAGATCCAGAACCGCCTACTGACTCAGATCCAGAACCGCCCAGCGATCCGGTCGATGCCCCGGACTTGCCGCAGGTTCCCGAGTCCGCGCCGGTGCCGACCGGGGCTATCGTCGACACCGGTTCCACCTGGGAGTACTACCGCAGCACTGCGGGACCGGCTCCCACCTGGAAGTACTCGACCAGCTCACAAGGCTGGGCCACGGCCAAGGCCCCGTTCGGATACGGCACCTCACTGGTGGCCACCCAGCTGCCTGCGAGCGGGCGCCCACTGAACACCTACGCGCGTGTGGTCTTCACCATCGATGACCTCAACGCGGGGTTGTTGCGCGAGGGGGCGAGTCTGACTACCTGGGCCGACGACGGCATCATCGTCTATGTCAACGGCGTCGAGGTCGGCCGGGCCCGGGTGGACGAGAAGTGGGCTGGCGAGCACGACGCCACCTGGGCCTTGGATGCCCCGTCATCAGCCACCGCACAGAAGGAGCCGGTGAACGTCACGATTCCCGGTGATGTGCTGCAGTTGGGCGCCAATGTCCTGGCCGTCCAGGTGGTCTCCAACTACAGCAATACCCGCGATATCTCGTTCGATGCCCAACTGCTCCCCGGCGGTGGCGCGGCTCCGCTGACGGACCGGTATGTGGTGCCGAACAGCTCGTGGGAGCTGGCCTGGTCGGACGAGTTCGACGGCAACGCCCTGGACACCAGCAACTGGTCCGCCTACAACCTGTCGACCTATGGTGACGGCAACCTGGAAGCCGCCTGCCTGATGAACCGGCCGGAGAACCTCTCGGTTCGCGACGGTTATCTCCACCTGACCGCGCGGCAGGAGTCTCAGCCGATCCAATGCGGTGACTACGACACCCGCTACCCCGACGGGCGTGAGTTCACCTCGGCGCAGATCCTGTCCCGCGACAAGATGGAGTTCATGTACGGGCGGATCGAGATCCGTGCTCAGCTGCCCGTCGCTCAGGGCACCTCGCAAGGCCTGTGGCCGGCATTCTGGTTGCGCAGCAGCGACTCGATGGGTGAGATCGACATCCTGGAAGCCTTGGGTTCCGGGGCTGGTGACAACTGGCAGGCAGGGGTGGTCTACCACTCACTGCACGAGTCGACCATGGGCGACCGGCAAGCGGTGCGGACCTCGTTTGAGGTCCCCCGAGGTGCCGACCTGTCCGAGGGGTTTCACACCTACGCGCTGGAGTGGGAGCCGGACGAGATCCGCTTCTTCATCGACGGTGTGATGACCGCTCGGTACACCTCCGCCGAGGTGCCATGGATCAGCGATGTGTTCACCAATCATGAGTTCTTCGTGCGGCTGAACCTGGCCGTCGGTGGCAGATGGCCGGGGTACGTGACCTCGGATACCGAGCTCCCGGCGTCCTACGTCATCGATTACGTCCGTCTCTACCAGGCACAGTGACCGGAGGGCACTGAAGAGAAGTACTTAAAATCCGCATAGTTCTGTCCCTCTGGGTTGGAGGGGGTGAGGCGACCTCACCCCCTCCAACTCCCCGCTTGGGTAGCGACCAACCGACTCCACCCCGCGAATTGCTTCCAGCCCCCTAGCTTCACAACTACCTTTGTGGTGTCGGGGGCATCGCCATAAGGGGTCCCCAAGGAGCCGAATCCAAGGCGGCGGTCGAATTGGCAGATGTTTGTAGGGGGTGCGCCCACGTGCGCAAAGAAACGGGGAGTGCAACCCGGTCGAGGGGGCTCGCATGAGCGTCCTCGACCGGATTGAGCTCCTGCCGTCACCGTTATCAGCGGTCGGAATGAGGGGTGGCGCGAGCCGGATAGGCGCGGGCCGCAACGTGTACCGAGTGGTGGCGTTGACGGTGGACGTAGTGTGTGCGCTCGCCATCTTCGCGGCACTCGGGCGCTCGGAATCTTCCTCGGCCTTGCTGGTCGCAGCGGTCGGGGCGGCAACTTTCACCATGGCGATCGCTACCGCCGGCGGATACGACACCCGGTTCGCGGCAGTGGGATACCGGGAGTATCGCGCCATCGGGCGCGGCGCGGCTGCGGTGATGCTGCTAGCGATGCTGCTGGTATTCCTGCAAGTCGTGACCATGTCACCACTGCTCCTGACGCTGGCGGTCGTCGGCGTCACCATGTGCGGTGTATCGCTGCGGTTCGTTCAACGCCAGGTGGCCAGAACGCTGCGCCACCGCGGCTGGCTGGCCTCGCGCACGTTGCTGGTCGGCGACGGAGCCGCGGTGGAGCGGGCCGAACAGGAACTGCGTGTCGCCCACCCTGGTTTGATGTTCGTCGGCGCCTGCCTGGCGGATTCCTCCCCGGCGTCGCTGTCCGGCGACCTGCAGGTGCTCGGCGGCACCGCCGATGTGGCGGACGTCAGCAAGGGCACCAACGCCGACATAGTGATCGTGACGGCCGGAGCGATGGCCGCTGACGAACTGCGCAGCACTCAATGGGAGCTGGAGCGCCAGGGGACCGAACTGGCCATCCTGCCGGGGGTCAGCGAAGTGCTCGACTCCCGTATCGATCTGCAGGTCGTCGGCGCGACGGCGATGCTCGAACTCAAGCTGACCCCAAGCCCGTGGCAGCGCATGGCCAAGGCGGTTATGGACCGGGTCCTCGGCTCGGCGTTGCTGATCGTGCTCGCGCCGGTGATCGCTATCGCTGCGCTCGTGGTTCGCCTCGACTCGGACGGCCCGTCCCTGTTCCGGCAAATCCGGATAGGGCGCGATGGGCGACCGTTCACGATGTACAAACTGCGGACCATGACCGCCGACGCCGAGGAGCGTCGGTGCGAGCTGGCCGACGCCGACACCGGCGCTGGGCCGCTGTTCAAGGTTGAGGACGATCCACGCATCACCAGTGTCGGACGCGCATTGCGCCGATTCTCCATCGATGAACTGCCGCAATTGTGGAACGTCGTGCGCGGCGACATGTCGCTGGTCGGGCCACGGCCGCCGTTGGCCAGTGAGGTGGCCAGCTATGACGCGTTGTCGGTGCACCGGCTCCATGTCAAACCCGGATTAACCGGATTGTGGCAGGTCAGCGGCCGCTCCGACCTGTCCTGGGAGGAGTCGGTCCGACTCGACCTGCGCTACGTCGATAACTGGTCGATCGGATTCGATCTGCAGATCCTCTGCCGTACCGCCCGTGCTGTCCTGGGGGCGCGTGGTGCCTACTAGGCAGCCGCTGGCGGCCACCCGCTCAGGGGAGGGGGCACGACGGCTATCCCCCGACACCGTCGTGCCCCCGCCCGTGGGCGGGCGGCGCCACGCCCAGCCCGCGTTCTGGCTCCGGTACCGCCAGGCGCTGGGCACCTTGGCCGGGCGCCAGAAGCCGGGGATCGGGGTACCGGCGTACATGCGCTGGGTCAACCGCCGGCTTGCGCGGCCGATGGCGGCACTCGCGTTCACGCTCAGGATGACCCCGAACCAGGCCACCGCGCTGAGCGCGTTGGCCAGTGCTGCCGGCCTGGCGATACTCATCGCGGCCCCGCGCGATCTCATGACCGGGATCGCTGTGTCGGTGCTGCTGGCGTTGGGCTTTGCGCTGGACTCCGCCGACGGGCAACTCGCCCGATTGCGTGGTGAGGGCGGTCCCGCAGGCGAATGGGTGGATCACGTGGTCGACGCCGTTCGATCCCCGGCCATCCACGTGGTCACCGCAGTGGCGCTGTGGCAACACCAGGGGCCGGGGGCCATGCTGGTGCTGCCGCTGATCTTCGCTCTGATCGTGACCACCACGTTCATCGCCCAGATCCTTGCCGAACAGTTGGCCGCGGGGCGGAATGCGATCGCCTCGGTGAACCCCGATCCGGGACCAGCCCGGTCCTGGCTGCTGCTTCCGGTCGATACCGGGATGATCTGCTGGGTCTTCCTCACCTGGCCCAATCCCGCACTCTTCGCCGGGTGCTACCTGGCATTGGCGGTGGCTCACCTGCTGTACCTGGGTGTGACGCTACGCCGAAAGTACGCACTGCTCACCTCGATCGGAGTTCCGGCATGACCACTGGCTATGTGCCCGGGGGATTCGACCTGTTCCACATCGGTCACCTCAATATCCTGCGTGCGGCCCGGGAACGGTGCGATCACCTGATCGTGGGTGTTGCCACCGATGAGTCACTGCAGTCGATGAAGGGACAGGCCCCGGCGATTCCGTTTGCGGAGCGATTGCAGATCGTGAGCAGCCTGCGCCTGGTGGATCGGGCAGTGGCCGATCTCAGCCAGGACAAGCGCATCGCCTGGCGCGAGTACGGCTTCGACGTCATCTTCAAGGGGTCGGACTGGAAAGGCACCGTCAAAGGGGTGCTGTTGGAACAGGAGATGGCCGAGGTCGGAGCGCGGGTTGAGTACTTCCCGTACACCGAGCGGACATCCTCGACCCAGCTTCGAGCATTTATTGCCGCAACGGGTGGCGGCTAGCAAGCGTCGGCCTAGGAAGCGTTCGGCCTAGGAAGCGTTCGGCCCAGGAAGCGTTCGGCCCAGGAAGCGTTCGGCATTGAGATAGCGGGGGATCTGAAAGTTGAGGGAGATCATGGGGCGCACAACGGGGAGTGTGAGTGGATTGCGGCGACACTGGATCGCCATCGTGGGCGCCGGCACGGCGCTGATACTGCTGGTCGTGATCGCGGTCGTGCTGACCGGCGCCAACGACGCAGGATCGGGCGCGGACGGTGCCGGATCGGGGACGGACGCATCGGCCGACGGAACATCGGCGGACGCCGATTCGCCTGGCGCCGATCCGGTGACGGATCCGCCGCCGACGGACCCACCATCGCCGGTGGCGGTTCAGCCGCCGACGGCCGGTCCGGTGCAGGACGAGATCACCGAACAGGAGCGTGTGACCACCACCATCGCTAGCGTGGTCGCCGCGACCAACGAGATATCCCAACGAGGCGACGGCGGTATCGAAGGCCTGGATCTGATCGCCACCGGATTCGTCCTGGGGGAGTTGCAGAACCAGGCGCGGGAACAGTCCGAGCAGGGCTTGACCCAGGAAGGCGAGGCCGTCGTGGTCAGTTCCGAGCTCATCGCCAGCGATCTGGACGCAGCGACGCCCACGATGAGCGTGGCGGTCTGTATCGATGTATCGGAGCTGCGCTTGTTTGACGAGAACGGGCAGGACGTCAGTTCCCGCCTCTACAACCCTGGACATCCTGTCCGCCACATCTATGGCGCCGAGTATCTGGACGATGTGTGGAAGATCTCCAGCCATGAAATTCCTGCCGAACAAGGCTGCGAGATCTAGGAGATCATGATGTCAACCGCTCTTTCCTCGGCCCGGCGTAGCGCGCGCCCACTGGTGTTCGCACTTGCTCTGGCAATGATCCTGACCGTGTCGCTGTGGGCGTTGCCCGCTCGCGCCGATACCCCGCTGCCGGATGGGCTGAGTCAGGCCACCGCCGCCGGATCGTGCTGGGAGGTCAAGCAGAACACGCCCAGCGCGCCCAGCGGTGTCTACTGGTTACTCACCCCGGCCCTGCAGGCGCCTCAGCAGTTCTACTGCGACCAGGAGACCGATGGCGGGGGCTGGGTGCTCGTCGGCCGCGGTCGCCAGGGATGGCGTGCCGGCTACCAGGGCAAGGACCCGCAGCAGGTGCACACCGTGGTGGACGGCGTCGGTGCATTCTCACCGGCACAGTTGCCCGCGACCACCATCGACGGGTTGCTGAACAACGGACGCGTCGACGCTCTGGCCGACGGCGTCCGCCTGCGTCGCGCCAGCAACACCGCCGGAACCGCATGGCAGGAGGTGCGGTACACGCTGGCGAACAACGGCTCGTGGGTGTGGGCATACGGCTCCGAGATGCCCGTGGCATCGTTCACCTTCGGTGCCGGTACCGGATCCGGTGGGACCATCAGGAGCTTCGGTCAGGACAATCGGTTCCGGCGGGTGCAGACCAACGAACTGGCGAACCAGAACTATCTCTGGGGCTTCGCCTTCGGCCCGCAGGTAGCCGGCTCACCCGCCAGCACCTCCTACCTCTGGTCCTCATCGAACGGCCTGGGCAACGCCCGGCCGTTCACCCAGGTGTACCTGCGGCCCACGCTAGCCCTGGCCGACATGGACTTCGGGACGATACCCGACACCGGCACCCCGGTACAGGAGCAGACTCCGCTGGCGGAGTCCGGAGCCCTGCCGACCACGTGGGCGGTGTCGGGCTTCGCCAATGGTCGTGCCGGTGAACTCAACACCGAGGTCGCCGCGTTCGGAGAGGTTGCGGACCGGGTGTTCGTAGGCGGCAACTTCCGCTACGTGCAACGCAATCAGGCCGGATTGGACCAGACCGAGCAGTCCTACCTGGCGGCATTCGACAAGAACACGGGTGAGTTCATCCCCACTTTCAGCCCGACCCTGGACGGGCAGGTCAAGGCCATCATGGGTCTGCCAGATGGCCGGCTGGCCGTCGGCGGACAATTCAGCACCGTCAACGGGGTGGCACGCCCAGCGCTGGCTTTCCTGGATCCGATCACCGGAGACTTGAGCGGCTGGCAAGTGCTTGCGGAGAACCGGGCGACCGGCGCCACACCTTACATCCGGGGCCTGGACGTTCAGGACAATTGGCTCTACGTGGCCGGGGCGATGACGCACCTGACCTCAGACGGCACCAGCTGGAGTGCATCGACCTGGAACGGTGGCCGGATCAATCTCGCCGACGGTGAAGCCGACATCAACTGGAATGCCTTCCTCAACGGCACCACCGTCGATGTGGACGCATCCGCCGACGGTGACCGTGCCTACTTCTCGGGCTACTTCCGCAACAAGGAATCCACCTTCGTGCCCAGCGGCACGGCGCTGCTGACCACGGCCGGTGCGCCGCTGACCAGCCCACTGTGGTCACCGACCTTCTCGCGACCACGCAATGATGCCAACGGGATCCCCACCGGCAATATCTGGCAGCTGGGGGTTCAGGAAGCCGGCGGTCAGGTGTGGCTGGGAGGTTCCGAGCACTCTCTGTTCAGCTATGACACCGACACGTTCACCTGGCAGGACGGCAGCATCACCAAGGCCGGTGGTGACATCCAGAACGTCGATCTCGGTGGCACCAGTAGCTACCCGGTCATCTATGCTGGCTGTCACTGCGGCGACTGGGTCTACCAGACCGCTGACACCTGGCCAACGGTCACCGGCTTCGACGAGGTCAATGAGATCACGCTGATCGGTGCCTGGGACGCCACCGGCGGGAAGTACCTACCGGAGTTCTCACCGGTGCTCACGGCCCGGGCCGGTTACGGGGCGTGGGCTTCGTTCCAGGACTCCAACGGTGTCCTCTGGGTCGGCGGGGACTTCCTGCGGTCGGTACGAACCAATGGCAGTCCGCAATGGTCCGGCGGTTTCGTGAGGTTCGCCGCACGAGATACGCAAGCTCCGACGACCCCGACGGCGCTCGAGGCCAACACCGGCCCCGACGGAGTCACCCTCAGCTGGGGAGGGTCCACGGACGACCGGGCTGGCGTCTCCTACGAAGTCATCCGCGACGATCGCGTCATCGGCACCACCATGTCGCTGTCCATGACGGTGCCCAACTCGGAGGAGACGCACCGCTACTTCGTCCGCGCGATTGACGCGGCCGAGAACCGATCGGCGTCGACCGCGGCGGTCGTGGTCGAGCCCGCACCCGAATTCGTTGAGCTGGTTGCTGCGGGTTCGCAGTGGTCGTGGCGGTATTCGGGTGATGCGTTGCCTGATGGGTGGAATGAGCCTGGGTTTGATGTTTCGTCGTGGTCGTCTGGTCCGGCGATTCTGGGTGTGAA
>JBKDZO010000004.1:0-26826 GCA_047971285.1 Beutenbergiaceae bacterium | reverse complement strand
ACGACAAAGGGTGCCGGGACATGGCAACCCGGCACCCTTTGATCGTTACTTCTCGGATCAGGCGGAAGCCTCCACCGTCTCCTTCTTGCTGCCGTGCTTGCGCACTCGCAGCACCACCATCACCAGACCGGCCAGTACCAGCAGCCCGACCGCTGCCGTGGCCGCCCACTGGATGTAGACCCAGTTCGGTGGGGTGTAGTCGACCGTCACACCCGGAGCCTGTCCGTTCATGGCGTTGGAGTTGGCCACCACGTACAGGATGTTGTGGGTGGCGGTACGGATGTCGTTGACCGCGTTCGCCGAGCTGGTGTCACCGAAGGACTTCGATGGCTCGAAGGTCAGCGTCAGGTCTGTACCGGCGTTGATGCCCTGGTTCGGGTTCATGTACGGATACAGGTTGAAGTCCGAGATCGCGAAGCCCTGGAAGCCCCACTCGTTGCGCAGCACATCGGTCATGAGCGCCTCCGAGCCACCGGCCCATGTAGCGCCGACGCGGTTGAAGGAGCTCATGATGCCGCCCAGGCCGACCGTGGTCGTCTCGAGCGTGCCGTCCTCATCGGAGATGTACTGCAGCTCCATGGTGACGTTCTTCACCGCGATCTCGAACGGCCGCAGGTACACCTCACGGATGACCTGCTCGGTGCCCCAGGTGGCCGGACCGTTGTTGACCCGGTTGGTCTCCTGCTCGTTCAGCGCATAGTGCTTGACCAGCGTGTAGACACCCTTGGTACCGACACCATTGGCCACTGCGGTGAGCATGTTGCCGGACAGCAGCGGGTCCTCGGAGTAGTACTCGAAGTTGCGGCCAGCGAACTGCGAACGGTGCAGGTTCACCGCGGGGGCGTACCACCCGTTGATGCCCTTGTGGATCGCCTCGTTACCGAGCATCTCGCCCATACGGAATCCGAGGTCGACATCCCACGTCTGTGCGATCAGCACCTGCGAGGGGTATGCGACACCGTTGATGGAGGAGTTGATGAAGGAGGAGAAACCAGCCGGGCCGTCCGGCTCCAGGGTCTGCGGCTTTGCGATGGAACCGATGGCCGCAGTCTGGTACGCGCCGTTGAGCAGCATGCTGGTCATATCGTTGACGGTGAGCGAGTCCAGCAGTTCTTGCCACTGCGGGTCGTCCTTGTCCAGGCCACGCATGTCGATCAATGCCAGATCGGTGTTCGCACCGGTGGTCGGCATCTCGCCGTCGTAGGCGTCAGCTGCTGCGTCGTAGTCCCAGGCAGCGAAGCCATCGATGATGGCCTGGTCGGCCTCGAACAGGTCCTCAGTGGGTGCGGTTGGGAAGGTTCCGGCGAAGTCCGCGCGGGACATCACCTGGATCTTGCCTTCTTCACCCTCGGTGCTGAACTCTGCCGATACGTCGTCGAACTGGTTGGTGACCTCCGCCACGTCCGAGGACCGGTGGTTCTCACCGGAGAAGACGATGTCGGAGTCGACGGTGTAGACGAACGGCTCGGTGCCCTCGGCGACCGTGTGCGAATCAGTGCGAGCTGTGATCTCGTAGTCGCCCGCCTCCAACACGTAGGCAGCGTTGTCCATGTAGTCGTAGGAGGCCATGTCCTCGACGGCGAACTCGACGGTCACGGACTCGCTGGCTCCGGGCGCGATTTCGCCGGTCTTGGCGAAGCCGCCCAGGATCACCTCGGACTTCTCGATGCCACCGGGGGTGTAGGGGGCGGAGAAGAAGATCTCGACGACGTCGCGGCCGGCCACGGTGCCGTTGTTGGTGACCTCGACGGTGGTCGCGATGGTGCCGTCGACCTCTCCCGCCTCAGTACCGGTGACCTCCCAGGAGAAGTCGGTGTAGCTGAGCCCATAACCGAAGGGGTAGACGACGGCCTCGTCGTAGTCGATGAAGCCCTCGGCTGCTGCGGTTTCGTAGTAGCGGTAGCCGAAGTAGATTCCCTCAGCGAGGTTGACGAACGGCGCATCGGAGGTCACTTCGGCGTTGGACGCCGCGCTCTCGATCGCCGGCACCGGGTAGTCGGCCTCGATGTTGTTGTAGATGAAGCTGCCGAAGTTCGGGAACGTGGGGTCAGCGGTGAAGTCAGCGGCCCAGGTGTCCACGGTGCGACCGGACGGGTTGACGTCACCGGACAGGATGCGCCCGAGCGCGTTGAATGCCGTGGCGCCGGGGGAACCAGCGAGCAGGATTGCATCGACGCCGGTGTCGTCCTGGATGTTGCCCACTTCCATGGACGTGGATGCGTTGATCACAACGACGACGGTCTCGAAATTGTCTTTGGCCAGGTCGATCAGGTCCAGTTCGTTCTGGTCCAGCTCCAGTTGGTGCTGACCATCGGCGACGGGTTCGCCACTGTCCTCGTTGGCGGACATGTCCGTGGTGAGGTCACCGCCCTCACCACCGGGACGGCCGATCAGGATGACGGCAGCATCGTCGTACTGGGCGAATGAGCTGGACTGCGCCTGGTACTCGGAGACCGGCAACTCACCCACGTTGTAGGTGGATGCCTCTGGGTTGTCCATCTCGATGTAGCCACGGCGCGTCTCGGCGGTGTACGCCTCGATAGCACCGAACACAGCGTCGTTCACGCCGAAGCCGGCGTTCTCCATGCCGACGCGCGGCGTCACAGCGGAGTTGGTGTCCACCGAACCGGAGCCGGAACCACCGAAGACCGGGTCGGTCACGGAGCGTCCGAACAGCGTCACCTGCGCGCCCTGAGCCAGGGGCAGCGCCTCAGCTTCGTTCTTGGCCAGCACGATGCCACCCGCGCCGATCTCCTCGACCAGCGCTTTGGCCGCCTCGTCGACCTCTTCCATGCCGCCGTACTCGGAGGCGTAGTACTCGGTGTTCCAGCTCTCGGACTCGGGCGAGTTGGTGAACTCATAGGTGCCCGTTCCGAACTGCGAACCGATCCACCCCTGGAACATCGACAGCGCGATGTTCGCCACGACGGCGATCACGGTGACCAGCGCAAGGACCGGGATCCAGATCGATAGGTACTTCTTGTTGGACATCGCCTTCTTGGTTTTCTTGGCGCTGGCGTCCTTGCGCGCTTTTGCGTTCACGTCATGGCTCCTTCGGTGATGTGAAGCGTGAGGGGTGGTCCGTGGGGGTGGTTGGCTGCGCGCTCGCCCGGCGAATGGTCAGCCGGGCGAGCGCGAGATGGTGGGGCTGAATCAGCCGGTGACCTCGGAGATGTTGCCGTCCTGGTCGATCTGCCAGACCTGACCGGTGGCGGCCGACTCGGCCTCGATCACGAAGTCGGTTCCGTTGCTGATCTCGACGGTGCCGGTGACGCGAGCAGCCGCGTCGGACTTGACGAAGGGCATGACCAGCAGGCCGTACTTGACGGTCGGCTCCTCCACGTCGCTGGCGAGCATGACCTGTGCCCAGTCGTCCTGCTCCAGCGCTTCCAGCACTGCCTGTCGAGCGGTCTCCAGGTCCTCGGCCACGTCGACCTCGCTTGAGGCTTCGGCGCCTTCGCCACCGTCGCCCCCATCGCCGCCTTCGCTGCCTTCGCTGCCCTCATCGGACGAGCAGGCAACCAGGCTGAATGCGAGAACACCAGCGGCACTCGTTGCGGCGAGTTTCTTGAGAGTGATCCTCATGAGTATCTCCTTTGGGTCGCGCCGCTCGGTGCTGCGGCGTCTGTCATTCGAATGTCCGGCGTTGTCACCGAAGCCGGATTTGGCTGGGGCTGCGGTAATTTGGGAGTTTCCTGCCATCTCACAGCTGCTGGTCGTTGAGGCGGGCTAGCTCTGGCTCATGCCCAGATCCACAAATGTCCTCTCCGACGTCCTCCAACCTGGGTGACAATCACACCACGTGCGCAACTTTTTTCTAGCCACCCACGCTCGGTTCGGCACGCACCTTCACGCCTCAGCGCTACAGCGCGCATCGAACCGGTTGTGTGTTATGGCGGCTAGTCAAGCAACGATGCAGCGGGGCGATATCCGGCCACGCACAACCTGTCGAGGCCAGCGCACAACCTGTTGGCGGTATATCGCGGCGTGATCGTACTGTGATCGTTCTGTTACCGGGGGTCGCGAAGGCGGCATCCTGGACGCCAAAGTGCGTAATAGCGTCCGCAGTGACGCGTTCACCGAGCGATGACGACCGCGGCCACGCGTTCGGACTCCTCCGCTCAGGAACTGGGCACGCCGCTCAGGAGCTGGGCACGCCGCGGTTGGCCAGTTCGTCCGCACGCTCATTGCCCGGATCGCCGGCATGTCCTTTGACCCAGACCCAGGTGACCTGGTGCCGTGCGACCTGCTCATCGAGTTCCTGCCACAACTCGGCATTCTTCACCGGCTTCTTTGCTGCTGTGCGCCAGCCGTTGCGTTTCCAACCGTGAATCCAGGACTTCATGCCGTTCATGACGTACACAGAGTCCACGTGCAATGTGACGGCGCACGGGCGCTTCAACACCTTCAATGCCTCGATGACCGCCGTCAGTTCCATTCGATTGTTGGTGGTGCTCGATTCACCACCGTGCAATTCCTTGCTAACGCCGTCCCAGCGGATCAGCGCACCCCAACCGCCCGGACCAGGGTTGCCCTTGCAGGCACCGTCGGTCCACATCTCGACGACGTCAGTCCCGGCTGTCATCGGCGGCCGTTCAGGCGCGGGCGAGCACGCCGGCTATCGCCGACGTGAAGAATGGCAGGCCATCGGTTCCAGGCCCGAAGCCCGGTTCCACGGCATGCTCGGGATGAGGCATCAGCCCGACCACGTTTCCGCGAGCGTTGGTGATTCCGGCAATTCCCCGGCGCGAGCCATTGGGATTGTCGCCGACGTACCGGAACACCACCCGCCCTTCGCCCTCCAGTTCATCCAATGTGCTGGGATCGGCGATGAACTGCCCATCCTGATTCTTCAGCGGGATGACGATCTCCTGGCCGGCCTCGAAGCCGTTGGTCCAGGCGGTGCTGACGTTCTCGACACGCAGCCGTTGGTCGCGACACCGAAAATGCAGGTGCTCGTTCTTGACCATGGCCCCGGCGAGCAGGTGGGACTCGCACAGAATCTGGAAGCCGTTGCAGATCCCGAGCACCGGCAGGCCCCCTCGCGCCGCATCGACCACGGAGGTCATCACCGGCGCGAACCGGGAGATCGCCCCAGCGCGCAGGTAGTCGCCGTAGGAGAATCCACCCGGGAGCACCACCGCATCCACACCGGCCAGATCGTCGTCGGCATGCCACAGGCGCACCGGTTCGGCCCCGGCGAGTCGGACCGCGCGAGCGGCATCCCGGTCATCCAGTGAGCCTGGAAAGGTGACGACTCCGATGCGCGTCACACGTGCTCCGGTTCGCTGACATAGACCGAGACGACGTCCTCAATGACGGGGTTGGACAGGACGTCGATAGCGGCGCGGCGGGCCTGCTCCAGCACCTCATCGGTGATCTCTGTGTCAACCTCAAGTTCGAAGCGCTTGCCCTGACGGACTGAAGTGAATCCAGTGAACCCGAGCCGGGGTAGCGCGCCGGCCACGGCCTTGCCCTGCGGGTCCAGAATCTCGGGCTTGGGCATGACCTCGACGATCACTCGTGCCATCCATGTGCTCCTTGCTTGGGGTCGCGCTCAGACTACCGGCCCTACCCGGTGGCCACCGTCTCGAAGTCGCGACGGGTCAGCCGTCGGTACGCCTCCAGGTATCGGTCACGGGTGCGTTCGACGACGTCGTCCGGTAGCTCCGGCGGCGGGGCATCCCCGCGCCGGTCCCAACCGGAGTCGCCTCTGAGCCAATCCCGCACGAACTGCTTGTCGAAGCTGGGCTGGGGGCGCCCTGGCCCCCAGGATTCCGCAGGCCAATAGCGGGAGGAGTCCGGCGTCAGCACCTCATCACCCAGAACCAGGTCCCCAGTTTGCGGGTCAGCCCCGAATTCGAACTTGGTATCGGCCAGGATGACCCGGCGATCTGCCGCGATCTCGGCGGCGCGGGAGTAGATCTCCAGCGTCAGCTCACGCAGCTGGCTGGCGATATCGTCGCCGGTCGTGGCCGCAACCTGCTCGAAGGTGACGTTCTCGTCGTGTTCACCGACCTCCGCCTTGGTTGCCGGGGTGAAGATGGGTTCAGCGAGTTTTGAACCATCCTGGAGACCAGCTGGCAGTGGCACGCCACAGACGGCGCCATGTTCGCGGTACTCCAGCAAGCCGGATCCGGTGAGGTAGCCACGGGCAACGCACTCCACTGGGTACATCTGCAATCGGCGGCAGATCATCGCGCGCCCGGCAACCTCGGACGGCACATCGGTGGAGACGACGTGATTCGGGACGTCGAGGGTCTCGAACCACCACAAGGAGAGGGCGGTCAAGATGGCGCCCTTGTCCGGGATCGGGGTCGGCAGGATGTGGTCGTAGGCACTGATTCGATCGCTGGCGACGACCAGCACCAAATCTTGCTCACCCTCACGCGGCCGATACAGATCACGCACTTTGCCCGAGTAGGCGTGCTCCCAGTCGGCTAGCTGAACAACATCCATGCATGCATCCTCTCAGCGTGGGGAGTTCTATCAGGCCATTTGCACCACTACGCGACTACCCTGGCGATCGATGGACTCAGACTCAGAGTTGCCGACCCCCGAATCGGCGACGGTGCAGCGGCTGGCTGCCGCGTTGCGCGCCGCCGCACCTTCCGGCAGTACCCATCTTGTCGCCGAGTGGTCGCAAGCCGGTAGCCAACACTCCGGTCGAGCGTTCGCTGGAGATGCGCAAACGTTGAATCACCTGCCTTTTCCGGACGATGCCACCACTGCCTTCGCGGCCTTGCGGGCGCAGATGGCCCGCCCCGCCATCGGCACCTGGCTGTCGGCCCGGATCACACTGACCAAGGACGGCGAACCTGACTTCCACGCCAACTACTCTCAGCGGCCTAAATGGAATGCGCCTGGACTATCGATGCTGGAGCCGACGACCGGCCAGCCGGTGCCCACCCAGGACCGCTGGCTCATCGATCTACAACACTATCCGCGGGACCGCGGCCACATCCCGGCCTGGCTGGCCCCGACCCAGATCGCCGGTGAGGAGGTAGCCGCACTGCGGACGGCCCTGGACGGCTACGGGATTCCACGGGCCAGCGTCGTCCTACCCGGCGAACCACCAGGGCCGGCGTTCGAGGGTCGGCTGGAGATCGTGCGCTACTCGGCCGCGCACTACGTGTTGCGGGTCACCGACTACGGCCAGCATCACTTGCTTGGCGAGTTCCGCACCGAACGGGACGCCTGCATGAGGTTGTGGCAATATCTCAGCGCTCCGATGCCACCGCGGATGCGTGCCTCCAGGGCCGACCTGGCGCAACGGACTGCGACGGCCGTGCACAGTTACCAGGAACTGGGCGCACGGCTGGCCAACGTCGGGGTCGGGGGAATCATCACCAATCTCGCCGCGGGTGTGCCGTACGACCGATTCGGCGGCCTGGACGGGTTGTACTTCTTCGGCTGGGGCACACCATGGGAACAGCGCAGCTTGCCGCAGACGGCGATCGCGCCTGGTGCCTCGTTCGTCACCGTGATGGCATTGCATCCGGTGGAGGTGCAAGCGGAGATCGTCGAGCCGTGGTTCGGTCAGCCCGGTGGCGGCATCCGGTTCCATGTCGAGGGTGGCCGAACCATGCGCGACCTGGTGCGCGAGCAGTACCTGGCCGTGGTCGACATCGTCGGCTGAGGCTCAGCCCGCTGCAATACTCCCGGCGATGTCGGAGCGGTACTGCCCGCCATCGATCGTGATCGCGGCGATACCCGCATAGGCGGTCGAGCGAGCAGCTGCGACATCGGCTCCGACGCCGACCACCGACAGCACCCGACCGCCTGCGGTCACCAACGAACCGTCGGCCAGCCCGGTACCTGCATGCAGCACGTGCACCCCTGCTAGCGCATCGGCGTCCGCTACCCCGGCGATCAGGTCGCCGGAACGTGACGACGCCGGATAGCCCGCCGAGGCCACAACCACGGTGACGGCCGCGTCCTCGCTCCAGGTCAGTGGCGGCAGCTGCGCCAGTGCACCGGTGGCGGCGGCGTACAGAGCAGTGGCCAGCGAGGATGTCAGCCGCGCGAGAACCACCTGGGTCTCCGGATCCCCGAACCGGGCATTGAACTCCACCACCCGCAGCCCGCGAGACGTGAGGGCCAAACCGCAATAGAGCAACCCCACGAACGGTGTCCCCCGGCGGGCCAGTTCGCTGATCGCCGGTTGCGCCACCCGTTGCACCACCTCTGTCGTCAGCCCCTCCGGGGCCCAGGTGAGCGGAGAGTAAGCACCCATGCCACCGGTATTGGGACCGGCGTCACCGTCTCGTAGCCGCTTGAAGTCCTGTGCCGGTGCCAGCGGGACAACCGCATGTCCATCGGCGAGGCAGAACAGCGACACCTCCGGACCGTCGAGGTACTCCTCAACCACCACCTGGCTGTGTTCCAGGCACGCTCGCGCATGGGACAAAGCGGCTTCCCGGTCATCGGTCACCACCACTCCTTTGCCGGCAGCCAACCCGTCGTCCTTGACCACGTAGGGTGCTCCGAACCCGTCCAACGCCTGCTCCACCTGCGCCAACGTGCTGCACACACGAGCCATCGCCGTCGGAACTCCGGACGCCGCCATCACCTCCTTGGCGAAAGCTTTGGACCCTTCGATCCGGGCAGCCGCTGCATCCGGGCCGAACACCGGGATACCACGAGCTCGGACCGCGTCCGCCACCCCTGCGACCAGGGGCGCCTCCGGTCCCACCACCACCAGATCGGCGGACATCTGCTGCGCCAGGTCTGCCACCGCGTTCGGTTCGTTGGCCGCTACCGGCATGTTCTGGGTCTTGGGCAACCCGGCAGTCCCGGGATTGCCTGGCGCGACAACGATCGCGCTGCTGGTCGGGTCTAGAGCGAGGGACCGGGCGAGTGCGTGTTCCCGTGCCCCGGTGCCGATGATGAGGATTCTCACAGGCCCAGACCCTACCGAGCCTCGGTTGTGCCAGCAGCTAGCGATGGCTCCCGGTACGCCACTGTGCGCCCAATCGCAACTTCCGCTCGTCGATCTTGGTGGGATTGTCATCGCCCCAGTCATCGGCTGGGGCGCGGGTACCGCCGGGGTCGCTGGCTTCCGCGCTGACAACCCGGCTGGATGCTCGCTGCAACACCGGGATCTCATCGGTGGGCAGATTATGCGCCGTGCCACCTCGGTCATCCGGCTCCACCGGAGCAGGGGCGAAAGTTCGGGCAGCCTCGGTCGGGACAGGGTCCAGTTCCAGGTGCCCCTGACGGGGGCGCGGCAGTGGCCGGAATGTGGGGGGGTGGACCGGCTCACCGCTGGTGCTCAGAGCCACCTCCGGGTCTTGGCCCTGCACCACCTGAGCGGGGGGCGCGTCCGGGGGCCGGGCTGGTGGCGATGTGCGCTGCGGCTCGATGGGGGGATCGGCTTGGCGCTGCTCGAATTCCATCTCCTGGCGGCCGTGTTCGGTGGTCGGGATGGTGAACTCCACCACTCGGCCACCGGGTTGGGGCTCGGCGGTGACCAGGTCCACACCCCAGGCCGACCGTAGCCGCGGCAATGCCTGCAGGATCTCCTCTTGGGACATCCCCGCACGGACTGCTTCCAGCCGCACGATGATGCCGTCGGAGTACGGGCGGTGCCGCATCTTCGGCACCAGGTCGGGGCGCGGCATCGGACGCATCAGTAGCTTTCCGCGCCAGTTCCGTTGTCGCAGCGGTTGCCGGACGGCCAGGCCCGCCCACAGCATGTCGTCATGGTGCTCACCAACGATGTCACCGAGTTCCCGCAACCGGATCTCCGCGTTGTGGTAGCGAATGAGCCAGGACAACAACACCGGCAGGCCGCCGAAGGCCACACGCATGATGGCCAGTATCAGCGCGATCACCGCAACGGCGAGCATGACCAGCCCGGCAGTGGAACTCCAGTCGAACAGCCACCCCAGCAGCAGCGCGACGAGCGCCACTGCCACCCGTTTGACAACGGCGAGAGCGCGCCTGCTCATGGCCGACTATTCGCCGGTGACGAGCACCGTGATCGCGTCGGCCAGAGCGTTCAGGGCATTCTGGACCGGCCCGCCGAGCGGGGTGAGCGCCAGGATGAACCCGAAGACCACGGCCAGGAACACCCCCAGACCCGTCAGTTTGGCGCGCAATGACAGCACCATGCCGATGCCTAGCAGGACAGCGACAACTCCGGTGGTCATGACGGGCTCCCTGGGTACTCCTGGATGACCATTCACGGTATCGCCCGGATGCCTATTACGTGGGGACGATGGCAGGCGTGTCCCTTCACCTCGCTGAGGTAGTACGCGCACGCTGAGGTAGTCACCTATGCGTGACTACCTCAGCGCTGGAGTACTACCTCAGCGGAGACGAGGGGCTACCCCTTGGCGCTCGGCGGGGAGGTGAGGCGCCCCGCTTCATCCAAGGTGGTCGAGACGTGCTGGGTAAACTCGTCCCGCACCAGCCGTCGCTGCACCCGCAGGGTGCGCTCGCGGTGCTGCCGGAACTGCCGCATCAGCGCGATGCACATGAAGATCATCACCACGCTGAACGGCAGCGCGATGGCAATCGCCACGCCACGCAGGGCGGCCAGTCCGCCAGCCAGGACTAGGGCGACGGCGACCAGCCCTTCCAGCAGCGCCCACAGCACCCGGCTCCACTTCGGCGGGTCCAGGTCGCCACCGGAGGCGAGCATGTCCACCACCAACGACCCGGAGTCCGAGGAGGTGACGAAGAACAGCACAACCAACAACACTGCCACCCCGACCAACAGGCTGCCACCGGGGAACGCGTCCAGCAGGGTGAACAGTGCGGTGTTGGCGTCCACCACAGCACCGTCGGCACCTTCGGTCACCAGACCGCCGTCGCCCACCAATTCCCGATAGAGCGCCGCGCCGCCGAAGATCGTGAACCAGAGGAACGAGAACGCCGTCGGCAGCAGTAGCACCCCCATCACGAACTCACGCACGGTGCGACCGCGGGAGATCCGGGCGATGAACACCCCGACGAAGGGCGCCCAGGAGACCCACCAGCCCCAGTAGAACGCGGTCCACCAGCCCTGCCACACCACACCGTCTTCACCGGCTGTGGCCGAGGTGGAGAAGGCCAACTGCAGCAACTGCTGCAGATAGGAGCCCGTTGCCTCGATGTACTCACGCATCAGGAAAAGCGTGGGCCCGGCCACCAGCACGAACAGCATCAAGGCGATGCCGATCACCATGTTGGCGTTGGACAGGAACTTAATGCCCTTCTTGACGCCGGTGACCACCGAGACCAGCGCCAGACCGGTGATGAGTCCAATCAGGACGACCAGCACCAGATTGCTGGGCTCGGCGATGATGTCCATGAACTGCAATCCGCCGGCCACCTGCGTGACACCGAAGCCGAGCGAGGTGGCCACACCGAAGACGGTGCCGACGATCGCGGTCACGTCGATGAGGTTGCCGATCCAGCCATCGGTGCGCTTGCCCAACAGCGATTCCAGCGACCATCGGATCGAAACCGGGCGGTTGCGCACGTGGATGGCGTAGGCCAATGCCAGACCCACGACGACGTAGATCGCCCACGGGTGCAGGCCCCAGTGCAGGAACGTCACCACCAACGCCTGCTCGCCACCGGCAGCGTCCGCGGCTTCAATGCCGGAAGCCCGGTTCGGGATCCCAGCGAAGTGGTGCAGCGGCTCGGCCACACCCCAGAACATCAGGCCGATACCCATGCCGGCGGCGAACAGCATCGCCAGCCAGGAGCCCATCTTGAATTCCGGCTTCTCATCCTCGGGGCCGAGCACGATGTCACCGAAGTGACTCAGCCCGACCCACAGGGCGAAGATCACGAATCCGGTCACCAGCACGATGTAGTACCAGCCGAATGTTGAGACGATGCCCGACTGGATCTGACCGATGACTCCGGAGACTGAATCACCACCAATGATGGCGATCAGCGAGAAGCCGAGAATGACTGCTAGCGAGGGCCAAAAGACCCCCGGCCTTATTCCTCCCTTACGAGGCTGAGGTTCTGGCGTAGCGGCGTCGCCGCCATCACCAGACTCCGTTAGTTCATCACGTTGGCCGAGATCGGCTGACACGGAATTCCCTACCGTTGACTACATATCGAATGTTGGGCAGCACACAACCGCCCCAACGGGTCCAGTACCCTAGCGCAGCCGACTCCGAGGCGTCGAACCGGGGCCGGACACCCCATGGGTGGGCTCAGTCGAGCAGGTCGTGGCGCACAACGGTCGCCGCACGGTCCGGGCCTACGCCGATGGAAGAGATCCGAGTACCGCTCAGCTCCTCCAGCACGGTGATGTAGCGCTGGGCGTTGGCCGGTAGCTCTTCCCACCGGCGGGCGGCGGAAATGTCCTCCCACCAGCCATCGAGGTACTCGTAGATCGGAGTGGCCGCAGCAAAGTCGGCCTGATCGATCGGCATCTCATCGTGCCGGGTCCCATTGACGTCGTAGGCCACGCATACCGGGACCTTGTCGAAGCCGGTCAGCACGTCGAGCTTGGTCAACACCAGATCGGTCAGTCCGTTCACCCGGCCGGCGTAGCGGGCGACGACGGCGTCGTACCAGCCGCATCGGCGTGGTCGACCGGTGGTGGTGCCGTACTCGCCTCCGGTCTTGCGCAGTTGCTCGCCGGCATCGTCGAAGAGTTCGGTCGGGAACGGCCCTTCGCCGACACGGGTGGTGTAGGCCTTGATGACGCCCACCACACGGTCGATGCGTGTGGGTCCGATCCCGGATCCGGTTGCTGCCCCGCCGGCGGTCGCCGAGGAGGAGGTGACGAACGGGTAGGTGCCGTGATCGACGTCGAGCATGGTCGCCTGACCCGCCTCGAAGACCACGTTCTGCCCGGCGTCCAGCGCTTGGTTCAGCACAAGTCCGGTATCGGTGACCATTGGTGCGAGCCGGTGGATGTAGGTGCGCAGTTCGTCGACGACGGCGTCGACGACGGCACCACGGCGGTTGTAGATCTTGGTCAGGATCTGGTTCTTCTGATTCAGCGCGCCCTCGACCTTGTCGCGCAGGACGTCGACGTCGAACAGGTCGGAGATACGGATGCCGACCCGGCTCATCTTGTCCGCGTAGGTGGGTCCGATGCCGCGCCCGGTGGTGCCGATCTGGCGGGACCCGAGGAACCGTTCGGTGACCTTGTCCAGGGTCCGGTTGTAAGACGGGATGACGTGGGCGGCACTGGAGACGATCAGCTTGGACGTATCGACGCCACGGGAGTTCAGTCCGTCGATCTCGGCGAACAGCACATCGAGATCGACCACCACACCATTGCCAATCACCGGCGTGCATCCAGCCGAGAGGATCCCGGAGGGCAATAGGTGCAGTGCGTATTTCTCATCACCGACGACCACGGTGTGGCCAGCGTTGTTGCCACCGTTGAACTTGACGACGTAGTCGACTCGGGAGCCGAGCTGGTCGGTCGCTTTGCCCTTGCCCTCGTCGCCCCACTGCGCACCGAGCACCACTACTGCCGGCATTCGACTGCCTCTTCCTATCGGGTGGTAGTCCGGGCGGTCACTCTATTCCACTCACGCACGAGCACCACATTTTGCTCGCCGTCGCCCTCATATCCACCTGCGATGCACCATTGCCCCACGGCGCCACCCACAGCAGCACTCGCAGCGCCACCACAGCGCCACCCACGCAGCCGAGCACGCTATTGCGGGCGTAAACCGCCCTCGAGTGCGCTATAGCGGGCGCTATTTCCCCCAATGGCTACCCGGAGGCCGCGTTCGAGGTAGCTGTGCGATCCCGATGGCTGATCCTTCGGGTGATTCATGAGGCCGTCACGTGGATCAGCCGACCTCGTTCCCCATCCTCGATGAGCCAGAGGGTACCGTCCCGAGGATCCTGGGCAATGACGCGGATCCGGTTCTCCATGGGCCATATGTCGGCCGGGGTGCCGGTGGCGCCATCGAGGTCGACCCGGAGCAACGCCCGGCCGCTGAGAGCTCCGACTAGGGCGTCGCCGTGCCAGTCGGGAAAGGCCTGCCCGGAGTAGATCAGCAGAGATCCGGGCGAGATGCTGGGATTCCAGAAGGCCACCGGGGCGGTGAAGCCGTCGCCAGCCCCGTGGTCGGGGATATCGCCGCCACCGTAGTGGGAGCCGTTAGAGGCTTCCGGCCACCCGTAGTTGCTCCCCTGGCTGATGAGATTGAGCTCATCACCGCCCTCCGGGCCCATCTCGGTGGACCAGAGGCTGCCATCGGGCGCGAAGCTCAACCCGAGGGGGTTGCGGTGCCCCAGAGTCCAGCGTTGAGCGTCTCCGGTCGCCAGATCGAGCCGGATGATCTTCCCGAGGTCGGACCTGGGGTCCTGCGCGGGTTCCATAGCCTGCCGATCACCGGAGGTGATGAACAGGTATTGCCCGTCGGGGCTCAGTGCCAGCCGATGTCCGAAATGGCCGTCGCCGTTGATGGTGGGCTGTTGTCGCCAGAGCACGGTCAGATCGGTCAGTTCCGGGGAGGTGGCGTCAGGGTCCAACCGCGCCTGCGCCACCACCGCACCGCTGGTTCCGTCCGCACCCGCCTGCGCCCAGGAGAGGTAGACCCTCACACCCGCACCGGGTTCAGCGGGCTCGACCAGGACATCACCCAAGCCACCCTGACCGGAAACGTGGACATCGGGGGCCCCGTCCACCGGTGTGATCGTGTGCGCATCCAGATCGACGAGCAGCAACTCGCCCGTGCGCTGGGTGATCAGCGCCCTCTCGTCGGGTAGGAAGCTCATCGCCCAGGCATCGCTGAACGTGAGTTGGGCAGGGTAGGAGAACTCCGGCGTCGAGGTGGCGCCAGGAGCTGGTAGCGACGGCATGGTGGGCGATTCCGGGGAGGCCGGGACGGGTTGGGACGGGCCCGCCGCCTGGCATCCGGCCAGCAGCAGGGCGAAACTCATCGCTATCAGGCGGCTGAACTCACCCATCGCGGCCATACCTCGACCGTAACTGACCCGGCAACGGCTATCGCTCTAGCCTCCAGCCATGCCTGCTGGGCGGAGCCTCACGGCCAGGCCAGCGCCCGGGCTGCGGGATCGCACTCCGCCAGCAGCTGACGGCACCGGTCAGCTTCATCGTCCTCTCCGATCTGCGCTGCAGCATCGGCGAGCGCGAGCACGCTCAATAGCACGCCCCGGTTCGGGACGTGGCTGGCGGGGACCGGCCCGGCCCCCCGCCAGCCCGCGCGCCGAAGCGCATCCAGGCCGCGGTGATAGCCGGTACGGGCAAAGGCATAGGCCGCCACCGGATCGGCCTGCGCCAGCGCTTGCCGTGCCAGCAGCGCCCACACGTAGGACGCAGCAGGCAACCGTGCGGCCACCTCACGCAACGTGGCGCCGTCGTCAATCCGGGCGCGAGCATCCATGTCGGGGTGGTCGTCGGGCAGGTAGGTGGGGTCTGGTGCGAGCAGGTTGGTCACCGTGCCATTCTTCCGTGCTCGCGGTAGCGTGCCAGCCATGTTCGCCGGATTCCCGCCGCATGCGCTGATGTTCTACGACGAATTGGAACTCAACAACTCCAAGGAGCACTGGGCAGCACACAAGCAGACCTACACCAGCTCAGTCCGTGAACCGATGCTGGCGCTGTGCGATGCGCTGGAGGAGGAGTTCGGTCAGGCCAAGGTCTTCCGCCCGCACCGGGACGTGCGGTTCTCCGCCGACAAGTCCCCGTACAAGAACCACCAAGGCGCCTACGTTCCAGCCGGTCCGGCGCTGGGCTGGTACGTGGAGGTATCCGCTACCGGGGTGCTGGCCGGCGCGGGCTTTTATCAAGCCGAGAGCTCCGCGCTGAAGAACCTTCGCCGTCGGATCGACTCCCCGGCTGGCACAGAGCTCGAGCAACTGGTCGCCGACCTTCGCGACGACGGCTGGCACCTGGGCGGCGACACCCTCCTCACCGCCCCCCGCGGCTACCCGAAAGACCATCCCCGGATCGATCTGTTGCGACACAAGACCATCGTGCTGTCCAACGACTACGGGGACGATCCGGTGATCCATACCACCGACTTGTTGGACCGAGTGCGCAACGACTGGCGTCGCGCTACACCACTGGTGCTCTGGCTCACGGACACCCTCGGCGACACCTTGCCCCAACCCACCGACTAGCCCCTCGTTCCAAACCGAGCCCTCGCCCCACCACCGATTTAGTGAAGCGGCGACGATTTAGTGAGCAGCAACGCACTAAACCGTCGCCGCTTCACTAAGTCGCGCACAGGTGGTCCCGCCGGTCGCGCACAGGGGTCGGGACGGGCCAGACAGGTCGGGCGACCTCAGGTGAGCTTCTCGAACACCATGGTTGCTTGAATCCGGTCGCCCCCACCGAATCCGGTGCTGCCCGACGATGCCGTCGTGATGGTATGCAACCGGTACCCGAGCGCGGCCTGCGCATTGATCGCCTTCTCCAGTTCAGTCAAATTCCCTGAACCGCTCCCCCACAGCTTCTCTTTCAGGATGACCTGCAGGACGACGTAGCTGGCGCCCGTCGTCGCAGGACGCGGCTGAGCCCCAGCGACCGCATCGGCCTGGGCGCGTTCGATGAAGCCGCCAATCCCACCCGACGCCGGTTGCTCGGGCTGAACCTTGTCGGTCCAGGTTGTCCCGTCCCACCACCGTGTCGTTCCGCTGCCGTCGTCATACCAGCCAGCCTGAGTACTGCTCATGACCTACCTCCGTACCACGCGAGCGTCCTCGCGGACAAACACCGACGGCGCCCCATCACGGGACGCCGTCGGATAGCTTCATTGAGCGGGATCAGCCCTTGTTGCCGGCAGAACGCAGCTGCTGGCATGCCTCGACGACCCGCTGGGCCATACCGGCCTCGGCCAGCTTTCCCCAAGCGCGTGGGTCGTAGGCCTTCTTATTGCCGACCTCGCCGTCCACCTTCAGCACGCCGTCGTAGCTGGTGAGCATGTGGCCCACCACCGGGCGCGTGAAGGCGTACTGGGTGTCGGTGTCGATGTTCATCTTGATGACGCCATAGTCCACAGCGGCGGCGATCTCCTCAGCGGTGGATCCCGAACCGCCATGGAACACCAGGTCGAACGGGTTCGCCTTGCCGACCTTGGCGCCGACCTCGGTCTGGATCTCCTGCAGGATCTCCGGACGCAACTTGACCGCACCCGGCTTGTACACGCCGTGCACGTTGCCGAAGGTGAGAGCCGTTAGGTAGCGACCCTTCTCCCCGGTGCCCAGCGCGGCAACGGTCTTCAAACCATCTTCGACGGTGGTGTAGAGCTTCTCGTTGATCTCGGCCTCGTGACCGTCTTCTTCACCACCGACGACGCCCACTTCGATCTCCAACAACGTGCGGGCGGCCTGCGACAGCTCCAGCAGCTCGGCGGCGATGGTGAGGTTCTCATCGATCGGGACGTCCGAGCCGTCGTACATGTGCGACTGGAACGTGGGCAGACCACCGGCCGCGACCTGCTCGGCCTCCAGGGCCAGGAGCGGCCGAACCCAGGAGTCCAGGTTCTTCTTCACGCAGTGGTCGGTGTGCAGCGCAACGGTGATGGGGTAGTTCTTGGCCACCTCGGCGGCATAGGCGGCAAGCGCAACCGAACCGGTCACGCGGTCCTTGATGGTGGACCCGGATCCATACTCGCCACCACCGACCGAGACCTGCAGGATGCCGTCACTCTCGGCCTCCGCGAACCCCTGCAGGGCGGCGGTGATCGTCTGGGAAGACGTGATGTTGATGGCGGGGTAGGCAAAAGAACCAGCCTTCGCCCGGTCGATCATGTCGGCGTAGGCCTCGGGGGTTGCGATGGGCATGGGTGATCTTTCCTTCAGACGACGGGATACTCAGGGTCCAGTCTGGCACTCATCCTCCACTCAACCCATCCCAATCCGCGTGGTCTACGCCACCTGCTGCGATCGGATGGAACGGCCCGAGCCCTCACCGATGCTGGATCACCCAGGCCCACATCGCGATCGCGGCAGCTGCCCCGGCGTTGATCGAACGGGTCGACCCGTATTGGGTGATGTGCAGGATCGTCTCGCACGCCGCACGTGCCGCCTGGGTCAATCCACCGGACTCTTCGCCGAAAACCAGCACGCAGGCGGTTGGCAGCGCCCGGCCCTCCAGCGGTACCGAACCGTCGACGTTGTCTATCCCGAGCAGGGGCAGGTGTTCATCCTGCGCCCACCGTGCCAGTTCGCCCACGCTCTCGTGGTGCTGCAGGTGCAGGTACCGGTCGGTGACCATGGCGCCGCGACGGTTCCAGCGCCGACGTCCCACGATATGCACTGCCGCCACGTTCATCGCATTGGCGGTCCGTACCACCGATCCGATATTGAAATCGTGACCCCAATTCTCGATGGCGATATGCAACCCATGCCGGCGGGTATCGAGTTCGGCGACTATGGCCTCCACCCGCCAGTAGCGAAACTCATCGGCAACGTTGCGCCGGTCGCCACCGGCTAGCAGTTCGGGGTCGAGCCGATCGTCGTCCGGCCACGGTGGCGGCAATGGCGGAACCCCGACGGCGTCGTTCTCGCCGTCGGGGCCTGGTTCAGTCATGCACGAAGCCGTACCGCCGTCACCGATGCGGCGGGGACTGCGGGTAGCCGGGCTGACCGCCGCCCTGGCCGGGCTGGAATCCACCGGGCTGACCGCCGTAGCTGGGCCCGGGGGCATCGGTCGGCTGCGGCATCGAGGTCGGCGGGGTGCCGTAGTTGCCCACATGACCCTGGGTGTCCTGGAACGAGACCCGGGGAGCTGCCCGCACTGCGGGGTCGGTGCTCTCGAAGTACTCGGCCCGAACGAAGTTGAACATCGAGGCGATGATCGATGGCGGGAACGTCTCTACCTTGGTGTTCAGCTGCCGGACATTGGCGTTGTAGAAGCGCCGACCGGCGGCAATACGGTCCTCGGTGTTGGTCAGTTCGCGCTGCAACTGCACGAAGCTCTCCACCGACCGCAACTGCGGGTAGTTCTCCGCGACCGCGAACAGTCGCCCCAACGCCCCGCTCAACGCATCCTCCTGCGCAGCCTGCTGGGTCGGCGTCGAGCCCGGGTTCGCCGCGGCGGCGCGAGCTCGCGTGACCTCGTCAAAGACGGCGCGCTCATGGGCGGCGAACCCCTTGACGGTATCGATCAGGTTGGGGATCAGGTCATAGCGCCGATGCAGTTCGACGTCGATCTGGCGCCAGGACTCCTGCACCAGGTTCCGTAGCCGAACCAGCCCGTTGTAGGTGGCCACACCCCAGAACAGTGGGATGAGCACCACCGCGAGCACAATCACGATGACGACGAGGACAATGCCATCCATACCGGCCTCCAAAACCCACGATGCCGCCCCTGCCGAATGCGGGGCTGCCCTTGATATTACTGGGCAGGAAGGCCCAAGGCGCCGGTCGAGAGCAGCGACAGGTAGGGCAGTTCTGCCCTTGCGAACACCTGTGTCGCCTCGGTTTGTCGATCCAGGATCGTCGCCACCGCTAGCACCTGTGCCCCAGCGTTTCGGGCCGCCTCGACCGCCATCATGGGACTGCCGCCGGTGGTCGTGGTGTCTTCAACGATCACCACCCGGCGGCCATCGATCGCCGGACCCTCGACCTGACGCCTCATTCCGTGCCCCTTGGCCTCCTTGCGGACCAGGAAGGCATCCAGGTCCAGGCCCCGGCTGGCCGCGGCGTGCTGAATCGCACTGACGACCGGATCGGCCCCCATGGTCGGCCCGCCCACCGCGTCGATCTCACCGACACCGAATCCCGCCTCTTCCAGCATGTCCAGCATCAGATGCCCAATCAGCGGGGCACCTTCGTGGTGCAGGGTCAGGCGACGCATATCGACGTAGTAGGAAGCAGTGCGTCCACTGGATAGCGTCACCTGTCCATGAACGACAGCGATCTCGCGGATCAGCTCGGCCAGGCGATCTAGGGGGTTGGGCGTGGTCACAGCGGCAGGCTAACGCGGAACCATGCCCAGTTCACAGCGGCACCCACGTGGCGATGGCCCGCGCGCCGGGTGGCCTAGGCCGCTGCTGGCGCATTCCCGCCAACCACAACGCTTCTGGACTGGCTAGCGTGGGAATGCCGGACCCCAACGGTAGGAGCAGGGCACATGGGCGATGGAGTGGCCGAGGCGCTGGTTATCGACTGGTCCCGGATCAAGTTCTACAACACCGTCATGTCGCTGGCAGCCGGCTCGACCCTGGCGATTCTCGGGTCGGCCGTGCTGGTGCTGCTGCGACGCGACCGCCCTACACCGCGAGGGTGGGCGATCGGGCTCGGAGTCAGCGGCACCATCGCCTTCGCGACCGGTTTTGCACATGACGCTCACGTGGCCACTGGCCCCGCAGTATGCCGCGGACAACATCTCATTCGGAGAGCCGACCCTCATCGTTGGCGCCCTCGGTCTCGGGTTGGCGTTCTACTTCTGGAAACAGGCTGAGGCGATCGTCAGCGCCGATGACGCCGACGCCTTGATCGCTGGTGATATCCGCAGCCTGCGATTCCTGCTCTACGCCATCGGCCTAGGACTGATTTCCATCGGGGCGGCAGGCCCCGTCTGGGGTCTCTACACCGCACCACCGGAGGAGCCACTGGTAGGCATATTCGCCGCGGTCGGATTCCCATGGGTCTTCTCATGGGTGTTCTTCATCGTCTACGCGGCCACTGGAGTGCTGGCGTTGATGACGCCATCGGTACTCAATCAGATGCCCACGCCGGGTGCGGTCGCCAGCAAGCGCGACCTATTCGTCGCCAAGGGCATCGTGTCCATGGGTGGCGTCTACCTGGCGATGGCTGCGGGGGTCTACTTCACGCACATCGGGATGGTGCTCAACACCACGGGTTGACGTCGACGTGAATACTCCTCACGACCCCTCAAGACGTCGATGCGTCGCTTGGGCCGTCACTTCATCGATTACCAGGTCTGTCATGACCCCGGCCCGCAACGCCCCGGCCACCGCGGGAGCACGTTTGGGGTCGGCAACGACACCGAGTCTGCGCGGCACGCGCTGCAGTTCGGCCGGGTTGAGGCCAGAGGCCCGCTGGTTTGCTTCGATATCGGCATAGCTGCCGTCTTCGCGTAGCAAGACCGTGCACACGTCACCGACCACGCCGTCCTCAGCCAGGGCCCTGCGCTCCTCGTCCTCCAGGTATCCGCCGGCATAGACATGAGACGGAACAATGCCGCTGAGTGAACCCACTCCGAAGATGGCGACGTCGAGGCCGGCTTGCAGTTGCAGCACATGCCGAACCGAACGCTCCCGCCACATGGCTCGTTTGGTCTCGGCAAAGTCGAAGAACGCCGGGACCGGGAACAGCACGACGTCGGAATCGAAGGCATCGCCCACGGACTGCATGATCGCCCGGGTGTAGGGCACCCCGGACGCCACCTGATTCGCGCCGCCGTTCATCTGCACGATCGTGCTCCCGGCAAGCGGGCGATGCTGGAGCTGACGCGCTACCGCCGCCAAGGTCACACCCCAGGCAACACCGATGAGTTGATGATCGTCGACCACTTCCGTCAGTAGCCCGGCCGCCCGTTGCGCTACGCGATCGAACCGGGCATGAATACGGAGCGAGGCCCGCACCGGCACCAGATGCACCCGCACCCCGAACGCGTCGGCCAAGGAACGCGCCACCGGCGATTGCGCACCGACGGCGTCGGCGATGCTTATCCGGACCAGTCCTGACTCCCGCGCTTGCGCCAGCAGCCTCGACACCGTCGACCGGGAGACACCGAGCCCACGCGAGATGCTGTCCATCGTTTCGCCCTGGACGTAGTACTCGGTCGCAGCCCGGTACATCTCGTCGTAGCGGTCGCTCATCATCCCCCCAGTTGCCACATCATCGTCAGATGCAATTCGGTACATCGTCGTCGCGCGGTCGCTCATGGCCGTTAAGAGCCAATTCACAACGTTCGGAACACCAGTGATCCGCGCTACCACCTAGTCGGAAACTTCATCCGCATCCTATGCACGTTCGTGCAAGGTTACCTAGATCACAGCCCGTCCGTCCATTTGTTGCGTGAGACTGAACACCACGGGCACACTCACGACAAGGCCCTACGGGGCATCAGGGGATCCGCAGCAGCCAATGTCGGCGTCGGGGCACCGGATCAGAGGGAGGAGAGTTCACAGTGGAACGGAGCCTACGCAGCGCCCGACGGTGGATGGTCGCTGCCATCGCGTTGATGTTGATCAGCATGGTGGGAGCCTCGCTAGTCCAGTCCTCGGGCGGGAACGTGACGATCAAGGACCTGAAATGGGAGACCGCGCAGGGTGGGCTGATGAGCGGCCTGCTGTTCGTACCCGACGGCGTCAATGCCGACTCCCCGGCACCTGCCATCGTGGTCAGCCACGGCATGTACAACAACCGCGAGATGCAGGACCTCAACTTCGTTGAACTCTCCCGCCGCGGCTATGTGGTGCTATCGATGGACATGTACTCACACGGCTGGTCTGAGCGCGTGCCGGAGATCGGCACGGTACTCACCGGTATGTACCAGGCGGTCCAGATGCTGGCCGGGCTGGACATGGTGGACGACACCAGAATCGGGATCACCGGACACTCGTTGGGTGGCATGTCTTCCAACATGGCGGTGAACCTCGACAACGCGGCCGAGACTCAACTGGTCGCCGCAGTGCTGCTCAACAGCGCCGATGCCACCTACCGGGATGCCGAGACCGAGGAGTGGACCGACATCTACGGGTCCCGCGACGTCGGAGTGCTGGCCGTGCAGTACGACGAGTTCTTCTTCAAGGATGTCGACGAGGACGGCAACACCACGTCCCCGCGAGACTTCATCCAGTACAACAACGCCCAGTCGTTCCTGAACTTCGGCCAGGAGCCCAGCGGTGACCCGCGCGAAGCCAACACCGTCTACACCGAGACCATCGACGGCGAAGACGCAATGCGCGTCATTTACACCCCGCCCATCACACACCCGTGGTCCCACTTCTCAGCCCGGTCGACCACCGCCACCATCGAGTTCTTCGATCAGGCACTCGGGGCTCCGGAACCGATCGCTGCCACCAGCCAGGTGTGGCAGTGGAAGGCATTCTTCAACGGGATCGGTCTGATCGGCTTCGGAATGTTCGTGGTGGCCTTCACCGTGATGATGCTGCATACCCGCTTCTTCTCCTCACTGCGAGCACCGCAGCAGGTCACGATCCGCGAGACCGACAGGTTGGGCAAGACCTGGTTCTGGGGTTCGCTGATCGCGGTGGCAGCGTTCGCCACCTTGATCTACGTGCCCATCCTCAATGCCATTCCCGGCCACGCCACCGCCCCGAATCCATGGCTGCAGACCTCTCCGTCAGGGATCAGCTTCTGGGCCGTGTCCGTCGCAGCGTTCTCGGCGGCGATCCTGATCGCGTTCTACTTCGCCTACCTCAAGCCCCGCGGCCGGACCCTCGCGGAGATCGGCATCGCAATGCCGTGGAAGCAGGTGGGTAAGACGGTGCTGCTGGCATTGACCACTGTCGTGTTCGCCTTCGCGTGCGTGTTCTTGGCCGACTATTTCTTCACCACGGACTTCCGGCTGTGGGTCCTGGCGATCAAGGCCTTCCCCGCCAGCATCATCTGGGTCTCGCTCTTCCCGCCCATGCTGTTGCTGCTGGTGTTCTACGTGGTCGCGTCAATCGGTGCGAACTCGATCAACTTCATCAGGGTCACCAAGAGTGCCAAGGAGCGTGAGTGGGTGAACACGGCCATCCTGGCGGCATTCAATGCGGCTCCCGCGTTGATCCTGCTTCCGATCCAGTACTTCACCTTCTTCGCCACCGGCGACCTGGCAATTCCGACGGCGAACATGTACGCCATCTGGCTGTTCCCACTGCTGGTGATCCTGCCGGTCAGCACGATCATCTCGCGCAAGATCTACCGGGTCACCAACAATCCGTACCTGGGCGGCATCATCAACGGCGTCATCATCACCCTGATAGCCACCTCGAACACCCTCACCTGGGCCGGCTAGGCCACAACCTCGGTAGGCTGCGCCGCTTTCGGACCTGTTCGGAAGCGGCGCAGGCATTCGAGCACGCCGCAGCAGGCCGGTCGGCGGTAACGTCGTCGGGTGCGGATCGCCACCTGGAACGTGAACTCCATTCGGGCACGGGCCGAACGGGTCACGGCTTGGCTCGACCGCTCGCAGGTCGATGTCCTGGCATTGCAGGAGACCAAGTGCTCTGATGTCGACTTTCCCTACCTGAGTTTCGAGGCCTACGGCTACGAGGTGGCACACGTCGGTCTCGACCAGTGGAATGGGGTCGCCATCGCGTCCCGGGTAGGACTGGCCGACGTCGAACGTTCCTTCCCGGGGCAGCCCACCTGGGGTGGGACGCTAGAAGCACGGGCCCTGGCAGCGACCTGCGGCGCCGTGCGGGTATGGAGCGTGTACGTACCCAATGGCCGCGCCTTGGATGACCCGCACTACCGTTACAAGCTGAACTGGCTCGCCGGATTGCGCCGCGCGGTTGCCGACTGGCCTGGTGAGCCAACGGTGATCGTCGGGGATTGGAACGTCATCCCGACCGACGACGATGTCTGGGATGCCGGTGCATTGGCCGGGAAGACGCACGTTTCGGAGCCGGAGCGCCGAGCGCTGAGCGAGTTCTCCGACGCCGGTTTCACCGAACTGACCGCAGCTGCCACACCGGGGCAGTACAGCTACTGGGACTACCAGCAATTGGCGTTCCCCAAGAACCGCGGTATGCGCATCGACCTGGCCTTCGGCAATGAGGCCTTCGCAAACCGGCTGCACGAGGTCCGGATAGATCGCGATGAACGCAAGGGCGCCGGCGCCTCGGACCACGTGCCCGTCGTGCTCGATGTGCTGATGGACACCGACCAGCCCGCATCCCCGCACTGAGCCGCAGCCACCCACCACCGGTCGCGGACCCGCACCCACGCCCCCCGCCGTCGCATTCGAACCTCCGAGCCGAAACCGAACTGTGCACGGTTCGGTCTCGGCACCACAGTTCGAACTCGACAGGAGCGGAGCCGGACGTTGGGCCGGTGGCGCCGGTCGCCGCAGGTAGGCTGCCAGGCATGGGCCAACCGCCAGTTCCACCATCTTCGGGCACCGGCGACCCTGTGGAGCAGTCCGAGCAAGCCACCGGCGCCGAGAACGCCGACTCCTCCCCGCAGGTACCGGCCCGAGCCGAACCAGCCCAAGCCGAACCAGCCGAACCAGCCGAACCAGCCCAAGCCGCCCCGGCACCTGCACCCGAATCCGACGCACCAGCCGCCTGGCCTGCGGCAGGCAGTTCCGACCCCACGGTGGCGCTGCCCGCCCCGCCCATTAGCGGGCCGATATCGCCGCCGAACACGACCGGTGGCTGGGGCAACCCGGGACTGCCACAAGCCGCACCACCGGCACCGCAGCCCGCACCGCAGGCACCGCCGGGCGCGTACGCCCCGCCACCGGTCAACCCTCCGGCCCCGAGCTACATCGCACCCCCTGGCATACCCGGCTACCAGCCCCCCACACCCGCGATGCCGCAACCACCCCAGGGCGGTGTGCCCGGGGTGCCACCGGTCCCGCAACCGCCGCAGCCCAGCTATGGCCCGCCATCCGGGCAGAGCATGTACGGCCAACGCCCTGAAGCACCGGCCGCTGCCGACCCGCAATCGAACTACGGTCAGTTCAGCTTCCCCACACCACCGAAGCAGCCGATCGAACCGCTGGCCGTAGCCGGGCTCGCCACAGCCCCACTGGGCCCGGTGGGGATCGCGCTGGGACTGGTGGCGCGCGGACGAGCTAAACAACGCCGCACCCGCAGCGTGGGCATGGCCTGGACCGCCGTGATTCTGGCTACCCTCTTCACCGCCGGGTGGGGCTTGGCGGCGGCCGCCCTGACTCTCAACGGCACCGTGGACCGCGCCCTGGAGCGCCCCGTCGAGGGTGATATCGAGCAGGCCACCACGATCGCATCGGCCAATCTGGCGGTCGGCAACTGCATCGCCACCCTGCCACCGGCGACGCAGGTCGGCGAGATCCAAGTGGTGCCGTGCGCCACCGAGCACATTGCACAGGTGGTCAGCACCCACGAGCAGAGCGGTGATTTTCCCGGCGAGGCAGCCCTCGCCGACCTGGCGGCGAGTACCTGCACCGCAGACGTCGAAGCGCTGGATGCCGGGGACGCCTCGTTCGTGCCGTGGTACCTGGTGCCCTCTGAAGCTGGGTGGGCCACCGGCAACTCCAGGGTGCTGTGCCTGCTGCGCGCCGATGCCGGACCGATCACCGCCGACCCGGTGAACTAGGCCGGCGGATTCGTCCCGGCGGTGACCACCAGGCCAGTGGCATCGAGCTCAACCGGCCGGTCCACGACCACCCGTCCGCCGTCGGCGACCTCACCGGCCAGCAGCAGCTTGGCGAGTTGATCACCGATCTCCCGTTGAACCAGTCGCCGCAGTGGCCGGGCCCCGTAGGCGGGGTCATACCCTTCCAGCGCCAACCACTCACGGGCGGCCGGGGTGACCTCCAGCTCCAGCTGCCGATCCGCCAGCCGCTGCGCCAGACGGGTGACCTGCAGATCCACGATGGCACCCAGTTCGGTGACCGTCAGCGGATCGAACATCACCACCTCATCGAGGCGGTTGAGGAATTCCGGCTTGAACGAGCTGCGAACCAGGCTCATCACCGCCTCGCCCTTGGCCTGATCGTCCAGACTGGGGTCGACCAGGAACTGCGAGCCGAGATTGGAGGTGAGCACCAGGATGGCATTGCGGAAGTCGACGGTGCGCCCCTGCCCGTCGGTCAGCCGACCGTCGTCGAGGACCTGCAACAGGATGTCGAAGACCTCCGGATGGGCCTTCTCCACCTCGTCGAGCAGCACCACGCTGTATGGTCGGCGCCGCACCGCTTCGGTGAGCTGACCGCCCTCTTCATATCCGACGTATCCGGGAGGC
>JBKDZO010000003.1:0-70919 GCA_047971285.1 Beutenbergiaceae bacterium | reverse complement strand
ACGGCAGCGTAAGTTGAGTGGAACTGTGACACATGTCTCCCCTCAGCATCTCCCCGTCCGCTGAGTCCGCCGCCCCCCGTCCGCGGAGCGCGCCTCCCCCGTCCGCTGAGGTAGTCCGCCGCGGCTGAGGTAGTCACGGGCGCGGTCCTACCTCAGCGCAGGAGAACTACCTCAGCGGGGGGAGGCGCGCTCAGCGGTCACCGGTCACCGGTCACCGGTCAGGCTCGGGCGGCCCAGCGGGCGGCTACCTCAAGCACGATGTCGTTGGCCTCCGGCTCCGCAACCGTGACCCGCACGCCATCACCGGCGAATGGCCGCACCGTCGCACCGGCCGCCAGCACATCGGCAGCGAACGCGCCGGTGGCATCGCCCAGAGGCAGCCAGTAGAAGTTGCCCTGCGGGTCGCCCACATCCCAGCCTTGCCTGCGCAGCTCGGACACCACCCGCACCCGCTCGGCCACCACCCGTTGCACCCGGGCGTCAGCCTGGTCCGGCTGCGTGAGCGCTGCCAGCGCCGCCGCCTGGCCGAGGGCGTTGACCCCGAACGGCGTCGAGGCGCTGCGCAGTACCCGGATCAACCGCTGCCGACCGATCGCGTAGCCCACGCGCAGCCCAGCAAGTCCGTAGGCCTTGGCGAAGGTTCGCAGGATCACCAGGTTCTTGTAGGCCGGCAGCAGCGCGAGCGAGTCGATGGGATCGGCCGACCGGTCGAAGTGCACGTACGCCTCATCGAGCAGCACCATCACATCGGTGGGCACAGCCTGCAGGAAGTCGACCAGTGCGCTGTGCGAGATCGCCACACCGGTCGGGTTGTTCGGGGTACAGACGATCACCATGCGGGTGCGTTCGGTGATCGCCTCCGCCATCGCCGGTAGATCGTGGGCGTGGTCACCGGTCAGCGGCACCTGGACCGAGACCGCTCCGGCCGCAGCCACCATGATCGGGTAGGCCTCAAAGGACCGCCACGCGTAGACGACCTCCTCGCCCGGCTCGCACATGGCGCGCACGATCAACTCCGCGACGGCGACCGAGCCGTTGCCGACCAGCACCCGATCCGGTACCTGGCCATGCAGGTCGGCGAGCGCACCGGTCAATCGGTCGGCATACATCTGCGGGTAGCGATTGGCATCCTCGGCCGCATCCGCAATAGCGGCGAGCACCGCTGGTAGCGGCGGCTCAGGAACCTCATTCGAGGACAGCTTGAACACCCCGGGATTCGGTGCACTGGCCCCTGGCACGTACGCCGGGAGCTGCGCCAGCGCGGCACGCAACCGGACACCCCCCGGCGACGACGGATCTGACTGCGCCTGGTCGTGAGCCGCCGGCCCGGGAATGCCCATATGCACAGCTTGCCAAAGATTGTTCCGCACCCGGGAAACGATGAGACGATCGCACGATGCTCCGATTCATCGTTCAAGTGGCCATCAACGGACTTGCGCTGTGGGTGGCATCCAAGCTTGTCGACGGCGTGGACATCGTCGCCGGCGCCGGTATCCCCCAGACCGAGATTCCCGCACTGAACACCGCACTGCTGGTCGGGGTCATCGCGCTGATCTTCACCGTGGTCAACCAGGTGATCAAGCCGATCGTCAAGGTATTGGCCCTGCCGGTCTATCTCCTCACCCTGGGGCTGTTCTTCCTGGTGGTCAACGCCCTGATGCTGATGCTCACCAGCTGGATCAGCGGATTCACCGACTTCGGCCTGACCGTCGACAGCTTCTGGGATGCGGTGGTCGCCGGCCTGCTGATCTCGATCACCTCTGCCGTGCTGTCGGTGGTCCTGCCCGAGAAGAAGCGCGACCGGCGCTGACCGGAGCCGCTCAGCCCACTCGGGTGCCCTGGTAGTAGTGGCTCTCCACGGTGGCGTCCGGTGAGAACATCGGCGCCAGCGGATCCAGGAAGTCGGTGATGGCGTCGTCGCTGGAATCATCGATCAGTCGGCCGGTATCGGCGTAGGCATCAAGACCGTGACTGCCGCCGGTGTCCGAGATTTCGGCAATTTCCGGGTCATCGGACAGATGCAGATCCCGCTCCACGGTGGTGCGATCCTCATCGACCGGGTTCGAAGCATTGTCCAATCCGGGGACCAGATCCTCCACATGCTCGACGTTCAGCACTTCCACCCCGGGCGGAGCATCCAGCAACCCGGTGGGCGAGCCGAATGTCACCACCTGGTCCACCGAAAACTCCTGAGCGACCTCATTGGCCACGTTCATAGCCAGCATCCCGCCTTGGGAGTGCCCGGCGATGACCACCTGATCGTCCTGTTGGACTCCGGCATTGCGCATGGCCTGCGCAACCATGGCCGATCCGGCGGTGGTCGCCCCCATCATCGCCTCGGGGTTGGTCGCCCAATCAAGCGGATTCTCACTGTCCCAGCCCGATTGCGTCCCGGGAATCAGCACCACCCAACCGGTGCTGCCATCCGGTTTGGTCACCTCGTCGATTCGGATCGTCCCCGGGGCCACACCGTCTCCCTCCGGGTTCTGCGGCCCGAGCCCGCCGATCGCTTCGGCCAGATGCTGGATCCCACCGATCGGCTCCACGCCCGCAGGCGTCGGAACCTGGGTCACTTCCACATCATCGGAGACCGTTCGTCCGAGGAACCCGGCAACCGCGGCGCCGACGACCGGGATCGGCTCATCGATGCCGGTTATCGCCCACAATCCCTCCTCGAGCAGCATGCCCGACCCGGCTCGGGTGAACGCCCAGGGCGCCTGGCCGTGCGCAACCGCATCCGCGGAGGCCTGGCCGACCCGGCCCGCGATGAACTCAACCGGATTCAGCAGCACCCATAGGCGCGGGGGCCGGGGAACATCCCAGACTTGATTCTGGAACGCGCTCTCCGTCTCCTCGTACTCGGCCGCTGCTGCATCCAGGCGTGCGGCAAGCTCATCGAGCTCGACACCCACATCGTCGCCCTGCACTGCGACCTGCTCCAGCGCAGGCACCGCACGAGCGCCGCTGACCGTCGGCTCAGCGGCACCGGAGACCGCGCTGGCAACATCGCGCAGGTTCACCGATTGGATCCGGACCTCCTCGGCCAGGGCCCGGATCTGAAATGCCCGTCGAGACAGCTCCTCGGTGGTGACGGTGACCTGCACGCCACCGCCCACCGGAGCCCCATAGACGACCAGTTCGTCACTCATCCGGAGGTCATTTCCGCCGATGTCTTCATCACCCGCACGGCATCGAGCTCGAATTCGTGGGTGTCGGTGATCACCGCAGCCTCCCTGGCGGAGGCCGCCAAACCCGCCAGCCGCGACTGCAGCCTGCCAACGGTGAACCGGTAACCAGTGGCGGCTGATCCGGTCCAGTCATCTGGAATGGCGCTGCCCAGCTTGACCGAGATCAGATCGAATCGATCAGCGACCACCAACACCCTCGCCGCAAGCCCCATGTGCGTTCCTCCCTACGTCCTGGTTGTGCTCGAAGCTAGGTGGCACATGGGCGCGGGCGCAGGGCACTGCCGAACGAACGTGGATAACCGGGCATCGCCGGGCAAGGCTGTGGATAGGGATGCACCAACTCGCGCGACAATGGCGAACATGACCAGCTACCGGATCTGTGCCGTGTGCTCAGGCAACATCTGCCGCTCTCCCCTGGCCGAAGTGGTGTTGCGTGAGGCGTTCGACCAGGCCCGTCTTGCCGACCAGGTCGACATCTGTTCCGCGGGCACCGGCGCCTGGCACGTCGGTGACGGTGCCGACTCACGGGCGATCACGGTGGCCTACCACCACGGCCTGGACTTGCGCCAGCACCGCTCCCAGCAGGTCGATGCTGCCCACATGGAGCGGATGGACCTCGTCCTGGCCCTGGACAGCGGTCATCTGCACGAACTTCGGCAGCTCACACAGCACCCGCAGATCCGGCTACTGCGCTCGTTCGACGCCGAGGCGGTCGCCGAGGACGATCTCGACGTCGAGGATCCGTTCTACGGCACCCGGGCAGACTTCACCAGCGTCTACCACCAGCTGCGGGCGGCAGCTCCGGGCATCGTGGCTCATGTGCGCAGCCAGCTGGCCGGGTAGGCCATCGCATGCGCACCTTCAGCAAGACTCGTTTCCCGCACCCGGACGCGGCGCTGTTCGAAGCGGCCGGGCTGGCCTGGCTGGCCGAGGCCAGCGGCGGCGCCCACACGGCGAGGGTGCTGCATGCCGAACCCGGGTTGCTGCTGTTGGAGCACATTGACGGCCACGCTCCGACTCCCGGCCAAGCCCACCGTTTCGGCGAAAGCCTGGCCCGCACCCACGCCGCCGGTGCGCCGGGGTACGGCTTCGTCCCCGGCAGCACCGGTTTGTTCATGGGCCGGCTGCACCTGGCACCGCCGCAACCCGCGCCGAGCCGGTGGGGACCGTTCTATGCCGAGCACCGGGTGCTGCCGTACCTACGCCACGCCGTCGAGCAGGGCCGGCTGACCAATGCTGGCCAAGGCACCATCGAGGCTGTGGTGGCCCGGCTATTCGACGGCGACCTGGACCATCCGCAACCGGCACTGGTGCCTGGGGTAGCCCGGCTGCACGGCGATCTGTGGAACGGCAATGTGCTGTGGCCGAGCACCGGCGAGGCAGTACTGATCGACCCGACCGCACACGGCGGCCATGCTGAAGCCGACCTGGCCATGCTGGCGCTGTTCGGTGCACCGCACCTGCCGGAGATCCTCGCCGGGTATCAGCACGTCTCGGCGCTGGCGCCCGATTGGCAGCAGCGAGTGGCCCTGCACCAACTCAATCCGCTGCTGGTGCACACGGTCCTGTTCGGGGGTTCGTACGCCGACGCGGCGGTCAATGCCGCAGCACCCTACGCCTGAGCGGCGACGCACCTGCCGTGGACGCCGCCGCGACCGGCCTGACAGGGACATCCGGACCGGCCTGGAAAGATAGGCGCGTGACCCGCACTTCACTCGCCGACGCCGAACCCCCCATCGCTCTCGGACCACTCGATGGCCGCTACCGGCCAGTGGTCGCAGCGCTGGTGGACTATCTGAGCGAGGCGGCACTCAACCGGGCCCGGCTGCATGTCGAGGTGGAGTGGCTGATCCACCTCACCAGCCAGTCGGTGCTACCCGGCGCACCGACGCTTTCCGACGCCGAGATCGCCTACCTGCGCGCCGTCGTCGACGACTTCGGCAGCGAGCAGATCGCCGAACTGGCGCAGATCGAGGCGCAGACCCGGCACGACGTGAAGGCGGTGGAGTACTTCCTCAAACGGCGGCTGTCATCGGCACCCGACGTCCTCGGCCAGGACACCGTGCTCCCGAGCGCCGCCGAGATCGTGCACATCTTCTGCACCTCGGAGGACATCAACAACCTGGCCTACGCGGTGACCATCGCCGGAGCCGCCCGCAATGTCTGGCTGCCCGCGGCCTCCGGCCTGGCCGATGACCTGGCGCACCTGGCGCGCGAGAGCGCGCAAGTGCCGATGCTCTCGCGCACCCACGGTCAAGCCGCCACCCCCACCACGCTGGGCAAGGAACTGGCCGTGCTGACGCATCGGTTGCGCCGCCAGCTCACCCGGATCGACCGGAGCGAGTTCCTCGGCAAGATCAATGGCGCCACCGGAACATACGGCGCACACGCGATATCGGTGCCACGGGCCGACTGGGAGCAGGTGGCCCGCACCTTCGTCGAGGGTCTGGGGCTGACCTGGAACCCGCTGACGACCCAGATCGAGAGCCATGACTGGCAGGCTGAGCTATATTCCGACATCGCTCGCTTCAACCGCGTGTTGCACAACCTGGCCACCGACGTCTGGACCTACATCTCACTCGGTTACTTCAGCCAACGGCTCAGTGCCCAGGGATCGACTGGGTCCTCCACCATGCCGCACAAGGTGAACCCGATCCGATTCGAGAATGCTGAGGCGAACCTGGAGGTCTCCTGCGCGCTGCTGGATACTCTCGCCGCCACGCTGGTGACATCCCGGTTGCAGCGTGATCTCACCGACTCCAGCACTCAACGCAACATCGGCGTGGCGTTCGGGCACAGCCTGCTGGCCATCGACAACGTCCGCCGCGGCCTGGCCGGGCTGGATATCGATTCCGCAGCCATGGCACGCGACCTCGACGCCAATTGGGAGGTGCTCGGGGAGGCGGTGCAGTCGGCCATGCGCGCGCTCGGGGTCGCTGGCGTGCAGGGAATGGCCGATCCGTACGAGCGACTGAAGGAACTGACCCGCGGACGACGCGTGGATGCCGACGGGATGCGCAGCTTCATCACCGGGCTGGCGCTACCCGCCGACGTCGAACAGCGGTTGCTGGCACTGACCCCGGCGGACTACACCGGCCTGGCCGCCTCGCTGGTTCGCCACCTCGACTGACCGACCGACCTCGGCGCGGCGGACAACGGGCCGATCCGGCCTTCTCACCAGTCGGCGGGTCGATGACGCCGCCGGTATCGCCGGATGCCCGAGATGGTCAACGTCCCGATCAACACCAGCAACATGCCGCTGATGGTCAGCACCGGGCCAGCGGGCAATCCGCCGATCTCACGCATCTGCACCACGGTGGTGGTCTGGCGGAACGGAGTGTCGGAGGGGGCCTGCCCGAACTGGAAGTCGGAGACGATCTCGCTGCCGGGATCATCGAAGTACTGATCGAGCACCGTCAGGTATGGGTTCTCGCCGATGATCGACACCAGGGTGTCAGAACTGACCGAACTGGCTGAGATCTCCCCGGCGAAGTACATGGACGATTCGCCGGTCTCGGAACTCTCATCCACGCGCTGCATCTGGGTGTCCGCGAATACGTAGATCCGCACCGACTGCTCCCCCGTGGCCGCCGCCGATAGCCGCATCGGGTAGATGAGGCGCTCGGCCGGGAAGGTGATGTCCAGCGGCTGCAGCGCCCCGGACAGGTTCGCCGCGTCCGTGGTCAGCCTGACGGCCAGGTAGTACCACCCCTCGGAAACGTAAGGCACCAGGGCATCGGAGAGCCCGTCGCGCATCACATAGCCGTTGGCCGCCAGCCACGCGGACAGTGCATTGGCGTCGCTGGCTGCCAGCGTGCTCACTTCGAGGTCGCCGAGCTGGCGGGAATCGAGCACCGACACCACCGGCGGACTCGGCGCACTCTGCGATTGCGGCGCGGGAACGATCAGGTCCGGCCACCAGCGGTAGTCGATCTCCACCTCCGGGGAGGTCAGGTCCTCCAGCTCCGCGAACAGGCCGACTTCGGCCAGCGTGACCTCGGCGGGTGCCGGCGTCGGGATCAGGATGGCGGCGTCGGCGCTATCGGTGAGGGTGTTCATCGAGAGCACCATCCGCTCGGTGGTGCCATCCCAGCTGAGGACCGCGTTTTCGCCGCTGACCGTGATATCGACGCCGTCGGCAGCCACCAGGCCACCGCACGCGCAAGCCTGGGCCGGTGGCAACGCAGCGAGCCCGAGTACCGATACCAGCACGGTTGCGGCAGCCGCACCTGCGACCCGGAGCCATCCCATGGGGACACCGTAGGCAACGACATCACCGAGAACCGGCGATCGATACCGAACCGAGACACCTCGTGCCCGAATCGTAATCGAACCATTCCGAGCATACTCCATACCCCTATGGGGTATAGTCGCACTATGAGCACCACGGATATCGCACCCTCCGATCACGCACACCATGGATACGAGGAGGACAAGGCCGCCTATCTCAAGCGGCTGCGACGCATCGAAGGCCAGGTCCGCGGTATCGCACGCATGGTCGAGCAGGACACCTACTGCATCGATGTCCTGACCCAGGTCTCAGCCATCACCAAGGCCCTGCAAGCCGTGGCCTTGGGCCTGCTGGACGACCACCTGAGCCATTGCGTCGTCGATGCCGCCCGCAGCTCCCCCGAAGCCGGGGCCGACAAGGTTGCCGAAGCCTCGGCCGCCATCGCCCGGCTGGTCCGTTCTTAACCGACAATCAAGGAGATCACAACTCATGACTAGTACCACTCTCGACATCGACGGCATGACCTGCGGCAACTGCGCGGCACACGTGACCGATGCGCTCAAGGCACTTCCAGGAGTCACCGATGTGACCGTTGATCTGCACGCCGGCGAGCACTCCCCGGTGGTCGTCGTCAGCGATCAGCCGCTGGACGTCGATGCCGCCCGTGCCGCCATCGACGACGCCGGATACAGCGTCGTCGGCATCCGCTAATCACACCCATACGCACTCGAGATCGAGGAGTCTGATGACCAGCGCCCCACCGACACGTCGTGAAGTCGACCTGGCAGTGGAGGGGATGACCTGCGCCAGCTGCGTGGGCCGGGTGGAGAAACGGCTCGGCGAGATCCCCGGCGCAACCGCCACCGTCAACCTCGCGCTGGAATCGGCACACGTCGAACTCGGCGCGGACGTCGATCCGGCAGAGCTGGTCGCCGCCGTCGAGAAGGCCGGGTACACCGCCCATGTGGTCCGGGACTCGGCGGCGGTGACCGAAGCACCGCAACAGCGTGAGGTTGAGCTCGCGGTGGAGGGGATGACCTGCGCCAGCTGCGTGGGCCGGGTGGAGAAACGGCTCGGCGAGATCCCCGGCGCAACCGCCACCGTCAACCTCGCGCTGGAATCGGCACACGTTCAGCTCGAACCCGGTGCGCAGGCCGTGACCGCCGATCTGATCGCGGCAGTGGAGAAGGCGGGCTACGGCGCACACGTGGTCCGGGATTCGGTCGCGAGCACCGCCGAACCCGGCATTGCGGGCCCAGGCGTCACCGCGGAAGGCGAACCGCAGTCCGGTGATCAACGGCCAGCCCCTTCCGACCCGGGCGACGACTCGCAGTCCGCCACCACCGACCGCGGCCGGATGCTGCGCAACCGGCTGTGGGTGGCCGCCATCCTGACCGCGCCGGTGGTTGCCCTGTCGATGATCCCGGCGCTGCAGTTCACCGGGTGGCAATGGCTGGTGACCGCGCTGGCGTTGCCGGTTGCCACCTGGGCCGCGTGGCCGTTCCATGTGGCCGCATTCCGGGCAGCCCGGCATGCCTCGTCGACGATGGACACGCTCGTCTCCATCGGAGTCATCGCGGCAACTCTATGGTCACTGTGGGCGCTGCTGCTGGGAGGAGCAGGCGAACTGGGCATGCGGATGCAACCGGCGTTGCTGCCGCGCGATGCGCACAGCGGCACCCCCGAGTTGTACTTCGAGGTGGCCGCGGTGGTGGTGACCTTCCTGCTGGCAGGCCGGTACGCCGAATACCGCGCTCGGCGTCGCAGTGGGGACGCTCTGCGCTCGCTGCTCGAGCTTGGGGCCAAGGACGCCGCACTGGTCACCGAGGCCGCCGATGGTTCCCGTACCGAACGACGGATCCCGATCACGGACCTGGCCGTGGACGATCTGTTCGCGGTCCGGCCCGGCGAGAAGGTGGCCACCGACGGGGTGATCGTGGAAGGCCAATCCGCCATCGACGCCTCGCTGGTGACCGGCGAACCCGTTCCGGTGGAAGTGGGGCCAGGAGACGAGGTCACCGGAGCCACCCTCAACGCCGGTGGCCACCTCCTGGTGCGCGCCCAGCGGGTCGGAGAAGCGACCACGCTGGCGCAGATCGGCCGGTTGGTCGCCAAGGCCCAGACCGGCAAGGCACCGGTGCAACGGCTGGCCGACAAGATCTCGGACGTGTTCGTGCCCATCGTGCTGGTGCTTTCCGTGCTAACGCTGGCGGTGTGGCTCGGGCTCGGCGCTCGCGACGGGCTGACCGGGCCGGATATCCAGGCGGCGTTCACTGCGGCGGTGGCGGTGCTGATCATCGCCTGCCCATGCGCTCTCGGGCTCGCGACACCGACGGCACTGCTGGCGGGCACCGGGCGAGGCGCACAGCTGGGGATCCTGATCAAGGGCCCGGAGATCCTGGAAGCGGCACGCGGCATCGACACCGTCGTGCTGGACAAGACCGGAACCCTCACCCGGGGGCAGATGTCGGTGGTCGAGGTGCTGGTCAGTCCGGACGGCGATGCCGAGAACGCCGATGAGGTGCTGCGGATTGCTGGCGCGGTGGAGTCACGCAGCGAACACCCGATCGCCGCAGCAATCACGGCTGCGGCCAGCCACGACGGCAACCTGCCTGAGGTCAGCGACTTCACCAACCACGCCGGACGTGGGGTGAGCGCGACCGTGGCAGGACGCCAGGTCGCCGTCGGGCGAGCCAGCTGGCTCACCGAACAGGGCTACGCCGGAGCCGCACCGAAGGCCGACGGCACCGTGGTCAGCGTCGGCTGGGATGGGCAGCTGCGGGGGGCGGTGGTGTTGGCCGACACCGTCAAGCCCGATTCCGCCGATGCCATCACCCGGTTGCGGGTGCTGGGTACCGATCCGATCCTGCTCACCGGCGACGCCGAGTCCCCGGCCCGGGCGGTCGCCGCGGAGGTCGGGATCGACACCGTGATCGCGGAGGTACTACCGGCACAGAAGGTCGACCAGGTGCAGCAGTTGCAGGGTCAGCACCGGACGGTGGCGATGGTCGGCGATGGCATCAACGACGCGGCGGCACTGGCACAGGCCGATCTGGGGCTCGCCATGGGCACAGGAACCGACATTGCCATCGAAGCTAGCGATATCACCCTGGTCCGGGGGGACGTCGCTCTGGTTCCCACGGCCATCGAGCTCTCCCGGGCGACGTTGCGCATCATCAAGCAGAACCTGTTCTGGGCGTTCGCCTACAACGTCGCAGCCATCCCACTCGCGGCGCTCGGGCTGCTCAACCCGATGATCGCCGGGCTCGCCATGGCCATGAGCTCGGTGCTGGTGGTTACCAACTCACTGCGCCTGCGCAGATTCGGCCGTTAGCCGGTCACCCCGCACGGGCACGGCCCCGGCTGCGACGATGAGTCGCGGCCGGGGCCGGTATCGCGTGTGCACGACTGCGCAGGCGAACCGGCTCACGCAGCCTGGTCGAGCGCAGTGGCCGGGGTGGCGGTCTGCCCGGACGTCACCTCGACCTTGCGCGGCTTGGCCTGTTCGGCCAGCGGCACGGTCAGGGTGAGCACTCCGTTGGTGTAGTCGGCGCGCACGCCGTCGGCGTCCACGCCCTCCCCAAGCGGGAAGCGCCGGCGATAGCTGCCGACACCGCGACCGCGCACAAGCCAGCGGATGTCATCGCCGGCGGGGCGGCTGCGTTCGGCGCGCACGGTCAACGCCTTGCCATCGGTGTCGATATCGATGCTGGCGGGGTCGACGCCGGGTAGATCCAGGGTCGCCACGAATGCGTCGGCGGTGCGGTACAGGTCAAGGGCCATGGTGGATTCCTTCGAGGTCATCGGGCCACCGGGAGTGGCGGCCGCTATGGGATGGAACGCCCCGGCGCACTGCTTGATTCCAAAGTTGAGCGTGGTTCACTCAAGGCGAAACGGGCCTCTCAGGCTTGCCGACGCATGAGATCGGCGATCACCTCGCCGATCACCACGGCGGTCGCAGCCGGGCCACGACTGGGCACGTCGGGCAGGATCGAGGTATCTGCGACGCGCAGGTTCCGTACCCCGTGGACCCGGCCGAACTGATCCACCACCGTGGTGGGGTCGCCGTCGGCGCCCATACGGGCAGTGCCAGACATGTGGATGGCGGTGCCCAGATGCGAACGCGACCAGGCGTCGAGTTCACGATCGTCCTCCAGCGTCGCGTCGTCGAGCTCGGTCAGCCCCTTGACGTGGTCCGTGAACGCCTCGGCGCGCAAGAGCCCGGCTCCGGTGCGCAGCGCTTCGCGCATCCGGTCCAGATCGCGCTGTTCGCGCAGGTAGTTGTAGTCGATCCGGGGTTGGTCGCGGGGGTCGGCGGAGGTCAGCGTGATGGCACCTCGGGAGTCCGGCTGCTGCACGGCGACTATGAAGCTGAGGTCGTTAGCGTGCGCAGCCTGCTGGGCCAGGCGCTTCTTCGAGACCCCGCGCAAACCCCTGAGCGTCTTGATCGGACGCGACAGCGTGCTGGCCACCCCTGCCCCACCAGCAGCCATGGCACGGCCGAACGGACGCAGCATCGGCAGTATCTCCAGGTCTCCGGGGGTGTGCGATCCATCGGCGGTCCAGTTCAGCACACATTCGAACAGCTGCTTGATATCGGGCTCGTCCAGCCGACGGTAGGGCTGAAAATTGAGTGAGATGTCCGGGTGGTCGCTGAATCCTTTGCCGACGGCCGGTGAATCCACCACGACCTGGACTCCCGCGGACAAGAGTTCACCAGCGGGTCCGATGCCGGAGAGCAGCAGCAGGTGCGCGGACTTGATCGCACCTGCAGCCAGCACGATCTCACCGCCGGCGATCTGCTCGGTGCGCCCGCCACCGGTTTCCACCACGACACCGACGGCCGTGGTTCCGTGCATCATCACCCGGTGCACGAGGGCATTGCCGCGGACCGTGAGGTTCGGCCGGGAGGGCCGGACCGGGTTGACGTAGGCCATACCGGTGTTGACCCGGACCCCGTTCACCGCATTCTGGGTGAGTGGCCCGTAGCCCTGCACTGTCGCCATGTCGTTCTTGTCCGGGTCATAGCTGAACCCGAGCTCCTGCGCGGCGGCGTAGAAGGTGGACGTGATCATCGAGGGATGATCCAGTTCGCGGTAGATCGGCACCGGACCCCCGCTGCCGTGGTGATCCGACTGCCCGTAGTGCAGATCATCTTCAAGCTGCTGGAACATCCTGCGCAGCTTGTCCGGTCCCCATTCGGTATTCCCGGCCTCTGCCCAGCGCCGGGCGTCGGTGTTGCGCGGGCGGACGAAGTAGGCGCCATTGACCGCGGTCGACCCTCCGAGCACCTTGCCCCGGGCGACCGAGTAGGTCAGGTCAGGGGTCAGGTTGGCGGTGAACCCCCAGTTGTTGGGGTGCCCCGGCATCGCCCCGGTCATGATCGAGACATCCAGCAGATCGGAGGGAAACGCCTCGTTCGTCGCCGCATCTGGTCCTGCTTCCAGCAGCAGTACGGAGCGGTCGGGATCCTCGCTCAGCCGTGTGGCTAGCGGGGCCCCCGCCGCTCCTGCGCCGACGACGATGACGTCGTAGTTCATCGTTGAACCCCTTGTCCGCAGCTCAGCGGAACCGGCGTCCTTCATCCCGGCGGTACGCCCACACCGCCAGCATCAGGAAGATCAGTCCCCAGGCCACCAGCACCGGTATCGCAGTGGAGTAGACCTCGGTATCGGCGAACGCTCCGATCACCAGATCGCGCGCGGCCCGGCTGGGCAGGTACTCGCTGAGGTTGCTCAGCCACTCCGGGAACAGTTCCGCCGGCATGAACAACCCGCCGGCGAAGGCCAGGGGGAACAGCACCACCTGCACCACTGCGATGGCCGCCTTGCTCGAGAGCCGGTAGCCGATGAACAGGCCCAGCATCAGGAACGGCAGGCCGGCGGCCATCAGCACCGCCACCCCTAGCCCCAGCCGCAGCAGACCCGGGTCGGCACTAGTGAAAACGGCTGCCGTCACGCCCAGTGGAACCAACCCCAGCAACGCGAACAGGCACGCGGTGACTACCCGCGAGACCATGCGTGGAGCCGCCCCGGCGGGCAGCGTGCGCAGGAACGGGTCGAACGGCAAGGCCCGATCTTCGGCGACGCCAACGCCGAAGCTGAACAGAAAGGTGCTCATGACGGTGAACATCGCCAGACCGGCGACTGCGACCAGGGACCAGGTCGGGTCGGCGGTCACCTCCTCCTGCGGCACCACGAAGAAGAACATCGCCAGCGTGGGGAACACCAGGTTCCCGATCACGGCAATGGGAACGCGGACGGTCTCCAGGATGTTGAACTTCGTGTGCAGGGCCACCAGCCGCATGAAACTCGGGGCGGCAGATGCGGCACCCGCCGCGACGGTGCCGGTGGTCGTTGCGGTACTCATGCTGCAACCTCCTCTGTCTGGGTATCGGTCAGGGCCAGGAATGCCTCTTCCAGGGAGGCCCCGCGGACCGTCAAGCCGGAAAACGGGATGTCTTGGTGTACGAGCCGGCGCACGAGAGCATCCGAATCGGACGTCAGCACGGTGTACCGGTCGTGGTCCTGGCTGACGGCTGCCACGCCCGGCAGGTCGAGCACCGGTGCCGCTGGGCTGATGAACACGACCCGATGGGAAGCGACCTGCGCGATCACGGCCGGCAGTGCGTCGTCGGCACGCACCTTGCCGCCATCGATCACCACCACCCGCTGCGCCAATGCCTCGATCTCCTCCAGATAATGGCTGGTGACGATGACCGTGGCTCCCTCGGCGTGATACTCGCGCAGGGCATCCCACAACGTTCGGCGGCCTTCCACGTCAAGCCCGGTGGAGGGTTCATCCAGCAGCACGAGTCTGGGACGCCCGGCCAGTGAGAGCGCAACAGCCAAGCGCCGCTTCTGACCGCCCGACAGACCACCGGTTTGACGGTTGACGAGGTCGGCCAGGTCAAACCGGGCCATGAGTTCCTCGCGCGGCATCGGGTTCGGGTAGTGGCCGCTGACGAAGTCGATCACCTCACCGACCTTCAGGTTCGGTGGTAGCCCGGTCTCCTGCGGCGTGATGCCCAGACCCTGCCTGGCGACGGGTTCACGCGGGTCCCGGCCGAACAGGCGCACCACACCGGAGTCCGGTCGGCGCAGCCCGTTGATCAGGGACAGCAGCGTGGTCTTGCCGGCTCCGTTGGGGCCCAGCATTCCCACGATCTGGCCGGCCTCGACATCAAGGCTGACGTCGTCCAGCGCGTGCACCGAACCAAAGCTGCGGTGAACGTGCTCAACGGTGACGGGGGTGACGGTCGTGGTGCTCATCCGAGTGCTCCTTTCAGCAGGGCTTCCAGCGATTGGGTGTAGTGCTCGAACGCGATTCGCCCCTGCGGTGAGAGCGCGACCGAGGTGAGTGGACTGCGGCCTTCGAAGGTCTTGTCGACCTCGACATACCCGGCGTCCTCAAGCTTGCGAAGATGGGTGGAGAGATTCCCGGCGGTCATGTCCAGCAGGTCACGCAACCGGGTGAAGACGATCCGATCCCCGGGCTCCAGACCGGCCAGGGTGGCCACCACGCGCAGCCGAGCCTGCACGTGGATGATCGGGTCGAGATCCTCGATGCTCATCGGGCCTTCACCCGCCTGACGATCTGGGTGATCACGGCGGTCAGCAGGAAGCCGCCTCCTCCGGCGAACGCCAGCAGCAGGTAGGAATCGGGCAGCGACATCAGCGCGGCGGCACCACCGACGGCGGCCAGCCAGATTCCCAGCACGAACATCCGCCACTCGGAGAAGATCGCGGCGCCCGCCATGTACAGCACCGCCACGATCAGCAAGCTGCCGGTGTTGGCGAGGATGCTGATCACGATGGGCTCGGCACCCGCACGGGCAACGCCGTTGAAGATGAGCTGCAACATGATGAAGCCGACGAACCAGGCCGTTCCGAACATCGCTCCCGCAGCGGCATTGCGGCCCCGGATCCCGATCGACTTGCGCACGATGTGCACGATGGTGAACGCGATCGCACCGATCAGCAGCACGCCGAAGCCGGCGAACGCGAGCGGTCGAGGTGTGAACGTATCGGGGTCGTAGCCGAGATTGAGGACGAGGTATCCGAGCAGCAGTGCCAGGCCCCAGACACCGAACAGCAATGTGGAACTGACAGCGGTTGCGGCCCGGGTGCGCTCCTGCTCAGCGCGGATCACGGCCAGCATGGCTGCGGCATCCTCCGGGTTGCCTTCCGGAGTGAACGTCTCATCCTCGGGTGCGGTCACACCAGCTCCTGGTTCTGCGATTCGGTCTAGTTTGTGTTGCAAACCAGTTTGACACATCGACTGGTTCATGACAAGCACGACTTTGTGGACTCCAAGAAGTACTCGACAAGCCGAACAACCACCCGGCCGAACAACCACCCAGCCGAACAACCACCCAGCCGAACGCGGCCTCGCGGACGAAAAGCCCAGCCGAACGCGGCCTCGCGGCTGCCATTTCGGTGAATACCGGCCGTGAGGCCGCGTTCGTCCGGAGGCTACGGAGACACGGCACGGCAGACTTAACCCATGGCCGCCACCCAACCGCCAGGTCCGAGGGCGCACCGGGCGCGCCCAGTGCCGCCTCGGAGCCCCGGAACCGACATCCCCGACGCCGAGCGCGCCTTCTTCGTGGAGGAGTTCAGGGGCATCACGATCGTGGTATCGCTGCCCACGCTCACCGAGCAGGCTGTTGCGGCTGTGGCCCGCACGGTCGCCGGCTTTGCGCCGGGAGACACCCGGTTCGTGCTGGTGGTTCGCGACGCGGAGGACGCCGCCCGCCTGGCATCGGCACTGCCGACCGCGCCCACCGCCGTGGAGTCGACCACGGTGTGGCAGGACGAGGGCATGGCACACCTATGGGTCCAGGTGGCCGACGAGCACCTGGTGCTGGCCACCGCCGATCCGGACGGTGTCGCCGAGACGGCCGGGTTCCTCGCCGCGGGATTGCGCTCAGCCAAGGTTGTGCTCACCGACCCGGGAGGAGGCTGGGGCGATCCGCCACGCAGCTTCGCCGATCTGCAGGTCTACCGCTCCGGCCTATTGGCTGAATTGACCGAACGCGGTATCGGCAATCTGCTCCCGGCCGCAGAGGCCGCATTGCGCGGCGGGGCGGCAAGCGTCAACTTGTGCCGGGCCGAAGATCTGGAACTGGAACTGCTGACCTTCGACGGCTGCGGCACCCTGCTCACGCTGGGGGGCTACGTGCAGTTGGCCAACCTCAGGGTCGACGACCTCCCGGCGGTGGAGGCACTGGTCGCACAAGGAGTCGCCGACGGCGTACTGAAAGGCCGTACCCGCCACGAGATCGCACGGATGGCGGTGACCGGACTGGGCGCCCGGGTGGTCCGCACCGGGCACCTGGCCGGGGTGGTTGGATTGGAAACCGAACCGTACGCCGGAGCGGGCGTCGGCGAGGTATCCGGCCTGATCACGGTGAGCGAGTTCTCCGGCGCCGGTGCCGGCGGACTGCTACTGGATGGGCTGCTGGCGCGCGCACGCAACCTGGGGCTACACGCCCTGTTCGCGGTCACGGTCTCCGACAACGCCGCCCAGTTCTTCCAGCGGCGCGGATTCCGGGAGGTACCCGGCAGTGCTGTTCCCGCCAGCAAATGGGACGGCTACGACGTCGCCCGGCGCGCCCAAGCGCGCTGCTTCTGGCGCGAGGTCGAGGATGCCGCAGGCAGCCATGGCTGAGCTCGGCGGGCCCGGCCCGGCACCGGCCCCCAGGAGCCGCCGGGCACTGTCGGTGGAGATCTGGATCGTGATGGGGCTCTCCCTGGGCCGTTCGGCGGTCTATGCGGTGGTCGCCATCATCGACCGCCTCACCCGCGGCCCGCTCGGTCAGCAGACCGCCACGTTGAACACCTCCCAGGCAGAGCGCCCGTATCTGGACCTGACCTACCAGATGTTGTCGTTGCTGTTTGCGCTGGTACCAGTGGTGCTGGCGCTGTACCTGCTCTCCGACGGTGGCCGGAGCGCGGTCCGGCGCATCGGTCTGGACGGTCGCCGGCCCGGCCAGGATGCGCTGTGGGGTATCGCGTTGGGTCTGGTGATCGGCGTCCCAGGGCTGGGCATCTACCTGGCCGGACGCGCGCTGGGCATCACCGTCGCAGTGGAGGCGGCCGCCCTCGATCCGTATTGGTGGACCATTCCGGTGCTGATGCTGTCTGCGCTGAAGAACGGGCTGGTCGAAGAGGTGCTGGTAGTCGGCTACCTGATCGAGCGGCTGGAGCAACTGCGCTGGAAACCGGCGATGATCGTGGCGGTCTCGGCCATCCTGCGCGGTTCCTACCATCTGTACCAGGGCTGGGGCCCGTTCGCCGCGAACATTGCCATGGGCGTGCTGTTCGCGCTGTTCTACCTCTATTGGGGACGACGGCGGGTCATGCCGTTGGTGATCGCGCATACCCTGATCGATATCGCGGCTTTCGTCGGATACGCCTACCTGCCGCAGACGTGGCTAGCCGCTCTGGGCATCAGCACCCCAGGCTGAGGGTGGTGCCAGCAGCAACACCGTGCGAGCGCCGTCGGGCCATGGAGCCCGCGCGCGAATTAGGATCGGTCGCATGCCCGGCACGGATTCCAACGCCCCCAGGCGTGCCATTCGGGTAGTCGATACCCCGATGCGGCGCCAGCGGCGGCCGGTCGACCTGATGTTGCTGCTCGGTTCACTGGTCGGAATCGTGGTGGTGCTGATCCTCGGGGTGTACGCCGACCGCACCACGTCCGGCGTGATCCAGGACCTGCAGGCCTCGCCGCTGCAGACCGTCATCGATGTGGTGCGCAGCATCCTGTTGTTGCCGATCAACGTCATCGAAGGCTGGTTGCTGCTGATCCTGCCGCTGGTGGTGATCACCGAACGGCTGGTGCGCCGGCACCCGCGCTCGGTCATCGAAGCGCTGGTGGCCGCCACGGCGGCTGCGCTGCTGGCCTGGGGGGCCAGCTGGCTGATCGAATCGTTCGGCACCCCGAGCCTGACCAGCAGCCTGCGGATCTGGCAGAACCAGCTCGACGGCAGTGGCGGCTGGGTGCTCACCCTCACCCCGGCCCTGGCGGCACTTTCGGCGCTGCTCACCGCAACCGGCACGCGTGATCGCAGCCGCATCATCGCCATTTCCTGGAACCTGATCTGGATCGTGATGCTGGTAGCGGTGCTCACCCGCACCTCCACCATCACCGGGGCCCTGGTCTCGGTACTGATCGGTCGGGCAGTCGGACTCGGCACCCGCTACCTGTTCGGGGTGCTATCCGAACGTGCCCGCGGCGCAGATCTGGTGGCCGCCATCCGCCGCAGCGGAATCGACCCGGTGAGCGTGGTCCGCATCGGCAGCGGCACGAATGTGAACCAGATGAGCGTCGACACGGTGGTGTGCGACACCCCGATCGGGTATGCCATCGCCGACCCGCAGACCGGCTCCCCGCTGGCGTCGGCGGCCCTGCCCGAGCCGGCCATCGATCCCGGTGCCGAGGCCGACCCGGACGGGGCGCTGCCCCCGCCCGCACGCGAACCACTCACCGACACCGCGGTCCGGGGAATCGCCGCCGAGTTACCGGAATCGGCGACGGTGGCGATCGAACAGGAGGGGACCAACCGGGTCTACGCCGTGCTGGACACCGACGGCAACCGCTGGGACGCCGTCGTGCTGGACCGTGACCGGCAGGTGATCGGCATGCTGGCCTGGGCCTGGTCGGCATTGCGATTGCAGGGCCTGGGACGCCGCAATGCGGTCTCGCTGCGGCAAGCGGCCGACCACGCCGTGCTGATGACCTATGCGGCCGCAGCCGCGGGCGTACGCAGCCCCGCCTTGCATGGGATCGCCCGCGCCGAGGAGTCGATTCTGATGCTGGGCGAGCACGTGGACGGCGCCCAGAGCCTGTCCGACTACAGCTCCGACCAGATCACCGACAGCGTCATGGCCGAGGCCTGGCAACAACTCGGCCACGCGCACGCCGCCGGACTATCGCATCGCAACCTCTCTGCTGAAACCGTACTGCTGATCGCCGACGGCGGACAGGCCGGTTCGGTGTTCCTCAACGGCTGGGAGCAGGGCGACATCGCCTCCTCCACCGTTTCGAGACGGTTGGATCAGGTGCAGATGCTGACGCTGTTCGCGGTACGGGTCGGGGCCGAACGAGCGTGCGCTGCGGCGGCCGCAGCCCTCGGAGCCGAACAGCTGGCGGCGCTGGCCCCGCTGCTGCAGAGCGTGGCGCTCCCGCCGCACACCCGCAACGAGACCCGGCGGGACAAGTCCGCCATGAGAGACCTGCGGACCGCCGTAGCCGCCTACCTGCCCGATACCGATGGGACCGTACCGCTGCTGCAGTTGACCAGGTTCAACACCCGCACGGTGGTCACGGTCACGGTGGCGGTCGCGGCGGCCTGGATCGTGCTCACGACCCTCAATTTCGAAGCCATCGTCAGGGACGCGGCCAATGCCAACGTCGGCTGGCTGATAGCGGCGTTCTGTCTCGGGCTGCTCACCTACCTCGGCTCGGCGCTCGGACTGGTCGCCTATTCACCGGTCCGGTTGGGACTGTGGCGCACGCTCCTGGTTCAGGTGGCGGCCTCGGTGATCGGGCTGGTTGCCCCCGCCGGGGTCGGACCAGCCGCGCTCAATCTGCGATTCATGCACAAACGTGGCTTGGATACTCCGATGGCGGTCGCCACGGTGGCGCTGCTGCAGTTGTCACAGATCGTCACCACGGTGCTGCTGCTGCTGACGATCGTCTTGCTCACCGGTGGCCAGGGAGCATTCGCGCAGCTGCCGTCGGGAATCATCCTGGTGATCCTCGCTGCCATCGCAGCGCTGATCGGCCTGCTCTTCGCTATCCCGCGATTGCGCCGCTGGCTGCTGGCCAAGATCCGGCCGACGATCCGTCAGGTGCTGCCGCGGCTGATCTGGGTCCTCGGGCAACCTCGGCGCCTGCTCATGGGCATCGGCGGCAACCTGCTGATCACCGCCGGATTCCTGAGCGCGTTCGCGGCAACGCTGGCCGCGTTCGATGTGACGTTGCCGCTGACCACCCTCGCGGTGGTGTACCTGACCGGTAATACGGTGGGGTCGGCGGTGCCCACACCGGGTGGCATCGGCGCCGTCGAAGGGGCCCTGTTCACGGGCCTTCGAACCGTCGGGATTACCACCGCCACCGCCACCTCGGTCGCCGTGCTGTTCCGGGTCCTGACGTTTTGGATCCGTGTTCCCCTCGGCTGGCTGGCACTACGCCACCTGCAAAAGCGCCAGTTGGTCTGATCGCGCACTATCGTGAACGATGCAACCCGTCATGTAGTTGAACGAAGGACACACGCCATGGACGTGAGCTTCCGCTTCGCGGTGCGCAGCGACCTCGGCGCGGTTCGTACGAACAATGAGGATTCGGCGCTGGCCAGCTCGCACATGCTGGTGCTGGCCGATGGCATGGGCGGGCATGCTGCCGGTGAGGTCGCCTCTACCGTCGCGGCGCGGGTATTCGCCGAGATCACCGACGACCCCACCGCTGACATTCGTACTCAACTGACCGATGCCGGGCGGGCCACGCGCGCCGCTCTGGAGCAGATGTCGGCGGCGGATCCGCTGCTGGACTCGATGGGAACCACCTTGTTGGCCGTGGTCAGCCGCAACGGAACCGTCACGGTCGGGCATATCGGCGACTCCCGGGTCTACGCGTTGCGGGGGTCGGCCCTGTATCAGGTCACCACCGATCACACCCACGTCCAACGGCTGATCGATACCGGCCAGTTGACCGTGGAGCAGGCGCGCACGCACCCGTACCGGGCCATGCTGCTGCGTTCCCTGGACGATCAGTCCGACGGGCCGGACCTGGATGTGATCTCGGTTGAACTGGAACCCGACGACAGACTGCTGCTGTGCAGTGACGGACTATCCGACTACCTGCTTCCGGAGCAGATCGGGGAAATGCTGGCCTGCATGGACCCAGGCGACGCCGCCGATGCGCTGGTTGCCGCAGCCCTGGCCGTCGGCACCCGGGACAACGTCACGGTGATCGTGGCCGATGTCGTAGCCGAGCCGGCCGATGACACCGACACGGCCGCTGGGGCAGTCGCGGATCCGCTGCACCTCTCGCCCGCTGCCAGTGCCGCGCTGCTACAGACCTTGCCCACGCTGGAACCATTCATCGCAGTCGAGGACGACGCGCCCGACCTGGACGACGCCGTCGCGGAGAATCCTGAGCCGGCACGACCTGCCCGCAGTCAAGCAGGATCAGCAACAGTCGGCTCACCGGCACAGGCCGAACCCCCTGCGCCCGTCAGCCCGGCAACACCGGTGGATCAACCACAGCCCAATAGCCTGCTACCAGCAGGCTTTGCGGCCGGCCTGATGCTGATCGTCGCGGTCGCATTGTGGATCATCCTCTGAAGCCTGGATCCACGGATCCGAGCCTCACCCGCGCTGGCGGCGGCGTCGATGCGGGCCTGGCTAGCTGTGCCTGGGCCAGGCCGAGGCAATGGCCTGGAAGCTGGCGATGCGCTGGGCTCGGTTCAATCCCGGCGTGACCACCACGACCTCGTCGGTCTGCCCTTGCTGTTGCAGATCGCGCAACTGTCGTACAACGTCGTCGGCGGTGCCGACAGCCATCCGGGGCTCATGCGCCGAGGCCTGGTGAAACAGCGGGGATGCCGCGAACTCCGCCACTTGTTCAGGGCGTAGCGGTTCCCGCACTCCCCGCGCAAGGTTCAGCATCGTCAACGCCCACCCGGCCCGGAACAGCGTCACCTGGTCCGGATCATCACTGGCGAATGCCAGTACCGAGATCGACGACCACGGATGCTGCTGCACGCCCGGACGAAATTGCTCGCGGTACTGGACCAATGCCGACGTCGCCAGCTCCGGGCTCATGTGGTGGGCGAACACCGCGCGCATGCCATTGACCGCCGCGAACCGGGGGCCGTAGTCGCTGGAGCCCAGCATGAAGATCTCCGGGCGTTCGTCCACCACCGGCGCCGCCACCAGCGGGTGGTGCGGATGCCCGTCGGGAAAGCCGTCACCGAGGAATCCCAGCAGCTGTGCCACCTGGTCGGGGAAATCCACCGCCGGGTCGGTGGAGATGCCGCGCCGCAATACCTGAGCGGTCAACGGGTCGGTCCCCGGCGCCCGGCCCAGTCCCAGGTCCACCCGGCCGGGCCCAATGGCCAGCAGCGTCCGGAACGTCTCAGCGACCTTGAACGCCGAGTGGTTGGGCAGCATGATCCCGGCCGCACCCACGGCGATCCGCTCGGTCCGTCCCAGAACATGCGCGATCAGGATCTCGGGGGCGCTGCACGCCAGCGAGGTCATGTTGTGGTGCTCCGAGACCCAGTAGCGCCGGTATCCGGCCGCCTCCACCGAGCGGGCCACATCGACCGCACCGGAGATTGCCTCGGCTGGGCTTTCACCGTGCTCGATCCCCACGAAGTCCAGCACGGCCAACGGCAACGAGGTAGTCACCCACCGACGGTATCGCGGCGCGGTGCCGCACACCTGCGGCCAGGCCATCCGATCCTGCGGGCCAATCTCGCCATGGGAAATCCAGCAATTTGCGTCAGTTGACCGTACGCTTGCCCATTGGGGGGATTGGGGATACGTCGGGGAGGGGAACCCGTGGTGGAAACAAACACGCTCACAGAAGACGAAAAGCGCACCTGGCTGGCGCTGACCGGAATGCTCGCACGCCTACCGGCCGCGCTCGATGCACAGATGAATCAAGCTGCCGGCCTGACCTTTTTCGAGTTCACGGTGCTATCGATGCTCGCTGAGGCGCCCGACCAGACCCTGCGCATGAGCGCATTGGCCGAACGGACGAATGGCTCCCTTTCCCGGTTGTCGCACGTCGTCAGCCGCTTGGAAGCGCAGGGATTGGTGCGGCGCGAGAATGCGCCGGAGGACCGCCGGGCCACCAATGCGGTGCTGACCGACGACGGCGCACACCGGGTGAAGATCGCCACGCCAGCACATGTGCAGTACGCCCGAGCACTCATCTTGCAGGTCGCCGATCAAGAAGACCTGGAGACGTTCGGGCGGGTCGGCTCGCAGATTCTGGATCAGCTGATCAGTCGCTAGCCGGTGGGTTCGTCCCGCAGCCGCGGTTCGGTCTCCAGCCCTTGGCGCACACCGATCTTGCCGGCGTAGAAGTCCCGGATCTGATCCATGTCCGCTGCCGTGTCGCCGGTCAGCTCCAGATGGGGTCCGACACCACAGGTCATGGTGGTGCGATCGATGAACCCCATGATCACCGGCAGCTGTGCCGCGCGGGCCAGCCGGTAGAAGCCCGACTTCCAGTGCTCCACCCTCCCGCGCGTCCCCTCCGGGGTGATGACGAGCAGGAACCGCTCACCGCGGTCCGCCATCGCCACCAGTTGCTGCACCAGGCCGTGTTCGGCCGACCGGTCGACGGCGATGCCTCCGAGCGCGCGCATCAACGATCCCAGTGGCGGAAAGAACACCGACTGCTTGGCCAGGAACCGGAACCGCACGCCAATGTGCCAGCTCACCATCACCATCAGCACGAAGTCCCAGTTTGAGGTGTGCGGAGCGCCGATCAGCACTCCGCGCTCCGGCATCGGCTCGGCATGCGGGGTCCACCGGCTGAACCGCCAATAGAGGCTGGAGATCCACCGTCGAATACGCACGGGGCTACCGTATTGGCTTTTGCCCCGGCGAGGCTTCCGATAGCCCGAGGACATCGATCTGTGGCACGCTCACCTCTGTCAGTGTGCGGGGGACGAGAGAGCCGACCCGGATGAAATCCACCACCAGCCTCACCACGATTACCGTGACCGGTTCGGCGCCTGGGCAGCCATGTCCGTTGCCGGCGTTCACCCCGATGCGTGCGCTGCCACCGATCGACGTCGGCACCGGCGCCGATGCGGCCATGCGCGAACGGGTCCGCTTCGGCAGGCTGTCCAGCCCGTTGCCGTATGCCCGTCAGAGCGACTACACGCGAGAACTGACCGAGATCACCCTGCCCGCAATCCGGCTCCACAATGCCGCGCTCACCGCCACGGTGCTGCCGAGCCTGGGCGGCCGGCTGTGGTCGCTGTACGACCATGTCCGCGAGCGCGAATTGCTGTTCGTCAATCCAACCCTGCAGTTCGCAAACCTCGGTCTGACCGACGCCTGGTTCGCGGGCGGGATCGAATGGAATCTCGGCTCCACTGGGCATTGGACCCACACCAGCCGCGACGTGCACGCAGCGCAGATCCAGACCGCGACCGGCGCGGGCCTGCGGTTGTGGGAGTGGGAACGAACCCGGGACCTGATCTTGCAGGTCGACCTGAGCCTCGACGGCGAGGTGCTGCTGGCCAGCACCCGGGTGATCAACCCGGACCCGGAACCCAAGCCGCTGTACTACTGGACCAATATCGCGGTGCCGCAGACCACCGGCACCAGGGTGCTGTGCGACGCCACCCATGCTTGGCGGACCGACTATTCCGGGCGGTTGGACCGGGTCGGCGTGCCCTACCCGGATTCGCCGGATGCCGATATCAGCTATCCCGCCCGCGCCGTCGATGCCGCGGACTACTTCTTCGAGAGTCGGCCGCCGGGCCGGTTCGTTGCCGCAGTCGAGCCCGATGGGTCGGGGTTCGGGCAGACCGCGACCGATGGGTTGCGTGGCCGCAAGCTGTTTCACTGGGGTACCGGCAGTGGTGGCAATCGCTGGCAGGAGTGGCTCTGCGGTGCGGGCCGCTACGCCGAAATCCAGGCCGGCCGGTGCACCACCCAGATGGAACACGATGTCATCGGGGGCCACCAGCAGGTCTGCTGGTCCGAGGCATTCACCGGGCTGCAATTGGACCCTACGGCGTCCTCGGGAGAATTCGCCGAGGCGACGGCAGCCGCCCGGCGCTGCTTGCAGGGCCGGATCAGCCCAGACCGGCTGGCCACACACCACCGGCGCTGGCTGGCCGAGCACGCCGATGCCGCCCCCACGCAGCCGCTGCACAGCGGCTCGGGCTGGGGTGGCGTGGAGCTGGCGTTGCGGGCCGGCGCGGCCGAACTACCTTCCGCCGCGCTGCCCTTTCCCGTGCTTCCCGGCGAGTCCGAAGCCGCTCTGGCGCTGGTCACTGCGGATGTGGGCGCCTTCGCCGCGGCCCCGCGACCGCTGATACCGCCGGTTTCGGAGCGCTGGTATCAGGCGCTATCGGCGTCGTGCTGGGACGGTGAACCGTGGGTGCGGTACGCCCGCGCGGTCGGAGCTCAGGTCCGCGAGAACCTGAGGCATGCCGAATCGGAGTACCGGGCGGCTATCGCTCTCGCTGAATCGGCCGGCGCCCAGCCACCGATCGGGGCGCTGCGGGGGCGGGCATTGCTGGCGGCGATCAACGGCCAGGACGACGCCGCCGAGTTGTACGCCCGCGCGGTCGTCGCCGACCCGGGCAATCGGGTCCTGCTGACCGAAGCATGTGAGCATCTGCTCAAGGCGGGCGAACCACACGCGGTGCTGGACGCCCTGGCGTCAGCGCCGGACCTGGATCATGGCAGGCTGCGGCTGCTGCGAGCGCAGGCGTCGCTAGCCCTGGGCGATCAGGCAGCGGCGCGGGCGTTGTTACCCGACCTGGAGGTTGCCGACCTCGCCGAAGGCGGCCGGGAGCTCACTGCCCTGTGGCAGCAGCTCAACCCGGATACGCCGCCACCGGCCGGACTCGACTTTCGCATGCAGCTGCCCGCAGATCCGGGCTAGTCGGTCACCGGAAGCCAGACCCGCATCGCCCCTGGCCCTCGATTGCCCCAGGTCGCGAACGGGATCGCCGCCAGCCGCCACGGTTCCGACGCCGAGACCTCGGAGCCCGTGTCCCGATAGAGCGGGTCCGGCGGTGTTATCGCTACCGCCCCCAGTTCCAGCACCCCGCGATCCGCCAGTGCCGGAGCAGTGGAGGTCAGCACCCGGACGTCGTCAACGGCAATCCCATCGGGCAGGTCGATCTGTTCGATCGCATACAGCACCGGCCCGCGTTCCAGCGCCACACAGCCCCGGGTTGCATCCACCCGCGGGTGGGCCTGCGTCCAGCGTGGGGTCACGTCGATGCTGAATCGGGCACCGGCGGCCAGCGGCACGCGCAGGTACCCGTCGGCGTCGGCCTGCTGCGTTCCGATCGTGGTGCCGGTGGCCCATGCGGGGATCCGCAACGCCAACTGCGTGCCGGGGAGCGCTTCGCCGTCCACGGTGATCTCGACGGCACCCTCGTCCGGGTAGCGGGTACGGACCTTCACGACGCCCTGACCCAGGTGGGCGGGTAGGTCGATATCGGCGTCACTGTACTGATGCACGACCAATTGGGTGTCGGTGCTGGCCGCCACATAGGCCGACAGCTGCGCGATCGTGCGTGCGATATTGGGTGGGCAGCAGGCGCAGGAGTACCACGGCACTCGATCGCGGGGCGCGCTGCCTTCCGAGTGCTTGTCCGGCCTGGACTGCAGCGGGTTCGAGTAGAAGAACCGGGTTCCGGTGGCATCGGTCGACGCCGCGAGCGCGTTGTACAGCTCGCGTTCGATGGTGTCCGCGTACCCACCGCCGCCGCATGCCAGGTACATGCGCCAGTTCCAATGAATGTCGGCGATGGTGGCGCAGGTCTCGGCGTAGGCACGGTCCGGTGGCAGCTCGTAGGCGGAACCGAAGGACTCGTCGCGGTGCCGGGAGCCGAACGCACCGGAGATGTACATCTTGCGCTGATGAGCATCCCGCCACTGCGCCTGCATCGCCTGCAGCAGCACCTGCTCGCCGGTTTCCAGGTACAGATCGGTGACCCCGGCATTGAGGTACAGCTGACGCACCGCGTGACCGGCGACGGTGGTGGCGGTACGGACCGGTTCGTGGTCCTGCAGGTAGCGGGAGCCGAACTGCTCGTGGTGCAGGGTCCCGGTACCGCGCAGGTCGATCATCCGCTGCGCCAGTGCCAGATAGCGGGCTTGCCCGGTGAGCCGGTACAACTCCACCAGAGCGGTCTCGATTTCGGGATGGCCGCAAATTCCCGGGCGGCCGCCGTCCGCGCCGAATGTCTCGTCCACCAGGTCGACGAAACGCCGGGCAATGTGCAGCAGGTCCTGCCGGCCAGCGGTGCGCGCCAACGCCACAGCCGCCTGCACCAGGTGCCCGAGCACGTACATCTCGTGCGCCGATTCCAGGCTTTCCCACCGGCCGTACAGCCCACCCTGGATCGCGGTCATCAGGTAGCCATCGGCTTCCTGCGTACGCTGCAGCAACGCGATGACCTGATCCAGCCAGCTGTCGTAGGCATCGGTGCCGCTGCGTGCGATCTCCCACGCGACGGCCTCGATCACCTTGTGCAGATCGGAGTCGGCGAAAACCTCCCCCCGGAACGGCACGGCGGCCGGGTCGAGTTCACCGGAGAGCCGGCGGAAGTTGTCCAGCACCCCACTGGTATCGAGCTGCTCGATGCAATGCGGGATCGTGGCCTGCGCATTGAGCTCCTGCCACTGGCCCAAGCGGCCAGAAGCCAGGAGCCGGACGGCGGTATTGTCCAACGGCCGGGCCACCGAGACCTGGGCGCGGGGCAGTGCGGGGCCGCGAGTGGCCTGAATGAGAACGTTCACACCGGCAGCTTTCCAGATCGTCGGCCATCCGTGCGACTTTCCAGATAGAAGACGTGCGACTTTCCAGATAGAAGAGTCGTATGGATTTTTCACGGTCCTGGAAGTGGATAATCTACTGCCCCATGGGCATCGCCGCCAGAGTGAACGACAGCATCCGTACCCTGACGCCAGGATATTTTGCGCTGGTCATGGCCAGCGGGATCGTCTCCGTCGCATTGCAACAGCGCGGCTGGATGGCGATCTCCTACGTCCTGTTCGCCATTGCCGGGTTGGCCTACATCGTCCTGGTCGCGTTGAGCATCGTTCGCTTCATCCGCTACCGGGCGGAGATGGCAGCCGACTTCCAGGCACCGATGCGGGCGTTCGGGTTCTTCACGTTCGTCGCCGGAACCAATGTCCTGGGCACGCGAGCGGCCGGCGAAGGCTGGATGGAACTGACCGCCGTCCTGCTGGGGGTGGCAGCCGCAGCCTGGCTGGTGATGGGATACGTCATCCCCTGGAGCGCGGTGGTCGGCCGCTCGGAACGTCCGGTGGTCGCCCTCGCGAACGGCACCTGGTTCATCTGGGTGGTGGCAAGCCAGTCCGTGGCGGTCTCAGCCGGGGCACTCGCCAATCACTACACCGGAGCCCGGCAGGCGTTGGCCGTCCTGGCGGTCATGGCGTGGTCGGTCGGGGTGTTCCTGTACGCGGCGTCGGCGATCATCGTGTCCTTGCGGATCATGCTCTACCAGTTCGAACCCGAAGACCTGAACCCCCCGTATTGGGTGTCGATGGGGGCGATAGCCATCACCGTGGTGGCGGGCGCCCGCATCGTGGACATGGAGTCGGCGCCCATGGTCGATGCCACCCGGGCGCTGATCGCCGGGCTCTCCGTGGTGTTCTGGGCTTTTGCCACCTGGCTGATTCCGGTCTTGATCTTCGCGGGCCTCTGGCGCCATTGGATCCGGCGGGTGCCACTGCGGTACGAAGCCACGCTCTGGTCGATCGTGTTCCCCCTCGGCATGTACTCGGTCGCCAGCATGTGGCTCGGCGAGGCCGACAGCCTGCCCATCGTGGGCGGCATCGGCGCCAACTGGCTCTGGGTAGCGGTCACCGCCTGGGTATTGACCTTCGTGGCCATGTCGCGCAACGTATGGCGCATTCTCACGGGCCGGACCAAGCCTCCCGCTCCCGCCGCGGCGCCGCCCGAAGCGGATGACTCGGACGGAGCAGCACAACCCCCGGAAACGGATGAATCAGCAGGAATGAAGGAACCTGCAGGACCGGAGGAACCCGCTGGAACGAAGGACCCTGCGGAGCCGGAAGGGGCGTCGGTGCCTCAGTCGGCCCCCAAGTAGGGCCCGGGCCACACCAGCCAGCCCGGGCCACACCAGCCGCGCGCCTTCGAACCTCCGCGCCGAAACCGAACCGTGCAACGTTCGAATCCCGTGCTGAGGTTCGAATCCGGCGGCTCAACCCCTACCGCAGCAGCAGGTAGACCGCCCCAGCGATGCTCAATACGATCACCGTCACATCAAAGAACCGCTGGCTCAGGCGCTTGGCTATCACTCGCCCCAGCAGCGCGCCGAGCACGACGAACGGAATCAGCACCAGGTCCATCGCCAGCAGCGAGGTACTGAACAGGCCGAGCCCAGCAGCAAACGGGACCTTGGCGAGGTTGATCACGAAGAAGAACCACGCCGAGGTGCCCAAGAAGGTGGCAATCGGCATGCGCGCAGCCAGGAAGTACATGCTCATGACCGGTCCGGCGGCATTGGCCACCATGGTGGTGAACCCCCCGAGCGAGCCGTAGAAGGCGGCCTGCGCCCAGGCGGTGCGCTGGCCGGCCTGGACCTGCTCCGGGTGTCGCTGCGCCCGCCGTCGTTGCCACAGCCCCAGCAGGATGACCACGCTCAGGATCGCGCCGATCACTCGGCCAACCAGATCGTTGGAGGCGTTGGCCAAGAACAACGCCCCCACGGCCACACCGGCGAGCACCGGTGGCACGAGGCGTCGCAACACCACCCAGTCCGCATGTCGACGGTAGAACCACAGGGCGAACAGGTCCCCGACGATGAGCAACACCAGCAGCGCCGCCGTCGACGGTTTGGCCGGTAGCACCATGGCAAAGAGCGCGATGGCGATGCTGGCACCTGGGATCGCTGTCTTGCTGATACCCACCGTGACAGCCCCGACGGCGAGCGCCAGCCAGGCTAGGAGTGAGAGTTCGGGCACCCAGGCAGCTTGCCAGGTGCACAGCTGTCCAATGTCCACCGGGCTGGCTAGGCTCACCTCACAACGCGCGGACCGAAGGAGCATCGGTTGTCCAGAATCGTCCCCAATCTGTGGTTTTCCGGCAACGCCGAGGCCGGTGCCCGGCTGTATGTCGAGGCATTCCGCGATAGCCACACCGAGGTCTCTTCCCGGTATCCGGACACTGGGCTGCCGGACTTCCAGAGCGGGATGGCGGGCAAGCCGCTGACCGTGGAGGTGGTGATCGGAGGTCAGCGGCTGACGTTGATCAATGCTGGAGAGGAGTTTCGGCCCAACCCCTCGCTGTCGCTGATGGTGAACTTCGATCCATCGGTCGTTCCCGATGCCCGCGACTACCTGGACCAGGTTTGGGCCAGGTTGACCGAGGGTGGCACGGTGCTGATGGAACTGGGCAGCTATCCGTTCAGCGAGCACTACGGCTGGGTCGAGGACAAGTACGGCGTCAGTTGGCAGTTGATCCTCACCAACCCCGCAGGGCAGGCCCGGCCCTTCCTCATCCCGTCGTTCGTCTTCGGCGGACCGGTGCAGAACCGCGCCACCGAGGCGGTGCAGTACTACACCGGCGTCTTCGATGAGGTGTTCGGTAATTCCCATCCCGGTACGACCGTGAGCTACCCGGCCACGGATGGGCCGGCGGAGGCAGGTGCGTTGATGTTCGGGGACTTCACCTTGGCTGGGCAATGGCTGGTGGCCATGGATTCGGGTACGGAGGTGACCGAGAGTTTCACCCCGGGGTTCTCCTTGGTGGTGCGGTGCGCAGATCAGGACCAGATCGACCGGATGTGGTCCGCGCTGTCAGCGGTGCCGCAGGCCGAGCAGTGCGGCTGGTGCGTCGACCGGTTCGGCGTGAGCTGGCAGGTGGTCCCGGCAGCGCTGGATGGCGCCCCGATGAGCCCGGAGTCCTATCGTGCGGTGCTCGGCATGAAGAAGCTGGTCATCGCCGACATCCCCGGCCTATAGCAACCCCTCCGGCCACCGCAACCCCTCCGGCGACCACGATTTAGTGATCGGGCCGCGATTTAGTGAGTGGCAGCTCACTAATTGGTCGCCAAATCACTAACTGGCGGACTCGGCGACGGCGGGACTTGGCGATGGCATGGAATCGGCTGCGCATGACGGGCTAACCTGCCGAGGTGCCCACCATCCTCGCCCGCCGCACCCTCCTGATGGCCCTGCCGGTGTCCGCGCTGCTCTCCGCCTGCACCGACGCCACTCAACCATCGACGGCGCCGCCCGAATCCGGCCAGGCACCGACCGCCGGACCCGGCGCCACCACGAACCCGGCAGCCCGGTTGGACGGAGTCGCCATGGTGGTGGCCAAGAGCCCGACCTGCGGGTGCTGCACCGGCTGGATCGAGCACGCCGAAGCAGCCGGTGCGACCGTCACCGTCGAGCACCCAGCCGACCTCGCCGATACGTTCTCAGCAGCACAGATCGATCTCAACCTGCAGGCCTGTCACCTGACCAGGATCGAGGACGCCGTCTTCGTCGGTCATATCCCACTGCGATTCGTTGCCGAGTATCTGGCTGATCCGCCGCCGGAACTGCGAGGTCTAGCCGTTCCGGGGATGCCCGCGGGCACCCCGGGCATGGAGGCCGGCGGCGCCCTGGATCCCTACGACGTCATAGCGCTGCATACCGATGGTTCGACGTCGGTGCATGCGCAGGTGGCGACCTTGGCCGACCAGGAAGCCTGACTATGCCCATCTCCCGCCGTGACCTGCTGCGACTGGGCGGCGCGGGGGTGGCCGGAGCGACGCTGGCGGGTTGTCAAACGGCCCCGCCGGGCAACCCGGGTGGTGGCCTAGTGGACTCCAGCGACCCACGCATAGCGCAGGTCGAGACGGCGCGCGCCCGCTCCGGCGCCAGCGTCGCCGCAAGCCTGCGGGCCGCCCCGACGACGGTTGATCTGGGTGGGGTACTGGCACGCACCTGGGCGTACGACGATCAGGTTCCTGGCCCGTTGCTGCGGGCTGGCGCCGGGGACGAGCTCGCCATCAGCCTGACCAACGACCTGCCCGATCCGACCACGATCCACTGGCACGGGCTGCGTCTACGCAACGACATGGACGGCGTGCCGGAGATGACCCAGGACGCGATCGCGCCAGGAACCACGTTCGACTACTCGTTCGTTGCGCCGGATCCAGGTACGTACTTCTACCACTCCCACGTCGGCCTGCAACTCGACAAGGGCCTCGCCGGAGTGCTGATCGTCGATGACCCTGACGAACCCGGGGACTACGACGCCGAGTGGGTGATCGTGCTAGACGACTGGGCAGACGGGATCGATGGCGCCACCCCGGAGAGCATCTTGCAGGAGCTGCAGCAGTCCAGCGGCGGCATGATGGGCGACGGGATGGAGGTCACATACCCGCACTATCTGGTCAATGGCCGCCTACCGGCCGATGCCGAGACATTCAGTGCTGAGCCCGGGCAGCGGCTGCGGCTGCGGATCATCAACGCGGCCGCCGACACCACCTTCCGCTGCGCGCTCAGTGAGCACCACCTGGAGCTCACACACAAGGACGGGGTTCCGGTGAGGCCGGTGCAGGCGGACGCAGTCATCGTCTCCATGGGTGAGCGATACGACGCCGTCGTGACCGTCGGCGATGGGGCGTTTGCGTTCATCGCCGCACCGGAGGACAAGGCAGGCCTAGCACTGGCCATTCTGCGCACATCCGCCCAAGCACAGGTTCCACCAGCCACGCGGGACTATCCCGAAATGAGCGGTGAGGTGTTCTTCGGTTCACACCTGACCGGCGTCGACGTGCCCGGGTACTCGGTGGAGGATGATCCGGAGGTCACGATCGACCTAACTCTCGGTGTGGCTCGCGGCGCCTACACCTGGCTCATCAACGACGTCACCTTCGATCAGGCAAATCCGTTCATAGTGGAGCAGGGCCAGACCTTCCGGGTGCGCATGCGCAATGCCACACACGCGCTGCATCCGATGCATCTGCACGGTCACACGGTGCAGCTGGAGGAGGGGCGTTCCTGGCAGGACACGATCCTGGTACCGAACATGGCCACCGTCACCGCCGTCGCCGTCGCTGACAACCCCGGCAAGTGGGCGATGCACTGTCACAACGCCTTCCACATGGAGGCCGGGATGATGGGCACCCTGGGCTACCAGGCCTAGCTCACCCGCGCCACACCTCCCCACCACCCCACGCGCGCCCCACCACCCCACGCGCGATTTAGTGATGCGGCGACGGTTTAGTGAGGTGCAGCTCACTAAACCGCAGCCCAGTCACTAAATCGCGAGGTGATAGGGAATAGGGTGACAAGGCCGGGGTGTTGGACCGGACGTTGGCCTGGTGGAGGTCACGTGAAGCCAAGGGGAACTGGACCGACATGACCGACTATGGCCATCCGCTGAGATTCGGCACGTTCATCACCCCAGGCCATACGCCCGCGACCGGCCCAGTGGACCTCGCAGTCCTCAGTGAGGAACTCGGCTTCGACCTGGTCACATTCCAGGACCATCCCTACCAGCCCGGCTTCCAGGACACCTGGACGCTCCTGACCTGGGTCGCCGCCCGGACCAGCCGGGTCACGGTTGCCGGGAACGTGCTGAACCTTCCGCTGCGGAACCCGGCGGTGCTGGCCCGGTCCTCCGCCAGCCTGGACCTGCTCTCAGGTGGCCGGTTCGCCCTGGGACTGGGCTCCGGGGCATTCTGGGAAGCCATCGCCGCCATGGGCGGCCAGCAGCTGACCCCGGGTCAGGGCGTGACGGCGCTGGGTGAGGCTCTGGACATCATCCGCGGCATCTGGGACGCCGGCGACCGGTCACCGCTCCGCGTCGAGGGCGAACACCACCGCGTCAATGGCGCCAAACGGGGGCCGGCACCGGCCCATGCCATCCCCATCTGGCTGGGCGCGTTGAAGCCGCGCATGCTGCGGTTGACTGCCGAAGAGGCCGACGGATGGCTCCCGTCGCTGTCCTACCTCAAGCCCGGTGACCTGACGGCGGGCAACAAGTCCATCGACGAGCACGCCGAGGCTGCCGGGCGCGATCCGCGTGAGATCGTGCGACTACTGAACGTCACCTCCGACCTGGATGCCAGCGATCTGGTGGCTCTGGCCGTCAACGAGGGGGTCAGCACCTTCATCCTGGCTGCCGACTCCGCCGGGCAGCTACAGCACTGGGCCACCGAGGTAATGCCGGCTGTGCGGGACGGGGTTGCCCGATCTCGTCAGTCCCACGGCATCGCCGAGATCACCCAGCTCCGTAGCCGGGCCGCCCTGGCGAAGCGCAAACCAGGTATCGCCTACGACGCCGTACCCTCCTCGCTGGTGGCCGAAGCGGTCGAACCAGGCGACCACGGATACCCCCGCTACACCTCCAGCTACCTGCGTGGGGGCGCTCCTGGCCTGATCCTGCGACCGCAAACCATGGCTCAGGTGCGCGATGCGGTGCAGTTCGCCGCGACCCAACGCGAGGTGCCGTTGGGCATCTTCAGCGCAGGTCACGGCATATCCGGACGGTCGCTGAACCGAGGCGGAATCGTCATCGACGTCGGGGCGCTCAACACCATCGAACTGCTCGGCGATACCCGGGTCCGGGTTGGACCAGGTGCCCGCTGGGTCGACGTGGCGCGTGCGTTGGCACCAGCCGGCCTGGCGATCAGCAGCGGCGACTACGGCGGCGTCGGCGTCGGCGGACTGGCAACGGCCGGCGGGATCGGCTGGATGGCACGGGAGCACGGCCTGACCATCGACCATCTGCGCAGCGTCGACGTCGTGACGGCGGCAGGGGACCTGGTACACGCGAGCGCGGCGGAGAATCCCGACCTGTTCTGGGCGGTCCGTGGGGCCGGTGCGAACATGGGCGTGGTCGTCTCCTTCGAGTTCGAAGCGGTCAAGGTCGGCACCATCGCGTTTGCCCAACTGGTATTCGACGCCTCCGACACCAGCGGCCTGCTGCAGCGGTGGGGTCAGGCCATGGAGGCGGCAGACCGTTCGGTATCGGGCGAGTTGATCCTGGGTGCCCGCCGCAGTGCGCAGCCGTACCTGGCCCAGGCCATGCTGATGGTCAACTCCGATGACCCCGACACCGTGATCGAACGGCTCCAGCCCATTGCCGATATCGCGCCGCTGCGCGACCAGTCGGTCGCAATGGCGCAATACCACCAGGTCATTGGCGCATTCGTGGATGAGAGCGGGCAGCGCGGGACCGGCGAACCCCGCTCACACTCCGGGCTGATCGAACACCTCACACCGCAATTCGCGGCCCAAGCAGACCAGATGCTGACATCTGGCGCGACCTACTTCTTCCAGATCCGCTCGGTAGGGGGCGCTACGTCGGATGTGCCGGCCGACGCGACCGCCTACGCCTGGCGGAAGGCGAACTTCTCCGTGGTGGCGATGGGGACCGGTGCTTCTGGGTTGGATGCCGCCTGGGAGCGGCTACTGCCGCACCTGGAGGGTTCCTACCTCAACTTCGAAACCGATACCGGGCCGCAAGCACTAACGCGGGCTTTCCCGCCCGGGCACCTGGACCGACTGCGCGATATCAAGACCGACTGGGACCCGACCGGTCTGTTCCGAGACAACTTCTTCATCGCACCCCACGCGCCGGAGCAGCCCTAGCGGAACCGGCGTGAGCGCCGCTCCAACTGCCGATTCCACAACCACACCAGGGCAATAGCGGTGAGGCCGCCCACCAGCGCAGCGAGTGCACCCTGCCAATCGGTCACGATCGCCAGCAGGGCCGCAACCACCAGCGTCGCCACGATGCTGCGCAGGTATGCGGGCCGTTTCACCGGTGGGCGTTCGATCCGCCCCCACACAGCTTGCATGCCGCACCCCTCTCGGTGGAACCATCGTTGCTGAGGGAAATGTAGACCTTCGACTGGCTCGCGACGGCACAATCGCGCGACGAATCTCTCGGCGTGTCTGGTACCCGCCCGACCACCGGACACGTTGCCGATTCCGGCGCATACTGAACCGATGGAGGAGACCACGACAACCATCACCTCAGACGACGGTATCGAGTTGCACGTGTATCGCTGGTCCGGCTCAGGTTCACCCCGAGCGATCGTGCAGATCCAGCACGGATTCGCCGAGCATGCCGGGCGCTATCGCCGGTTCGCACGGGCGTTGACCGAGGCCGGCTACCTGGCCTACGGCATCGACGCCCGCGGCTCTGGCGTCACCGCCGGCGGGAATTACGGCGCCTGGGGTCGCGACGGGTGGGCGGGCTGGGTCGACGATGTCCGCGTGGTCAACGAGTGGATTCATCGCCAGCACACCCAGCCGGTCATCCTCTTCGGGCACAGCATGGGCTCGTTCGCGAGCCAGCAGTACCTCCTTGACCACTCGGCCGACGTGGCCGGCGCCATCCTGTCCGGCAGTTCGGACACCGGAGCTATGGCGCAGACGTTGGCCGGTGACGAACCGGCGGATCTATCGTCGTTCAACGGGCCGTTCGAGTTCCGTACCGGCTATGAATGGCTCAGCCGAGATGCCGCCGAGGTGGACCTGTACGTGGCCGACCCGGGATGCGGCTGGTCGGCCCCGATGCCACCGGGAACGGCCGACGTGGCGCGGGCCGCTGAGGTCGCCGAGGTCGCGCGAGTGCGGGCTGACCTGCCGATCCTGATGGTCTCTGGCGACGCCGATCCGCTGGCAGGCGGCGGGGTGTTGATCGAGGCTGTCGCCCAGCGCTATCGCGATGCCGGCGTTCGCGACGTCGCCGTCAAGCTGTACCCGCAGGCTCGGCACGAGTTGCTCAACGAGACCAACCGCGATGAGGTCACCGCCGACATACTCGCGTTCCTGGACCGGGTGCTGCCCTAGCGCGGATGCGCTATCCGACAGCCCGCTGAACCAGCGTCCGGATCCTCGCCTCCACGCTGTCGGTGACATTGACGACGGCGAATGAGGTCGCCCACATATCGCCGTCGTCGAGCTTGGCGGTCTCGTCGAAGTTGACGGTGGGATAGCGGGTGTCGAATTTCGACTGCGGCTGGACGAAGATCACCACCTTGCCGCCTTGCGCGTAGGCGGGAAAGCCGTAGAACGTCTTGGGGCTCAGCGAAGGCGCCTCCTGCATGACGATGCGGTGCACCGCCCGGGCAAGCTCGCCATCGATGCCAGCCAGCACATCGATCGCACTGACGCACGCTTCCAGCTCCCGGGCCAGCTTGGCCGCCCCCTTGAGCCCCTTCGTCGCGCGCAGTTCTTCGGCGCGCTGCTTCATCGCCTGCTTCTCCTCGTCGGAGAAGCCACCTTCGCTGCTGTTGCGGTCGGCCACGTTCCACTCCTTTGCCTCGACGCAGAGGCTACCCACAACCAGGCCTGCGCCATGCGCCTCATCCGCACGGCTTGCAGGAACTGGGCCGCATATCTGGCGCCACCCACCCCCACCTGGCAGGCTGGAACCATGCCCCGCACCATTGCGACCAACACCGCCGTTGACCGGGCTGACCTGGAAGAGTTCATCCGCCCGCGCCATCGCGGCATCTTGATGACCACGCGCCGTGGCGGCGCGCCCCAGCTATCACCGGTCACGATGGGGCTGTCGACCGCCGGGCAGGTGATGATCTCGACCTATCCCGATCGCGCCAAAGCAGCCAACCTGCGCCAGCGCCCAGCAGCCTCGGTGTGCGTGCTGTCGGACAACTTTGACGGCGCCTGGGTTCAGGTGGACGGGTCGGCACAGGTGCTCGACCCGCCCGATGCGGTCGAAGCGCTGGTCGACTACTACCGGTGCATCAGCGGCGAACACCCGGACTGGGACGAGTACCGTGCAGCGATGGCTACCCAGGGCAAGTCACTGATCCGGATCACCATCGAGGCATGGGGACCGGTCGCCACCGGCGGATTTCCCGCCCGGCTCGCCTGATCCAGGCACACTCAACTGTCAGACGGCACAGAACTTCGGCCCATAGGGTGGACTTGCCACCCACCGGTGGGGGTAGAGTCCGGGTAGGGGCATCTTGTGATGGGTGGATCACAGGATCTGGTCGGGATGGTTGCCAACCACCGCACGAAGAAGTCGCTTGCCCATGTGTTCCCGACCCGACCCCATGTGTTTCTGACCCGACCAGAACTGAAGTGGACACCAATGCCTGAAACCGCTACGCCCGCACTCGAAAGCACGGGGATGCCTCCGACACAACCAGCACCCGACGCGAACTCTGCTGCCGATGCCGGCTATCAGAACCGACCCAGCGTCGTCGTCCCTCATCTTCGGGTGCCGACCTTCGGCGTGGTCAGGCGAGGGTATGAGCCTGCCGAGGTCGACGCGCAGATTCGAGCGCTGATCGATCAGCACGAGCGCATGGGTGAGGAAGTGATCCTCGCGAACAATCGGCTGGCCGCCGTCGAGGCGGAACTGAAGACCGCCAAGGCCGAGCTGGCCGAGCATTCCGAACCCACCTACGCCGGTCTGGGCAGCCGTGCCGCAGCCATGCTGAAGTTCGCGCAGGAAGAGGCCGAGGACGTGCGTGCCGCGGCCAACCGCGATGCAGCCGCGATCCGGGCCCAAGCCGACCGTGACGTCGCCACCCAGCGCAGCGAGGCCGCGCTGGAGATCGAGACGCTACGGGAGGAGCAGACCAACGAACTCAATGCCGCCCGTGAACGCGTCCAGGGCGAGATCGACCGGCTGGTGGTGCAGGCTCGTGGGGAAGCCCAGGAGCACGTCGCCACCGCAGAGCGGGAAGCCACCCAGCTGCGCATGGCCGCGGACAAGGAAGTCGCCGACCTCAAACTCACCACCCAGCGCGACATCGAACGGCAACAAGCCGAGTCCGAGCTCAAGTTGCAGGAGGCGCGCAGCACACTGGCCGCTGAGAAGGACCGGATGGCCCGCGAGGCCACCGAGCACCACAATGCGCTGACCGAACAGAGCGCCAAGATGGTCTCCGACGCCGAGGCTCGTGCAGCGGCAGCCGAGGTTCGCGCCCAGGAGATGCTGGACCAGGCCAACGAGCAGCGTGCCAGCGCACGCCAGTACGCCGACGACACGCTGAACAAGGCCGGAACCGAGGCCGACCGGGTCAAGCGGGCCGCGCGCGACCAGGCAACCGCCATGACGGCCGGAGCACAGGCGGAGGCCGACCGGCGTCTGGCGACCGTGCGCTCGGAGGTTGAACGCCTGCACAAGCGGCGGGTCGCAGTCACCTCACAGATGGCGCAGCTGCAGGAGTTGATGACCACCTTCTCGCAGAATGCCAGCGACCTCGACTACGACGATGAGTTCGACATGTCCCCTCAGGCAAGCACTGGCGACAAGGCAGAGTAGCTCCGGAATCCGGGTCCACCCGGGCCAGCACCGAGACGGCCCTTAACCGCCAGAGACCGAGGTGCGAAGTTCGGCCGGTGAACGCTGATGGGGATCAGACGTTCACCGTGCCGTTGTGCGGGCCACGCGTACTGCTGACGGCGAAGGTGGCAGCAGCTCGGCGGGGTCGCGCTGACCATCACCACCGGAATGGGGCGCCGGTGGCCACGAACCATCCGGCTCGAGTTCGCACCCGCAGCAGGAGCGGCACTGCCGATCCCGGGTGCCGCTCGCACCCGGCTTGCCGGTTTCACGACGGCCATCGGCATTGCCGACGAGTTACGTGCCCAGTACCCCGCCAGCGTGGTGCAACTCGATGCTGCACTCCGCGCCCTGGCCCCGCACCCTCTACTCCGGGATCCGCCACTTCACGCACCGGACGTTCGGGAACAGCCGCCGACAACCGATCGGCTCACCACCGATTTAGTGATCCGGGTGCGATTTAGTGAGTGGCCGCTCACTAAATCGCAGCCCCATCACTAAGTCGTGGGTTTAGGACGGGCGGCAAGTCGTGGGTGGGACGAGTCATCAAGTCTTGGGTGGGACGAGCGGAATCGCGACGTTGACCGTCTCCACCGCAGGGTCGGCTGGGTCACCCACACTCATCGCGGCATGCAACACGATCGGCCGCCGGTGATCGTCGAAGAGCAGTTGCGGACGTTCCAGGCGGGTGACGGCCATGGCCGTGCCATCGCTCGCCCGGAGCGTGCGTAGCGAAACCACCGGATGCTGCGCCGGCGCCCAGGTGAAGCCATCGGTCGACGCCACCAGACCCAATGCCCCGAACTGCGGCGTCAACGCGCGATCGCGCTGCCCTAGGTAGAAATCCTTGACGATCGCGTAGTAGCGGGCGGTGTCGGCGTCGTACCAGAGGTAGGGGTCCTCGGCCTGCAGTTCGCCGGCGAGCGCGGTACCGACGGCGGCGAACGGACCCTCAGGCCGCTCGCTGGTAGCCATGACGGTGATGTATCCCTGGTCGGCGTCCCAGCACTTGTAGGCCATCAGGTATCCACCCGACGGGGTCTGCGTGACGGACGGGTTCACCGCCATCTGGTAGGTGGTGCGATAGTCGGGCTGGATCAGCGGTCGCTCACAACGCTTGCCGCGACCCCCGACGAGTTCCTCCAGGCTGTCCGCGGCCAGCACACCGATCCGCTGACCGGCATGGTGGCGGAGCCAGGTGGTGGGCTGACGTGAGCGCCACGGCTCCGGTGTGTTCTGCGGGTTGGTGGCGATGAAGTAGAGGTAATACCTGCCCTCGAAGCGCGCCACGGTGGGGTTGCTGGCGCTGTAGCGGTCCCACCGGTCCGGGTCAGAGGTGCCTTGCAGAATCGTGCGCAGGTGCCGGTACGGGCCCAGCGGGCTAACCGAATGCGCGACCGCGATCTCGGAATGCTTCATCCACCCGTGGAAGTCATTGAACACCGCGCCGTCACTCTCGCGATCCCTACCGCGGGAACCGCGTGGCCAGCGCGAGTAGAACAGGTAGTAACCACCGGCACCACCGGCCGCAATCGGCGAACCACCCCAGACATACCAGCCATCGACGCCGAACAGCGCCCGAGATCGATCTATCGATCCGATTGCGGCAGCGAAATCAAGTGCCGGCCTCGCGCCGTCACCGTGACGGGTCACCATGTCGTCCAGTGGCTAGATCGCGGTGGTCAGAAGTTGATCATGTGCCCTTCAATGCCGTGGAACGCCTCCTTGACGGCCTCCCCCAGCGTCGGGTGGGCGAAGACCACGCGAGACATCTCAGTGGCGGTCAGATCCCAGGTCTGCGCGGCATTGATGGCCGGCAGCAACTCGGTGACGTCCGGTCCGATCATGTGCGCCCCGAGCACCTCGCCGTACTTGGCATCGGCGACGACCTTCACGAAGCCCACCGCCTCGCCCAACCCGGCGGCCTTGCCATTGGCCGCGAACGGGAAACTGGCGACCTTCACCTCGTGGCCGGCATCCTGCGCCTGTTCCTGCGTCAACCCCATGGAACCGATCTGCGGGTGGCAGTACGTGGCTCGCGGGATGAAGCGGTAGTCGATCGGCATACTCTGCGCACCCGCGATCGTCTCCGCGGCCACGATCCCCTGCGCCTCGGCTACGTGAGCCAGCATCATCTTGGCCGTCACATCGCCGATCGCGTAGATGCCCTCGACGTTGGTACGCATGAAGTCATCGATCTCGATGGCACCGCGCTCGGTCAGCGCCACCCCGGTGCTCTCCAGCCCGTAGCCGTCGGTACGCGGGGCAAACCCGATCGCCGAGAGCAGCCGGTCTGCTTCCAGCACCTGAGTCTGGTCGCCTGCGGACACCGTCACCCTGACTCCGGAACCAGTATCCTCCACCGATTCGACCTTGGTGCTGGTCAGAACCTTGACACCCAGCTTCTTGTAGTGCTTGGCCAGTTCCTTGGAGACGTCGGGGTCCTCCAGCGGAACCATCCGGTCCAAGAACTCCACGATGGACACGTCCACACCGAAGTTAGCCAGCACATAGGCGAACTCCACGCCAATGGCACCAGAGCCGGCGATGATGATCGAGTTCGGCAGGTCGGCGTCGAGGATCTGCTCCTCGTAGGTGACCACGTTCTGGCTCACCTGCACACCGGGCAGCATCCGGGTCACCGAACCGGTGGCGATGATGAGGTTATCGAAGGTCAGCTGCTGGACCGCTCCGTCCTCGCCCGCCACATCCATGGACTTGGCACCGGTCAGGGTGCCCCACCCGTCGACCTCGGTGATCTTGTTCTTCTTCATCAGGAAGTGAACACCCTTGACGATGCCCGCCGACACCTGGCGGCTGCGGGCATGGGTGGGGCCGTAGGACATCGTGGCATCGCCCTCGATGCCGTACTTGGCCTTCTCGTGGTTCAGCGTGTGCGCCAGTTCAGCGTTCTTCAGTAGCGCCTTGGACGGGATACACCCGACGTTGAGGCACACCCCTCCCCAATACCGCTTCTCCACCACAGCCACCGACTTGCCCAACTGGGCCGCGCGGATAGCGGCGACGTACCCACCGGGGCCGGCGCCAAGGACAACGACGTCAAAGTGTGCGCTCACCATTCGAGCCTATCGCGGCGGCCGCCTCCAGATCGCGGCGATCGGCTGTGCTGTGCAGCACAACCGGGCCACACCGCATTCACAGCGAATACGCCGCATTCTTGGTGTCGCACCCTCGCGTAGGCTCGTTGTCCGTGGAGTACCAGAGCACCCGCGGTGGTGATGAGCGTCGGCCGTTCCGCGACATCCTGCTGGCCGGACTGGCCCCCAACGGTGGCCTGTACCTACCTGCCCGCTATCCGCACATCGATACGGCGACGTTGTCCGGTTGGCGTTCGCTGAGCTATCCCGAGCTGGCCCACCGGGTGCTCTCGCTGTTCATGGAGGACATCCCGGACGCCGATCTGGCCTCCATCATGGGCGCTACCTACACCGCTCAGGCGTTCGGCTCGACGGCGATCGCACCGTTGACGGCGTTGCCCGGCCTGGGCGGTGACGTGCGGCTGCTGGAATTGAGTAACGGACCCACGCTGGCGTTCAAGGACATGGCCATGCAGTTGCTGGGCGCATTGTTCGAATACGAGTTACACGCCCGCAGCCAGGTGATGAACATCCTGGGTGCCACCTCGGGGGATACCGGCAGTGCCGCCGAGTACGCCATGCGCGGACGCGACGGCATCGCCGTGTTCATGCTCAGCCCGGACGGCCGGATGAGCCCGTTCCAGCAGGCGCAGATGTTCACCCTGGACGAGGCCAACATCCACAATCTCGCCGTCGACGGTGTATTCGATGATTGTCAGGATCTGGTCAAAGCGGTCTCCGCCGATGCCGACCTGAAACGCTCCCTGCGGATCGGCACCGTCAACTCCATCAACTGGGCACGGTTGGCCGCACAGATCGTCTACTACGTGTGGGGTTACCTGCGCGCCACCGGCGACGCCGGGACCGGCCGGGCGCAGGTGGACTTCGCCGTCCCGTCGGGGAACTTCGGCAATATCTGCGCCGGCCACATCGCCCGCCAGATGGGATTGCCGATCCGGCGGCTGGTGCTGGCCACCAACGAGAACAACGTCTTGGAGGAGTTCTTCCGCACCGGGGCCTACCGGGTGCGCGGTTCCGCCGACACGCACGCCACCTCCAGCCCGTCGATGGACATCTCCAAGGCGTCCAACGTCGAGCGGTTCATCTTCGACCTGCTGGACCGCGATGGCGATGCCGTCGCCGACCTTTTCGGCGTCCAGGTGCCACGCAACGGCGGCTTCGACCTGGGCACAGCAGCGCGCGACCGAGCTGCCGAGCAATTCGGATTCGTGGCCGGGATGAGCACCCACGCAGACCGGCTGGCGACAATCGCGCGCGTCTATTCTCAGGCCGGACGACTGATCGACACCCACACCGCAGACGGGGTCAAGGTCGCGCTGAGTCATCTGGTCGACGATGTCCCCATGGTGGTGCTGGAGACGGCGCAGCCAGTCAAGTTCGGTGACGTGGTGCGACAGGCCACCGGCGTCCAGCCACCTATGCCTGCGGCAGTGGCCGAACTGGAGTCATTGCCCCGGCACAAGCATGCGATCCCGGCCCAGCTTCCGGTGCTGATCGAGTACCTGAAAGCGCACGCACTGCACTAGCACGGCGAGTACCTCCCGGCACCGCCGCCGCGCGCCTGCCGGCACTACCCGAGCAACTTCCCGTACCACCGAGTGGCGTTCGGGTTGTCGTTGTAGGCCTCGATTGACGCATACCCGGCACGGGCGTACAAGCCTGCGGCGGCTGCCAGGCTGTGGTGGGTATCGAGTACCAGTTCGGCCGCACCCCACTGGCGTGCGTACTGCTCCAGGACGGCCAGGAGCTGCCCTCCCCACCCTTGCCCACGGGTGCTGGGATCCAGGAACAGATGCTTGATCTCGTACCGGGTACCCGCAGGTCCGGGGTCGATTCGCCGCACCCCGCCACAACCGACGTCCCGGCCCTGGCCGTCCACCACGATCAGGAACACTCCCTCGGGCGGCGTGAACGTGTGCGCGGACGGCACCGCAGGACGGTAGACGCCATTGGGAAAGGACTCCGCGCGAGCCTCGAAGTACTCCCCTAGCCGGGCGGCAGCACGCGGGCTGTCGGCGGGCACCGGGTCGAACGACACCATGAGGTGAGGGTAGCCCCTGGCTACAGCCCGGCCTGCCGTGCCACCTGACGCTTGATGCGGCCGAGCATCCCGGCCATGCCGCGCAGCCGCAACGGGCTGACCGCCCGATCCAAACCCAGCCGGTGCGGCACATCCTCGGGCACCGCCAGCACCTGCGCCGCGCTCAAGCCTGCGAGGCCCTCGGTGAGGATCCCGGCAAAGCCACGCGTGGTGGGGGCCTGCGGCGGCGCGGTGAGGAAGACGGCGACCGGGGCATCCGGGCCGGTGCCGGTCTGACCGTCACCCACCTCGACGGTCAGGAAGACCGGTGACTGACACTCAGGTACCGGTTCCAGCAGATCGGGATGGTCGGCATACCGCGCCGGTAGATCCGGCAGGCCGTGCGCGAACTCCAGCAGCAGTTGCAGGCGATCCGGTTCTGCCAGTGCCTGGAAATCGTCGACGATGGCCGCGAAGACAGTCGGCAGTTCGCTCACGTGGCCGACCCGCCCGGCTCGCGGCCGGTGACGATCGGCACCTGCACCGCGTTGCCCCATTCGGTCCACGAGCCGTCGTAGTTGCGGACGTCGTCGAATCCGAGCAGGTAGGTCAGGGTGAACCAGGTGTGAGCCGACCGTTCGCCGATCCGGCAGTAGACAATGACCGGCTCGGAGGAATCCAGCCCCTTCTCCACGGTGTAGATGCTCACCAGCTCGGGATGCGAACGGAAGGTGCCATCGGGGTTGGCGGCCCGCCCCCAGGGCACGGATTCGGCACCGGGAATGTGGCCGCCGCGCAGGGCTCCCTCATCGGGATAGTCGGGCATGTGGGTTCGCTCACCGGTGTATTCGGCGGGTGAGCGCACATCCAGCAGTTGCCCGCCCAGGAAGTCCAGCACGTCTTGCCGGAACGCACGGACGACGGTGTCATCGCGGGTGATGACCGGGTAGCCGGTGCGAATGGGCTCCGGTTCCTCGGTGGTCAATTCCCGGCGCTGGGCCAGCCACAGGTCCCGGCCGCCGTCGAGTAGCCGGACGTCGGCATGCCCGAACAGAGTGAAAACCCACAGCGCGTAGGCGGCCCACCAGTTGTTCTTGTCGCCGTAGATGACCACCGTGTCATCGCGGGAGATTCCACACCGTCGCATCAGTTCGGCGAAGCCTTCACCGTCCACATAGTCGCGCGTGATCGGATCATTGAGATCGACGTGCCAATCAAGATGCTGGGCGCCGGGGATATGCCCGGTCGAGTAGAGCAGCACGTCCTCGTTCGATTCGACCACAGCCAGGCCAGGCTGGCCTAGGTTCTCGGCCAGCCAATCGGTCGAGACCAGACGTTCGGGGTGCGCGAAATCCGCAAAGCGGATATTGGTGTCTGCGGGCAGTGGCATGGCACCAGTCTGGCACCGCTGCCATGCCTGGGTCTGACCGATGAGCCGACCGTGTCAACTGCGCCCGCGGTAGTGAGCAGGTACCGAGCTATTGACTTCCGCGCCCGTCCGGGGCATCGTTTCCGACTGGACGTCACTATCCCACCGGCCCGGCGCCGATCCATTGCGCAGGGCGGGTTCAAGCCGGTGCAGCCAGCCTGACGGAACCCTGTCATGGCGGGGTCATGACAGGCAAACCGGTAGCAATTTGCTTCGACATGCCCCAGGCTAGTTACGTGCAGCATTCAGCGAATCGGGCGTACCGTCCACCCGCGGTACCCGGCAACAGGCTCATGAAGCCTGCCCTGCGCAGTCCCGCATCCCCACTGGGCACTGCTGAGTCATAGGGCGTGGATGCTGTCTGGTCTGGTCCCCCGACAGACCGGGCTGGCTGCGCAGAGGTCCAAGCTGCGCAGCCGGCCACGTCGGAGGATCGACGACAGGCCCGCGTGCGCATGCGAGCGTAGGAAAGCTCAGGCCGATCGGTACGGCAGACAGCCAGCGACCCGGCGCTCGGACCAGACCCAGCCGTGAGGGCGCTGGCGCACGGTGGGAACAGGTGCTAGAACGTCAGGACGCAGACTTAGGGGGCGTGAGGGGTCATGGACACCGGGTTCCACACGGTTCGAGAGACCGACGGCAGCGCGATCGTTGCCACAGCTGAGCGGATCGCGCAGGCTGCGCATGCCGACCAGGTCGACAAGGCCGGCCGGCCCTACATCGAGCATCCCCGCAGAGTCGCCGCACGGCTGAGCGCTGCTGGTGCACCCACCGAAGCAATCGCCGCGGGGTGGCTGCATGACGTCCTGGAAGACACCGAGACGACACCAGCAGATCTCGCCCCCGCCGGGATGCCGGCGGAGACGATTGCCGCCGTGCTCGCCGTCACCAAGCGCACCGAGGAGCCACCGGAGGACTACGCGGCCCGGATCGTCTCCACCCCGCTCGCGGCGGACGTAAAACGAGCAGACCTGGCAGACAACAGCGACCCCGCGCGCCTCGCGCTGCTACCCGCCAGCACACGCGATCGACTGGGCAAGAAGTACGCGCGGATGCTGACGCTACTGCGCACCGGGGAGGGCGCGCCATCTGATAGACGGGAGGACACCGGCACGGCCCCTTCGCCAAAGCCATCTCTGTGAGCGGCTCGCGGCAGACGCGGCGGCCTAGGCCAGCTACTCCAACCAGCCTCGCCGTCCGGCTTCATAGCCCAGTTGGATCCTGGAGCTAGACCCGGTCACCTCCATGAGGTTGCGAACTCGACGTTGCACGGTTCGTACTGAGGTGCCGAGTTGGTGCGCGATCGCCTGGTCGGTGATGCCGGTCAGCAGCAGTCCCAAGATCGCGGTGTCGGCGAGTTCACCGTCCTCGCTGGCGGTCTCCAGCACTCCGGCGTTATTCAGGCCCATCGGGCGGGCTACCCGCCACATCTCATGGAATAGCGCCACCGCCATCACCACGATCGGGCTGGCGGTCACCAGCATGGCCCGAGCCGCTTCGCCCTCCGCGGCGAACAGCGGAATCCACAGGATCTTCTCGTCCAGCAGGAACATCCTGGTGGGAATCTGCGAAGTGCTGCGAAACTCCGACCTCGTGCTGAACGCAAGCTTGACTCCGGTGAGTTCCTTGCGCGTCTCCAGGGTTGATTGCGCAACGATCACCCGGTGATCGATTCCACGACTGACGGCGGCTATCAGAGCCGGGTAGCCCTCAGAGGGGTGGATCCTCAGATCATCATCGTCGGCCATGGCGTAAAGCTGGCGTTCGGTCTCGTTGAACAGTTGGTCGGCCCGTTGCGTCATGGCCTGAGCACCCTCAATGATCACAACCGCATCCGACGACTCCAAGCCACCGCCGCGACGCCGATAGCGATGGTCCAGGTCCGAGATCATCTCCCGGACCCGATGCGCTTGATCGAGCGTGCGGTCCAACAGCGGGCTCAGTGCCGACCGTGGCGGCGCCGCCAGATATTGTCCATCGCCGGTGGTGGAAACCAGACCTTGCTGTCCCAGCAGATCGAGTCGGTCACGAACATCGGCCTCCGACTGATCAAGCAGCCGGGCCAATGCTCCGGCACTCACCGGTCCTTGGTCGACGAGGACCCGGTAGATGTCGATCTCTGGTGAATCCGGAGTGCTGGGCAGGGACATCATCGCCTCCTCGTGGGGGGGGTGCTGGCGACATTGTGGACGTGTGCGGTGCACAAGACAAGCGTTCTGCGCATACTCGCTCGATAAATGTTCGACACGACTCAGAATCCAGTGACGATCGTCAGCCTCGGCCGCTCTTTGCGCGTGCTCTGGCTTCCGATTCGGCCTGCTTCTTGGTAGCCGCAAACGAGCAGATCGGGCAGGTGGCAAACACGTGCCGTTGCGCCGGGCAGTACTCCCGCCCGAAGTAGATGATCTGCAGATGTCGGCGGTTCCACGTCTGACGCTGGAAGGCACGCTTCAGGTCGGTCTCGACCTGCGCCACCGAGGTGCCCCGGGACATTCCCCACCGGCGTGCCAGCCGGTAGATGTGAGTATCAACCGGGAATGCCGGGACGCCGAACGCCTGCGCCATCACCACGCTCGCCGTCTTGTGACCGACCCCGGCCAGCGATTCCAGAAAGTCCCAGTCCGGGCGCACCTGGCCACCGTCGTCGACGATCTGATTCGCCGCGACCCAGAGATTGCGAGCCTTGGTGGGCGCCAATCCCACATCCCGGATCAGGTCCAGAATCCGCTCCGAACCCAATTGCACCATCTGAGCCGGCGTCGACGCCTGCGCAAACAGTGCCGGGGTGACCTGGTTGACCTTCTTGTCGGTGGTCTGGGCCGAGAGTGCTACCGCAACCAGCAACGTGTATGGGTCGCGGTGATCCAGCGGAATGGGCGGCTGCGGGTACAACTCGTCAAGGATGGTGCCGATTCGTTGGGCCTTCTCCGCGCGTCGCATTCGTATAACGGTAACGGCAGGACGGACCATCAATCACACCTGGTGTTAGCCACTACGATATTTAAACTTCGCTATACCGAATATCTCCCGAATGACGCGACCAGCTACGCACCCGAACCGGAGCCCGTGGCCCTTGCTGGGTCCCGCGTTCGTGGCTGCGGTCGCCTACGTGGATCCTGGGAACGTCGCTGCCAATCTGACTGCCGGAGCTCGCTACGGGTACCTGCTGCTGTGGGTCTTGCTGGCTGCCAACGCCATGGCGATGCTGGTGCAGTACAGTTCCGCGAAACTCGGGCTGGCCACCGGTCGCAGCCTGCCCGACCTGCTCGGCACGCGGCTGTCCCGGGCACCGCGCTTGGCCTACTGGGTGCAGGCAGAGATCGTCGCGGCGGCCACCGACCTGGCCGAGGTCCTGGGTGGAGCACTCGCGTTGTATCTGCTGTTCGCCGTACCGCTGCCCGTGGGCGGGCTGATCGTCGGCGCGGTGTCGATGGTACTGCTGAGCGTTCAGAACCGGCGCGGTCAGCGGCGGTTCGAACAGGTGATCATCGGCCTGCTGGCGATCATCACCATCGGCTTCCTCACCGGCCTGGTGTTCGCCCCGCCTGATCCGGCCGGCATTCTGGCAGGCCTGGTGCCCCGATTCGCTGGAGTGGATTCGGTGCTCCTGGCCGCATCCATGCTGGGCGCGACCGTGATGCCACACGCGATCTACCTGCATTCGGCTCTGGCTCGGGATCGGCACGGGCGCGTCGATTCCAGGCATCCCGCCGGCGCCCGGGTGATCCGGGCCACCGGTGTCGATGTGCTCGCGGCGCTACTGCTCGCCGGCGCGGTCAATATCGCGATGCTCCTGCTGGCCGCTGCTGCGCTGCAGGGTAGGCAGGACACGGACACGATCGAGGGGGCCCACACCGCCGTGTCCGAAGCCCTCGGGCCGGCGGTCGCTACCGTTTTCGCCATCGGGCTGCTCGCCTCGGGCCTGGCGTCCACGTCGGTGGGTTGCTACGCCGGAGCCACCATCATGTCCGGATTGTTGCGCCGGCGGATCCCGCTGATGGCTCGCCGGGCGGTGACATTGTTGCCGGCCTTGATCATCCTGGCGCTGGGCGTGGACCCCACCTGGGCGCTCGTGATCTCGCAAGTGGTGCTCAGCTTCGGGATACCGTTTGCCCTGATACCACTGGTGCGGTTGACCTCGGACACCGCGTTGATGGGTCCGCTGGTGAACTCGGCTCGCCTACATTGGGCGTTGATAGCAATCGCCGTGCTGATCTGCTTGCTCAATATCGCCCTGGTCGCGTTGACACTCTTCTCCGGCTGATATCCACCCTTTGCGAAACGAGGCAGCATGCGGGCAAGGAATGAGGCCGCGCGGCAGTTCTCCATGCGCCGGTTGGCGCTACGCGCATTCGACCTGTCCGAACGCACCGCCCGAGCCGGACGCCGGTCAGCGGCCGAACGACTCGACAGATGGCGCCGCATGACATTCCTGATCGCACAATGCTCGGTGACGGCGGGCCTGTCCTGGTGGGTGGCCTACGCCCTCTTGGGGCACACGGCGCCGATGTTCGCGGCGATCGCCGCCATCATCACGCTGGGTTTCTCGTTCGGGCAGCGCTGGTCCCGGGCAGTGGAGATCGCGGTCGGGGTCGCGGTCGGGGTGTTCGTCGGTTTGGCGTTCTTGCTGGTGTTCGGCAACGGCGTCTGGCAGATCGTGGTGGTGTGTGCACTGGCCATGTCGCTGGCGACGCTGCTGGGCGCCGGGCACCTCATGATCAACCAGGCTGGGGTACAAGCCGTCATCGTCACCGCTCTGCCGTTGGTGCCCGGGGCACCCCCGTTGGATACCTGGATCGACGCGCTCGTCGGCAGTGCACTGGCGTTGCTGGTCGCCACCATCGCTCCCGGTTCACCGGTGCGGCGCCCTCGGATCATCGCCGCTGAGGTCCTACGCGATGCTGCCCGTACGCTTCGCTCGGCAGTGCAGGCATTGCGCGCCTATGACGCCGAAGCCGCCGATGCGGTGCTGGAGCGGGCGCGCGCCAGCGAGTCGCATCTGGAGGAACTCGAAGAGGCCACCGCGGAAGGGGTCGCGGTGGTCCGGTACTCACCGTTCCGCCGCCGTCAACGCGAAGAGGTGGAGGCCTATGCCGACCTGGCCGGACCACTGGACCGGATGATGCGCAACCTGCGGGTGCTGGCTCGCGGAGCGGCGGTCGCCGGCTGGCGCGGCAACCCCATGCCCGAGGACTACCTGGCTCTGATGTCGCGGCTGGCCGACATCATGGAGTTCATGGCTGGTGAGTTGTTTGCCGGAAGGCTCCCGGCGGCGGCACGCTCACGGCTCCAACGGCTGGGGCAGGACTCTGCCCAGGTGTCGATCGCCGACACGCTCTCACCGGTGCTGATCCTGGCGCAGACCCGCAGCATCATCACCGATCTGATGGAACTAATCGGGGTGGACGCGGCCACTGCCCGAGCCAGCCTGCCCGACGTCGGCTGACAGCCCTCACACCATCGCCGTCACCCACACGGCCGCGCACGCCGTCGATCCCAGCGGTATCGCCGCCTCGCCTGGCCGGCTCACCTCCAAGGCACCGGAGAACGGGGCCCCGTCACGAACCAGCAACTGCGAACCCACGGCGATGTCATGAGAGGTGAAGAACTTCAGCAACTCCGGGTCGTCGTCGGATATCCGCTCGATTCGCACCTGAGCTCCGGATTGCACCTGAGAGAGCTGCCGCGCGTCCGGGCTTGTGATCGTGCCATCGGCCGCGGGGATCGGGTCGCCGTGCGGATCGCGAGTGGGATGCCCCAGGTGCAGGTCGATGGCATCGACCATGAAGTCCGACACCGCATGCTCCAGGATCTCGGCTTCATCGTGCACCTGGTCCCAGCTATAGCCGAGTACCTGCACTAGGAAGGTCTCGATCAGGCGATGGCGGCGCACCATCGCTACCGCATGGTCCCGGCCCTGAGCGGTCAGCTCCACCGAGCCGTAGCGGGCATGATTGAGCAAGCCCTGTTCGGTGAGCTTGCGGATGGCGTCGGAGGCGGTCGAGAGCCGGACCCCGACACGTTCGGCGATACTGGAAGCGGAGGTGGGCTCGTCAGTCCATTCTTGTAGGCTCCAAATGACCTTGAGATAATTCTGTGCGCTGGCGGAAAGCTGGGATACCGACATGGCGCAGACGCTAGCAACTTCGCGCCCAGACGGCGTCATCGTGCGGGTTGCACAAATCGGAGGACGGCACATGTCATACCCGCCCGATGGCGGACAGCACGATTGGGGGCAGCCGAACCCAGGGCCATACGCTGGGCAACCGCAGCAGCCCACTCAAGCGTGGGGCACGCCCAGCCAATACGGTGCGCAGCCGGGCCCGGTGGCCCCTGACCGGCCAACCGGCTATCCCTACCTGGGCGGCTACCAGACCTGGAGCGCTCAACCGTCTGCCACTGACCCGGGGCTGAACCTGCCCTGGTACGGCATCGGGTTCTGGTCAGCCACGGTTCGGGCACACAAGAAGTGGGCCCGCTACGACGGCCGTGCTTCACGCGGAGAGTTCTGGTGGTTCTACCTGTTCTACACCCTGGCTGTGTTCGCACTGATGCTGCTAATGCTGCCGGTGATGATGCTGACCGTGGACTTCACCGCGCCCGAACCACCGGTGGCAGTGATCGTGATCCCGGCGATCGTGGCGCTCCTAGCCATCCCCGAGATGCTGGTGTTTCTGTCACTGTCCGTCCGTCGCCTGCACGACGCCGGCTATAGCGGCTGGTACTACCTGCTCGCATTCGTTCCGATGGTGGGAGGACTCATCGTGCTATTCCTGATGGTGAGCGAGCCCAAGGCGGAAGGTATGCGTTTCGACAACCCGATGGCCGGCCCGGCTCCCGTCAGCCCGAGTGGTGGCTGGTGACCGCCTAGACTGCCGCCGCCCGCTTGTTTTCGTCGGAGGCCACCAGTGATCGATCCCGCACCCACCCTCCGGCCTGACGCCACCTCCGAATTGGTGGATCTGCTGCGCGAGCGGGTGCTGGTGCTCGACGGCGCCATGGGCACCATGATCCAGCGGCATACGCTGAGCGAAGCCGACTACCGCGGGGAGCGGTTCGCCGATTGGCCCAGCGACGTCAAAGGCAACAACGACCTGCTCAGCCTGACCCAGCCGGATCTGATCCGCGAGATCCACGCCCAGTATCTGGCCGCCGGTGCCGACCTGGTGGAAACCAACACCTTCAATGCGCAATGGATCTCCATGGCCGACTACGGCATGGAGGAACTGGCGTATGAGCTGAACGTTGCCTCCGCCCGGCTGGCGCGGCAGGCAGCCGATGCGGCCGCCACCCCGGATCGGCCCCGGTTCGTGGCGGGCGCGATGGGGCCGACCAACCGGACGGCGTCGATCTCCCCCGATGTCAATGACCCGGGTGCCCGCAACATCAGCTTCGACGAACTGGTCGATGCCTACACGCAGCAGGCCAGCGGCCTGGTCGATGGCGGGGCTGACCTGCTGCTGATCGAGACCATCTTCGACACGTTGAACGCCAAGGCGGCGATCTTCGCGCTGGAGACATTGTTCGAGCAGCGCGGACGGCGGTGGCCGGTGATCGTCTCCGGCACCATCACCGACGCATCAGGTCGCACCCTGTCGGGCCAGACCACGGAGGCGTTCTGGAATTCGGTGCGGCATGCCCAGCCGCTGGCCATCGGGCTCAACTGCGCCCTGGGTGCCGATGAGATGCGCCAGTACTTGGCGGAGCTGTCCAAGGTGGCCGGCACGTTCGTCTCCAGCTACCCCAATGCCGGGCTGCCGAATGCCTTCGGTGAGTATGACGAGACGCCGGAGGCGATGTCCGCCGTCATCGGTGAGTTCGGTTCGGCGGGGCTGGTCAACATCGTGGGTGGCTGCTGCGGCACCACCCCGGAGCACATCGCAGCCTTCGCGCACGCGGTAGCGACGGCGACCCCCCGGCAGGTGCCCGACGTCGAGCCTGCCTGCCGACTGTCCGGCCTGGAGCCGCTGACGATCACCGACGACTCGCTGTTCGTGAACGTCGGCGAGCGCACCAACATCACCGGGTCGGCCCGGTTCCGCCGTCTGATCACCGACGGCGACTATCCCGCCGCGCTCTCGGTGGCCCGGCAGCAAGTCGAGAACGGCGCTCAGATCATCGACATCAATATGGATGAGGGGATGATCGACGGCGTTGCCGCCATGGACCGGTTCTGCAAGCTGATCACCTCCGAACCCGATATCAGCCGGGTGCCGGTGATGGTCGACTCCTCCAAGTGGGAGGTCATCGAAACCGGGCTGAAGTGCCTGCAGGGCAAGCCGGTGGTGAATTCGATCTCGCTGAAGGAGGGCGAAGAGGCGTTCATCGAGCAGGCGCAGCTGTGCCGCAAATACGGGGCAGCCGTCGTCGTCATGGCCTTCGACGAGAATGGGCAGGCCGATGATCTGGAGCGGCGCAAGCAGATCTGCGAGCGCGCCTACCGGATCCTGGTGGACCAGGTGGGCCTGCCCGCGCACGACATCATCATCGACCCGAACATCTTCGCCGTCGCCACCGGCATCGCCGAGCACGCCAACTATGGCCTGGACTTCATCGAAGGCACCCGGTGGATCAAGCAGAACCTGCCGGGGGCACTGGTCTCCGGCGGGGTATCGAATGTGTCGTTCAGCTTCCGCGGCAACAACACGGTGCGAGAGGCTATTCACGCCGTCTTCTTGTTCCACGCGATCAATGCCGGGATGGACATGGGCATCGTCAACGCCGGGGCGCTGGCGGTGTACGACGAGGTGGACGCACGCTTGCGTGAGCGCGTCGAAGACGTGATCTTGAACCGCCGTGAGGATGCCACCGAGCGACTGCTGGAGATCGCTGGTGATTTCGCAGGCACGGGCGCAGCTGCGGAGGAGGCGACGGCGGCCTGGCGCGGCCTGCCGGTGGCCGAGCGGATCACGCACGCCCTGGTCAAGGGCATCGATGAGCACGTGGTCGATGACACCGAGGAACTGCGCCTGCAGATCGCCGCCGAGGGAGGTCGGCCGTTGCAGGTGATCGAGGGCCCGCTCATGGACGGCATGGGCGTGGTTGGTGACCTGTTCGGTGCCGGCAAGATGTTCCTGCCGCAGGTGGTCAAGTCGGCCCGGGTGATGAAGAAGGCGGTGGCGCACCTGGTCCCGTTCATCGAGGCCGAGAAGGACGGCGGGGCCCTGTCGGTCGGCACCATCGTGATGGCGACGGTCAAGGGCGATGTGCACGACATCGGTAAGAACATCGTGGGTGTGGTGCTGCAGTGCAACAACTACGAAGTCATCGACTTGGGCGTGATGGTGCCCGCGCAGAAGATCCTTGACACCGCACGCGAGGCGGGCGCCGACATGATCGGGCTCTCGGGGCTGATTACGCCGTCGCTGGAGGAAATGGTCAACGTCGCCTCCGAGATGCAGCGTCAGGGATTTGAGATTCCGCTGCTGCTGGGTGGTGCCACGACCTCCCGGGCGCATACCGCCGTCAAAGTATCTCCGGTGTATGACGGGCCGGTGGTGTGGGTCAAGGATGCGTCCCGGTCGGTGCCGACGGCGGCTGCGTTGCTTTCCGATACCCAGCGTCCGGAGCTGATGGCGCAGGTGGAGGCGGACTATGAGGTGCTGCGTGCCCGGCATGCGGCCAAGGCCAACGACCGGCCCCTGGTGAGCTTGGAGGTGGCCCGGCAGCGCCGCACTCCCCTCACCTGGGACGGGTACACGCCACCGGTTCCGGCACAACTTGGGCGGAAGGTCTTCACCGACTATCCGCTGGCGCAGTTGCGCGAGTACATCGACTGGTCACCGTTCTTTGCTTCCTGGGAATTGCGCGGCCGGTTCCCGGACATTCTGAACAACCCGGCGACGTCGGAGGCAGCGCGCAAGCTCTATGACGACGCGCAGGTGATGCTGGATCAGATGATCGCTCACGGCTGGGCCAAGGCCAATGCGGTGGTCGGGTTGTTCCCAGCAAACGCCGTCGGCGATGACATCGAGGTGTACACCGACCAATCACGCACGCAGGTGCTGCACACCCTGCACCACCTGCGACAGCAGGGCGAGCATCGCGAGGGGGTTCCGAACCGGGCCCTGAGCGACTATGTGGCCCCGGTTGAGACGGGACTGGCCGACTATGTGGGCGCGTTCGCCGTCACGGCGGGGCTGGGCGTACCGGAGCAGGTGGCGAAGTTCCGGGAGGAGCTGGACGACTACTCGGCGATCCTGCTGGAGTCGCTTGCGGACCGGTTGGCCGAGGCTTTCGCCGAGCGCATGCACGAACTGGTACGTACTCAGATCTGGGGTTACGCCGCCGACGAGGGCTTGGACAACGACGCTCTGATCGCCGAGCAGTACCGGGGTATTCGGCCCGCGCCAGGGTATCCGGCCTGCCCGGAGCACACCGAGAAGCAGGCCATCTGGGATCTGCTGGATGTGCAGGAGAACACAGGCATCGAACTGACCGAGTCTCTGGCGATGTGGCCCGGGGCGGCGGTGTCGGGCTTCTACTTCTCCCACCCGCAGTCCAAGTACTTCGTGGTCGGGCGGCTCGGGCGCGACCAGGTGGCCGATTACGCCGAGCGCAAGGGCTGGAGCATGGAAGAGGCGGAGAAGTGGCTGGCACCGAACCTGGGATACGAACCGGAAGACTAGGCACGACCCTCCCCGGACCCTGCTGGCCCAACCCTCTCCGCCGCACCTCTCCCCACGATTCGCCGCACCTCTCCCCACGGTTTAGTGAACCGGCGGCGATTTAGTGAGTTGCAGCTCACTAGAACGTGGCCCCATCACTAAATCGTGGGCGACGGGCTGGGGCGTGTGGACGACTCGCGCAGTACCGTTGCCGGGAGAGTGGAGGTTGGTCGTGTGGCTCACAATTCTGGCGGCGTACCAACGCTGAGGAGAATGCTCGCGATCCTGGATGTTTTCAGCATCGATTCACCCTTCCTGACCATCTCCGAGATCTCCCGATCTGCTGGGCTCCCGATGTCGACGACCCATCGGCTCGTCCACGAACTGGTTGCCGAGGGATTGCTCGAAACGGTGGATTCGCCTCAGCGTCAACTCAGGCTCGGCAATCGGCTCTGGGAACTCGGCACGCGGACACCGGGGGCGCTCGGCCTTCGGGAGATCGCCCAACCCCACATGAGCGATCTCCAGCAGCGCGTGGCCCAGCACGTCCAGCTGGCAGTGCGCTACGGACTCGACACGCTGATCCTCGAGCGCATATCGCACCCCCGCGCAGTGGTGAGCGCGAGCGTTGTCGGAGGCCGCATGCTGCTGCCGCATACAGCACTCGGCCTAGTGATTCTTGCTTTCGGCGATGAAACAGTCATCGAAGACGTCCTCGAGCACGGGCTTGAGCCACCCACGCCTGCAGCCATCGATACCCCGGAGCGCCTGCTGACGGTACTGGCAACGATCGAACGCCGAGGATTCGCATCAGCCGATGGCTTCATCTTCTCCGGGTCTCGAGGAGTAGCCGCACCGGTCCGAACGACAGATGGGACCGTGGTGGCTGCGATCGGTGTGGTGGTAGCCAACGATGGCAGCCGAGTCGAAGCGGTTGCCATGGCGGTCAAACAGACTGCCGCAGACATTGGCAGAAGCCTGAGCCGCGCCTACCTGCCCAGTGGACATCCCCAAGCACTCCCGGGCGGATCAAGCCGCGTACTGGTGCGTTCGTCGTTGAATTCGATGCAGTTCCTCGGTCGGCCACGAAGGACGCGGAAGCACACGGAGTAAGAGCCGAGCCCGGCTCCGGAACTACCACCTTTCCCATTGATGTGGAAGAAGTGTCGATCTGGCTGCCAGCACGCAATTAGATGGCGGCACCGCTGGTGCACGTGAGCAAAGCCGCAACGCGCGTCTTCCACAGGAGGGATCGATGAGCCCAACCATCGCCGCTCACCCGGTGCCTCATTGGTCCTGGTCCTGGCCAGTACGCCCAAACCGATCACGGCCTCCGATCACAGCTTGCGCATCTGCGCGGCAGCCATCGCCACAACGGGAGTGTTCCTATGACTGAAAGCCTCGAATCCGCGATCGTCCGTGCCGGAGGCCCGATCGAGTTGCTGCGAAATATCGACTTTCCCGCCTTCTTCTTCCCCATCCAGACCGAGTTCACAAACTGGATTTCGGAGGAGCGCGCCTGGCGGGAGTCGGTCGCGCTGCTGGACCTATCGCAGCACATGAACAACTTGTTCATCGAGGGACCAGATGCCCTAGAGGTCATCTCTGGACTCGCAGTGAACACCATGTCGGGCTACAAGGTGGACATCGCCAAGCAGCTGGTCGCGGTGAACAACGAGGGGAAAGTCATCGGTGACGGAATCCTCTTCTATCTCGCCGAGAACAGCTTCGACCTTGTCGGACAGCACTCGCTGGTGGACTGGGTGCGCTACAACATCGAGAGCAGCAAGCTGAACGTGCGCTGTCGGCTCGACCCGCACCGCCTGGATCGCAAGGAGGCCGACCCTGAGTTCTATCGCTTCCAACTCCAGGGTCCCCGAGCATTGGAACTGCTCGAGGTGGTCACCCGAGCTCCGGTCCCAGAGGTCAAGTTCTTCCACATGACCGCCTTCAACATCGCTGGCCGCCGGGTTCGCGCCCTACGCCACGGTATGGCTGGTCAGGCGGGTTTCGAGATATTTGGCCCCTACGCGGAAGGCGAGGCCGTCCGCTCGGCGCTACTGGAGGCCGGAGAGCCCTTCGGGATTCGCGCAGTTGGCGCGCGAGCCTACGGGAGCACTCCGCTTGAAGCTGGATGGATTCCGACGCCACTACCTGCAATATTCGGCGAACAGTTCCGGGAGTACCGCCAGTGGCTGCCGCTCTCGCGGGTCGCCTCGCTGGGTGGCTCCTTCACCCCGGACAGCATTGATGACTACTACCTCTCGCCGTACGACCTGGGATACAACCGCAACGTTCGCTTCGACCACGACTTTATTGGCCGATCGGCCTTGGAGAATCTGGCCGCCAAGCCCTCCCGCAGAAAGGTCACTCTCGTGTGGGACGTTGAAGATGTCGCAGACATCGTGTCGTCCCAGCTACTACCAGGTATGGCGGCGAAATTCCTGGAGTTTCCCAAGGCCCGATACGCCTACCACCAATACGACACTGTCCTAGCTGGCGGACGCACCGTTGGGGTATCGACCGACCTGGGATACCTGGTCAACGATCACGCCTACGTTTCGCTTGCCTCCGTGGATCCACAGGTAGCCGAGGTCGGCAGTCGGATCGAGGTGATCTGGGGCGAGTCCCCGGTGACATCCAAGCCACAGGTGGAGCCGCATCAACTGGCGACTGTCCAGGCGACCGTGGCTCCTGCCCCATATGACACGTATGCCCGTGGGAAATATCGCGATCGGATAGCCGAATGACAACGCTACCCCGGACCCGGCCGGAGCCCGGGAAAGTCGACGTCGTCGGTGGCCGGCTCCGCTAAGAAGCAGGCTCGCCATACGGCCCGGGCACTTTGCCGACCACTCCGTGACCAAAGGGCTTCTTGATCAAGTTTGGCGTCTGTACATACGAGCGCCTAGATCCAATGAAAGGAACGACCAATGGCACAGCATGTTGGATGGTCAAACGAGCCTGATTTGGCACTGTCAGCACTCCTCGAATGCTGCTCGTTGGAGATCACGGCCAAAGAAATCGGTCCACTCCGGGCCGCAAGTAACTCAATTGCCCCTGGCACACGAGTACACATCACATATCTCGGCAACGAGGATCTACAGATGCGCGTCAAAGCCGCAGCAGAGGTTCGCCGACTCGGATTCGAACCAGTCCCGCATATAGCAGCACGGCGTATCCAATCAACCGGGGAACTTGAGGAATTCCTTGGAGGACTGGAATCAGCGGACGCCGCCCGGCAAGTGTTCGTCGTGGGTGGGGATCCGTCCTCCCCGGTAGGGCCCTACCCCGACGCATTGTCAATCATCGAATCCGGGAGGCTGAAGCGCTTCGGCGTCGAAGGAGTGGGTATAGCCGGATACCCAGAGGCACACCCGGATATCGCTCTGGGCGAACTCTGGCATCACCTCGAAGCCAAGACGGCGGCACTGGCCGATCAACAACTCTCCGGATCGATCGTCACCCAATTCACCTTCGATACTGCGCCGGTGCTCAGGTACCTCACCGAAGTGCGCGAACGGAATATCTCCACCCGAGTGAGAGTGGGTGTTCCCGGACCAGCCGGAATCAAACGACTACTCGGCTTCGCACGCAAGTTCGGCATCGGGGCGAATGCAATGGCCGTTCGAAAATACGGTATCTCGCTCACGAACCTGGTGGGATCCACCGGGCCCGACCGATTCATGCGCGACCTGTCACGTCAACTCACAGACGGTTCAATCGGGGATGTGCTGGTGCACTTTTACACCTTCGGCGATGTCAGCGCGACGGCAGACTGGGCCCGGGAACGCCTGTTGGACGGAGTAGTGGACCGATGACTCGCCCAGTCGCGCAGCCCACCTCCGTTGCACCACCCATCCGAGACACCGCACGCGGCGGGCTCGATGAGACGAGGGGAGCGAGTCTTGCCTCCAGCGACCCGGCGGCCAGCGACCAGGCGTGCCTCATCGTGCATGGCCCCGACCAGCCCGGAATCGTCGCAGCGGTCAGTGCACTCGTTCGGCGCCATGACGGGAGCATCCTGGCGCTCAACCAATATTCCGACGCCGCTGATGGTGGCGCGTTCTTCCAACGCGTCGTGTTTCGCTGCAACGACTTGACGACGAAGTTGCCTGGCATCGAATCGGACCTGACGCGAACCTTGGGGCCGCTGGCGCTGGAGTGGAACCTCAACGAGCGTTCCCGATACAAGCGGATGGGCATCCTTGCATCCAAAGCAGATCATTGCTTGTTGGATCTGCTTTGGCGTCGACGACGCGGCGAATTGAGCGTCAGCATACCGATGGTTATCTCCAATCACACAAATAATGTCGACAAGGTACGCGCGTTCGGAGTGCCATTCCTGCATGTGCGCTCACAGGGTCGGGACAAATCAGGAGCAGAAGCACGCATTCTGGAGCTGATGAAGGGCAAAGTTGACTTCATTGTGCTCGCCCGATACATGCAGATATTGACGGAGGATTTCCTCAATCAGGTCCAGGTACCGATCATCAATATCCATCACTCATTCCTGCCTGCCTTTGTGGGCGCCTCCCCCTATAGGCGGGCAAGGGAGCGAGGCGTCAAGCTCATCGGCGCCACATCGCACTACGTCACGAAAGATCTGGACGAAGGGCCGATCATCGAACAGGACGTGACCCGCGTCGACCACAGTATGGATGCCGCCGAACTCGAGGCACGTGGAGCGTTGGTCGAACGAGAGGTCCTCTCCCGGGCCGTTCAGTGGCATGCCGAAGACCGCGTCATCCGACACGGCAACCAAACCATCGTCTTCTGATCCCCATGACACCGCTGGAGGGGACCGTGCAGATCAACCCATCCAGCATGCCCTTCTCGAGCGGCCCACAGCAAGCGAAGCTGCTGATCCAACCGATCCGCCCCGTGGCAGCGATACCGCTCGCTCAGCCGGTCGCCGCACAGCAGACTGACGACGTCGGCCTCGTGGCCAAGGTGGCCACCATCGGCACAACACTGGCCAGCGCCCGGGCGCCACAGACAGCCACTTACTCCGGGAACGGGTACTGGGCCAGATGTCTATGCCAATCCCAGCCTGAATCTAGTCGAGCCGATGCCTTCGCTGAAGGGCTACACCAGTGAGGAGAAACCAGCGATGATGGGTCACCAAACCGATAGGCCGCTCACCGAGCAGCCCAATGTCTGGCATGCGTCCGGCAGCGCACAAGGGACAACGTCCGGAGCTCCCGATCATCGATATCCGATCGATCCGGCGGATGCCCCGCCACCCATGATCGAGTTGCATCAAGTCACCAAGACCTATCGCAGCCGAGGGTCCGTGACCGAAGCACTCACGCCTATTGACCTCGAAGTGGCGGCAGGCGAGTTCGTATCGGTGATCGGGCCCAGCGGTTGCGGGAAGAGCACCCTCATGATGTTGGTCTCCGGCCTGCTTCCAACATCCGAAGGTTCGATCAGCGTCAACGGTGCCCCGGTCACCAAGCCGGTGACCGACCTTGGCATTGTCTTTCAGCAGGACCTGCTGATGGAATGGCGGACGGCACTGCGCAACATCCTCATCCAGGGAGAAATGCGGGGCATCCCGAAGTCGGTGATGCTCCCCAAGGCGATCGAACTACTCGACATGGTCGGGCTGTCCGACTTCGCCAACGCTCGCCCCAGCGAGCTGTCCGGTGGGATGCGCCAACGCGTCTCGATCTGTCGGGCGCTGGTCCACGAACCACCCCTCCTGCTGATGGACGAGCCGTTCGGCGCACTCGATGCGCTCACGCGGGACCAGATGGCCCTCGACCTGCTCAAGATCTGGAACCGTACCCGCTGCACGGTGCTGTTCATCACCCACAGCATCTCCGAGGCCATCTTCCTCAGCGATCGAGTTCTGGTCTTCAGTGATCGCCCCGGCCAGATCGCCGACGACATCCGCATCGACATCCCCCGGCCGCGCCGAATGGCAGTGCGGGAGACACCTGAGTTCAGCGACTACGTGCACCGGATCAGTTCCACCTTGACCGAACTCGGGGTAATCCACGATGACGAGGACGCCGACATTGGTGCCGCTGATCAGCAGGCGCGTGGAGAAGGCGTGGACGCACGATGAACAACTCGACTCCAACCAAGCAAGCCGTCAGCAGCGAGCAAACCCCAGCGCGCGTAGCCACGCAGGAGCCACCGCCCAGCTCCACCAGGCGAGGCGCCGCATCGTGGAACTGGTTGCGGCGCCCGCTAGAAGGGCTCATCTCAATCGCGGCGCTGCTCTTGGTCTGGCAGTTAGCGGTAGTGCTCTTCGACATCCCCGCCTACGTGCTGCCGCGGCCATGGGACGTACTCGTTGCGCTGGTGGATCAGTGGGACGACCAACTCGCCGCAGAGACAATGGTGACCTTCCAGGAGAGCGTAGGCGGATTCCTGCTCGCGATCGTGGTCTCGGTTCCGTTGGCGATCCTGATCACCTACTCCGATCTGCTCAGTCGGCTAGTGATGCCGGCGCTGGTCATTGCGCAGGTGATCCCGAAGATCGCGTTGGCTCCGCTGTTCGTGATCTGGCTCGGATTCGGCATCCTTCCAAAGATCCTAATGTCGTTTCTAGTCGCGTTCTTCGCGATCGTGGTGAGCACCGTGGTCGGTCTGAAGAACATCGAACCGAACATGCTGCACCTGTCCCGATCCATGGGAGCCTCAACGCTGCAGACATTCCTCAAGGTACGGCTGCCCAATTCGCTACCCACCTTCTTCGGCGGCCTGAAGGTGGGCGTCACCCTGGCCGTCATCGGCGCCATCGTCGGCGAGTTCGTCGGTGCTGGCAGCGGTCTCGGCCACCTGACGATCATCGCTATGGCCTCGCTGAATCTTCCGCTTACCTTCGCCGCGATTCTGATGATGGGGGTAATCGGTGTGCTGATGTACGCCGCCGTAGAGATCCTCGAACGGTTGGCGGTCCCATGGAAGAAGAGCGGAGAGCTCGACCAGATCCAGGGAACCATGTGAGGCCGGTTCAGTGCCTGCGTGCGTGCCCTACCAGTGCAGTAGTCCAAGCAATCGCCCAACACATAGGAGGAACACGATGCGTGTAAACCGCAATGCACCGCGGTCACGATCCGCCAGAAGGGGCCGAGCTGCGCGCTACGCAGCGATCGGCGCGGCAATGATGCTCGGCATCGCTGCTTGTGGGGATGGCGCGACTGGAACCACCGATACGACAGCAGGCGACTCCGAGTTGGAGCAAGTATCGCTACGCCTCAACGTCTTCGCCTACGCACCACACGCACCATTCGTCTACGCGGCACAACTCGGCTACTACGAGGAGGTGGGACTCGAGGTGTCGTTCGGTGAGGGGACCGGCTCGGACACGACGTCAGCGCTCGTCGCTGAAGGCTCCGACACATTCGGGATCGCAGACTTCCCCGGGCTGACCGGCATGGTAGCTCTGGGCGCACCGGTGCGAACCGTCGGCATCGTCGAGCAGCAGAGCCCACTGGCGATCACCAGCCTTGACTCAGACCCGATCGAGACACCAGAGGACTTGATCGGCAAGCGAATCGTGATGGGAGCCGGTGATGAAGCAATCTTCGAGGCATTCCTCAACGTCAACGACATCGAGTTGAGCCAGATCGAAACCGTCACCATGTCCGATGCAGCGCAGGCAGCCGCGCTTGCTGAAGGCGCCGTCGATGGCGTATCCGGCTGGGCGACGCACCAGGGCATCGAGATGATCGAAACCCCCGGAGGGCTTCACAATCTCATCTTGGCCGAGTTCGGATACCCGATGCTCAGCCTGGGTATTGTCGCGAGCAACGACATGATCGCCGATGACCCAGAGACGGTGTGCAATTTCGTCGAAGCATCGTTCCGCGGCTGGGAGGCTGCCGAGGAGGATCCGGCAGCTGCGGTGGACGCGTTGCAAGAAGAGTTCCCGAACATCGACTACGACGTGGTGCTCGAAGGCCTACAGGTACAGTTCGAACTCCTGCGCAGCCCGAGCACCGAGGGCCTACCGCTGGGGGCGATCAATCCTGAGGATGTCGACGAATCCATGCAATTGCTCGTCGATACTGGGGCTGCCGAGGAGGTCATCGCTGCCGGCGAGATCTTCTCCAACGTCTGCTTCGACGGCTGATACCTAGCGAGAGGCCATGGAGCATGCTCACGATTTAGTGAACCGGCGGCGATTTAGTGAGTTGCAGCTCACTAGAACGTGGCCCCATCACTAAATCGTGGGCGATGGGCTGGGGCGCTTCACTCCCGGCGTCGGTCGCGAGAGCATAGCGTCATGGCAAGTAGCAATCCCGCGCGACCCAACGTTGTACTCATCCTCACCGACGACCAGGGTCCGTGGGCCCTGGGTTGCGCGGGCAACCCCGAGATCCGCACCCCGAATCTGGACGCGCTGGCCGGTACTGGCGCCCGGATGACGAACTTTCATTGCGCCTCCCCGGTCTGCTCGCCCGCTCGGGCGTCGCTGCTGACGGGGCGCATGCCATCAGCCCATGGAGTGCACGATTGGATCAGCGCCCGGCATACCGGCACAGACGGCGTTGACTTCCTGACGGGGCAACGCAGCTACACCGACGACCTCGCCGACGCCGGATACCGCCTCGGCCTAACCGGCAAATGGCATCTGGGAGCCAACGAACAACCCCGCCCAGGTTTCGTCCGGTGGCTGGCACACGACGCCGGCGGCGGCCCGTACTACGGCGCACCCCTGCATGACGAGAACGGGCCGGTCGAGGCGCCCGGGTACGTCACCGACGTGTTCACCGACGCCGCCGTGGAGTTCATCCAATCCGAAACGGACCAGCCGGACCCGTTCTACCTCTCGCTGCACTACACCGCACCGCACAGCCCCTGGACCAACAGTCACCCCCAGGAGTTCACCGACCTGTACGCCGACTGCCCGTTTGCGTCGGTGCCACAGGGCACCCGGCATCCATGGGCTCGCACCGTCGACGGGGTGCAGCATGGGGCCGAACCCGATACCCGCGCGGCATTGCAGGGCTACTTCGGAGCGATCAGCGCCGTTGACGACGGCGTAGGACGAGTGCTCGGCGCCCTCGACGCCGCCGGGCTACGGGAGTCGACCGTGGTGATCTTCACCAGTGACAACGGGTTCAACACCGGTCATCATGGCATTTGGGGCAAGGGCAACGGGACCTTCCCCCAGAACATGTACAACGAGTCGGTGATGGTGCCGTTCTTGATCAGCCAACCCGGACGCATCGAAGCGGGGGTGCTGTGTGAGGAGTTACTCTCGGCCTACGACCTGGCGCCGACGATCCGGCAGCTGTGCGGGATTACCGCAGCCCCCGATCCACTCAGTCCCGGCCGTTCCTTTGCGCCGTTGCTGGGCCTGGATGAGACGAAACGGGGCGACCCCGGAACCTGGCGGGACGGCGTCGTCGTCGCCGATGAATACGGGCCGGTGCGAATGATCCGCACGCAGGACTGGAAGTACGTACACCGCCACCCCTACGGTCCGCACGAGCTCTACCATCTGGCCGCCGACCCAGGCGAGAAGGTCAACCTTGCCAACGAGCCCGGCCACGCACAGCGGATAGCCGAACTGGCGGCACAGTTGGCGGGCTGGTTCGCCGAGTACTCCCAGCCGCAGACCAGCGGCGCCGCCCTGCCGGTCACCGGGTTCGGCCAGCGCGATCCGCTGGCCGGTCCCGAAGGGCGCACTCCCCTGACCGCCTTCGCGCCCGCCGCCTACAACACCCGGCCCAGCTACGACTGACCACCACGCCCTTAGCCGCGACCGCACCCGGCCCGCGACTTAGTGACTTGGGTACGATTTAGTGAGCCGCAACTCACTATGTCGCCGCCCTTTCACTAAATCGCGAGATCGGCCGGGCGATCGGAGACCGACTCGCTGGCACACGCGGGGTCGCAGCAGCGATAGCCTGCGCCCGTGCATGGCGATGAGAGAGCCCGACGGCGTCTGACGCGCCGACCTCCCGAGCGAGCCATCGTGGCTGTGCTCGCATCGGCGGGCCTGGCATCCGCGTTCATGTTCACGTTGGTCGTGCCGATCCAGGCGCAACTGCCGGAGTTGCTCAACGCCGATCGCGAGGACACCGCCTGGGTGGTGACCGCCACGCTGTTGGCGGCCGCGGTGTGCACACCGATCTCCGGACGCCTGGGGGACATGTACGGCAAACGGCGGGTGGTACTCGCGTTGCTGGTGGTGATGGTGCTCGGATCGGTGATCGCGGCGCTATCGCAAGGAATCGGCGGCATCATCGTTGGCCGCGCCCTGCAAGGAGTGGTGACCGGTGTGGTGCCCCTGGGGATCGCGATCCTGAGGGATGTGGTGCAACCGAATCGGGTTGGCGAGTCGGTGGCGTTCATGAGCGCCACTATGGGTGTGGGTGGAGCACTTGGCATTCCCGTCAGCGCGCTGATTACCCAGTTCGCCGACTGGCACGGGTTGTTCTGGGGCGCGGCAGCTCTGGGCGCGGTGGTGTTCGTCCTGGTCTGGTGGGTCGTGCCGGTCAGCGTGCTGCGCACCGGCGGCCGATTCGACTTCCTGGGGGCCGTCGGGCTTGCCGCAGGCCTGCTGGGCGTGCTGCTCGCCATCTCCCGCGGGAGCGAATGGGGCTGGACCTCCCCGGCCGTCCTCATTGCGGGGCTGGGCGGGCTCGCCGTGCTGGTGCTGTGGGCCTGGTACCAGTGGCGCACGTCTACGCCGCTGCAGGATCTGCGGGTGGCAACCCGGCCTGCTGTTCTGTTGACCAACATCGCCTCGGTGGCATTCGGATTCGCACTATTCGCATCCAACGTCGCCTACCCGCAGATCCTGGAACTCCCGGTAGCCGTCGATGGTTTCGGGTTGACGTTGTTTCAAGCCAGCCTGATCGTGATGCCAGCCGGCCTGGTCATGATGCTGCTCTCCCCGATCGCCGGCCGGCTAGCCGGGACCGTCGGCCCGAAGCGGTTACTGGTGTGGGGCGCTGCCGCCCTGATGCTCGCGTATGGCTTCACACTGCTGTTCGCGCAGTATGTCTGGCAGATCCTGGTGGCCAACATCATGATCGGGGTCGGGATCGGTTTCTCATTCGCTGCCATGCCCATGCTGATCATGCGTTCGGTGCCGCCATCCGAGACGGGCGCATCCAACGGGCTCAACGCACTCTGCCGCTCACTGGGCACCTCGAGCGCGGCCGCAGTCATCGGCGCAGTCTTGGCATCAGACACCGTCCCGTACCGGGGCCTGACTGTCCCCACCCCGGAAGCCTTCGAGCTCTCGTTCGTGATCGGGATCGGCGCCGCGTCCCTCGCGCTAGCAGTGGCGATCTTCATCCCGTCCGGTCGCGACCCACACGAACAGCATCCGTCACTGCCAATGCCTTCCGACGACGGAGAGCCGAGCCAGTAGCGCAGCCTGCCGCACAGCCCGGCACCAGCCCGACGACGCGCCTACCGGATCCCCAGCCGTTCAACCCGTGCGGCCATCTCCCGATGGCCTCGCGATTCGTAGGCCAGCACGGTGATCCACGGGGCGAGCGTGAGAACCAGGATCGGGACCGCAATGGAGACGCCGGCAAGGGTGAGCGCGACGGCAACCCCGACCGCAGCCAGCGTCACCACCAGCATGATCGTGTGGAAGTTGTCACGGCCGGGCAGGAGCAGATGGAACAACGCATAGATGGCCACGATGTAGATCGTGAGCGGGATCGCCACGGTCAGCACGGTGCCGACGGCACCCAGTTCGCTGTGGTGCTCCAAGTAGTAGGCCACCGCATGCAATCCTGCACCGGTGCCGGCGATGGCCGAGTAGAGGAAAACATGAGCGTGGGACCAGCGCAGGGCCAGGTCACGGCGTCGGGCGAGGATCTCTCCGTGGGGTAGTGAGAAGTAGACCCACCACATTCCTACCACCATGGTGATTCCAGACAGCGCCAGCAGGGCGGCGTCGACAGTCCAGCCGACCTCTGAGGTGACCGCTTCCACGGCGGTGGTGGTACCCAGCACCACCTCACCGAACGTGATGATGCCGAGTAGCCCATACCGTTCGGCCAGGTGGTGCGCGTGCAGTGGCAGCCGTCCGACCTTGGATTCCACGAAGGCCGATCCACCGATCTCCAGCAGATACAGGCACGCCATCAGGATCAGCAGAGCCAGCATCGGCAACGAGACGAACGCGGTGGCTATCCAGCCGATCTGGGCTGCGCCGATCACCCGCGTGTACCCCAGGAGGACCGGCCGGTGCTCTGCATCGTTGCGAGCGGCGCGCAACCACAGGCTGATCATCGATAGCCGCATGATGACGTAGCCGATCACGATCACGCGGTTGTCGAGGTGGCCTTCTTCGAACCCGGCGAACAGGTCGCCGATGCCCAGCGCCAGCACGGTGACGCCAAGCATCTGCACCAGTGTCGCGATCCGGAATCCCCAATCGTCTGTGTCATAGGAGGAGGCGAACCAGGTGAAGGTCTGCCAAGCCCACACGATGGCGAACATGCAGAACGCGAAGCCACCCAGTCCCACCCAGACGTGCCCGGCTGCGAGTGCATGGGCGAACTGCGACCCTGCTATCGAGAAGGCGACCACCAGCGTGAGGTCGTAGAGCAGTTCCAGCGGTGTGGCTGCGCGGTGTGGCTGATGCGGGTCGCGTCCCCGCATGGGGATCAGTCCGTGGGGGAATCTGAGGGGGGAGGATTGTGCGCTCACGGGGATATTGAACGGCATTCGGAGGATCGGTCAACGCCATCCCAAGTAGCCGTTGACGGTAGATCCGACCGTTGACGCCAGGAATAAACTGAAAAGATGAGCGCGAATCCGCGAAATCGGAGGCGAAAGCTCCTGGGTCGCCTCGTGATCGGATTCCTGGCACTCGCCGTCGTGATCCACATGGGCGGCAGCTGGATCATCGCCAGCCAGATCCGGGCTGGCGCGTTCGAGGTCCGCCATCCCGCCGAGAACGCGATAGACCCCGAGTCCGCACTCGGCTTGAACTTCTCCGAGGTCAGCTACGACTCCCCGCTAGGGCCCATGCCTGCCTGGCTTGTCCCGGGCGAACCGGCCCGGCCATGGGTCATCCTGGTGCACGGCGCCGGGGATCAGCGCAGCAGCTGGACGTTCCAGATCCGGACGCTGCACGAACTCGGCTACACCACGCTTACGATCACCTACCGAAATGATCCTGGTGTACCGGCCGATCCCTCCGGCGAGTACCGGATGGGACTGACCGAATGGGAGGACCTGGCCGGTGCCGTGGACTTTGCCGTGACGCAGAGTGCCGAACGGATCGTCCTCTTCGGCCTCTCTCAGGGCGGTGCCATGGTGTTGAACTATCTGCGGCACGATCCGGCCCCCGAAGTGGTCGCGACGATCCTCGATTCACCTCTTCTCGACGGCGAAGCAGCCGTCGACCACGGAGCCGCCAACCTCGGAATTCCTGCCATCGGGACGCTGGTGTGGCTGGCCAAACAGATGGAGCGATGGCGAACCGGCATCGCATGGTCGCAGTTCGACTACCTGCAGCCATCGGACTATCTGCACGTACCGACCTTGGTGTTCCATGGCACCGCAGACGCCATGGTCTCGATCACTGATGCCCGGGAACTAACCACCGCGCACCCCGGCTTGGTGAGGCTGGTTGAATCCAGCAGCGGCCACGGCGGATCCTGGGCCGCCGACCCGCAGGCCTACGACGCCGAACTTGAGAGCTTCCTCGCGGAGCTGAGGTAGGACGCAGCGGCGAAAATTGGAATCTGGAGGTAAGAATATGACTCGGTACTGGTCCGGCTCGGGCACGGCGGAAGACCCCTGGCAGCTGAAGACACCCCCGCTGTCGTCGGGCTACACCATGTATCGCGACGATAGCGCCGACCCCGCCCTGCTCATCTGCCAGGTGGGCAAGACCCGGCTCACGTATCTCGCCCGGGCGATCGAGGACCTGCATGGGATGCTCGTGCGTCACGGGGATTGGATGCAGCTCGGTTCAGCAGACGAACAGAAGGAGCCGGCGGAGGGCACCGTCGAATCCTGGGGCCGCTCGGCAGAGAATCCAGTGGGCGGCTGGTACGGGCAGAAGAAGGGCCTGCGCGGCCGATTCGGCATGTACCTGCCACCGCTGCTTGAGGCGCTCGGTCTGGCCGAACTCGAACACAACGCACGCAACAATCGGATGCGCGCGGTCGAATCGAGCTGAGCATACCGGCGGGTTTTCCACAGCCTCTAGGCGGGTGTGGCTGGTTCGGGCTACGGTCGAGGTAGGCGAGGGTGCTGGGGGGTGGGTTGGTGACCGTTCGGTTTGTCGGTGTGGTGGCCGGTGTTGCGCTGGTGATGGCGTTGGC
>JBKDZO010000002.1:0-118843 GCA_047971285.1 Beutenbergiaceae bacterium | reverse complement strand
GGGACCAGGTGCAGACCGTGCTCGGCACGCATCGCTCGGCAGCCGACGCGACACAAGTCCACGAGCACTACTTGAAGGGAACGGTGTTCTGCGGGCAGTGCGGCTCGCGGCTACTGGTGTGCAACGCGAAGAGCAGCCAGGGCACGATCTACCCGTACTTCGTGTGCGCCAGCCGCCACGGCGGCAGAGGTGACTGCACCCGGCAGGCGATGCTCATCGAGCAGATCGAACGCCTCATCGAGCGCTTCTACACCAAGGTGCAGCTCGACCCGGAAACGATCGAGGCAGTCTCGGCGATGATCCATGCCCGGTTCGACGAGATGATGGCCGAAGGAGCCGCCGAACTCGCCGACCTCGCGTCCCGGAGGACCCAGCTCGAAGGCGAGCAGCAGAAGCTGCTCCAAGCCCACTACGCCGGGGCGATCCCGCTCGACCTCCTCAAGAGGGAGCAGGACCGGATCACCGCGTCGTTGGAGACGATCGAGCACCGGATCACCGCGCACCACGGCCACTACGCCGCTGCGCGAGAGAACCTCGACGACTCGCTGAAACTGCTGTCTAACGCCGCCGACATCTACGAGCACGCCGACGACGCGAACCGGCGTCTCATCAATCAGGCGCTGTTCACGGCGATCTACATCGACGAGGACAACGACGTGCGCGTTGGCTACCGCAACCCGTACGACGGGCTGAGCGTCCCCGGCCTCCACGCCGACGCACTGAGCTGGGCCGCCGAGGCGAAGAAAATGGGCCAGGCGCGAACCGCGACCAAGAGCGGACCCTTGGTCGCAAGTTCACACCTGATCCGTTTGGGGTGAGTGACGGGGCTTGAACCCGCGACCCTCGCGACCACAACGCGATGCTCTACCAGCTGAGCTACACCCACCATGGCCACGCACCAGGGTGCGCAGCGAAGCACAAGTGTAGCGACTGTCCAACCGTGTCGCGAACGCGCTAATGCGGTGTGTGATCCGTCACGGTCGTGGGGTCGGCAAGCACCTGGCTAGCGAGTCGGCGGGCGGTTGCGGTGTCGGGTCCGGGGTCGTCCGGGAACAGCACCGCACGGTAGTACCGCAGTTCGTCGATGCTCTCCAGGATGTCTGCCAGCGCCCGATGCCCGCCCGCCTTCTTGGGTGAGGCGAAGTAGGCCCGTGGGTACCACCGGCGGGCGAGTTCCTTGATGGACGAGACGTCGATGATGCGGTAGTGCAAATGGTCCACCAGCTCCGGCATGTCCCGGTCCAGGAACGTCTTGTCGGTGCCCACCGAATTGCCGGCCAACGGTGCCTTTCCGGCGTCTGGGGCGAACTGCTTGATGTAGTCCAGCGCCTGCTGCTGAGCGTCGGCCAACGAGATACCGTCGGCGAGCTCATCGATCAGCCCCGAACTGGTGTGCATCTGTTGCACCACCGGCAGCATCGTCTCCACAACGCCTGCTGGCGGAGCGATCACCAGATCGATCCCCGGTCCGAGCGGCCGCAGCTGAGAATCGGTGACGACGACGGCGATCTCGACTAGGGCGTCCTTGCTCAGGTCGAGCCCGGTCATCTCACAATCGACCCAGACGATCGCGTCAGTGTTGGGGCTACTCATCTGTTCACCCTAGTGGGCGCGGGTTTACAGGGTTGCCAGGCCTGATTGTGCCCGATCCACCAGGTCGGCCACCGAATCGACCACCAGTGTCGGCCGATATGGGAAGGTCTCCACCTGGTCGGGCTGCGTGGAACCCGAGGTGACCAACACGGTGCGCAGGCCCGCCTCCAAGCCGCTGATCACATCGGTGTCCATCCGGTCGCCGACCATCACGGTGGTTTCCGAGTGGGCCTCCAGCCGATTCAACGCCGACCGCATCATCAACGGGTTCGGCTTTCCCACGTAGTACGGCTGCCGACCGGTCGCGGCTGAGATCAGCGCCGCCACACTGCCGGTGGCCGGCAGCGTGCCCTGACGGCTGGGCCCGGTGGGGTCGGGGTTGGTGGCGATGAACCGTGCGCCAGCTTCGATCAGCCGAATCGCCTTGGTGATCGATTCGAACGAATACGTGCGGGTCTCGCCCAGCACGACGTAGTCCGGGTCGCGTTCGGTCATCACGTAGCCAATTTCGTGCAGGGCGGTCGTCAAGCCGGCCTCGCCGAGCACGAAGGCGCTTCCGCCGGGCCGTTGGTCCTCCAGAAAGGTCGCGGTCGCCATCGCGGAGGTCCAGATGCACTGCTCGGGTACATCGATACCACTGCGCCGCAGCCGGACCGCCAGGTCGCGGGCGGTGAAGATCGAGTTGTTCGTCAGCACCTGGAACGGGCAGTCCCGCTCCACCAGCGCCGCGATGAACTCGGGTGCACCGGGGATCGGCTCTTCCTCATGGACCAGGACGCCGTCCATGTCGGTGAGCCAGGTCTCGATGGGGCGGATAGTGGTCACGGCACCATCGTTGCAGGTTCTCCGATTTGCACTCAGCCAGTTCCTCTAGTTAGGTATGGCTTACCAAAGTGACAGGTGGGTTCTCTCTGTCATGACCAATGGTGCCGATCGAAGGGTCTCTCCTCCGTGCCCAATAGCTCTGAGCGCTTTACCGTCAGTTGGATCCGCCGCCCTCGTCTCGCGAGCCCGGCCCGATGACCGCCGAGGTCGGGGTCATTCTGGGCCAGGTGGGGACTCCGCAAAGCCTGGAGCGCCGTGAGGTGCGCCGCTACCTGAAGGAGTTCCTGTCCGACCAGCGGGTTATCGACCTGCCGCGCTGGCGGTGGATGCCGATCCTGCACGGATTGGTGCTGCCCACACGCCCGAAGATGGTCGCGCATCACTTCGGCGAGATCTGGACCGAGCACGGCTCACCGCTGCTGGTGCTCTCCCAGGCGCAGCGTGACGGCATCCAGCGACGGCTCGGGGAGCGGTACCGGGTGGAACTCGGCATGGCCTACAGCGAGCCGAGCATGGCCGGTGCGGTCGCCCGGCTGGAAGCCGCCGGGATCCGCAAGATCGTGGTGCTGCCGTTGTTCCCGCAGTACTCCAACTCCACCACCGCCTCCATCTATGACGAGGTCATGTCCCACGTGCTCGGCCGCCACCGCCGCCGAGGCCTGCCCAAGAAGAAGTTCGCGCCGACGGTGCGGTTCATCCACCCGTTCTACAACGACCCCGACTACATCGCCGTGCTCGCTGGCAGCGTTCGGCGGCAACTCGCGCAAGCGGATCCGGACCGGATCATCCTCAGCTATCACGGCCTACCCCGGCGGTTCGACGACGAAGGCGACCCGTACAAGTCTCAGTGCGAAGAGACCACTCGGTTGCTCGCAGAAGAACTTCACTGGCCCGAAGGTAGCTACGAAATGGCCTACCAATCACGCTTCGGACGCACCGAGTGGATCAAGCCGTACCTACAACCGCGGCTGCAAGAACTGGCCCGCGAGGGGGTCCAGCGCCCAGCGATCATCTCCCCGGGGTTCACCACCGACTGCCTGGAGACCCTGCACGAACTCGCTATCGAAGGCCGGGAGCTATTCGAGGCCGGCGGCGGTGACGGTGGCGGCTACCGCACCCTCGCATGCCTGAACGATGAACCGGAGTGGCTCGACTATGCGGCCAACCTGGTCGCGCGCAACGCCGGCGACTGGGTTCGTGACGCCGATCCGGCAACGAGCGCCGTCGCCTAGTATCACGGTTTCATAACAGATGGCGGTGGGCGGGCGCATAGTTCGCCTCAGTGCCGCCTCCGCCCGATTCGTCAACCGGCCTGCCGCGTTCGCCGGTAGCACCATCGGTACGCCGGTACCACCCTGGTTCAGCGTTCTGACCTGCGCAAATGCGCCCCCGGCAGGACTCGAACCTGCAACCATCAGCTTAGAAGGCTGGTGCTCTATCCGTTGAGCTACGGGGGCCGGATTGGCCACGACGACCCTTCCACCCGTGCAAGAGTACGTGCGGGGGCAGGCCTTTTCGGCGCGGCATTGGGTGAATCGGGAAGAAACCGGCAGGCTAGGGGCCGTGAGCATGACTACGGAAGACGCTAACAGCGTAAATGGTGCGGGCGCGGAACACGGCGCGCCGACTGTGCCGACGGTGCCCATGGTCGAGGTCATCGAGGATCTGCTGCGCAACGTCGAAGGTGCTCGGCTGGTGTTGGATGCCCCCGACGCCGAAGCTGCACGTGCCCGCCGCGACCGCATCGTGCTGCAGGTCAGCAACCATCTGCTGCCCCGGCTGCGCGAGGTGTCTGCACCGGCGATCGTGGTCTTCGGTGGTTCCACCGGTGCGGGAAAGTCAACCCTGGTCAACTCGATCGTCGACGCCGACGTCAGCCCGGCCGGCGTGCTGCGCCCCACCACCCGGGAGCCGGTCCTGGTGGCCCACCCCAAGGACGCCGAACTGCTGGACGGGCACCCGGTGTTGCAGGTCTCCCACCCGGTACTGCACGAGGGCACCAAACGTGGCCTGGCCCTGGTGGATGCCCCCGACTTGGACTCGGTGCATGCCGCGAACCGGTCCCTGGCCGATCAGCTGGTCGAAATGGCCGACATGTGGGTGTTCGTCACCACCGGCTCCCGGTATGGCGATGCGCTGCCATGGCAGCGATTGCGCGACGCCGTCGAGCGGGGGATCTCCATCGCCGTGGTGCTCAACCGTGTTGATCGCAAGGGCCTGGCCGAGGTTCGCGACGACTTGTTCACCCGGCTGCAGGAGCAGGGCCTGAAGTCCATCCCGTTCTTCGTCATTCCCGATACCGGCCCCATCGACGGGCCGCTACCTGCGGGCAAGGTGAAGCCGCTGGCGAACTTCCTCGGCGTCCTGGGTGCCGGTGCGCTGTCCCGCAGTGTCATCGCCCGCACCGTCCGGGGCGCCTGGCCGGCATTGCGTGAGGAAGTCCAGCAGCTGAGCACCAACCTCGACTCCCAGCGCCGGACCGTGCTGTCGCTGCAGGGGGCGGTGCAGGCCGCCACCCGTGCTGCCGCCGCACAAGCTCAGGCCGATGTGAATGTGGGCTCGGCCGCCACCGGCGCGCCCACCACCGCCTGGCTGGCCGGAGCCAGTAGCGGGGGAGCGCTGTCCTCGCTCGTGGCCGCCCCTCGCGGTTGGCTGAAGCGACGCAAGATGCGCAAGTCGGCGGCGGGTCGCGAACCTGCACTGCTGCAACTGCGTGACACCAGCCTCGCGGAGCTGCGGACCTTGCTTGCCGACGCCGGAGCCTCCGGTGAGCGTGCCATCCGGCGGGTGCTCTCGGACTCGGCTGCCGGACGCCAGCTGATGGCCGCCGTGCCGGGGGACCTGGCGCACACGGCCCGTACCGAGCGGTTGGATCTGCTGTTCAAGGAATGGCGCGCCGTCGTTGGCCGCCGTGCGCTTGAACTCACCGCGATCGAGCCGATCAGCGACGTCGAGATGGGCTACCTGGTCGAGGCTGCTGCCGTGGGCGTCGATGGTGCAGTTCGTGCGGTCCAGCGGCTGGCCGGTGACGCCGGGAGTGCGGCGGTGCAGGCTATGCGGGATGATCTAGCGCAGTGGGCGGCTGCTGCGGTGACCGCCGAGGCGGATGAGTTCCTCAATGCGTTGCAGGAATTCAACGTCGACCCCTCCGATGCCGCTACACGGTTGCGGCTTCGGGCCAGTGAACTACGGGAGTATTCGTGAAGCAAGAGGTAGGGCCAGAGCTCTACGCGCGAGTTGACGGGATCCGGGCCGGTATCGCCCGCGCCGGGGCGCAATTCGATCCGGCGCTCGCCGAGCGCGCTGAAGCGGATCTGGACCGCGTGATCGAGCGGCTGGATCTAGGAGTCGACCATGCCGTGGTGGCGCTGGTCGGTGGCACCGGTTCGGGCAAGTCATCGACCTTCAACGCGCTGACCACCCTCGACTTCGCCGATGTCGGCGTGATCAGGCCGACCACGTCGGACGCCGCCGCCTGCGTCTGGGGTGATTCCGCCGACCGGCTGCTGGACTTCCTGCAGGTCAAGCCAGAGCGGCGGATACAGCGTGAATCGGTGCTCACCGGCACCGACGAGGCCGAACTGCGTGGGCTGGTGCTGTTGGACCTGCCCGACCACGACTCGATCGCCACCGGACATGCCGAACTAGTCAATCGTTTGCTCCCGCTGATCGACCTGCTCATCTGGGTGGTCGATCCGCAGAAGTACGCCGACAACGCCCTCCACGAGGGCTACTTGCGGGAACTGCAAGAGCGGCACGAAGCCATGCTGGTGGTGGTCAACCAGGTCGACACGCTCACCGAGAGCGGACAGGCCGCGGTCCGGGACGATATCGGTCGCCTGCTCGCCGATGACGGGCTGTCCGACGTGCCGGTGATCCTCGCTTCGGCCCGCACCGGTGAGGGCATCGACCGGGTCCGGCAGCATCTTCGGTCCATGATGGCCTCGGAGTCGATCGCCGCCCGGACCGCTCGGGACGAAATCAGTGCCGTGATCCGCCGGATCCGGGTAGGCATGGGTTCCGGCGAACCGGACCTGGCACCTGCCGCTCAAGCCGCGGCCGAGGTCTCCAAGGCCGCTGGAATCCCCGCGATCGCCGCTGCCCTGCGCAGCGCGATTGCCGCGCCGGGACGGGTCACCCTCGCTGGGGTGCGGCGTCCGGCCCGAAGCCGGATCGACGCTATCCGCGAGAGCTGGCTCGGACAAGCCACCGATGGTCTCCCGCAGCGATGGCGGTCGGCGATCTTCGAGGCCGCCGCGCCTGCCGCTGACTTCTATCAGCACACCAGCGATGCGCTCGCAGATGTTCCGCAACCGTCGGGTCATGATGTGCCCGCGGCCCGGATGCGGGTGCTTGGGTTCGTCGGTCTGGGAATCGCGGTCGTGCTCGGTGTCGTCGCCGGGGTGCTCTGGCAGCAGCCGCCCTTGCCGCTGGTACTCGGCGCCGCCGCGATCGGTTGCCTGGTGATCGGATTGGTGCTGGTGCTGATGGCCCGGGTGCACCGGCGCCGGCTCAGCCTGGCCCGTTCGGGCCAGTATCAGGACGACGTGATCACCACCGTGGGTCAGGTCGTCGCCGATGATCTGGTGGTTCCGACCGCCGCTGTGCTGGCCGACCATGAAACGGTCCGTCACGCCTTGGCCGGCTCAGCGGCTCGATAGCGGCACCTGCCCGACTATCCACAGGTAGCCACGCCGCTGCCCGTGGGTCCACACCTGCGCACGACGGGCACCCTGCCGTACTCCTCTGCCTGCCACGGTGTTGCCGACCGGCTACGTACCGGTCACCGGTCACCACCGTGGTGGCCGGAACTGAGGAGGGCGAGGGCATGGTTGACACTGAAGTGACGGTTCGTGGCCGCATTGGCAATAGTCCCGAGTTGCAGAGTGCGCCGGGCAAGAAGCCCTGGTTGCGGCTGCGCGTGGCCACCAATCGCCGGCTCCGGCAAGGGGACGGCTGGGTCGATGGACCCACGTCCTGGTACGACGTCAAAGTGTGGGATGACTTCGCCCGCAATGTTGCTGAGTCGTTGCGCAAGGGCGACGCCATCGTGGTCCAGGGATCGTTGTTCATCGAGGAGTACCAGAATGAATCAGGCGTGACGTTGCGCACCCCGGTGATCCACGCGCAAGCCCTGGGGCCAGACCTGCGGTCGGCGACAGCCAGGATCGCTCGGGTGAACCGGGCGGTGGCGGAGCAGCGCGATGGCGATGGCCGGGTGCCTGCGCAACCGGTCGACGTCAGCGGAATGGCCGAGATTCCCGCCGCTGCCGACCCGGTGCTGACCTAGGCGCGGCTGGGTCTGGCCGTGAGAGCCCCAGGCGGCCCGTACCCTTGGGGGTTGGTATCGGCGTATCGACATCTGGGAGAACTGTGGCCGAGTACATCTACTCGATGGTCAAGGCGCGCAAAGCGCACGGGGACAAGCTCATCCTCGACGACGTCACCATGGCGTTCCTACCGGGGGCCAAGATCGGCATGGTGGGGCCCAATGGGGCGGGCAAGTCCACCATCCTGAAGATCATGGCCGGGCTGGAACAGCCGTCCAACGGTGAGGCCCGGCTCAGCCCCGGCTACTCGGTGGGCATCCTGATGCAGGAGCCGGAATTGGACGAGTCCAAGACCGTCCTGGGCAACGTGCAGGATGGGCTGGGTCAGATCAAGACCAAGCTGGACCGGTTCAATGAGATCGGCGAGCAGATGGCCGACCCCGATGCCGACTACGACGCGTTGCTGGCAGAGATGGGCACGTTGCAGACGGACATTGACGCCGCCGACGCCTGGGACCTGGACTCCCAGTTGGAACAGGCGATGGACGCGCTGCGCTGCCCACCGGGCGACGAGAGCGTCACCACGCTCTCCGGAGGTGAGCGCCGCCGGGTGGCTTTGTGCAAGCTGCTGCTGAGCAAGCCCGACCTGCTCCTGCTGGATGAGCCGACCAACCACCTGGACGCCGAGAGCGTGCAGTGGTTGGAACAGCACCTGGCCAAATACCCGGGAGCGGTCATTGCGGTGACCCACGACCGGTACTTCCTGGACCACGTCGCCGGATGGATCGCTGAGGTCGACCGCGGCCGGCTCTACCCCTATGAGGGCAATTACTCGACCTACCTGGAGAAGAAGCAAGAACGGTTGCAGATCCAGGGTCGCAAGGATGCCAAGCTCGCCAAGCGCCTCAAGGAGGAACTTGAGTGGGTGCGACAGAACGCCAAGGGCCGCCAGACCAAGTCCAAGGCCCGGCTGGCGCGCTACGAGGAGATGGCCGCCGAGGCCGACCGCACCAGGAAGCTCGACTTCGAGGAGATCCAGATCCCGCCCGGTCCACGATTGGGCTCGGTGGTGCTGGAAGCCAGCGGCCTGAAGAAGGGCTTCGGTGACCGGGTCCTGATCGATGGGCTCAGCTTCACGCTGCCGCGCAATGGCATCGTCGGCGTGATCGGCCCCAACGGTGTCGGAAAGACCACGCTGTTCAAGACCATCGTCGGCTTGGAGCCGTTAGACGGCGGGGACCTGAAGGTCGGCGAGACGGTCAAGATCTCCTACGTCGACCAGGGCCGGGCGAACATCGATCCGAAGAAGACCCTGTGGGAAGTGGTCTCCGACGGACTGGACTTCATCCAGGTCGGCAATGTGGAGATTCCCTCACGCGCCTACGTTTCGCAGTTCGGGTTCAAGGGACCGGATCAGCAGAAGCCCGCCGGGGTCCTGTCCGGTGGTGAGCGAAACCGGTTGAATCTGGCGCTGACGCTGAAACAGGGGGGCAACCTGCTGCTGCTGGATGAGCCCACCAACGACCTCGATGTGGAGACGCTCGGCTCACTGGAGAATGCACTGCTCGCCTTCCCCGGATGCGCCGTGGTGGTATCGCACGACCGGTGGTTCCTGGACCGGGTGGCCACGCACATGCTGGCCTATGAGGGCACCGAACAGAACCCGGCAAACTGGCACTGGTTTGAGGGGAACTTCGCAGCCTACGAGGAGAACAAGGTGGAGCGGCTCGGTCCGGAGGCGGCTCGCCCCCACCGGGTCACCTACCGCAAGCTCACCCGCGACTAGGACGCGCACCGGCATGGCTAGGGTCAGCATCCCGGTCCAGATCCGCTGGTCCGATATCGACGGCTACGGTCATGTCAACAATGCCGCGCTGCTGACGTTGCTGGAACAGGCCCGCATCGCGACCTTCTGGAAGCCTGAGCGCGCCGCCGACCAGGAGCACTCCGGCCAGCCGCTCCCCGGCGGGCTGGGAGCCGAGCGCTACACGTTGGTGGCCCGTCAGGAAGTGGAGTACCTGGCGCCATTGGGCTACAGCCAGCGGCCTGCCCGGATCGAGCTTTGGCTGGCCGAGATCGGTGGTGCCAGCCTGGAGGTCAACTACCAGGTCTACTCACCCGACGAGGTGCTGTGCGCGATGGCGGCCACCACCATCGTGATGGTCGACGCCCACAGCGGCAGCCCCCGGAGGTTCACTGCGGCCGAACGTGGCGCGCTGCACGGACTGCGCGACGAACCGATCCGGTTCCGTCGGCGGCGGTAGCCAAGACCCGTCCCGATAGGTTTGGATAGTCCGGTGATTGACCCTGGTTTACGCCGCATGATTCACGGCGTGGTAATGGTGGCGTTCGCTGGTACGGAGGTACCCGATTGGGTCCGCGATGCCGATGGCCTCGCCGGTGTGGTGCTGTTCGGTAGCAACACCCCCGACCCGCAGACCACCGCTCGGCTGGCGGCACAACTGCGCGCCGCGCATCCCAGCCTGTTGCTGGCGATCGACGAAGAGGGAGGCGACGTCACCCGGATCCAGGCCCTGACCGGCTCCAGTCTGCCTGGTGCCGCGGCCTTGGGAGCCATCGATGACGTCGGCCTGACCGAACAGGCCGGGCACTGCCTGGGCAGGGTGCTGCGGGCCTGCGACATCGACATGACCTTGGCGCCGGTGCTGGATATCGCATCCGACCCGGACAACCCGGTGATCGGTGTGCGTTCGTTCGGCAGCGACGCCGACCTAGTGGCCCGGCACGCGGTGGCATTCGCGGCCGGGCTGCGCACCGCGGGTGTGGCCACCTGCGGCAAGCACGCTCCCGGTCACGGCGACACCGCCGTCGACTCCCACCTCGGGCTGCCGGAGTTGGCCCTGAGCCCCGAACAGCTGGCCAGCCGTGAGCTGGTTCCGTTCCGTGCCGCGATCGACGCTGGAGTCGACGCCCTGATGACCGGGCACCTGCGGGTTCCGGCGCTGGGACCTGCCCCGGCCTCACTGGAGCCCGCGGTCACCGAACTGTTGCGCGGGCTCGGCTTCACCGGCGCGATCATGACCGATGCGCTGGACATGGGCGCGGTCACCGGGCTGACCGATGGTGACCTCGGCGAGGTCGCCATCCGCGCGCTGCTGGCCGGTGCCGACCTACTGTGCCTGGGCTCCCCGGACCACATCGATGGTGACGTGGTGGCACAGATCATCACCGCCATCGCCGGTGCAGTCGCCAGCGGGCGGATACCGCTGGATCGACTGCAAGCCGCTGGCACCCGAGCCCGTGATGTCGCCCGGGCGGTCACCGAGCGGCCCGACCTGGCGCAGGCGCTGACGGCCCTGGACGACCTGGGAGCACAGATCGCCCGGCGCGCCATCACTACCCAGGGTGATGTGAGCCTGCGGGCGGGGGATTGCCTGCTGGACCTGCGCGAGCGGACCGATCAGGCCGCCGGCACCAGCGTGGCCGCGCTGCCGCGGCTCCTGGCCGCCGAACTCGGTCTGGTCCTGGGTGAGCTCCCGGATCGCCGGCTGGCGGTCATCACCCGGGATCGAGGTGAACTGGTCGACCAGGTGCTGGCGCGCCGGCCCGATGCGGTGGTCCTGCATACGGGTGTCCCGGCCGCCGCACCCGCTGCCGCCAACCTGGTGCTCGGCTACGGGGCGGGGCGTGCGTGCGCAGCCGAGATCGCAGCACGCTGTCGGCCAGACCTGGTCAACTTCCAAGCGCCTACCGAGCTGCCCAACCCGCACACCACCCAGCTGGACACCCTTGACTCCGAGGGCATCGCCAGCCTGATCCTGACCGAGGACCTGGCCGTGGTCCCGGCGGTCCAGGCCGCTGCCGCCGACCTGGCCAAGCTGATCGACCTTGGTGTTGCGGCAGTGGCGGCCGGGGGCCGGGTGCACTATGTCGGCTCGGGAACCTCCGGGCGGCTGGGGGTGCTGGATACTGCGGAGCTGCTACCCACCTATGGGGCGGGTCCGGAGAGTTTCGTCGCGCACCTGAGCGGTGGCGACGAGGCGATGTTCCGCGCCGTCGAGGGCGCTGAAGACGACGCCGCAGCCGGTGCAGATGCGATGGCGGACCTGCAGGCTCGCGACCTGGTCGTGGGCATCGCCGCCAGCGGTCGCACGCCCTACGCCCGGGGTGCGCTGGAGGCGGCCCGTAAGCTCGGCGCCAGCACCGGGCTGATCTCCACCAACCCGCAGGCAGAACTTGCCGCCATGGCGGACGTCTCCGTGCTGATCGATACCGGGCCGGAGGCCGTCACCGGCTCCACCCGGATGAAAGCAGGTACCGCCACCAAGCTGGCGATCAACACCTTCTCCACCGCCGTCATGGTCCGGTGCGGCAAGACCTACGGCAACCTGATGGTCGACTTCCAGGCCAGCAACGACAAGCTCCGCGGCCGGGCGGTGCGGATGCTGATGCAGGCCACTGGTGCCGGGGAAGATGCGGCCGCCGCAGCGCTCGCCCAGGCCGGTCAGGTGCGCGCAGCCCTGGTGATGTTGCAGGCAGGGTGCGATCGCGAGATCGCGCACGCGGCCTTGGCCGCCGCACCGCCGGATTCAGGGCGTATCGGTGACCCGGGCGGCCTGCGCACGGCCATCGCCTGGGCGCGCGATCAGCAACCCTGAATCCTCACTCTGCTGGGACCGCTCGGGTTGGGGCAGCCGGATCATTCCCTCCTGGGCGATCGTGGCGACCAGGTGACCACCTTCACTGAAGACGCTGGCCCGGCCCAAACCGCGTCCGCCCTGCGCGGCAGGTGAGTCCTGCACGAACAGCAGCCAGGCGTTCATGTCGACGTCGCGGTGCCACCACATGGCATGGTCCAGCGAGGCGATACTGGCACCGCGGGTGCGCCAGTGAGCTCCGTGCGCACGCAACACCGGTTCCAGCATCACCTGGTCGCAGGCGTAGGTCAGCAGCGCTCGCTGGAGGTGCTGATCGGCGGGCACCGATCCGCGGGCGCGCATCCACAATGCCTGGCTGCTGCGCCGTTCCGGATCGGGTGCCAGGAACAGCGAACTGCCCACATGCCGCAGATCGAAGGCCCCGTTGCGGTAGAAGAACCGGGCGGCCGGATGGTCGATGGAGTCGAACAGGTCCACCGAGCTGGCGAGCTCCGGTGGCGCGGGCACCTCGGGCATCGGGTCGCTGTGCTCCACCCCTGCCTGCTCGGTCTGGAACGACGCGATCATCGATAGGATCGGCACATCCGACTGCAACGCATGGGTGCGGCGGGCGCTGAACGACCCGCCGTCGCGGAGTTGTTCGACGACGAAGGTGATCGGCTGGTCCAGGTCACCTGGCCGTAGGAAGTACCCGTGCAGCGAGTGGATCAGCCGGGCCGACAGGTCGGAGGAAAGGGTGCGCTGTGCCGCGATGATCGCCTGCGCCAGCACCTGGCCGCCGTACACGCGCCCGTGCAACTGGGGTAGCGAGGTCCCGACAAACGTGTCGTCGCCGCCCGGTTCCAGGTCCAGCGCGGTCAGCACAGCCGCGAGCGGTTGTGGCTCGTCGCTGGCGTTCGACCCGGCGCGAGGGGTCATGACGGAGATTCCGGCTCTTCGGTGTTCACCATCGCGTGTGCTGCGCGTTCCAGGTAGTCCCACAACGCTGCCTCATGCAACGGCGCCAGCTCGGCCTCCCGGACCGCTACCCGCATGTGCGCCAGCCAATGGTCGCGTGCCGTGGGTGTGACCGGGAACGGGGCGTGCCGCATCCGCAGGCGCGGATGGCCACGCGTCTGCGAGTAGGTCGTCGGGCCACCCCAGTACTGCTCCAGGAACATGCGCAGCCGGTCGGCGGCCGGACCTAGATCCTGTTCGGGGTACATCGGCCGCAGCAGGTCATCGGTGGCGACTTGTTCATAGAACCGCGCCACGATCTTGTGGAACGTCGGCGCCCCGCCGACGGAGTCGTAGAAGGAATCCGGGCGGGGCACAGCCGATCGTGCCCGCAGTGGGATCGCCGAGCCGCCGGCCGGGCGGGGGTCTGGGGTCGAAGGGGGGTGGCTCACCGGCTCAGCCTAGTTTCGCTCGCCGCCGCCATCGAATCTGATCAGGACCTTTCCCGCAGGTCCATCGCCAGCGGCGAGCACGGCCATGGTGGCGTCGACCGCTTCCGGCTCGATCTGCGCGCTGATCAGCGGGCGGAGGCCTTCTGCGGCATCGGTCACCAGGTCGGCGGCCCGGGCGAAGTCGGTGCTGGCGTAGGCGAAGCTGCCCACCAGGGTGCGCTCGCTGGCGGATATGTCAAAGGCGGCCAGAGTCAGCTGCTGCGATCCCATGCCCACCAGGCAGACCGAACCACCCAGCCGGGTCGCCCGGAGCGCATCGGTCAGGCTCGCATTGATACCGACCGCATCCAGCGTCACGTCACTGGGGCGATCCAGCTGCTCCGCCACCGGTGCCACCGCCGGGTCGATTACCTGCGCCCCGAGGCGGACGCACAGCGCACGCCGGGCCGGGTCCGGCTCACTGACGATCACCTCTCGCGCCGAGGTGGCTCGCAACGCCACCACGATCGACTGCCCGATCGGCCCGCCCCCCAGGACCAGGATGCTGCGGTCGGATTCTGTGACGACGCGGCGCACCGCGTGCGTGGCCACCGCGAGCGGTTCGACCAGCGCGCCAAGTTCAATGGGTAGCTGCGGCGGCAAGGCGACGACGTTGCGCTCCGGGACGATGACGAAGTCGGCGAATGCGGATAGGCGTTGCGGGGCCACACCGATCACCACTGCGTCCGGATGATGCTGTTCCCGGCCGGCGTAGCTGGCGGCATCCTGCGCCGGGACCATCACCGGATTGAACGTTACCGGCGCACCGATGGTGAGGTTTGAGCCGGGGCCGGTCGCTTCGATATGGCCAGCGGATTCATGGCCCATGACCTGGCCGGGGGAGCGCCGGCCGTTCTGGCCGGTGTAGCCATGGATGTCGGTGCCGCAGATCCCGGTGGCGGCGACGGCGATGAGGACTTCCCCGGCTTCCGGCGCCGGGGTGGGTACCTCGATCAGAGACATCCGGCCGAATTCCTGCAGTACCAGTGCTCGCATGCATCCTCCCGGTGCTGTGGCAGCACGTAGCCGTGCCGCGATAGCCATTGCCTAGTGGGCTCTGCGCCGTAGACTATGGTGCGCGCCGATCCGGCGTCCTTCAGATCCGCGAGGAGTTGGCTGTGAGTAAGGCGGAGAACATCCTGGCAGCGCTGGGTGGGGCCGCGAACGTGACCGAACTTGAGCCATGTATCACTCGTCTGCGGGTCGAGGTTCGCGACCCGGCGGTGGTCGACGATGACGGCCTGCGCGCGACCGGGGCCTTCGGCGTCGTGCGCTCGGGCCGGGTGGTGCAGGTGGTCGTCGGGCCGGAGGCCGACGATCTCGCCGCCGCCATGGATCGATTGCGCGGCTGAGCGCAGACCGCCCCTGCTAGCGGAGGTCGTTCGTCAGCTCCGAGAGCATCCGGGGCGGGCCTCAACCGGCCAGGTCGATGCCCTGCCCGGCCAGCTCCGGCAGGATGGCGGCCCGCATGGCGCTGGCGACCTCCCACTCCTTGCCCGCGGTCGTCCGGACGGCCCAGCGGAACTGGATCGCAGCCGCGGAGATCTCCTCCACCAATACCTCCGCATCGGCCAGGATCGCCTCGGCGTAGCCGTCCTCGGCCCGCAACCGGTCGGTGACCCGCGCCATGGCGGCCTTGGCCGCCGCAACGTCGGTACCGGGGGCCAGCTGTACCTGCGCGATCGCCAGCGACCACCCCTGGGAATGATTGGCCACCCGAAGAATCTCGCCGTTGCGCATGTGCCAGATCCGGCCGTCGTCGTCACGCAAGGTGGTGACCCGCAGTTCCACGTGCTCCACCGTTCCGCTACACAGGATGGCGCCGGTGGCGCCGATCTCGATCCGGTCGCCGACGCCGAACTGATCCTCGATCAGCATGAACAAGCCACTGATCACGTCCCGGACCAGGGATTGGGCGCCGAACGCCACCGCCACCCCGACGATGCCGGCGGAGGCCAGCAACGGGCCGATGGCGATCCCGAGTTCGGCCAAGACCATGATCACCGCCACCGACCACACCAAGACCGCGATGGTGGAGTTGATCACCGATTGGAACGTGCGGAACCGCTGGGCCGTGCGAGGCCCGGCGGAACCGATCACGATCTTGGCGTTGCTGGAGAGCTCGACCCGCTGATGCGGCAATCGGGCGAGCCGCCGAATCACGCGCGCAACCAAGAATCGCAGCACCACCGTCACCAGTGATGCGACGACGATGATGACGATGATGCGCAACGGCACACCGGTCAGTTGGGTCAGGATGGCACTCGCACTGGATGGCACCGCAGTAGCGTAGTCCGGCCAGGTTGTGTGTCAGTTCGGGCGCGATCGGCGTTTGCTCTGGCAAGATCGTGGTGTTCCCCGGTAGGCGGGGGGCTACGACCAGGGAGTTCCCGCTGCAGTGAGCGAACAATTCGAAGCGGCCTTTGACAGCCAGAAGTTGCGTTTGCTTGCCCGGGCACACGGCGTCGCAACCGAGTACACCGACATCGACGGCATTTCCGGTCCCGTCGGTGAGGCGACGCTGGTGGCCGTGCTTGCCGCCCTCGGGGTGAACGCCGACACGCCCGAACGGATCACCGATGCGCTGGCCGAGGTGGACGATGCTCCCTGGCGTCAGATGCTCCCTGCCGGTGTGGTGATGACTCAAGGCAGCCCTCGCCGGATCGCCATGCACGTCGAGGAGGATGCCCAGGCCGAGATGGTCCTGGAGCTGGAAGACGGATCCATCGTGCCGCTGCGGCAGCTGGATGAGTGGATTCCCTCCCGCGAGATCGACGGTCGGCGGATAGCTCGCTGCGTGTTTGAGCTCGCCCCCGATCTACCGCTGGGCTGGCACACGTTGCATGGCCGCAGTGGCGATGCCATGTCGCAGACCTCACTGGCGGTGGCGCCCGCCGCCCTCGCGGTGCCCTCGTTGCGGCCCGAGTTCGGTGAGCGTGGCTGGGGCCTGATGGCGCAGCTGTATTCGGTGCGCTCGGAGCGGTCCTGGGGGTTGGGGGACTTCGCCGACCTGGCCGAACTGGCCACGCTCTCGGCACAGTTCGGTGCCGACTTCCTGCTGGTCAATCCACTGCATGCGGCGGAGCCCAGCAGCCCGATCACACCCTCGCCCTATCTGCCGGCGACCCGTGAGTTCATCAGCCCGCTCTACATCCGCCCCGAAGAGATCGTAGAGACCGCCTACCTGCCCACCAGTCAGCGCACCCTGGTGGAATGGGCTGCCGAGGCGGTCGCGGATGCCAATTCCGACCCCTCGCCCATCGACCGCGATGCGGTCTGGGATGCCAAGCGATCCGCACTGGAGACCGTTTTCGCGGCCGGGCGGTCCCGGTCCCGGCAGGCGGAGTTCGATGCCTTCCGCGCCGAACAGGGCGCCCCGCTGGAGGACTTCGCCCTGTGGTGTGCCGTCTACGAGCAGTACGATGCGCGCGACTGGCCGCTGACCGAGGAGAACGCCACCCAGGGCACAATCGCCATTCTGCGGCGTGAACTTGCCGAACGCATCGAGTTCCATACCTGGTTGCAATGGATCGCCGACGAGCAGCTGGCGCGGGCGCAGTGGGCCGCGCGCGCCAACGGCATGCGGTTGGGAATCATGAGCGACCTGGCTGTGGGCGTGCATCCGCACGGTGCCGACGCGTGGACCCTGCGTGGCGTGTTGGCTCCGGGTGTCCGGTTGGGCGCACCGCCGGACTTCTACAACCAGCAGGGCCAGAACTGGAGCCAGCCCCCGTTCAATCCCAAGGCTCTCGCCGAGAGCGGTTATGCGCCGGTGCGGCGGATGGTCCGCAATGCACTGCGTCACGCCGGGGCGTTGCGCGTCGATCACATCATCGGCTTCTTCCGCCAGTGGTGGATCCCGGAAGGGATGGGTGCCGACGAGGGCACGTACGTGGAATTCGACCACGAGGCGATGATCGGCGTACTGGCGCTGGAGGCTCATCGGGCCGGGGCCGTGGTCATCGGCGAGGACCTGGGAACGGTTCAGCCGTGGGTCCGGGACTACCTGGCTGGTCGCGGCATCCTAGGTACCTCGGTGCTGTGGTTCGAACGGGCCGCCAACGGCAGCCCACTGCCCCCGGAGAGCTACCCGCCGTTGCAGTTGACCACGGTCACCACCCATGACCTGCCACCCACGGCCGGTTACCTGGCTGAGGAACATGTCGACCTGCGGAACCGGCTGGGGCTGCTCACCGAACCGGTGGAGAAGGTGCGGCTGGAGGCTCGTATCGAACGGGACCGAGTACTGGCCGTGCTCGCCGCCCAGGGTCTGCTGCCGGCGGATCCGACCGAACGTCAGACCGTAGAGGCGCTGCACGCCTACATTGCGCGGACCCCTTCGGTGCTGGTCGGCGTGGCGTTGGCCGATGCCGTGGGGGAGCGGCGTGCCCAGAATCAGCCCGGTACCGACGCCGAGTACCCCAACTGGAAAATGCCATTGGCCGACGGTGGCGAGCGGTGTGTCCCGGTTGAGGAACTTCCGGAGAACGCCCGGCTGAGCTCGTTGGTCGCGGCAGTCACCGAGCAGCTGCGGATTCGGTGACCGGGCTGCGGGTCAACGCTCCGCTACCTGGACGGCTGATCCCGCTCGCGCAGGTGCCCGACCCGGTGTTCGCGGCAGCCATGCTGGGACCGGGTGTGGCCATCGACCCGGGAACGGCGGCGCGATCGAACGTGCTGGCACCTATCGATGGGGTGGTCGCGGCACTGCATCCGCATGCGGTGGTGCTCACCCCGGCCGCCCTCGGCGAGCAAGCCGATTCCCAAGGGGTCCTGGTTCACCTGGGAATCGACACCACTCGGCTGCGCGGTGCCGGTTTCGACCTGCTGGTGGCTCAGGGAGCCACCGTGAGCACTGGGCAACCACTGATCGCGTGGTCGCCCGCTGCGGTGACCACGGCCGGATTCAGCCCGATCGTTCCGGTGATCGCTCTCTCGGCCGACAGCGCGGACCTGACCATACGGTCGGCCACCGAAGTCCGCGCAGGAGACCCGATCTTCGACTGGCGCTGACGTGCTGGCGGTTCAGCTCGCGTCGCGGTCAACCTGCTGATTGGCCAGGGCCCGGCGGGCAGCGTCGCGGTTCTCGACCAGCAACCGGCGCAGCGCGGGAATCCGATCGCCCAGCTGGTGCAGGAACTCATCGGTCCGGGCCAAGACATCCACCCCGTAGGCACGGTCCAGGTCGGCCAATGCGTGCGGGAACAGGCCGACCACGATCGACTGGGCGATCTCGCTGGTGCGATCGTGCCATACCCGTTCCAGCGCATCGAAGTATGGCTCGCAGAACGGCTGCAACAGGCTGTGGTCTCGCGCTCGCACGAAGCCGGCCACCATGGCGGACACCACGGCGTTGGGATGTTCGTCGCCGGTGACGACCTCATCCCATACCCGCTGCTTGGCCGCACCGGTCGGGGCTGCCGCGCGGGCCCCGGCCGCAGCCCGCCGCCCGGTGGCGGTGTCGTCGCGGCGCAACTCGGCCTTGACCAGGTCCTCGCCGCCTCCGGCACTGACCAAGCCAGCGACCAGCGCCCAGCGCAGATCGGTATCCACCGACAGTCCCGGCACCAGCACGGTGCCGTCCAGGACGGCGCGCAGGTTCGCGAGCTGATCCTCGCCGTCGGCTCGGGCCGCGAACGCCCGGATGAACTGCAACTGGCTGTCGGAACCGGGTGCGGCGTCCATCGCCAAGTGCCACAGTCGCTGCGCCGCCTCGTTGCTGACCCGCGGACGGACTCGCGGGTCGACGTAGGAGTCGATGGTGGTGGCCAGCTGCCGCAGCAGCACCAGCACCACCGAGGAGTCGGTCTCGGCGGCGATATTGCCCAGCACCAACTCCACGAAACCTCGTGCCGGGAGTTCGCCGTCGCGCGTCATGTCCCACGCCGACGCCCACACCAGCGAGCGTGGTAGTGACTGGTCGAACGAATCCAGGAACCGGGTTGCGGCGGTCAGTGAGGCCGGGTCGAGCCTTACTTTGGCGTAGGCCAGGTCATCGTCGTTGATCACGATGATGGTCGGACGCAGCAGGCCCACCAGTTCGGGCACTGGCGTGGCGGGCCCATCGATGTCCAGTTCCACCCGCTGGGTGCGAACCATCCTGCCCTCGTCGTTCAGGTCGTAGCCACCGATGGCGATCCGGTGCGGCCGGAGCACCGGGTGCTGCGGCGGCGCCTCCTGGGTGATGAAGAAGCTGGTGATGCGTCCCTGGGCGTCCAGCTCGATCTCCGGCCGGAGCAGGTTCACGCCCGCTTGCTCCAGCCATAGCGCCGACCATTGCCGCAGGTCGCGGCCGCTGGTGATTTCCAGTTCGCGCAACAGGTCGGGCAGTTCGGTGTTGCCGTGGGCATGTTTGGCGAAGTACTGCCGCACACCCGCCAGGAATGCGTCCTGCCCGACCCAGGCGACCAGTTGCTTCAATACCGAGGCGCCCTTGGCATAGGTGATGCCGTCGAAATTGACCTTGACGTCCTCGAGGTCATTGATCGGGGCCACGATCGGGTGGGTGGAGGGCAGTTGGTCCTGCCGGTATGCCCAGGACTTCTCCAGTGATGAGAAGGTGGTCCAGGCCTGTGTCCACGGCGTGGCTTGCGCGGTAGCGAGCGTCGAGACGTACTCGGCGAAGGACTCATTCAGCCACAGGTCGTTCCACCAGCGCATGGTCACCAGATCGCCGAACCACATGTGCGCCAGTTCGTGCAGGATCGTCACGGCCCGCCGTTCGACGATCGCTTCGGTGGGCTTGGAACGGAACAGGTAGTCCTCCAGGAACGTCACCGCACCGGCGTTTTCCATGGCACCGGCGTTGAACTCCGGCACGAACAGCTGGTCGTACTTCTCGAACGGATAGGCCATGTCGAAGGCCTCCTCGTAGAAGGCGAAGCCGGCCCTGGTGATCTCGACGATGTTCTCGGAATCCAGATACTGGGACAACGAGGCCCGGCAGAACAGCCCCAGGTCGATCGTGCGGCCATCGCGGCTGCGAAGCGATGAGGTGTGACGGTGATAGGGCCCGGCGATGAGGGCTGTGACATAGCAGGGCAGCACACCGGTGCTGGGGAAGGCCCAGGTGGATGCGCCATCGCCGGCCGGCTGCGGAACCGGCGTCGGCGAGTTGGACACGACCTGCCAGCCCTCGGGTGCGGTGACGGTGAAGGTGAACGTGGCCTTCAGGTCCGGCTGCTCGAACACGGCGAACATGCGGCGCGTGTCGGCCACCTCGAACTGGGAGTAGAGGTACACCTCGTCGTCGACCGGGTCCACGAACCGGTGCAACCCCTCGCCGGTGTTCATGTAGGCGCCATCGGCCACGACCCGCAGCTCGTTGCTGGCCTGGAGCTGCGGCAGCTGGATCCGCGAGTCGTCGAACACGTCCGCGACATCGAGCCGCACCCCATTGAGCACCACCTCGTGCACCACGGGCGCGATCAGATCGATAAAGCTGGACGAGCCGGGCTGCGCATCGAACTTCACCACCGTGGCCGTCCCGAAAACGTGCGGGCCGCGCGTCAGGTCGAGTTCGACGTGATAGCTATGGGTGGTCAGCACCCGGGCCCGTTCGGCGGCTTCGGCGCGGGTGAGGTTCTCTGCGGGCAAGGTGGCTCCAGTCGGACAAGCACAATGATCGGCTGCCCGATCCTCCCACGTTCGGGACCGTGGGCGGGGAACGGGAATGGCAGCCATGCCAGCGTGGTTGGATCGTTCGAGCTTGCGCGATCAAGCGCGTCCATCTCTGAGAGGAACCACTTCCATGTCCGACGCCGGAACGCCCACTGCCGATTTCTGGTTCGACCCGACCTGCCCCTGGGCGTGGATGACCTCCCGATGGATCGGAGAGGTGGAGCAGGTCCGTGATATCCAGGTCCGCTGGCATGTGATGAGCCTGGCCGTGCTGAACGAGGGACGTGACCTTCCGGAGGACTACGCCGAGAAGATGAAGCAGGCGTGGGGGCCGGTGCGCGTGGTGATCGCAGCCCAGCAGCGTCTCGGGGACCAGGTGATCAAGCCGCTGTACGACGCGATCGGCACCCGGATTCACCCGCAGGGTCGCGGCGAGGAGGGCCTGCGGCTGCTGACCGAGGAAGCGCTCGCGGAGGTGGGCCTGCCGGCAGACCTGATCGAGGTCTTCGACACCGACGAGGTCGATGAGGCTCTGCGCGCTTCCCACGCCCAGGCCCTCGAACTGGTCGGGGAGGACGTCGGCACGCCGGTGGTGGCGTTCAACGGCACCGCCTTCTTCGGCCCGGTGATCACCCCGGCGCCCAAGGGCGAGGCCGCGGGCCGGTTGTGGGACGGTGCGGTGCTGCTGGCCGAATACCCCGGCTTCTACGAGATCAAGCGCACCCGGACCGAGGGTCCGATCTTCGACTGACGGCTGGTATCCAGATCGGTGTGGGGCAGGTCACTCCGAATTTTACGCCGCTGATGGTTCGTAATTCTCCCAAGGGTGTTAGGTTCGCCTTACCTAAGTGGTGATGGCTCTTGATCACGGTGATCGCCACCCCTCGCGCGGTTCGCGCCGCGCCTAGCGACCCAGTATCAAGGAGAAGCCGTCATGGCCCTGTCCCGCCCGATCGCAACCGCCTGCCTCGCCACCGTCTCGGTGCTGGCGCTGGTCGGTTGCTCCGCCTCGGAGGCCTCGACCGCAGATGAGACCGCCGCGCAGGAGAGCACCGCCGAAGAGATGACCTCGGTGGAGATCGAAGACAACCTCGGCACCCACACCATCGACGTTCCGCCGACCTCGGTGGTCGCATTGGACAACCGGACGTTCCAGACGCTTTCGGACTGGGGCATCGAGCTCAGTGCCGCCGCCGTATCGCTGATGCCCGACACCATCGGCTACACGTCCGAGGAATCCCTGCCCGACGTCGGAAATCACCGTGAGCCCGATCTTGAGGTGATCGTGGCGGCGCAGCCTGACCTGGTCATCAACGGTCAGCGCTTCACGCAATACCAGGACGACATCACCGCGTTGGTGCCCGATGCCAGCGTGCTGGTGCTCGATCCGCGTGAAGGTGAGCCGTTCGACGCCGAACTCAAGCGTCAGGTGACCGTGCTCGGTGAAGTATTCGGCAAGCAGGCCGAAGCCGAGCAACTGGTTGGGGAGTTCGAAGCCGCGGTCGATCGCGTCGTCGCGGCCTACGACCCAGCCGACACGGTGATGGCGGTCAACGTCTCTGGGGGCGAGATCGGCTACATCGCACCGACGGTGGGCCGCGCGCTGGGACCGGTATTCGATCTGGCCGCGCTCACGCCGGCGCTGCAGATCGACGATGCCAGTGGTGATCACCAAGGTGACGACATCTCGGTGGAAGCGATCGCCGATGCGAACCCGGACTGGATCCTGGTGATGGACCGGGACGCCGCTATCAGTGCCGATGACCCCGCCTACGAACCGGCCGCCGATGTCATCGAGAACTCACAGGCGCTGGCCGGGGTCTCTGCGATCCAGAACGCCCAGACCGTGTACATGCCTGCGGACACCTACACCAATGAAGGCATCCAGACGTACACCGAGTTCCTGAACGACTTCGCCGACGCGTTGGAGGCCGCCAACTGAGCAGCACCCCGCCGGTCAGCCTGACCACCCGCCAAGCGCGGGTGGTCAGGCTCGGCGTGTTGTTCGACCCCAAGCTCCTGATCGGGATCGCCGTCGTGGCGGCGCTGCTGGTGGTGTCGCTGTTCACCGGCGTGTCCGACATCTTCGGTGCCGACGACGGCGGCGAGATGTTCGAGATCACCCGGATTCCCCGCACCATCGCATTGGTGCTCGCGGGTGCCGCCATGGCGATGTCGGGTCTGGTGATGCAGATGCTCACGCAGAACCGGTTCGTCGAACCCACCACCACCGGCACCACCGAATGGGCCGGCCTCGGCCTGATGACGGTGATGATCCTGCTCCCGGGTGCCTCGATCACCACCCGGATGGTCGGAGCCGTGATCGCGGCGTTCATCGGAACCATGATCTTCTTCCTGTTTCTGCGCCGGGTATCGCTGAAGTCCTCCCTGATCGTGCCGATCGTGGGCATCATGCTGGGCGCCGTGGTGAGCGCGGTGTCGACGTTCATCGCGCTGCAGACCGACATGTTGCAGGCCTTGGGAGTCTGGTTCGCGGGCAGCTTCACCTCGGTGATGCGCGGTGGCTACGAAGTCCTCTGGATCGTCGCGATTGTGGTGGTGCTGGTGTTCCTGGTGGCCGACCGGTTCACCGTTGCCGGGCTGGGTGAGGAAATCGCGACCAATGTCGGCCTGAACTACAACCGGGTGCTGCTGCTGGGAACGACGCTGATCGCGGTGGCCACCGGAGTGGTCACAGTGGTGGTGGGCAACCTGCCGTTCCTCGGCTTGATCGTGCCCAACGTGGTCTCGATGATGCGCGGTGACGACCTGCGCTCCAATCTGCCCTGGGTGTGCGTGCTGGGCATCGGCATCGTCACGGTCTGCGATCTGGTTGGCCGCACCATCATCGCCCCGTTCGAGATCCCGGTGTCCATGATTCTGGGCATCATCGGATCGGTCGTGTTCGTCAGCCTCCTGTTGCGGCAGCGTCGCCATGGTTGAGTCGCTCGCCGCGCCCGTGACGGCGCCCGAACAGGCACCGGCGGACCTGACCCGCGCGCCCGGCATCGCACCCGGCGGGCGGCCCGGTGAGGGTCGGTCAGCCAAGCGGCGGACCGGCAATCGCCGGGTGTGGCTGGTCATCGCCGGGCTGAGCCTGCTTGCCGTGCTGATCGCGGTGGCCATGCTCACCTGGGACAACCCGATGCCGGTGGGCTCGGAAGGCTTCTGGCGCATCGTGGACATGCGCACCACCAACCTGCTGGTGCTGGCCGTCGTCGCATTCGCTCAGGCGATGGCGACGGTGGCATTTCAGACGGTGACCAACAACCGGATCCTGACGCCGTCGATCATGGGTTTTGAGTCGCTCTACACCACGATCCAGACCTCCGCGGTGTACTTCCTGGGCATCACCGGGGTGGTCGTCCTGCAGGGAGTGCCGCAGTTCGCCCTGATGATCGTGCTGATGGTCGGTTTCTCCCTGCTGCTGTACGGCTGGCTGCTCTCGGGCAAGTACGCGAACATGCAGGTGATGCTGCTGGTCGGCATCGTGATCGGAGGGGGTCTGGGATCCATCTCCATGTTCATGCGCCGGCTGCTGACCCCCAGTGAGTTCGATGTGCTGGCCGCCCGGCTGTTCGGCAACATCGCCAACGCCGACGCCGACTATCTGCCGTTGGCGATTCCGCTGGTGGTCGTGGCCGGGACGCTGTTGTGGTCGCGTTCGCGCCGGCTGAACGTGCTGGCGCTTGGTCGTGACGCCAGCACCAACCTGGGCCTGAACCACCGGCGTGAAGTCATCTACGTGCTCACCCTGGTCTCGATCCTGATGGCCGTCTCGACCTCGTTGGTCGGCATCTTGACGTTCTTCGGCTTCCTGGCCGCCACCCTCGCCTATCAGCTGGCCGACACCTACGACCACCGGGCGGTCTTTCCCATCGCCGCGCTCACCGGATTCGTGGTCCTGGGTGGCGCCTACTTCGTGGTCAAGAACCTCTTCTATGCTCAGGGCGTGGTCTCGATCGTCATCGAGGTGGTGGGAGGCTCACTGTTCCTGGTGATGTTGTTGCGGAAGGGTCGCCTGTGATCACCCTCAGCCAGGTCCGTAAGAACTACGGATCCGATGTCCAGATCGGTCCGGTGACGCTCACCATCCCGGCGAACGGCGTCACGGCGCTGGTGGGACCCAACGGTGCCGGCAAGTCGACATTGCTGACGATGGTCGGACGATTGTTGGGTCTTGACGGCGGCACCATCGAGATCGCCGGCTACGACGTGGTGCGAACCGCCTCGAAGGATCTGGCCAAGATCGTCTCCGTCCTGCGGCAGGAGAATCACTTCATCACCCGCCTGACAGTGCGCCAGCTGGTGGGATTCGGCCGTTTCCCCTACACCAAGGGTCGGTTGACCCGAGCCGACGAGGAGCACATCGATCAGGCGATCGCTTTCCTGGAACTCGGCGATCTGCAGCAGCGGTATTTGGATGAACTGTCCGGAGGCCAGCGTCAACGCGCCTATGTGGCGATGGTGTTGGCGCAGGACACCGACTACGTGCTGCTCGATGAACCCCTGAACAACCTGGACATGAAGCACTCGGTACAGATGATGAAGCACCTGCACCGGGCCGCCAAGGAACTGGGCAAGACGATCGTCATCGTGCTGCATGACATCAACTTTGCCGGGCATTACGCCGACTACATCTGCGCCGTCAAGGACGGCGAAGTCGCGCAGTTCGGCGCCCCGGAGCAGATCTTCACCTCCGAGGTGCTCACTAGCGTGTTCGACACCCCGGTTCGCGTGATCGACGGTCCGCACGGGCCGCTTGCGGTTTACTACTAGCGTTGTCGCGTACGGTAGTTCTGCTCGCTACTGGGAGAACCTCATGTCACAACGCATCGGCCGGGCCGAGATCGCCCTGATCGTGGTTGATGCCGTGCTCGTGGTGATCCTGATCGCGCTGATGGTGACACGGCCCACGGATACGGACGTCACCGATGAGCCAACCGAATCACCCCAGACCGCTGCGGCCCCATTGAATCCGGAGACCGGCCAGTCCGGGACCGCGGGCTCGACCCAGGCGGTCACCGCACCCGCCGACGCATTGCAGATCACCGAGTTCGCCTCGCCCAGTGGCAACATCTGGTGCACCATCGGTGCCGAGGCCGCCACCTGCCAGATCGCGGACATGTCCTATCAGCCGCCGACGGTCAATGGCTGTGAGGACAATGAGCTGCTCGGCTATATCGTCCAGGTGAGCGTGGACGGGCCGGAGTATCCGTGCCCGACCGGCAACATCAGCGGACCCGCGGCCACCGAGCGCACCGCCCTGGAGTACGGCGAAACCAGCGCCGTCGGGGATTTCATGTGCCAATCGTCCGAAACCGGGATGACCTGTACCAACCTGAGCACCGGAGCCAGGTTCAGTATTGCCCGGGCCGGGGTCACTCTCGATCCCTAGACCGCCGCGATCTCACTATGCGGACCGTATGGTGTCTGCCGGGCGTTACACCCCTGGCGGGTGCTGGAATGTGTCCCATGAGCTCCGAGCGCACCTACGCCACCGCCGCCCGCCGCAACGGCGTGCTGCCAGGCATGCGCTTGTGCGAGATGTGTTGCTGACGTCCGTCAGTACACCCATCGCACCAATGGAGAGATCATGGCCGTTACCACCGGCACCACCTGGGACATCGTGCTCAATGCCGCGTCCGCCCACCCTGAACCGGGTGGATTCTCGCCCCGTGCCGCCTACCAGGCCGCGCTGTACGGGCGGGTAATAGTGGTCGACCTTCGCACCCCGGCTCAGCGCAGCCGGGACGGTGAGTTGCCTGCCCGGTTGCAGCCGGTGCTAGTCGACCCACTCGAGCTGGCCGCATGGCTGCATGAGTCCCTGGCACCACTGATCGTGCTGCTGGATGACGACGGCGATCGCGCCGCCCGGCTGGCTGCCGGCGACCGCCGGGTCGGTGCTGTCAGGGGTGGTTTCGCAGGCTGGCGCGAGGCAGGTCTGCCGGTGGCGTGAGCCGGCTACCAGATGGCTACCCGGTGCTCCGGGTCCAGCCACATGCCGTCGGAGCGCGTGGTGCCGAACGCCAGGTGGAACTCGTCGATGTTGCGCACCACCTGGTTGCAGCGGAACTCATCGGGGGAGTGCGGATCGATGGACAGCAGCCGGATCACCTCCTCGTCCCGGGCCTTGAGCCGCCAACTCGCCGCCCATGCGCAGAACAGCTGCTGGAGCTGCTGCGGGGTCGGTTCCTGGCCCTCGCGTGCCAGGGCGATGCGAAAGGCCTTGACCGCGATGCCCAGGCCACCGAGGTCTCCGATGTTCTCGCCGATCGTGAATGCGCCATTGACGTGGTGTGATCCGCCCAGCTGTCGCGGTGACAGTGCATCGTACTGAGCGATCAGGGCCGAGGTACGTTCTTCGAACGCCGCCCGATCCTCCCCAGTCCACCAGTCGGCCAGTCGTCCATCGCCGTCGAACCGTGACCCCTGGTCGTCGAAGCCGTGTCCGATCTCATGCCCGATGATGGCGCCGATCCCGCCGTAGTTGGCGGCGGCGTCGGCCTCGACATCGAAGAACGGCGGCTGCAGAATCGCTGCCGGAAACACGATCTCGTTCATACCGGGGTTGTAGTAGGCGTTGACCATCTGCGGCGGCATGAACCACTCATCCCGGTCCAGGCCACGATCCAGCTTGCCGACTTGGAAATCGGTGTCGAAGGCTGCCGACGCACGCAGGTTGGCTACCAGGTCGGCGCCGAAGGTCAGCCCGGAGAAGTCGCGCCAGCGGTCCGGGTAGCCGATCTTGGGGCGGAACTTCGCCAGTTTCGCCAGGGCCCGCTCGCGGGTCTGCGGGCTCATCCACTCCAGTTCGGTGATCGAGTCCGCGTAGGCCGCCAGCAGATCGGCGACCAGCACGTCCATCCGCTGCTTGTGCGAGGGCGGGAAGTGCCGGGCTACGTACAGCCTGCCGATCGACTCCCCGATCTCACCTTCCGCGAACGACACCGCCCGCTTCCATCGTTCACGCAACCGCTGCGCCCCGGTGAGGGTGCGGCCGTAGAAGTCAAAGTTCTCTGCCACCACGGCGCTGGACAGGAACGGTGCCCGAGCGTGGATCAGGTGCCAGGCCAGCCACAGTTTGAGGTCGGCCAGCGGTGTTTGCGTCCATACCTGCGCGAACGCGGTGAGGTAGTCGGGCTCGCGTACCACCACCTTGGACAGAGGTTCCGCCGTTCCTGCCAGAGCAGAGAGCCATGCCTGGACGGCGAATCCCGGCAGCGCCTGGATCACCTGCTCGGCGCTCATCGGGTTGTAGGTCAGAGCGGCCTCCCGGTCCTTGACCTGGTCCCAGTGGCCAGCCGCGATGGTGGTTTCGACGCTCATCACGGTATCGGCCGCCGCCGATGCGGCATCCTCGTCGACCATCTTGGCCAAGACCAGCATCCGCGCCACGTGCTGGGTATAGGCGGTCCGGACCTGTGCGAACGAGTCCTCGCGGTAGTAGGACTCGTCGGGCATGCCCAGACCCGATTGCATCAGGTAGAGCCGATACTGCGTGACCTCCTGGGCATCGTTGTCGACGTAGGCGCCGATGCCACCACCGCTACCGTGCCGCTGCAATGAGCCCATCACCGCCGCGAGCTCATCGGTGCTTGCCGCGTTGCGGATCTGGTCGAGTTCGCCACCGATCGGCTCAACACCTGCCGATTCCACCGCCTCGGTGTCCATGAACGAGGCGTACAGGGCTGCGATGCGCTGGGCATCGGCAGCGCTCGGATCGTCGGCAGGGACCTGCGCGGCCTCTTCGATCAGGGTGCGGACGTCGATCTGAGCCTGATCGTGCAAGGCATGGGAAACGCCGTCGCGACCCCGGTCTGCCGGGATCTCATGGGCCGCCAGCCAGCGCCCGTTGACGTGCCGGTACAGGTCATCCTGGGCGCGGGTGGCGGAGTCGATAGCAGCGGCCAGATCTGCCGGGCAGCCCGGTGCCGGGGTGGGTTCGGAGGTGGCTGGGTTGGTCATGACCGCAAACTTACGTCAGCCGGCCGGTCATGACGTACCCCGGTCGCCGCGGGTGCGGCATCATGGCGGTATGCGATTGCACATTGCCGCCGACCACGCCGGATACGAACTCAAAGCGGCCCTGTCCGAGCACCTGCTGGCGGCGGGCCACGATGTGATCGATCATGGCGCCCATCAGTACGACGCGTTGGACGACTACCCGGAGTTCTGTTTCGCCGCCGGCCAGGCCGTCGTTGCCGAGCCCGGCAGCCTGGGCATCGTGATCGGCGGCAGCGGCAACGGTGAGCAAATCGCGGCCAACAAGGTCGCCGGGGTTCGATGCGCGCTCGCCTGGAATATCGCAACCGCGCAACTGGCCCGGCAGCACAACGATGCCAACGTGGTCGGGATCGGAGCCCGGCAGCACACCGTTGCCGACGCGCTGGCGATCATCGACGCATTCGTGGCCGAGCCGTTCTCCGGTGACGCCCGTCATCAGCGCCGCATCGATGCCGTCAACGGCTACCGCAGGGCTGAACCGGCCTGATGAGCCGCGCGGGCCTGCCAACGTCGCGTCAGCATCGCCAGCGCCACGTTCAACGGCACCAGCACCGCCACCAGCGCCGGCATGGTCATGGTGGCGGCGGCATACGCCCCGAACAGCACCGCGGTGGCGATCAGCCACGCCGACTCGATCCACGGATTCGGCTTGCCTCGTGTGCGCACCACCGCGTCCCGGGCCGCCTCACCGTCCCGGGTGGGTGCGTGCAGCACCGCAGCCAGTCGGACCGCCTGGTGGGCGTTGGCGACGGCGCCGAGCAGTAGCCAGCCGCTGGCTGCGGCGATTGCGGTCATCGGTACCGGCATCGAACTCAGCGAGCCCACCGCCCACGCCAGCAGTGGTGTCACGGCACCGTTGGCGATGGCTCCGGCGATCACGGCCACAGCGGTGGTGCGGCTGCGTTGTAGCCAGCCGAAGACCAGCAGGCCGATCACGATCGCCACGAACCAGCTCACCAGGCCCGCGAGTGCGGTCAGGGCCGCGGAGCGGTCCCAGATCATGCTCACGAGGGTGGCCAGCACCGCTAGGACGAGTGCGGCCAGGGAGGCGATGCGTGCGCTGCGCCGGTAGCCGGAGATCAGCGGACCTTCGTCCACGTGCGAATGCGGGGTGGAGTCGTCACAGTGTTCGCACGAAGCGGCGGTGGAGGTATCGGCGGCTGGCATCACCGGTCATGATAGGCGGGTGCTGCCGCCGCCGGATGACTATGCCGAACTGGTGCTCGACGTCGTTGCCGCCATCCCGGCGGGGAAGGTCGCCAGCTACGGTGCCATTGCCGAGGCGGTCCGGACGGTGACCGGTCGGGGCAGCGCCCGGATGGTGGGCCGGGTGCTGGCGCGTTACGGCGATCAGGTGTGCTGGTGGCGGGTGGTGCGGTCCGCGGGCGTGCTGGCCGAACCGGTCGCCCAGCGGCAACGTGCGCTGCTGCGCGCCGACGGGGTGCCGATGGTCGGTGATCCACCGCGCGTCGATATGACCGCAGCCGCGCTGGCGCCGGTGCTGGGCGGATAGGCGCCGCCGCTCAGATGTACAACGCGGGATCTACCAGATCCTGGTCCGCGATGGAGGTCTTGCTGCGCGCCGGCTTCGCGGGTACCCCGACGACCGCGACCCCCGGAGCCACATCCTTGACCACGACCGCATTGGCACCGATGCGGGCGTCGTCGCCGATGGTGATCGGGCCCAGCACCTTGGCTCCCGCCCCGATCACCACCCGGTCGCCGACCGTGGGGTGGCGTTTGCCCTTGCTCATGGACCGGCCGCCGAGGGTGGAGGTGTGGAACATCAGCACGTCGTCGCCGACCTCCGCGGTTTCGCCGATCACCACCCCCATGCCGTGGTCGATGAAGAACCGGCGCCCCAATTGAGCACCGGGGTGGATCTCCACCCCGGTGATCAACCGGACGATCTGTGACAGCAACCGTGCTCCGAATCGCAGCACCACCGAGGTGAGCCACATCCGGTGCGCCAGCCGGTGCGCCCACAGCGCGTGTACGCCGGGATACAGCAGCGCAACCTCTATCAGGGTGCGTGCGGCAGGGTCACGACGCCGCGCGGTCTCCAGGTCCTCTCGGACCAGGCTGCGCAGTCGGATATGGCTGGTTGCGCTCAACGGCCTAGGCGTCTGCTAGGTCGGCGAACAGGATGGTTGACAGGTACCGCTCGCCGAAGCTCGGCACGACCACCACGATGGTCTTGCCCGCGTTCTCGGGGCGCTGTGCGACCTGGGTGGCGGCGTTGATGGCGGCGCCGGAGGAGATGCCCACCAGCAGGCCTTCCTCGGCTGCCGCACGGCGGGCGGTGACGACGGCGGTATCGGCATTGACGTCGATCACCTCGTCGTAGACGCTGGTGTCCAGGATCTCCGGAACGAAGTTGGCACCCAGGCCCTGGATCTTGTGCGGGCCGGGAGCACCACCGTTGAGAATCGGGGATTCAGCCGGTTCGACCGCGATGATCTTGATGTCGGGCTTACGCTCCTTCAGCACTTGGCCGACGCCGGTGATGGTGCCGCCGGTGCCGATGCCCGCGACCACGATGTCGACGGTGCCGTCGGTGTCGTTCCAGAGCTCCTCGGCCGTGGTCTTGCGATGGATGGCGGGGTTGGCCTCATTGGCGAACTGGCGGGCCAGCACCGAGCCCGGGCGCTGCTCGGCGATCTCATTGGCGCGGTTGACCGCGCCCTTCATACCCTCCGAACCGGGGGTGAGCACCAGCTCGGCACCGAAGGCGCGCAGCAGCATTTTGCGCTCGTTGGACATGGTCTCGGGCATGGTCAGCACCACGTTGTACCCGCGGGCAGCACCGACGAACGCCAGTGCGATTCCGGTGTTGCCGGACGTGGCCTCGACGATCGTGCCGCCGGGCTGCAGTGTGCCCGAAGCCTCTGCGGCGTCGATGATGGCAACGCCGATGCGGTCCTTGACGCTGTTGGCCGGGTTGTAGAACTCCAGCTTCGCCAGCACGGTGGCGCCCGCGCCATCGGTGACCTTGTTCAGCCGTACCAGCGGGGTGTTGCCGATGAGTTGGGTGGCGTCGTCGTAGATGCGTGCCATGTCAGGTGTCCTTTGCAAGCGTGGGCGAATACCGCGTCAGAATCGCACGACCGGTCAGCCTACGCCGCCTGGCAGCTAGCTGTCTCAGTCTGCGGACGGCGGGCGGGTGCGCTCCGCTAGCGTGTTGAGCAATGCCACCGCGCGGGCGGCGTCGTCGATCGTGACGACCACGGCCCGTTCCTGGGTGCGTTGCACGTGGATCCCTTCGCCTTTGCGGGTGATGAAGCCCAGGGTGTTGCCGTGGCCGGCGCGCACCCCCAGGCCGCCGAACTCTCGGACGGGGTTCACCTCGGTGACCTCCGCTTGGACGATCTCGTCGGCCGGTAGGTGGAAGCGTGGCCATCCGATTAGGCCGCGCACGGTCAGGCCGGTGCGGTCCACCTGTGCCCGCCATCCCAACGTCAGCACCAGCACCAACGCCACCACGATGGCGGGCAGCAGCATCCACCAGCTACCGGTCTGGATACCCAGGACGATCCCCAGAGCGAGCAATCCCGCAACGGCCACCGCCGGGATCAGCAACGGCATGGTGGGCAGGGTCCGTATCCACACGGCCTGGCCACCGGTGGGCAATGGCATGCGTGCGGCGTCGGCGGGGATCGGGGCGACCGTTGGGGCGGGGGCGTCGGGCCCGGCGAGCCAGGCCGCGATCGCCCCCACCGCCAGCCCCGCCAGCATCGGCAGCGCGATGGCCGCACCGGGCTGACCGACCGAGTAGGCATCGGCCGCGTCGAGCTGAACTGCCACCATGCCCAGGGTCATGCCGGCGAACATGGTTGTCATTCCGGCAGATAGGCCGATGATTCCGCGGCGCATGCCCCTTCGAGCCAGGACCGAGCCGACCATGAGCGGTAGGCACAGCAATGCGCCGACGACCACCATCGGCACGAGTAGTCCGCTCAGCCCACCGACCCGGTCGACGCCGTCCAGGCCCCAATGCAGGGCGAGGGGATCGGGCAGGCGCGGAATCCACGCGGCGATCAGCGCGATGGCGAGGCCGATTTCCGCCGCAGGTAGCGCAGCGCCTAGCAAGACCGCTCGTCGCCGCCGATTGATGGGCCGTGCGTTAGCGGCGGATTCCTCGGTGGTCATCGCTCATCCTCAGTCAGTAGGGCGGCCAGGGTCCCGGTTCCTACTCCGAGGCGGCTGGCCTCGGTCCGGAGAGCATGCACCTGGTTGCGGAGTTGTTCGAAATCGTGTGCGGCTTTCGTGCTGACGCGACCACCTCGGCCCCGGTGCAGTTCCACCAGGCCTTCATCGCGGAGTTCGCGGTAGGCGTGCAGAACCGTATTCACGTTCAGTTCCAGGGAGTCGGCGAGATCGCGGGCGGTGGGGAGCCGTTCACCGGGAGCGACCTCCCCGCGCACCACCGCCAGCCGAACCGCCGCTGCGATCTGCTCGAACAGCGGTCTGCCGGATTGGGCATCGATGGTGATCAGCACAGTCACATTGTATTGCACTAGTTCAACTAGTGCAATGAGTGCACCGGAACGGGTGTCGATCCTCAGAGCCGAGCGATGAGCTCCGGCAACACCGACAAAGCGGCGGCAAAGAGGAATGCGAGCGTTGCGGTGACGATCGTGGCAACGAGCCACCGCCACTTGCTGAATTCGGTCTGCTTGGGATCGTCTGGGTTGTAGCGGAGCTCAAGAGTGCTGCCGGTGGGCATCCGTTTGGACAGAGTGCTCCGTGCCCGGCGAGAGCGTCCGTCGCGATCGGTATACGAGACCGAGGTGCGCCAGCGTTCCCTGCGTCCGCCATACTCGTCGACGAACGCCCCCGTCAGAGAGGACGTTGTGACCGTTGCCCGCGTGGGCAGCCACCGCACGCGGCGAATGATGGCGCGTACGGTGTAAATCGCTGAGAAGGCGAGACCCAGGGCCAGTACGGCCGTCAGGATCAGCCGCAGCCATACATCGGTCGAGCCCATACCAGGACTATGCCAGCATGCGGGCCGTCCAGGCGCGCTGTTGGCGCTTTGCACCCATGACCGCTCGCCGGGTATGATCGACCGGTTGCCGTCGCAGGGCTCCGCCCGGCGCGCCCTCACCATGGGCCCGACGCACTGCCTCAGGGAATCGCCGAACGCGCGCGTGATCCCGCCACGAACTAGGAAAGCTGAGCCATGAAGAAGGACATCCACCCGGAGTATGGGCCGGTCGTGTTCCGCGACATCTCCGCGGACTTCTCGGTGCTGACTCGGTCCACGCTGACCTCGGAGCAGACCATCGAGTGGACCGACGGCAACACCTACCCGGTGGTCGACGTCGACATTTCCTCGGCTTCACACCCGTTCTACACCGGCAAGCAGAAGATCCTCGACACCGCCGGTCGTGTGGAGAAGTTCCGCCGCCGCTACGCCAAGGGCGACGCTAAGGCCTGACGGCCCCGCTCACCCGCGACTGATATCAAGACCAGGAGAACCCCATGGCTGTTCCCAAGCGCAAGCTTTCCCGCAGCAACACTCGCGCCCGCCGCTCGCAGTGGAAGGCGGAAGTGACCGCACTGGTGCCCGTGCGCGTCGGTGGCCGCGAGGTCCAGGTTCCGCGCCGCCTGGCCAAGGCCGTCGAGCGCGGCCTGTACGTCCCGGAGGACTGAGACCCAGCTAGTCGACAAAGGCCGCCCCGAACAGGGCGGCCTTTGTCGTGCCCGCGATGGCGGGCCGATCGGCTAGAGCTGGCCCTGCTGCTGCGTACCGGCAGGGATCGCAACCATCGTCGTCACCACCGGCGGGGCTGCCATGTGCGGCCCGATGAGTTCGGTCAAGGCGGCGACCGCGGATCCTTCGGAGTGAGCTTGAAGATCCTGCGCGCTGGTCCACTTCTCCAGCATCACCAAGGTGCCATCCTCGGCGTCGTGGATCGAATAGAGCTCGCAGCCGGGCTCGTCGTGGACGGCTGGAATGCCCGCCACGATGGCGTCTTTGAGCGCCTCCCGGGCGCCCTCCTTGGGCTGGAAAACGGCGGTGACGACGACGGCGGACATCGATCTCTCCTTCGATAGCGGGCTGGTGCGACGGTGCAGCGCTCGGCCATGCGATACCGGCACGGCAGGCGGCAATTCTAGGGGAGCGCAGTCGAAATCCGCTGGTGAATGCGGCATGCCTGGATCGTGTTGGAGCGGGTGACGAGAATCGAACTCGCACCATCTGCTTGGAAGGCAGAGGCTCTACCATTGAGCTACACCCGCGGGTCGTGCTCCAGAAGCGTACATGTTCTCCGCGGGTGGTTTGATGTGCGAGGCTTCTACCCGTTGCAACGGGATGTAGCGCAGCTTGGTAGCGCGTCCGCTTTGGGAGCGGAAGGTCGCAGGTTCGAATCCTGTCATCCCGACCCTCGCCCCGGCTCAGGGCTAGCCGTTCAGGGCCAGCCGTTCAGGGCCAGCCGTGGGGCCCGCCACATGGCCGCGTTGCCGGCCGCCACGCCCGCCGCCTGCCGCCACGCCCGCCGCCGATTAGTGAATCGGGTGCGACTTAGTGAGCTGCCGCTCACTTAATCGCGTCCCCGTCACTAAATGGCGTGGGTTGGTGGCGTGGGCTGGTGGCGGGGGAGTGGTGGGAGCTGGTGGCTGTGGGGTGCATCACACAGCGCGGTGGCAACCGTGGTCGCTCTTTCGCTTTGGCGACACGGTGTCGTAATCTTCGTGCTGATGGCTGACAGCAACGACATCCCGTTTTCGCAACAGCTGCGGGAGGCGACCCAGCAGGCGCATACCGACGCCGAATCCTCCTCGTTCGTCGGCCGGCTGATGTCGGGCGCGTGCCAGCGCCAGGAGTTCATCGAGTACACCGCGCAACTCCTGCCCGTCTACCAGGCGCTGGAGCGCGAGGGCGCCAGCGACCACGAGCGCGCTCGTTTCGATGATCCGCGGCTACACCGGGTGGCGGCATTGCAGGCCGACCTGGAGTACCTGCTCGGGCCCGGATGGCGCGATCGGGTGCGCCCGTTGCCCGTGACGGCCGAATACGCCGCCCACATCGACGCGATCAGGGCCAGCACCCCTGCCTTCGTCGGCCACCACTACACGCGCTACCTCGGCGACCTCTCCGGCGGCCGCATCATCGCCCGGAAGGTCGGCGAGCACTATGGGCTGACCGAAGGCCAGCCCGGACTGCTGTTTTACGCCTTCGGGCAGATCGCCAAGCCCAAAGCCTTCAAGGACTCCTACCGCCGGGCGCTCGATACCGCCGAGTGGAATCCGAGCCAGCGGCAGGAAGTCATCACCGAGGCCCGGCATGCGTTCGCCATGAACCAAGCGATCTTCGCCGCGCTCGGTCAACGGACCTGAAGCGGCAGGCCATCACTTCCGCGCCAGTGCCGTAGGATTGCCCGGGCCGAAGTGGCGCTTGCCCTCATGCGCCCAGGCCGACCGGTATCCATGATCGCAGCGACGATCTGCACGATGCCGCGAACCCAGTCGAACTGCTAGGAGTGCATGCCGTGAAGAGTGCCGTCGAGAACATCGATGAGACCCGGGTCAAGATGACTGTCGAGGTCCCGATGGACGAGCTTGCACCCCACCTGGACCGTGCCTACGCCCAGATCGGGCAGCAGGTCACGATTCCCGGCTTCCGCAAGGGCAAGGTGCCACCGCGCATCATCGACCAGCGGGTCGGCAAGGCGGCGGTCCTGGAGCAGGCGATCAACGAAGCCATGCCGGAGCTCTACCGCGATGCCATGACCGAGGCCGACGTCCGGCCCATGGGGCAGCCGAAGATCGACATCACCGCGATCCCGGGCCTGTCCGATGATGCTGAGCAACTTGAGTTCACCGCCGAGGTCGATGTGCGGCCCGCGGTCGAGCTCCCGGACCTGTCCAGCCTGACCGTGACCGTCGACGACGTTGAGGTGGGTGACGAGGACGTCGAGGAGGCCCTGACCAGCCTGCGTGAGCGCCACGCCACCCTGATCGGCGTCGATCGCGCAGTGGTCGACGGTGACTTCGTCAGCCTCGACCTGACCGCCACCATCGGTGACGAGGAAATCGACACCGCCACCGGAGTCTCCTACCAGGTCGGCTCAAACACCATGCTGCCCGGTCTGGATGAGGCCCTGCTGGGGCTCTCGGCCGGTGAGAGCGCTACCTTCACGGCCCCGTTGGCCGGTGGTGAGCACGCGGGTGAGGACGCGACCATCAACGTCACGGCCACCGCTGTCAAGGAGCAGGAACTGCCGGAGGTCGACGACGACTTCGCGCAGATGGCATCGGAAGTGGACACCATCGAGGAACTGCGTGCCAACCTGCGCACCCAGGTCACCGACGCCAAGTCCAACAACCGTGCGGTACAGGCTCGTGACCTGTTGCTGCAGCAGCTGCTGGAGCAGACCGACTTCCCGCTGCCGGGCGGCGTCATCGAGGACGAGGTCCACCGCCACCTGGAAGGTGAAGGCCGGCTGGAGGACGACGAGCACCGGGCCGAGGTGACCACCGAGGCAACCGATGCGCTCCGCCGGCAACTGCTGCTGGATGCTGTCGCTGAGAACCTGGAGATCGAGGTGGAGCAGGGTGAACTCATCGAGTTCATGATGCGCACCGCGCAGCAGTATCAGATGGATCCCAACGAGTTCATCCAGAACGCGTCCACCAACAACCAGATTCCCGCATTCGTCTCGGAGCTGGCGCGCAACAAGTCGCTGGCCATCGCGCTGCGGGACGTCAGCGTGGTGGACTCCGCAGGCAACGCCGTCGACCTGACCGACTACATCGGCTCGCAAGCCCAGGATGCCGAACGTGCTGCCGCTGCCGCAGCGCAGGCGATGCAGGCGCAGGCAGAGCCGGGGGTGGACCTGGTCGACGTCGACACCGATGTGGTCCAGGACGACGCCGCCGCTGACGACGCGGATTCGGCACAGTCCTGATCCGATAGCTGCGCTGGCAGCGAAACAGGACCGGCGCGGGCATAGCCGCCGCTGCTGCGGCGTTAGCCTCGACGGCGAACCCATCCCGGGTTTGGCCTCACGCAGAGGCTGGAGCCGATACCGAGCAGAAATGGCGACGACGTGAGTCATCAGATGATCCACACCCCGCAGGCGGCGGGATCCGACACCAAGGGACTCAACCTTGGCGACTCCATCTACAACCGGCTGTTGCAAGAGCGAATCATCTGGCTCGGCTCCGAGGTCCGTGACGACAACGCCAACCAGATCTGTGCGCAGATGATGCTGCTGGCCGCCGAGGACAGCGAGAAGGACATCTGGCTGTACATCAACTCCCCGGGTGGGTCGGTCACCGCTGGCATGGCCATCTACGACACCATGCAGTACATCAAGCCGGATGTCGCCACGGTCGCAATGGGGATGGCCGCCTCGATGGGGCAGTTCCTGCTCTCGGCCGGTGCCCGCGGCAAGCGCTACGCCACGCCGCACGCGCGGGTGATGATGCACCAGCCCTCCGGCGGAATCGGTGGCACGGCGACCGACATTCGCATCAACGCCGAACTGATCCTGCACATGAAGCAGCAACTGGCGCAGCTGATCGCCGATCACACCGGTAAGACGGTGGAGGAGATCAGCCGCGATTCGGACCGCGACCGCTGGTTCACCGCGCCCGAGGCGCTCGAGTACGGCTTCATCGACCACGTCGTCACCCACTCCACGTCCGTCGCCGGTGGCGGCGGGACGACGGACTGAGCCGGCGCAGACGGAAGGACACAGACGTGAGCATCATGAACAACCCCGCCGGCTTCACGGGCGGCTCGGCACCGGCAGGGCCCGCTGCGCGGTACATCCTGCCGCAGTTCGAGGAGCGCACCGCCTACGGCTTCAAGCGCCAAGATCCCTACGCCAAGCTGTTCGAGGACCGGATCATCTTCCTCGGCGTCCAGGTGGACGACGCGTCGGCCGACGACATCATGGCGCAGTTGCTGGTGCTGGAGAGCCAGGACCCCGATGGTCTGATCACCCTCTACATCAACTCACCCGGTGGTTCGTTCACCGCGATGACGGCGATCTACGACACCATGCAGTACATCCGCCCGCAGATCCAGACCGTGTGCCTGGGCCAGGCCGCCTCGGCCGCGGCCGTGCTGCTCGCCGCCGGGTCACCCGGGAAGAGATTGGCGTTGCCGAACGCGCGCGTCCTGATCCACCAGCCGGCCATGGAGGGCGGCTACGCCCAGGCTTCCGACATCGAGATCCACGCCAACGAGATGATCCGGATGCGCGAGTGGCTGGAATCGACGCTGGCGCAGCACTCCGGTACCGACGTCGAACAGGTACGCAATGACATTGAGCGCGACAAGATCCTCTCGGCGAGTGCCGCGAAGGACTACGGTTTGGTAGATCAGGTGCTGGAGAGCCGGAAGTCGGCGAACCCCGTCGGCTGAGGGCCAACGCGCATCTGTGCACCCGGACGCCCGCCGCTAGCCCGACACGCGGCGGGCGTTCTCAGGCTCGGCCACCTCGGCCGCATAGTGTGCAGGGGTGCGGGTGGCCCAGGCCACCGGTAACAGCTTGCGCGAACCGGCGCGAGCGGCGAGGCTTGACAACAAGCAACAGAGCAGGAGGTTCCCATGGCCCGAGTAGGAGAAGGTGCCGATCTGCTCAAATGCTCGTTCTGCGGCAAGAGTCAGAAGCAGGTCAAGAAGCTCATCGCCGGACCGGGGGTGTACATCTGCGATGAGTGCATCGACCTGTGCAACGAGATCATCGAAGAGGAACTGGCTGAGGCCAACGAGCTGGGCCTGGTCGAATTGCCCAAGCCGCGCGAGATCTTCGATTTCCTGGAGTCCTACATCGTGGGCCAGGAATCGACCAAACGTTCGCTGGCCGTCGCGGTGTACAACCACTACAAGCGGGTGCAGGCCTCCGAAGCCGCCGGATCGGCGATCGGCGGCGAGGGTGACGACGTCGAACTGGCGAAGTCCAACATCCTGCTGATCGGCCCCACCGGCTGCGGCAAGACGTACTTTGCGCAGACCTTGGCCAAGATGCTCAACGTGCCGTTCGCGATCGCGGACGCCACCGCGCTGACCGAGGCCGGCTACGTCGGTGAAGACGTCGAGAACATCCTGCTGAAGCTGCTGCAGGCTGCTGACTTCGATGTCAAGAAGGCCGAGACGGGCATCATCTACATCGACGAGATCGACAAGATCGCCCGCAAGAGCGAGAACCCCTCGATCACACGCGATGTCTCCGGTGAAGGCGTGCAGCAGGCGTTGCTGAAGATCCTGGAGGGCACCACGGCGTCCGTGCCGCCGCAGGGAGGGCGAAAGCACCCGCACCAGGAGTTCATCACGATCGACACCACCAAGGTACTGTTCATCGTGGCGGGCGCCTTCGCCGGCCTGGAAGAGATCATCGCTGGCCGCGCCGGCCGCAAGGGCATCGGCTTCGGTGCGTCGCTGCACAGCTCCGACGACGCCGAGGTGATCTCCGACGTCATGCCCGAGGACCTGCTCAAGTTCGGGTTGATCCCGGAGTTCATCGGACGACTCCCGGTGCTGACCACCGTCGCGCCGCTGGACAGTGATGCCCTGACCCGGATCTTGACCGAACCCAAGAACGCCCTCATCAAGCAGTACCAGCGGATCTTCGAACTGGACGGGGTGGAGCTGGAGTTCACCGACGACGCCATCGAGGCGGTGGCCGACCAGGCGATTCTGCGTGGCACCGGAGCCCGGGCTTTGCGCGCGATCTTGGAAGAGGTACTGCAGTCGGTGATGTTCGATGTGCCCTCACGCGACGATGTCGCCCGGGTCGTGGTCACCCGTGATGTCGTGCTGGACAATGTCAATCCCACGCTGGTGCCACGGGAGGCGACCCGGCCCAAGCGGGCGCCGCGCGAGAAGAGTGCCTGAGCCGGCCGACGCCGGTTCGGTTCCCCCCGAACTGATCCGGCTGCGAGGCAGCATCGACAATATCGACGCTGCATTGGTTCATATGCTCGCCGAGCGATTCAAGTGCACGCAGCGCGTGGGTGTACTCAAGGCCGAGCTGGGCCTACCGCCCTCTGACCTAGGCCGGGAATCAGCCCAGATCGCACGGCTGCGCGCGCTCGCCGAGGATGCGGGCCTGGACCCGGTGTTCGCCGAGAAGTTCCTGGCGTTCATCGTGGCCGAGGTGATCCAGCACCACGCCGATATCGCCAGCGGCCGCAGTTGAGGTTCCCGGGGGCCACCCGTGAACGGAAGGCCCCCAGGAACCTGAGTGCTCGCAGCGTGCGCCCGTCAGGCGTCGTAGCGATTCACGAAGTTGCGGAGCTTGTAGTACTTCGATCCGCGATCACGGACGCCGTAGGTGCGGTCCCAGGTAATGGGCGTCACGGTGATGTGACTCTCGCCCAGGGCTTGCCAGTCTGAGTTGCGCTTACCCTCCTTGCAGATCTCCAGGCCCGAGCACAGGCTCAGCCCCACCTTCCAGCTGCCGTCCTCCTGCTGGGTATAGCCATGCAGCGCCACCGTGGCGGACCCGACCTCAACCCACTCCGGGTCCTGGACCACCTGGCCCTGGGAGATATCGGGGTAGTTGACGCTCAGCGCGAACTGGTGCTGCAACAGCAGACCGCGTGCATTCAGGTCCGCCAGGAACTGCGCACCCCAGTCGGCGGTGGCGACGTAGTTGCCCACCGGAACGCTGAAGTCGGGCGCGGGCTGGGTGCTGAACGCCACCGCTGGCAGATTGTCGGCGACGGCCGCGACCGCCGCTCCGACGGTGCCGGAGTCATTGACCGAACTCGCGGCGTTGGCGCCGGAGTTGCTCCCCGAGACCACCAGGTCCGGCTCGCCCCAGCCGACCAGGGTCGCCAGCCCGCCCCGAGTGGCGAACATGACCGTATCGGAGGGCGTGGCACTGCCGCTGTTCTCGTCGCAGGGTCCGGCGCCCAGGCACAGTCCGTACACCGGCCCGGTGGTGGGGGCCCCGGCGCAGTCGTCCTGGTATCCGGCCGGAACCGTGGCCTCACCCACGCTGAAGGTGCCCGAATTGGTGACGGCCGAGCCCTTGCCGCTCTGCACCGCCCACGGGGCGATCACCACCACGTCCGCACCGGCGGCACACAGTGCCCGCCGCATCTCGTACAAACCCAGTCCATCGCTGTTGCGCGGGCTCTGGGCCTGCATGGAGTCGTCATTGGTCAGCAGGATCCGCAGCCCGCTCAGGTCGGTGCCATCGCCACCGTGGCCGCGGTCGGCGAAGGCTGGAGCCGAGTTCATCAGCAACAGCGCGGCGGCACATAGCGCTGCCAGAACGCCAGCCAAGGTGCGAAGGCGCGGAACAGTGTTACTACTCATACCGGTGAGATTCCTCTCTGAATCAACCACGGCGATGCGCCGTAGGTAGCTCTCGTGCCGGACACCTTAACCAATTTTGCATCAAGCAAGGGTCAATCATGAGCAAATTTCTGCCTGGCTGACTCACTTCTCACAACGGTGGTGATCCGGGTGTGCGCAAAGCCTTACGGCGCAGTAACACGGCGCTCAGGTTCGGGAAACCTGGGCTTCTTAGCGTCGGCGTCGTTGCGTCCCCCATCCTGAGGAACTGCTGCGATGTCGAGTCAGCATCACGTCGTCCCACCGTCGCCCACCGCGCCGCCGCCCACCCGGGGCCCGGGCTGCTGGATCGAGCACTGGGATCCGGAGGATGAGCGGTTCTGGCACCGCGCCGGCCGCCGGATCGCCCACCGCAACCTGTATCTGTCGATCTTCGCCGAGTTCCTCGGTTTCGCCGTCTGGGCGCTGTGGTCGATCGTGGTTCCGCAGCTACCAGCGGCAGGATTCGCCCTGAGCGTCGACCAGCAATTCTGGCTGATCGCGGTACCCAGCCTGGTCGGGGCCGCACTGCGGATTCCCTACACCTTCGCGGTGCCGATCTTCGGTGGCCGCAACTGGACCATCATCTCGGCGACCTTGCTCTTGCTGCCCGTGCTGGCTCTGGTGATGGTGGCGCAACGCCCGGATACGCCATTCCCGGTGCTCCTGGTCGCCGCCGGTCTGGCTGGTTTCGGAGGTGGCAACTTCGCTTCCTCGATGGCCAATATCTCCTTCTTCTTCCCCGAACGGGATAAGGGCCGGGCATTGGGATTGAATGCCGCCGGTGGCAACATCGGCACCGCAGCCGTGCAATTCGCCGTGCCATTGGTGATCGTGACCGGTGCTGGGATCGCCCTGGAGCGAGCCGGCCTGGTCCTGATCCCACTCATCATGCTGGCAGCGTTCCTGGCATGGCGGTCCATGGACAACCTGCGGGAAGCTAAGGCCAATCCCCGGGCCTTTGCCGTTGCCGCCGCCAACAAGCACACCTGGCTGATTTCCCTCATCTACATCGGAACGTTCGGCTCCTTCATCGGCTTCTCGGGGGCGTTCCCCACCCTGATCAAGACCCAGTTCCCCGACGTCACGCTGACCATTGCTTTCCTGGGCGCGCTGGTCGGCTCGGTGGCCCGGCCGGTCGGTGGCATGATCGCCGACCGATTCGGCGGCGCCTGGGTGACCATCGCGTCATTCGCGGTGATGGCGGCCGGTTCGATCGGGGTCATCCGGTCAATGGAACAGGACGACTTCGCCCTGTTCTTCGGCTCATTCCTGCTGCTGTTCATCGCCAGCGGCGTCGGAAACGGCTCCAGCTACCGGATGATTCCGGTGGTGTTCAGCTCCTCAGCCCGCGCTCGCGGCGGAGCCGAGCTACCGCAGGCCATGGCCTCGGCACGACTGGCCGCCGCCGGATGCCTGGGGATCGCCGGGTCGGTCGGAGCATTCGGCGGGTTCCTGATACCTCGGGGATTCGCCGCCTCGACCACGGCCGCCGGCTCGATCGTTCCGGCGCTGTGGGTGATCGTGGCCCTGTACGCATTGCTCGGCCTGCTCACCGCAGCCATCTACCTGCGCCGCGGGAACTTCGACGGACAGCGGATCTGACGTGGCCGATACCCATTGCCCCTATTGCGCACTGCAGTGCGCCATGCACGTGGAGGCAGCACCGGGGCACGTCTCGGTGCGGCCGCGCGATTTCCCGACCAACGCCGGGGGGCTATGCCAGAAGGGGTGGACCAGTGCGTCGGTACTCACCGCACCCGACCGGATCACCACACCGCAGTTGCGTCGCGGTGGGGTGCTGGAATCGGTCGGCTGGGACGAGGCGCTGGACTTCGTCGCGAACAGGTTGCACAGCCTGCAGTCCGGCTATGGCCCGGACGCGGTGGCGATCTTCGGTGGTGGCGGACTCACCAATGAGAAGGCCTACACCCTGGGCAAGTTCGCCCGTGCTGTGCTGGGAACCAGCCAGATCGACTACAACGGCCGGTTCTGCATGTCCAGTGCCGCCGCTGCCGCCAACCGGGCGTTCGGCTTAGACCGAGGATTGCCATTCCCGCTGGCGGACCTGGGTGGAGCCGGGGCGATCCTGCTACTGGGTTCCAACCTGGCCGAGACCATGCCACCGGCGGTGCAGCACCTGGCCGATGTGCGTGACCGGGGAGGATTGGTCGTGGTCGATCCTCGACGCACTGCGACCGCAGCGCTGGCCGGCCAGCCGACTGAGCACGGACTGCACCTGCAACCGATCCCCGGTACCGACCTGCCGCTGTTGCTGGCGCTGCTGCACGTGGTGCTGTTCGAAGGCCTGGCAGACGCCGGCTACCTCGCTGCCCGCACCACCGGCGCCGATGATGTCCGCCGCACCGCCGCCGCCTGGTGGCCAGAGCGCGCCGAGACCGTGTGCGGGGTGGCGGCAGACCGGATCCGGCACACGGCCCGGCTGCTGGCCGCTGCGGCCCCGGTTCATGGCGGCCTGGGTGCGTACATCCTTACCGGGCGCGGCGTCGAACAGTCCCGGCAGGGCACCGCCACCGTCACCGCTGCCATCAACCTCGCGCTGGCATTGGGGCTGCCGGGCCGGGTCGGCAGCGGCTACGGCGCGATCACCGGACAGGGCAACGGCCAGGGTGGCCGCGAACACGGGCAGAAGTCCGATCAGTTGCCTGGGTACCGCCCGATCACCGACCCGGCGGCCCGCGAGCATGTTGCCGCCGTCTGGGGTGTGGCCGCGCAGGACCTGCCCGGTCCGGGCAAACCGGCCGTACAACTGCTCAGCGAACTGGGGACCGAGCATGGACCCAGAGCGCTGCTGGTACACGGGGCCAACCTGGTGGTGAGCGCGCCCAATGTGAACGCGGTGATGCAACGGCTGCGGGCCCTGGACCTGCTGGTGGTGTGCGACTTCGTACCCAGCGAGACCACCGAATTGGCCGACGTCGTCCTTCCGGTCACCCAATGGGCCGAGGAGGAAGGCACCATGACCTCGCTGGAGGGGCGCGTCATCCGGCGCCGGGCCGCCACAGCCCCGGCGGGGATGGCGCGATCGGAGCTATGGGTTCTGGCCCAGCTTGCTTACCGGCTCGGGTCGCAGGTCCCGATGCCGACCGATCCGGCAGAGGTCTTCGATGAACTGGCCCGCGCTTCGGCGGGAGGCATCGCGGACTACGCCGGGCTGTCACACGCCCGCCTGGACGCCGAGGAGGCGGCGGGCGGGTCCGGGCTTTACTGGCCGGTCCCTGACGCCGACCATCCCGGCACGCCGCGGGCGTTCCTGTTGCGGTTCGCCACCCCCGACGGGCTGGCACGGATGACCGCGGTGGATCATCTGGGACCCAGCGACGAGGTACGACCCGGAGCGCCGCTCCACCTGGTCACCGGGCGGGTGCTGCAGCACTACCAGTCGGGTGCTCAGACCCGCCGGGTGCCCGAACTGCTCGCCGCTGCCGGTGAACCGTTCGTGGAGCTGCACCCACTGCTGGCCTTCCGGCTGGGCTTGGCACAGGGGGACCAGGTCAGATTGACCTCCAGCCGGGGGGAGGTGCTGGCTGCCGCGCGGATCTCGGATCGCATCCGCCCGGACACGGTGTTCATGCCGTTCCACTTCCCGGGTATCGGCAGCGTCAATCGCCTCACTACCGATGCCACCGACCCAATCTGCGGCATGCCCGAGTTCAAGGTGTGTGCCGTGGACCTGGCGCCCGCGACGACGATGGCTCAGGCGATATGAGCCGTCGCATCGTCGTGATCGGGCACGGCATGGTCGGTTCCCGATTCATCTGCGACCTGCTGGCACGCGACCCGCAAGCCCGCATCACGGTGCTGGGGGCCGAGGGGTACGCCCCGTACAACCGGGTGCTGCTCAGCGACGTTGTCGCGGGCAAGATCGAGCTCGCGGGCCTGGAGCTGGAGTCGGCACACGGGCCCGGCCTGCTGGTGCGCACCGGCTCCGAGGCGTTGGCCATCGACCGTGCTGGCCGGACCGTTGTGACAGCGGATGGTGCCTACCCCTACGACACGCTGGTGCTGGCCACCGGCGCCCGAGCCGGTATCCCGGCTGGCCTCGACGGCGATTGCCTGCCACCGGGTGTGCATGCGCTGCGCACGCTGGATGACGCCCGCGAGATCGTTGCCGCCACCGCGAATGCCCAGCGGGCCGTCATCGTCGGTGGCGGCGTGCTCGGAGTGGAGATCGCCACCGGCCTGGCAGGGCGCGGGCTATCGGTCGACCTGGTCTATCCGGGGGCGGGGGTAATGACCCGGCAACTTGGCACCGAGGCGGCAGCGGTGGCCGACGCTGCCTTGCGGGGGCAGGGAATCAGGACCTGGCCGGGTTCCGAGACCCGGCACATCGAAGCGAATGGCAAAGGTGTGGAGGTCGGGCTGAACCGAGGTGGGGACCTCACCGGGCACAGGTTGGCGGCCGATCTGGTGGTGCTGGCGTGCGGCACCCTAGCCAATACCTCGCTGGCCCAGTCCGCGGGCCTGAGCACGGACCGCGGAATCGTCGTCGGGCCCGACCTGGCCAGTATGGACGACCGGTCCATCTACGCCATCGGCGACTGCGCCCAACCGCCGGAAGGGTCCACCGGGCTGGTCGCTCAGGGCTGGGATCAGGCCCGCAGGCTGGCCACTGCGCTCACCTCCTCCGCGCACCAGCATGCTCAGCGGGGTGACGCCGGACCCGGACCGACCAGGCCCAGCCTGGCCGTGCGGCTGGGGCTGGGCCTGGTCTCGCGGCCGGTGCCCGATGCCACCGGCGAGCCGGCCCCGGCCGAGGTTGCGGGTACCGACATCGTGCGAGCCAAGACCGCCGGGATCTCCATCGTGACGATGGGCGTGTGCGGTTCAGGCCACCACGCCGATGACCTGCGTTCGGTCCGGCTGGCGGATCCCATTGCCGGCCGGTACGTCGAGGTGGTCGTCTCTGGGGAGCGGCTGGTGGGTGCCACCTGCATCGGCGCCCCGGAACTGGCCGCGGACCTGACCGCCAGCTACACCCGGCGCACACCGGTACCACGCGATCCGGCACATCTGCTGGTGCAGCCGGTGGCAGCAGCAGCGGTTGCCAGCTCACCCGAGCACATGCCCGACAGCGCCACCGTGTGCACCTGCAACTCGGTCAGCAAGGCCGACATCGTCACCTGTTGGCACCAGGGAGCACGCACCCAGGAGCAGATTGCCCGGGCCACCCGTGCCAGCACCGGCTGCGGCGGCTGTACGGCGGCAGTGTGCGGGATCGCGGACTGGCTCGCCGCCGGCGCACCGGAGAACCTGGCCGATGAAACGCGGCCGCAACATCGCAGGCATACCCGCGAAACTGCGCGGCGATAGCGTCGCAGATGCCCGAAGGAGACCGTATGCACAGCACACCGAAGCAACTCGTCGTGATCGGCGGCGGGATGGTCGCGCAGCGCCTCACCGAAGCCCTGCGCGCGCGGGATGAGTATGACACCTGGCACATCACCGTCTTCGCCGAGGAGCCGGCCAAGCCCTATGACCGGGTTGCGCTGACGTCCTACTTCTCGGCTCGCGACGCCGAGGAACTCACGCTGGGTGATCCGGCCCTGTGGGACCAGGACCAGGTGACGTTGCACCGGGACAGGGCCGTCGTATCCATCGATACCGAGGCCAAGCAGATCACCGACCGACTGGGTGAGGTGACCGGCTACGACGAGCTCGTGCTGGCCACCGGCTCCAGCGCAGCCATGCCACCGATCCCCGGGAACGACCTCCCGGGTGTGTTCGTCTACCGCACCATCGACGACGTCGCGGCGCTACGAGGCTGGGTGGAGGCCAAGCGTGCCGAACGAGGCGAGGCGACCCATGCGCCGATCCGGGGTGCGGTCATCGGCGGGGGCCTGCTGGGGCTGGAGGCGGCCGGAGCACTGACCGCCCTGGGCGCCCAGGCCACGGTGATTCAGTTCGGATCGCACCTGATGGATGCGCAGATCGATCTCGGCGGAGGTCAAGCGCTGACCCGGCTGATGAACGACAAGCACATCGCGGTGCGGTGCAACACCCAGACCAGCCAGCTTCGCGTCTCCCGCCGGACCTCGCACGTCGGGCGGCTGGACTTCGCCGACGGTGGTCGCCTGGACGCCGACGTGGTGGTGATGGCCACCGGAATCCGGCCTCGCGACGAACTGGCGCGCGCGGCCGGATTGAGTATCGGCGAGCGCGGCGGCGCCGTCGTGGACGATGCCTGCCGCACCAGTGCCGCACACGTCTGGGCCATCGGTGAGGTGGCGTGCATCGGCGGCCGGTGCCTGGGGCTGGTGGCACCCGGATACGCCATGGCCGAGGTCGTCGTCGACCGGCTCCTGGGCGGTTCGGCGACGTTCCCCGGTGCCGACACCGCGACGAAACTGAAGTTCCAGGGCGTCGACGTGGCCAGTTTCGGCGACCCGTTCGCAACCGCCGACGATGCCATGGAAGTCGTCTGGGCCGACCCGGTCGCCGGGGTCTACAAGAAGCTGGTGCTCTCCGACGATGCCCACACCCTGCTGGGTGGGGTGTTCGTCGGGGACGCTTCCGCCTACGCGACGCTGCGCCCGCTGCTCGGTTCGCAGCTCCCGGGCGACCCGGCGGCCTTCCTCCTGCCCGAAGGAGACGTCGCGGCACCATCGGTGGAACTCCCGGCCGCGGCGACGGTGTGCTCGTGCAACAACGTCACCGCCGGGACCATCCGCGAGGCGGTCACCGAGCATGGCTGCACCGACCTGGCGGGTGTCAAAGCCTGCACCAAGGCCGGGACCAGTTGCGGTTCCTGCCTGCCGTTGGTGAAGAAGATCGCCACCACCGAACTGGAGCGGGCCGGCGTCGAGGTGTCCTCGGCTCTGTGTGAGCACTTCGAACTGTCCCGGCCGCAGCTATTCGATGCGGTGCGGGTGGCCGATCTGCACACCTTCACCGAGATCATCACCCGATTCGGGCACACCCCGGATGGTGCCCACGGCCCCGGCCGGGGTTGTGACATCTGCAAGCCCACCATCGCCTCCATCCTGGCCTCCCAGGGCAACGGGCACATCCTGGACGGCGAGCAGGCCACCCTGCAGGACACCAACGACCACGTACTGGCCAACATCCAGCGCGACGGCACCTACTCGGTGGTGCCGCGCATAGCCGGGGGTGAGGTCACTCCCGAGGGCCTGATCGCCATCGGCGAGATCGCCCGTGACTTCGGGCTGTACACCAAGATCACCGGCGGGCAGCGCATCGACCTGTTCGGCGCCCGAATCGAGCAGTTGCCGCTGATCTGGGCGCGCCTGGTCAACCACGGTTTCGAGTCCGGTCACGCCTACGGCAAGTCGCTGCGCACGGTGAAGTCCTGCGTCGGCTCGACCTGGTGCCGGTACGGGGTGCAGGACTCAGTGGGCATGGCCGTGGAACTGGAACTGCGCTACCGCGGGCTGCGCTCGCCGCACAAGCTCAAGTTCGGGGTTTCGGGCTGTGCCCGCGAGTGCGCCGAGGCCCGGGGCAAGGACGTCGGTGTGATCGCCACCGAGAAGGGCTGGAACCTGTATGTGGGCGGCAACGGCGGGTTCACACCCCGGCACGCTCAACTGATCGCCGAGGACTTGGACGATGACACGCTCAAACGCACCATCGACCGGTTCCTCATGTACTACATCAGAACCGCCGACAGGCTGCAGCGCACCGCACCCTGGCTGGACGACGTCGACGGCGGGCTGGACGGTGTGCGCGAGGTGATCATGGAGGACAGTCTGGGAATCTGCGCGGACCTCGATGCTGCGATGGCAGCTCACGTGGACAACTATCAGGACGAATGGGCGGCGGTGCTCGCCGACCCGGACAAGCTCAAGCGGTTCGGCTCCTTCGTCAACGCCCCCGGCGTCGCAGACCCGGACCTGGCCTACGTCAGCGAACGTGACCAGCACCGGCCCGCCAATGCTGCCGACCGAGACGACGGCAGCACACTGATCTCCGGCCCTGCCCTGGCGGTTCGTTCATGAGCGCCACCGATCAAGCCGAACTCCGCTGGGTGGCCGTGTGCTCGTTGGCCGATCTGGCCCCCGAACGGGGTGCTGCGGCACTGATCGACGGGCGCCAGATCGCCATTTTCCGGCTGGCCGATGACCGAGTTTTCGCCGTCGGTCAGTACGACCCGTTCAGTGGGGCGAACGTGATGTCGCGGGGCATCGTGGGCACGCGGGCCGGGGAACCGAGTGTGGCCGGGCCCATGTACAAGCAGATCTTCTCGCTGGCAACCGGCGCCTGCCTGGAACGGGCCGGGTACCAACCCGTGGCCGAAGGGATCGCCGATCTGCCCAGCTACGGCGTGCGGGTGCACGACGGCGTCGTCTATGTCGGGGTCGACCCGGCGGGCGAGAGCCCGTGACCGGCAGTGTCGTGCTGGTCGGCGGGGGACCGGGCGATCCGGACCTGCTGACCATCGCTGGACATCGAGCCCTGATGCAGGCGGACGTCGTGGTGACCGACAGGCTGGGGCCGGTGAGCGTTCTGGATCAGCTGCCGGCCAGCGTCGACGTCATCGACGTCGGCAAGCGGCCCGGGCATCATCCGGTGCCGCAGCACCGGATCAACCAGATCTGCGTCGAACAGGCACTGCGGGGCCGGCGGGTGGTACGGCTCAAAGGCGGAGACCCGTTCCTGTTCGGGCGCGGTGGCGAGGAGGTGCTCGCCTGCCGGGAAGCCGGGGTCCCGGTCTCGGTGGTGCCCGGTGTCAGCAGCGCGCTCGCGGTGCCCGCGATGGCTGGGATTGCGCTGACTCAGCGCGGCGTCGTCGCCGCGGTGCATGTGACCAGCGGTCACGAAGGGCTCGACCGTGGAGCCCAGGCGTGCCTGGTGGAACGGTCCGCCACCGTCGTGGTGCTGATGGGCGTAAGCAATCTCGGCATGATCGTGGAACAGGCGCTGGCCGCGGGCACGGACCCGGAAACCCCTGTCGCCATCATCGAACGTGGCTCGACGCCGACCGAACGCACCACGCGCGCGAACCTGGCCGGGATCGTTGCGCATGCCGCGCTGGCTCAGGTGCGCTCTCCGGCCGTGATCGTGATCGGCCCGGTGGCTGCCGAGAGTCTGCTGGAGCCGGCATGAACGACCTGAGTCAGGTGCTGGTGGGAACCACCATCGCCGTGACGGCCGACCGGCGCGCGACCGAACTGGCCACCGCACTGGAACGGCGCGGAGCCGAGATCCGCCATGCGCCGACGTTGCAGATCCAGTCGGTCACCGACGACGCCGACCTGGCCGCTCATTCACGTGCGCTCATCGCCCGCCCGGCAGATGTCGTCGTGATCACCACCGGAATCGGCTTCCGCGGCTGGGTCGAAGCCGCCGACGCGCATGGCGACGCCGAGGATCTGCTCGATTCCCTGCGGTCGGCACGCATCGTCGTGCGCGGGCCGAAGGCACGCGGAGCGGTCCAAGCGGCCGGATTGGTGGCCGACTGGGTTGCCGAAAGTGAGACCTCGGCTGAGATCGCTAGCAAACTCCTCGCCGAAGGGGTGGCCGGCCAGCGCATCGCCGTGCAACACCATGGAGCCGGTGCCGACGGGCTCGATGAGGCATTCGCTCGGGCCGGGGCCCAGGTGGTGAGCCTGGTGGTGTACCGCTGGGGGCCGCCCCCCGATCCCGGGCGTGTGCTGGCCTGCGTGCGTGCCGCCGCCGCTGGTGAGCTGGACGCGGTGGTGTTCACCTCGGCCCCGGGGGCTGCCGCCTGGTTGCAGGTGGTGGACCGGGAACAGCTCACTGCGGCGATGGTGAACCAGGTGCGCGGCGGCCGGCTGCTGGCCGCTGCCGTCGGACCGGTGACGGCCGCACCGTTGCAACGATGCGGCATCCAGACCCTGCAACCGGAGCGCGGTCGGATGGGTGCGCTGATCCGCACCATCATCGGGCACTACTCCGGTACCGACGGTGGCGTGCGGACTTCCCGGGGCAGGCTGGCGATCCGGGCCAGAGCAGCAGTCCTGGATGGGCAGGTGCTGCGATTGTCGCCGTCGTCCTTTGCCCTCCTGCGGGCGTTGCTCGACGCCGACGGCGGCGTGGTGACCCGGACCCAGGTGCTCGATGCGCTGCCGGGCAGTTCGCGCGACCCGCACACCGCCGAGGTGGCCGTCGCCCGGCTGCGCGAGGCCGCCGGGCGGGACCTGGTGCAGACGGTAGTCAAACGCGGCTACCGGCTGGTGACGAGATGAGGCAGCCGACACTGCTCGCGTGTTCCCACGGAACCTCCTCCGCGCTGGGGCAGGCGGCCGTGGCGTCGCTGGAGAGTGCGGTGAAGGACCGTCATGAGCAGGTGTGCTCGGCGTTCGTCGACGTCCAAACGCCCGACGTCCCGACGGCGTTGGCCCGGATCGACGGACCCGTGCGGGTGGTGCCGCTGCTGCTGTCGGCTGGATATCACGTCTACGTCGATCTCACCGAGGCCGTGGCCTGCCGCCCAGAAGCCATCCTGTGCGCTGCGCTGGGACCCGATCCACGCCTGGTGCGGGTGCTGCGGCAGCGGCTGGACGAGGCTGGGTTGCGCGACTCCGATCAGGTGGTGCTCGCGGCAGCGGGTTCCTCGGATGCTCGGGCGGTGCAGGATTGCCGGGCCACCGCCAGAATGCTGGGGCAGCAACTAGGACGCACGGTGCGGGTCGGCTTCTTGTCCGCGTCGCAGCCGCGGCTGTCCGATGTGCTCACCGCTGCCCGAGCCCGCGGTTCTCGCGTGGTGGTGGCCAGCTATCTGCTCGCGCCGGGCTACTTCGCCGATCTGGTCGGCCAGGCCGGGGCGGATGTGGTCAGCGCACCGTTGCTCCGGCCGTCGTGGCCGGTGCCGGTGGAACTGGTCGATGTGGTGCTGGCCCGCTACCACGGCCGGGCTCCCGAGCGGCACGCCTGAGCGGCTAGCCCGCCGGGACCGGCACCAGGGCCGCCTGCGCCCAGGTGCCCTCTGCCTGGCGCAACTCCAGGTCACCGACCACCTTCGCCGCTGCCTGCACGTCATCGAGGACGGTCGGCAACAGGGTGACCTGATGCGCCGGGGCATGCAGCACGGCGTCGGTCAGTTGCGTCTTCTGTGACACCTTGGCTTCGCTCTTGACCTTGCGCAGGGCCGCCAGCGCCGCGCCTGCGGCCGTCAGCAGGGCGGGGTCGGTGTCGGCGGCGGCCGCGCGCAGCGGTTCGGCACTGGGCCAGGCTGCCCGGTGTACCGAACCGGGCTGGAACCACGACCACACCTCCTCGGTGGCGAACGGCAGCACCGGCGCCAGTAGCCGCAGCATCACATCCAGGGCAATGGCCAAGGTGGTGCGGGCCGACGTGGTGGCGGCTTCGGTAGCACCCTCACGGCCGTAGGCACGTTCCTTGACCAACTCCAGGTAGTCATCGCAGAAGGTCCAGAAGAACGCCTCGGTCACCTCCAGGGCGCGGGCGTGATCGTAGGCGTCGAAGCTGCTGGTGGCGGCCTCCACCACGGTGGCCAGCCGGGCCAGCAGAGCCCGGTCCACCGGCTCGCTCACCGCTGCGGCGTCGCTGGTCACAACGCCGTCATCGGCGAAGGTAAGGGCGAACTTGGAGGCGTTGAGCAGTTTGATCGCCAGCCGGCGCCCGATCTTCATCTGGGCCTCATCGAAGGCGGTGTCCACGCCCAGCCGTGCCGAGGCCGCCCAGTAACGCACGGCGTCCGAGCCGTGCTGTTGCAACAATCCCAGCGGAGTGACGACGTTGCCTTTGGACTTGCTCATCTTCTTGCGGTCCGGGTCCAGGATCCACCCGGAGATAGCTGCGTGCTTCCACGGCAGACTCTCGTGCTCGGCGTCGGAGCGCACCACCGTGCTGAATAGCCAGGTGCGGATGATGTCGTGACCCTGCGGGCGCACGTCGTAGGGGAAGACCCGGTTGAACAGGTCGTCGTCGGACTCCCACCGGCCCGCGAGTTGCGGTGTCAGCGATGACGTGGCCCAGGTGTCCATGACGTCCGGGTCGCCCGCGAACCCGCCAGGCTTGCCGCGCTGGTCGGCGCTGAAGCCATCGGGCACATCGCTGGAAGGGTCGACCGGGAGCTGCTCTTCGCTGGGAACGATGGGGGAGTCGAAGTCGATCTCACCGGCATCGTCGACGCCGTACCAGAGCGGAAACGGCACACCGAAGAACCGCTGGCGGCTCAGCAACCAGTCACCGGCCAACCCTTCCACCCAGTTGGCGTACCGGGACTGCATGAACCCGGGGTGCCAGTGCAGGTCGCCGCCGCGGGCGATCAGCCGCTGCCGCAGATCGGCGTCGCGGCCGCCGTTGCGGACGTACCACTGCCGTGAGGAGACGATCTCCAGCGGTTTGTCACCCTTTTCGTAGAACTTCACCGGGTGACTGATCTTGCGTGGCTCACCATGCAGATCGCCGGAGGCGGTCAGCAGGTCGACCATTTTCCGCTGGGCGGAGAAGACCGTCAGACCCACCAGGTCGGCGTAGGCAGCCCGGCCCGTTTCGGAGGTGATGGCTACGGGTGCGTCGGGCAGGATGCGGCCGTCGCGGCCGATGATGGTGCGGGTGGGCAAGTCGAGTTCGCGCCACCAGGTGACATCGGTGGTGTCACCGAAGGTACAGATCATCGCGATACCCGACCCCTTGTCCGGGTCGGCCAACTCATGTGCCAGCACCGGCACGCGCACGCCGAACACCGGTGTGCTGACCGTGGTGCCGAACAGAGCCTGGTACCGCTCATCGTCGGGATGGGCGACCAGGGCGACGCACGCGGCCAGCAGTTCCGGGCGGGTGGTCTCGATCATCACCGGCTCGCCGGCGTCGGGATGAAACGCGAGCCGGTGATAGGCGCCGTCGCGGTCGCGGTCTTCCAGTTCCGCCTGCGCTACTGCGGTCTGGAAGGACACGTCCCACAACGTGGGAGCTTCGATCTGGTACGCCTCGCCGCGGGCGAGCTGGCGCAGGAACGCCCGCTGCGACACCCGCTGAGCGTCCGGCCCGATGGTCTGGTACGTCTGCGCCCAGTCCACGCTCAGGCCCAGATAGCGGAAGACCTGCTCGAAATCCTTCTCATCCTGGGCAGCCAACTGCAGGCACAACTGCACGAAGTTGCGCCGTGAGATCGGCGTCGGCCGGTGCTTCTTGGGAACGTCACCGGCGAACTCCGGGCTGAAATCCGGGTCGAAACCCAGCGAGGTGTCCACCTGCACGCCGTAGTAGTTCTGCACCCGGCGCTCGGTAGGCAGCCCGTTGTCATCCCAGCCCATCGGATAGAAGACCTCGTCTCCGCGCATACGCCGGTAGCGGGCGAGGGTGTCGGTGTGGGTGTAGCTGAACACGTGACCGATGTGCAGCGAGCCGGATGCGGTCGGTGGCGGGGTGTCGATGGAGAACACCCGCTCGCGCGGCTGGCTGCGGTCGAAGGCATAGATACCGGCCTGGGACCACGCGGTATCCCAACGATCCTCAAGGCCGTCGGTGCTCACCCGCTCGGGTACCTGTGCGCGTCGGGCGGGCGCGGCGGAACTGTGCGGAGAATCGGCTGACGTCATGGTCAGTCATCTTCCCAGACTCACCCCCTGCTGCCGAACGCGACACCGCCCCGGGAGGGGCTTCAGGGCCGCTGCAGCGCGATGACTCCTGCGAACCGGCCGGTGACCCCTTCCCTGCGGTAGGAGAAGTACCTTTCATCGGTATAGGTGCAGCCCGGCACCCGGTGCACCCGCTCCACCCCGAGGGAGCGCAACTGTGACAGCACACCGGTGGCGATGTCGACCGACGGGGTTCCCCAGCTGGTGGTACCCGCGGTACCGGGGACCGCCGCTTCCACCTCATCCCGCATCACCGGAGGTACCTCGTAGCAGTCGCCGCAGATGCTGGGACCCACACCGGCCCGGATCCGTCCGGGCCGGGCGCCACGTCTGACCATGGCCGCTACGGCGTTAGGGACCACTCCTGCCACCAGCCCGGGCCGCCCGGCATGAGCGGTCGCCACCACGCCGGCATCGGCGTCGGCCAGCAGCACCGGCACGCAGTCGGCCACCATCACCCCGATCCCGGCACCGGTGGTGCTGACGATCGCATCGGCCTGCGGTGGCGCCTGCGAGGGCGTTCCATCGAGGTCGAGCACGTCGGCGCCGTGGACCTGGCTGACAAACGTGATCGGCGCCCCCAGCCAGCTACCGAGCAGTTCTCGATTCCGCTGTGCGTGCGCCGGGTCATCGCCCACGTGCAGTCCCAGGTTGAGATGCTCGAACGGGGCTCTGGAGACCCCGCCGGACCGATCGGAGAACCCGGCCCGGATCCCCTCACCCAGGTCGATCTGCGTCACCCGCACTCGTTCACCGCTCATCGGTCACCTGCCAGCTATCGGGCGTCGGAGAATCGTGCAATGGTCGCCTGCGCCCGCCGCACGGTCAAGGTATCCACGCCGCGCAAGCATCCCGGTAGGAACCCATACCGCCCGATCAGCTCCGTTGCCACCGGATCACCGGCACGGGCGTGGTCGCTGGTCTCGCGCCACCAGTCCAGCAGGTCGCCCCATCCGGGGGCGGCCAGTGAACCGCCGACCTGCTGCACCGCCAACCCCGCACACAGCGTGGCGAAGTTCAGCCTCTGCTCCAATGACCAGCCACGCAAGGTGCCCAGCACGATGGCTGCCGCGAACACATCCCCGGCGCCGGTGGTGTCGACCACGGTCGCAGGGACCGCTCCCACCTGCGCCTGCTCGCCGCTCTCGCGATCGATGGCGATGACGCCGTCGGTGCCCATGGTCACCACGGTCAGCGGCACATACTGCGACAGCGCCTCGGCTGCCGCCTCGGGCGTGCTGGTGCGGGTGTAGCCCATCGCCTCCGGTGCGTTGGGCAAGAACGCGTAGCAGTCATGCAGTTCCCGCAAAATGCGCTGATCCCACTCCTGGCGCGGATCCCACCCGGCGGTCGCGAACACCAGGGCACCGGCCTGCGCACTGACATGCCACCAGGATGAGGTGCGCATGTCCTGATCACCCAGGTCCACCAACACCGCCCGGGTCGCGGGCGGATGCACCAGCAGGTCACACACCGAGGTCGGCCATGGGTGGCCGTGGGTGACGAAAGCCCGGTCCTGCTCGTACGCCAACGCCACGGTGACCGGCGTGTGGGCGCCGTTGTGGCGCACCGACCGGCGCAAGTCGATGTGCTCCTGCTGGCTGAGCACGTTCCACAGCCAATCCGCATACAGGTCATCCCCGAACCCGGCAGCCAACGAGGTTCGCAGCCCCAGCCGGGAGGCGGCCACCGCCAGGTTGGCGATCCCGCCCGGGCTGGAACCCATGCCGTCGGTCCACACTTCGGTGCCAGGGGCCGGGGCCTGCGGGAATCCGGTGAAGACGACGTCGAAGAACACCGTCCCAGCCAGCAGCAGGTCGATCCGCGCTTCGTCGTCGGTCGCACCGGGCATAGGGCGAGTCTGCCACCGTGCGCCGCTACCGTGTCGGTGTGCGAATGACGATCCTGGGTGGTGGTGGTTTCCGGACGCCGTTGGTCGTGGGTGCCGTGGCGCAGGCGCGTGACCGAACGGGTATCGACGAGATCGTGTTGCACGACACCGACACCGACCGGCTAGCGGTGATCTCAGCGGTGCTGGAGGATCAGCTGGCGCCCATCCCGAACCCGCCACGGGTGGTGCTGCAACCGCACCTGCGCACCGCCGTCACCGCCGTCGACTACGTGTTCTGCGCGATCCGGGTGGGTGGTACCGCCGGCCGGATCAGCGATGAGCAGGTGGCGCGAGACCTGGGGCTGCTCGGGCAGGAAACCGTCGGGCCCGGCGGCTTGGCCTACGCGCTGCGCACCGTCCCGGTGATCGATCACGTCGCCGAGCTGATAGCCCAGCACTCGCCGTCGGCTTGGGTGGTGAACTTCACCAACCCGGCTGGGCTGGTCACCGAGGCGATGCGCGCGCAGCTGGGAAACCGGGTGATCGGCATCTGCGATACGCCCATCGGGATGTTGCGGTCGGCCGCCCGGGCTGCATGCTTGCCGGACCGGGCGGTGTCCGGCGACTATCTGGGACTGAACCACCTGGGCTGGCTGCGCACCCTCGAGTACCGCGGAGTCGATCACCTGCCGGCGCTGCTCGCCGACGCCGAGGCCATGCTCACCCTCGACGAGGCCGCGATCTTCGACGTGGCCTGGATGCAAGCGATCGGGGTTCTGCCGGGGGAGTACCTGCACTACTACGACCCTGCGATACCGCATCAGGGCAATGGCCGCGCGGCATTCCTGCACGCCCAGCAGCAGCAGTTCTACCGTGCGGGCACCAGCGGGGCCGCCGCCCGGTGGCAGCAGGTGCTGGCCGAACGGGAAGACACCTATATGGCCGATGCGCGTACCCGGGTCCACCACGATCAGCAACGCCTGGGTGGCGGTTACCACGAGGTCGCCGTCGATCTCATGGCTGCTCTGAGCGGTGGCGACAGCGCTTCGATGATCCTCAATCTCGTCAATGACGGCGCCATCGCCGCATTGCCGGACGACGCCGTGATCGAGATATCGGCGCATGTGGACGCCGCTGGCGCACACGTGCGGCACAGCCCGATTCCGTTGTCCGGCTCACAACTGGGACTGGTGGCCGGCGTGAAGGCTAGTGAACGGCTGGCGATCCAGGCTGCCCGCACCGGCTCGCTGGAGCTGGCCTGGCAGGCGTTCGCCGAGCATCCGCTGGTGCGTTCGCCCGAGCTGGGTCAGGCGTTGCTGAGCGGATACCTGAGCGCCAATCCGGAACTGTTTAGCACCATCGCCCAGCAGATGTAAGGATTGGCCAATGGCGCTGACAATTGGGTACGCAGCAATGCTGGAGCAGTTCGCACCGCTGGAGGTTGTCGAGTACTGCGAACTAGCGGAGCGACACGGATTCTCCGGGGTCATGGCCGCCGACCACTTCCAACCCTGGGTGCCGCAACAGGGGGAGGCGGCGTTCGTCTGGAACGTACTGACCGCCGTCGGCGAACGAACCCGCGGGGATCTAGGTCCAGGGGTCACTGCGCCCACGTTCCGGTGGCACCCGGCGATGGTGGCGCAGGCCAGTGCGACGCTGGCAGCCATGTACCCGGGCCGGCACTGGCTGGGGCTGGGTTCCGGCGAAGCTCTCAATGAGCACATCGTCGCCGGCTACTGGCCCGAGGCGCCCGAGCGCATCAATCGCATGTTCGAGGCGATCGAGATCATCAAGAAGCTGTTCAGCAACTCGTTGGCGGGCAAGGATTTCAAGCACTCCGGTGATTTCTACAAGCTGGAATCGACCCGGCTGTGGACCATGCCGCAGGTGCCACCGGAGATCCTGGTGGCCACCGCCGGGCCGATCACCGCCAAGCGGGCCGGCCGGCACGCCGACGGGCTGATCACGGTGGGGGCGCCGTTGGAGAAGATCACCGGGTTGTTCCAGCGGTTCGACGCCGGTGCCCGCGAAGCAGGCAAGGATCCGGCCGCGATGCCCAAGGTGCTGCAACTGCACATGTCCTGGGCCGAAACCGACGAGCAGGCTCTGACCAACGCGATGGTCGAATGGCCCAACGGCGGCATGAAGTTCCCCAAGGCCGATATCCGCTCCCCGTTCGACTTCGCCCAGATGGCCAAACTGGTCCGGCCCGAGGACTTCGACGGGCGGATGGTCATCTCCGCCGACCCGGACCGGCACCGGGCCGAAATCCAGAAATTCGTCGATCTCGGCTTCGATCGCATCTACCTGCACAACGTGGGTCGCAACCAAGCCGAGTGGATCGAGGTCTTCGGGCGCGAGGTCCTGCCCAGGCTGTCCCGCTGATGCTGCTGGCGCAAGCGCCGGATGGTCTGCCACAGATCACCTCCGGCGCAGATCTGGCAGCGTTGCTGACGCCGTTGCTGGCCGGGCTTGTGTGGCCGGATGGTTCGGCGGGAGTGCGCGATGACGACGTGGTGGTCATCGCCAGCAAGGTCGTTGCCAAGGCGGAAGGCAGGCTGGTTGCGGCGAAAGATCGCGAGGCGGCCATCGATGCCGAGTCGGTGCGGGAGGTGGCCCGTCGCAGCTATCCGGACGGGTCGCTGCTGCGGATTGTGGAAACCCACCACGGCCTGGTGCTGGCGGCCGCTGGCGTGGATGCCAGCAACGTGCCTGCCGGCACGATCCTGCTGTTGCCTAAGGACCCCGATGCCTCTGCCCGGACGCTCAGGCGTGGGTTGAACGCCCGGCTGGGAGTGCGACCGGCGGTGCTGGTCACCGACACCGTGGGCAGGCCTTGGCGGCGCGGGATCGCGGAGATCGTCATCGGTGCGGCCGGGATGCACCCGCTGGCCGATCTGCGCGGCGATGTCGATTCCCACGGCCGGCCGCTGCAGGCCACCGTGGTCGCCGTGGCCGACGAGATCGCCGCTGCGGCCGATCTGGTGAAGGGCAAGACGGGCGGCCGTCCGGTGGCGGTGGTGCGCGGGTCCGGAGCGCAGGTGACGCCGGAGGATGGCCCGGGAGCGGTAGCGGTGGTGCGAACACCGCAGGAGGATCTGTTCCGCACCGGTGGCTGAGCGTGCCCTGTGCGGGCAGTCAACGATCGCCTAGGTCACCGCACCGCCGTCGCTACTACCAGCGCTTCGCCATGCTGCCCCCTGAGCCACTCACCGCGGATGCCCCACACCTGTTCCAACAACGCAGGGGTCAGAACCTCCCGTGCCGTGCCGGTGGCGGCGACGCTGCCCCGGTCCAGAACCAGGACCTGATCGCAGATCCGGACGGCGTGGGTGAGGTCGTGCAGCGCCAGCATGACCGCGACGCCGCTGTCGGCAACCGCCCGGACCAGATCCAGCACCTCCAGTTGCGCGGCCAGGTCCAGGTGGTTGGTCGGTTCATCCAGCAGCAGCACGGCTGGTTCTTGGGCCAATGCCCGGGCCAGGTGCACCCGTTGCCGCTCCCCGCCGGACAGGGAGTTGAAGATGCGGTGAGCCATCCCGGTGACTGCGGCGCGCTCCATGGCCTGGTCGACGGCGGCGTGTCGGCGGCGGCCAGCCGGGCCGCGCTCGTGCGGGATCCGCCCCAGGCTCACCACCTCGGCGACGGTCAGCTCCGCGTCGGTGTGAGCATCCTGTTCCACGAACGCGATCTGCTGGGCCCGGCGGCGCCTGCTCATCGATCCCAGATCCGCCGAGGTGCCTGCGGTGACCAGGCTGATCGAGCCGGCATGCGGATCGGCGGACATGAGCACACGTAGCAGCGTTGACTTGCCCGACCCGTTGCGTCCCAGCAGCCCAGTGACCGTGCCGGCCCGCACCAGCACGGATACGTCCTGGATCAACTCGGCAGTACCAACCCGGTAGCTCACCTCGTGGGCGACCAGGTCGGTGACGCCGACCCGGCTCATGCCGATCTCCGGCTGCGCAGCAGCACGATCGCGAATACCGGAGCCCCGATCAGTGCCGTCAAGACCCCTACCGGCACATCCAAGGGTGCGAATGCGCTGCGGGCAATCGCGTCCGCCCAGAGCAGGAACACGGCCCCGGCGGCGGCGCTGGTGCGCAGTAGCGGCCCGTTCCCGCCCCGTCCCGGCCCCAGGAGTAGCCGCACCAGGTGCGGGACCGTCAGCCCCACGAAACCGATGGCCCCGCTGACGCTCACCAGCGCGCCGGTAAGCAACGCCGTCAGGCCGAACAGCAGCCAGCGTGTACCGGTGACATCGATACCGAGTGACATTGCTGAGGTGTCGCCGAAGGCGAAGGCATCCAAGGTCCGGCCCGATGCCAGCAACACCCCGCCGATCACCACCACGGCGATCCCGGCGATGAGCACCGAACTCCACCGCGCCGCCCCCAAGGTTCCCATCAGCCAGCCCAGGATGTTGCGGTAGGAATCGCCTTGCGCCGTAGTGAAGATGATCAGTGCCACGGCGGCAGAGCAGGCCTGCGCGACGGCGATCCCGGCCAGCACGACCCTGCTCGCCTGCAACTGTCCACCCCAGCCGGCCAGGGCCAGCGTCGTGGCCAGCGCGCCCATCGCACCGATGAAGGCGGCGATCGGCAGCGGCAGGGCCCAACCCAGGATCAGCACGGCAACGGCGCCCACCGCAGCCCCGGACGATACTCCAAGCAGATACGGGTCGGCGAGCCCGTTGCGGGTAACGGCCTGCAGTACGACACCGCAGACCGCCAATCCGGCACCAACCGCCACCGCAGTCAGGGCCCGGGGCATCCGCCCGGCCCAGATGATGGCGTCACGAACGGGCGACAGCGGGTTGGGTGATACCTCCACGCCCAGTCCGCGATCAGCCAACCAGGACGTCAGATGGTGCCAGGCCGACGCGAGGATGTCCCCGGCGGTGATCGGTCCAGCCGCCGCGCTGGTACCGGGCAGCGACGCCGGACCCAGGGCTGTGGCGAACACCAGCGAGACCAGCAACACCAGTGCCACCACAACCGTCCACGGCATGGTGCGGGCCGGCGCCGGCGCTGTCTCCGCCCTGGGTTTGGTCAGTTGCGTGGTCATCCGCCCAACTCGGCCAGCTGGTGCGTCAGCGATACGGTGGCTTCCACATTCCGGACCCCGGCCTCGGTGGCGGCGAACGGAACGATCAGGTAACGCTGCTGCTGTACCGCAGGCAAGGCCGCAGTGACCGGGTTGGCCTGGAGCACCTCGATCTTGTTCTGCGCGGTGTTCCAATCCGAATCCACCAGCACTATGACGTCCGGTTCTGCTGCCGCGACCGTTTCCCAGCCGACCGAGCCCCAGGAGGCGTCGACGTCGGCGGCGATGTTGTTCAGGCCCGCAGCGTCCATGATCATCTGCGGTGCGCCGCTGCCGCCGCCGACGAAGGGGGTGTCCGACCCGGAGGAATACCACAATGCGCTCCAACCGGCCTGCGACGGTGACACCTGCGCGAGTTCTTGACGTTGTTCGGCAACCAGGCTCGCGGCGGCCTCGGGGGCACCCAGTAGCTGGCCCGCCTCAAGGATGTGGGCGAAGACGTCGTCGAACTGCAGGGGATCGGGCCGATAGCCCTCGCCCTGGCACGCGGCCGGTGCCACGTAGCTGGCCACGGCGAGTTCGGCGAGTTCGCCCCGATCCCCGAGACCGTCGGCACTGAACATCGACTCCCAGCCAGCGAAAACCAGGTCGGGTTCAGCAGCCAGGACGACTTCTGCGGCCGGTGAACGGACGGCGAGAACCGGAATCGTGGCGCCCGCCTGGGCGAGATCGTCCGGGTACGGGCCATCGAGGAATGCGGTCCCCGCAAGGTTGTCGCCCAGCCCGAGGGCCAGAACCAGCTCCGTGGTGGATGACTTGACGCTCACGATCCGCTCGGGTTGCTCCTCGAGCCGGACCTCGGTGCCGCAGTTGTCGATGGTCACCGGGTAGCCCGTGGTCGCCGTCGGGTCCTGATCACCGGATTCGGTGGCCTGTGACGAATTCGCCTCGGCGCCCGCGCAGGCCACCAGCGCTAGCAGCGCGATGGCGGCCCCGGTGGTGGTGAGGAGGGGTCGAAAGGACATGGGCATCGCTCCAGCCGTGTCGTCCAGCCAGGTGGCCGGCAGATCGGGCCGGCACATCGGGCCGGGGACCTCCGGCCAAGTCCAGCCGGGTGAGCTGCAGCAGACTGCCACAGTGTCCTGAGCACGATGCTAGCCCCGGACGGTTGCTTTCGAACAGCCAGTAGCGGAATCGGACAGTATCGTTGTCGGACGTCTGACGATTAGAGGAGTGAAGGCCCGTGTCAAGTTCCCCGAACCAGACCCCATCCGGTCGGCTCTCGTTGGCGCAACGTGCCTCCGACCGCGCGCGGGCTGAGTCGGAGACGTTCGATGTGGTGGTGATCGGCGGCGGGATCACCGGTGCCGGTGCCGCCTTGGACGCACGCTCGCGGGGGTTGTCGGTGCTCTTGGTCGAGGCAACCGACTACGCGGCCGGAACCTCCAGCAAGTCCAGCAAGCTGATCCACGGCGGCCTGCGCTACTTGGAGATGCTCGACTTCTCGCTGGTGCGTGAGGCTCTGGGGGAGCGGAAGCTGCTGTTGCACCGGCTGGCGCCTCACCTGGTCAAGCCGGTGCCGTTCATCTGGCCGTTGACTCACCAGGTGTGGGAACGCGGCTACCTGGGGGCCGGCTTGGCGCTGTACGACTCCATGGGCGGGGCGGGTGCCGTGCCCAGGCACCGACACCTGAGCAAGCGCCGGATGCAGCGCATCGCACCGGGGCTGGACCCAGGCGCCTACGTCGGTGGCGTGCACTTCTATGACGCGATCGAAGATGATGCCCGCTACGCCATGATGGTTGCGCGCACTGCGGCCGCGCTGGGGGCGGCGATGCTGACGCAGGCCAGCGCGGTGCAGATCCTGGCACCGGGCGGCTCCGTCGATGCGGTACTGGTGCGCGACCATCTCAGCGGATCCGACATCCGCGTGCGCACGCGCAGTGTGGTCGTCGCTGCTGGACCCTGGACCGAGCAGGTGGTCGCGCTCACGCCACAGCACCGCTCGACCCTGACGGTACGGCCGTCCAAGGGGATACACATCGTGGTTCCGGGCGAGGCGATCCGATCCGAAGCGGGCGTGCTCATGCGCACGGAGAAGAGCGTACTGTTCGTCATCCCCTGGCAGGGGCAATGGCTGATCGGCGATACCGACACCGAATGGACCCAGGAACACGGCCCCCCACTGGCACACAGTGCCGACATCGACTATCTGCTGGCGAAAGTGAACTCGATACTGCGTCATGAGCTGACCCGTGACGACATCGTGGGTGTCTTTGCCGGCCTGCGACCGCTGGTGCAGAGCGATCCGTCGGTCAGTACCACCAAGCTTAGCCGCGAGCACTCCGTCACCTCGCCGGCGCCCGGGGTGTACGTGATCGCAGGCGGGAAGTTCACCACCTACCGGGTGATGGCCAAAGACCTACTGGATGCGGTGGCGAGCGGTTCGGGTCTGGACACTCCCGCCTCGACCACCTCAGATATCCCGTTGGTTGGCGCACTGGGGTACCGGCGGCTGGTTGAGCGGGCCGGCACATTGGCGCGGACCAGTTCGGTGGATCAGGCCACTGTTCAGCGACTGCTGGACCGCTACGGAAGCCTGGCGACCGAGTTGTTGCAACTCATCGCAGCTGATCCCCGCCTCGGTGAGCCGTTGACCGGGGCCGCGCCGTATCTGGCAGCTGAGGCCAAGTACGCGTTCCTGTGCGAGGGAGCGCTCTCGGTTGCGGACGTGCTGGAGCGGCGGACTCGGATCCGAATTCAGGTGGCCGACTCCGGCCAGGCGTGCGCTGAGCAGGTGGCCGAGCTCGGCGCTGCGGTGCTGGGCTGGTCCAAGCCAGAGCAATCCCGGCAGGTGCGCAGCTACCTCACGTCGGTGGCTGCCGAACGCGCGGCCCGTGCATCGGACAGCGACGCCGATGCTGTAGCCGCGTTCGCTGCGGTGCTCGGCGCGCCCTAGCCAATGGCGGGCTCGGGGTCTGCTGGGCGCTGGCCAGGTGCGGGTTCCTCGGCAGCGAACGTGGCTTGCAGCGCCCTGGCCCAGCGCGCGAACGCCTCGGTTCGTTCGGCGCGCGTCCACGTCGGCTGCCATCGGCGCAGCTCGCGCCAGTGGCCGCGCAGCTGATCCAGGCCGGACCAGAGCCCGATGGCCAGACCGGCGCCGTAGGCGACCCCCAGTGCCGTTGCCTCGGTGACCTGCGGCTTGCTGACCGGAACGCCGATCAGTCCGGCTTGGATCGACATCAGCAGGTCATTGTTGGTGCCGCCTCCGTCCACTCGCAATGTGGCCAGCGGCACTCCGGTGTCGGCCTGTGCGGCACTGATCAGCTCCGCGGTCTGCAGAGCGCATGCGTCCAGGGCCGCGCGGGCGAGGTGAGCGGGCGTCGAGAAATGGGTCAGCCCGGTGATGGTGCCGCGTGCCTGGCGATGCCAGTGTGGTGCATAGAGTCCGGAGAAGGCCGGCACGATGGTCACGCCACCGCTGTCCGGGACGCTTGCCGCTAGCGATTCGATCTCCTCGGCGCGGGTGATGAAGCCCATGCTGTCCCGCAGCCACTGCACCAACGAACCGGTGACCGCCACCGAGCCTTCCAGGCCGTAGACCGGAGCTTGCCCGGCGAGCTGGTAGATCACCGTGGGAATCAAGCCGTTGCTGGATGTGCGCGCAACGGTGCCGGTGTTGTAGATGAGGAAGTTCCCGGTGCCGTAGGTGCATTTGGCCTCGCCGGCGGTAAATGCGGTGTGCCCGAATGTCGCCGCTTGCTGGTCGCCCATCAGCGCCGCGATGGGCACCCCGGGTATCGGTTCGCCGTCGGCCACGTGACCGACCACCTGGGATGTCGGCACGATCGTCGGTAGTAGCGGACGCGGGATGGAGAAGTAGTCCAGGGCGGCGGTGGACCAATCCAGGCTGCGCAGGTCCATCATCAACGTGCGCGAGGCATTCGAAACGTCGGTGACGTGAACACCGCCGTCGGGCCCCCCGGTCAGATTCCAGGCAAGCCACGACTCCATGCTGCCGTAGGCGAGTTCGCCGGCCTCAGCGCGGGCCCTGGCCCCGGGCACGTTGTCCAGTAGCCACATGATCTTGGTGGCGGCGAAGTAGTCGTTGATACCGGTCATGCAGTCCTGCTCGATTTGCGCGACGCGGGGATCGGCGCGGTCGAGGCTGGCCAGCACGTCGGCTCCGCGGGTGTCCTGCCAGGTGACCGCGTTGCCGATGGGAGCACCGGTTCGACGATCCCAGATGACCGTGGTCTCGGTCTGGTTCGTGATCCCCAGGGCAACCACCTCGTCGGCCACCGCCCCCGCGCTGCGTACGGCGGCTTCGACAGTCCTGCGGGCGTTGGTTAGGATCTCGGTGGCATCATGTTCGACCCACCCGGGTTGCGGGTAGTGCTGCCGATGCTCCATCTGAGAAGAGCCCTGCTCGGTACCGGTCGCGTCGAACACCACCGCACGCGTGCTGGTGGTGCCCTGGTCCAGTCCGACTATCAATCGACGCGTCATCGCAGCCTCCCCAGGCCACATCGTAGGGGGTTTGCGTCCCGAGTTGGCGCCCAGTTGCATCAACCTCTGGCATAGTCGTTCCGGCGTATTTCGTGGCAAGCGCGAACGTCAGAGAGGCTGCTCATGGAGATCGCCGGAATCGTCGGCATCCTGGTCATCGTCGGCATCGGCGTCGTGGTCGTGCTGGTGCTGTCGCTGGTGGGGTTGCTGCTGGCCCGCAGCTGGATCAAGGTCGCGCGTGCCGATGAGGCCCTGGTCATCTCCGGTCGTAAGCAGAAGGTACAGCGCGCGATAGTCGCCGCCGACGGGTCCAGCCGTTCGGAGATGGCGGAGTCGCCGGTTACCGTCATCGTGAATGGCAAGTCGTTGGTGAATCCCATTACCCAGCGGCACGAGATCATCTCGTTGCGTTCCCGGCAGGTCTCGCTGAACGCCGAGGCGCAGTCGCTGGACAACGTGACGTTGAACGTCGACGGCGTTGCGATCGTCAAGATCGGGTCTGACCCGCTCTACGTCCGCCGTGCCGCAGAGCGGTTCGCCTCCCAGGATGAGGCCATCGAGCAGTTCACCACTGAGCAGCTCGAGGGCGCGCTGCGTGGCATCGTCGCCACGCTGTCGGTGGTGGAACTGATGCGGGAACGCAAGAAGTTCTCCGACCAGATCGCTGCTGACGTCTCGCAAGAACTGGCCGAGCAGGGCCTGATTCTGGACTCCTTCCAGATCAAGGGGATCACCGACGCGGTCGGCTACATCCAGTCGCTGGGTGCCCCGGAGATTCAGGCGAAACGCCAGGCGGCAGAGATTGCGCAAACGAACGCCGACCGTGCGATCAATCAGAAGAACATCGCAAACCAGGAAGCGAATCTGATCGAGCAGACGGCCCTGGACACCAACACCGCCAACGCCGATGCCGGTGTCGGCCGGGCTCGGGCGGAGGCCGAGCAGGCTGAGCAGCTGGCTCGGGCTCAGGCCGAACAGGCGGTGCTGCAGCAGCAGGCGGAGAACAAGCAGGCGCAACTGGATGCCGAGGTGAAGCGGGTTGCCGATGCACAGCGGTACGAGGCTGAGACGCGCGCTCAGGCCGAGCTGTACACCCGTGAACGGGCCGCCGAAGCGGCGGCGATCGAAGAGATCAAGCAGGCCGAAGCCAATACCCGGATCGCTGAGCAGCGGGCGAAGGCCGATGAGGCCCGCGCCGCCGGTGAGGCGGCCGCCGCCCAGGCGAAGGCCACCGGTGATGCCAATGCGCTGCGTGCCCGCGCTGACGGTGAGGCCGCTGCCGCCCAGGCCAAGGCGAGCGGTGATGCCAATGCGCTGCGGGCCCGTGCCGATGGTGAGGCCGCTGCGGCGGAGTCGATGGCTACCGGTAGTGCCAACGCCCTGCGTTCGCAGGCCGAAGCGGAGGCGCAGGCTCGGCGCCTGCGCGCCAGCGCGGAGGCCGAAGCTATCCAGGCCGAAGGTGAAGCGCGCGCGGTGGCGGTCGACGCCGAAACGAAGGCGATCGCCTCGAACCAAGAGGCCTACCTGGCTCGGCATGCGCTGGAAGTACTGCCGGCGATGATGCGGGAGTTCGCCAAGGGATACGAGGCGATCGGGAGTATCTCCATCATCGGCGGCTCGGGGCAGGATGGTGCATCCGCGGTGGTCGGCGGCGACAGTGCCAAGGCGATGAAGTCGGTCTTCGACAGTGTCAGTGCGGCCACTGGGCTGGACCTCGCCGCGATCCTGCAAGGCCAGGCCGTCGGCAAGGGCATCGGCCAGGGGATGGCCCAGGCGCAGACGCCGGATGCTGACGCCGGCACTCCCAGCCGCAGGCGCGCGTCCCGCAAGAACGCCGAGCAGGAGGATGCGGAGTCCTGAGCCAGCCCGGTCACGTTCGTGCCCACGCCGGGGACCTGCTCAGGTGTTGGCCGGCTCGCGCCCCGGCGCGGCAGCGGTACTGGCGCGCTCGATCAGTAGCGGCTCCAGCACTACCTGCGCTGGACCGCCACCGGCGATCAGATCCGACATGGCCGACAGGCATTCCCGGCCGATCGCGTCGAAATCGGCCCTGATGGTGGTTAGCGCCGGTTCGAAGTAGCCTGAGCCTCCCGTGTCACCGAACCCGATGACGCTGATCTCCTCGGGAACCTTGCGTCCGGTGCGATGCAGCGCATGCAATGCGCCCAGCGCCATCTGATCGCTGGAGACGAAGACGCCGGTGACATCTTCGTCGTCGATCAACCGCTGCATGGCCTGGTAGCCCGATTCCGGCTCCCAGTCGCCGATCACCGATGGCAGGTCCTCGACTCCCGCGTGCTGCAGGGTCCGGTGCCAGGACTCCAGGCGCAGCTTGGCGTCGAGCCAGTCCAGTGGCCCGGCTATGTGCGCCAGTCGGCGGTGGCCAAGATTGAGCAGGTGCCGGGCCGCCAGTTCTGCTCCGCGACTCTGGTCGACGCTGACCGAGGAGAACTCGAAGCGCCCTCGGGGGCCGATCACGATCGTGGGCACTCTGGCCGGCAGGTCATCGATGATCGTCAGCGCTTCATAGTGGGGTGCGATCACGATGATGCCGTCGACGCCCGCGGACAGCAGCGAGTCGATTGCGCTGACCATCGAAGCGGCACGCAGGTTGCGGATATTGGCCAGGCTGACGAAGTAATCGGCGTCTTGCGCAGACTCTTGAACCGAGCGGATCGTTTCGTACTGGCCGATCTGAGAGGTGCCGAAGCTGACCAGGCCGACCATGCGCGAATAGCTGGTCGCCAGCGCCCTGGCAGCGAAGTTGCGGCGGTAGCCGAGTTCGCCGATTGCGCCCATGACCTTGTCGCGTGTCTTGGCACTGACGTTCGGGTGGTCGTTGAGCACCCGGGAGACCGTCATGACCGAGACACCGGCTCGTTCGGCGACGTCGGCCATCTGGGGCCGCCGACCACGATCGGACGGTGGGCCCGAGGTCAGGTTGGTCAAGAGTTCGGCACTCCCCGTGAGCCTGCCCGCCGATAGTGGGCCTCGGACTGTCTTCCCGCCTCTGCGCGGCTGAATTGCGCCAACTATAACCCGGTCGGCTCGGTGCCTCGCCAATGGTTGACGAGCCTCGTTATCAGATCGTTGTGAACGCTAACAATTTTTCCTTGACCTCCAGATTGTCCGGCGCTAACAATGTACTCGTGCCAACCGAGAGGGCACCAGAGGAACTTCGAAGGAGAGGTCCAATGTCAGTCATCCGCATCGACCCCACGCGAGTGACCGGCACGGTCGATCGCGCCGTGTTTAGTGGCTTCGTCGAGCACCTAGGCCGGTGCATCTACGGAGGGCTGTATGAGCCGGAATCACCCCACGCCGATGAACATGGATTCCGCACTGATGTGGCCGGCGCACTCCAGGATCTGCGGGTACCGGTGCTGCGGTGGCCCGGGGGCAACTTCGTATCCAACTACCACTGGACCGACGGCATCGGCCCCCGGGAGGACCGGCCGGTCAGGATGGAACTGGCGTGGCACCTGACCGAGTCCAACCAGGTTGGCACCGACGAGTTCCTGCAGTGGTGCGAACGTGAAGGCTACGAACCGTACCTGTGCGTCAATATGGGATCGGGCAGTTTCGAGGAGGCTGCCAACTGGGTTGAGTACTGCAACGCACCGGTAGGTACGTACTGGGCTGACAGACGTGCGCGCAACGGCCGCACCGAGCCGTACGACGTCAAGCTCTGGGCGCTCGGAAACGAGATGTACGGCGAGTATCAGGTCGGTCAGCTCACAGCCGAAGAGTACGTACGCAAGGCACGGTCATTCGCGAACGTGATGAAGCGGACCGATGGCTCGATCAAGCTCATCTCCTGTGGCCGCAACGGCCGCAGCGACTGGGACCGCACGGTCCTGAGCGGGCTGGCCGACGTGGTGCAGTTCCACTCCATTCACATCTACACCGGATCCTCCGACCATTGGGTCAACGTGCTGTCCACGCACGCGGCCGAGCGTGCGCTGCGAAGCATGCGGGCGCTGATCGATGACATCACCTACGAACAGGGCATCGAGCACGAGATCAAGGTCGCCTACGACGAGTGGAACGTCTGGTACCGCTACACCGAGGGCATCTTCGAGCCGAGCGACCAGCCACCGTTGGAGGAGCGCTATGACCTGTCCGATGCCATCGCCGTGGCCACCTACCTGAACATCTTCGTCCGTCACGCACAGACCGTCGGAATGGCCAACCTGGCGCAGATGGTGAACGTCATCGCACCGATCTTCACCAGGACCGACGGACTGTTCCTGCAGACGACCTATCACCCGTTCCGGATGATCTCGCAGGCCACGCTACCGATCGCGGTCGATGTGTGGGTGGATGGCCCAACCCATGAACTCGTGGAAACCGCTGAGACGACCCACTGGCTGTGGCCGGTCCCGGTCGCAGATCTCAACCCGTTCCAGGTACTCGATGTCGTAGCGACCCGTGATGAGGAATCCACCGAACTGGTTGTGACGGTGGTCAACCGCGACCCCGAACAAGCCCACACGGTGCGCCTGGACGTCGTCGGAGTCGATCGCGGTGCCCTGTCCTACTCGGAGACCGTTGGTGGGGCTGATCCCACGGCGATGAATGACTTCGGCACCAATGAGGTCCAGCCGGCCCTCGATGTCGTCGCCGTCTCCCCCGATGGCACCGCCACCTTCCCGGCCTGCTCGGCCACCGTCCTGAAGTTCGGCATCTCAGCGTGAGACCCCGGCATTCCGGCCACGCATTCAACAGGAAAGGATCGATCATGATTAGCAAAAGGTCGCTGGCGCTCGCCGGCGCGTCGATTGCTGTGCTCGCACTGACTGCGTGCACGAGCACGACCTCCGAAGGCGGCGCCTCGGTCGCCGATGCTGCTCCGGAAGGCGGATTGCCCGCTCTGGAACAGCAGGAGAACTACACCGTGGGCTTCTCGGCCCAGCAATCCGACCACCCGTGGACGATCGCGTTCAACACCTCCATCGAGGAGGAGGCCGAGGCCCGCGGAGATCGGATCATCGTGACCGATGCCCAGGGCTCAACCGCCAAGCAGATCGCGGATGTGGAGTCGTTGATCGCCCAGGGGGTGGATGTCATCATCATCAGCCCGCGTGAGGAGAAGCCGCTGGCCGAAGTGACTTTGAAGGCGAAGGAAGCCGGTATCCCGGTGTTCATCGTCGACCGCGCGATCGACGATGAGGTTGCCGTAGCGGGGGAGGACTACGTCGCGTACATCGGTTCCGACTTCTACCAAGAGGGGTACCGAGCCGGGGAGTGGCTGATGGAACAGCTGCCCGACGGCGGCACCGTGGTGGAACTGACCGGTACCACCGGTTCCTCCGCCGCCGACGACCGCGGTCAAGGATTCGCCGACGCGATCGAGGGAGCCGGAATCGATGTCGTTGCCTCGCAGGACGGGAACTTCGTGCGTGATAGCGGCCGCCAGTTGATGGAGGCCTTGGCTCAGCAATACCCGGATGCGAATGCCGTGTTCGCTCACAACGATGAGATGGCGCTGGGTGCGATCACCGCGCTGGAGGCCGCCGGAATCACACCCGGTCAAGACATGCTGGTCGTCTCGGTGGATGGCCAGCGCGAAGCGTTGCAAGCGATCATCGACGGAAAGCTAGGCGCCACCGTCGAATGTAACCCGCGATTCGGCCCGGCCGTGTTCGACGCCATTCACGCCTACGGGGCGGGGGACGCGGTCGAACCGTTCGTCGTCAACGAAGACAACTTCTACGACATCAACAACGCCGAGTCAGAGCTGCCCAACGCGTACTGATCGCTCACCGGCCGCCCTGCCAACGGGGCGGCCGGTGCCATCAGCAAAGGACGTGACCGTGTCAAGTGAATCCGATGTAGTGCTGCGGATGTCTGGGATAGCGAAGTCCTTCTCCGGCACTGCCGCCCTGGTGTCCGGCGACCTCAGCATCAGGGCCGGTGAGGTCCATGCTCTGATGGGGCAGAACGGTGCAGGCAAGTCCACACTGATCAAGGTGCTGACCGGTGTCTACCATGCTGATGCCGGCACGATGGAATACCTGGGCAGGCCCGCCCAGTTCAAGTCGCCCCACGATGCTCAGGACCATGGCATAAGCCCGATCTACCAAGAGATCAACCTGGTCGGCCAGCGAACGGTCGCCGAGAACATCTACCTGGCCAGGGAACCCCGACGCTGGGGATTGGTCGATAGGGCCACGATGGTCGATGGCGCGCGCTCACTGCTGGCGCGGGTCGGAGTCGACGTCGACCCGACCGCAGTGCTGGAGACCCTCAGCACCGCCACCCAGCAGATGGTGGCGATTGCGCGGGCGTTGTCCTTCGACGCCAAGTTGATCATCATGGATGAGCCGACGTCGTCGCTGCACGATCGCGAGGTGGAGACGCTCTTCGAGGTGATCCGGCAACTCAAGAGCAACGGCATGGCGGTCATCTTCGTGAGCCACAAGCTGGACGAGCTCTACCGGATCTGCGACCGGATCACCATTCTGCGTGACGGCGCCACGGTGCTGGAGTCCCGGCTGCAGGATCTCAGTCGCCTCGATCTGGTCGCCACGATGCTCGGCCGGGAGCCGGAGGCCATCGCCGAAGGTGGGCAAACCGCGTTCACCCGTTCCAAGCGCCGCGCGGGCGGAGAGCCGGTGCTGACTGCCGATGGCCTGGCGGTGGCACCGAACCTGCGCGAGGCGAGTCTGAAGGTCAGAAGTGGCGAGATCCTCGGCGTAGCAGGATTGCTGGGGGCCGGGCGCAGCGAACTGGCTGCCGGAATCTATGGTGCATCGCCACTGCGGGCAGGCAGGGTGACCCTCGGCGGGCAGCCGTACACACCACGGGGCCCGCGTAGCGGGATAGCTGCCGGGATCGCCATGACACCCGAGGACCGCAAGTCCGAAGGGCTGGTGGAGATCATGACCATCGCAGAGAACATCACGCTGTCGCTGCTGCCCAGGATCTCTCGGTTCGGAGTCATCAACTTCCGTGCCGGTGACCGCCTCACCGATCGGTTCATGCAGACACTCGGCATCAAGGCACGCGATAGATCGCAGTTGGTCGGGGAGCTTTCCGGCGGCAATCAGCAGAAGGTCCTGCTGGCCAGGGCGTTGGTGCTTGAGCCGCAACTACTGATCCTCGATGAGCCGACCCGTGGAGTCGACGTCGGCGCCAAACGCGAGATCCAACGCCTGATCTCCGAGGTGGCCATCGACGATCGAGGCGTGATGCTGATCTCGTCGGAGATGGAGGAGATCGCTGAAGGTAGCGACCGGATACAGGTTCTACGCGATGGGCTGACGGTCGCCTCACTGGACGCTCGGACGGTCACCAACGCGCAGATCATGATCTATATGGCATCCGGCGACGTCGTTGAATCGGAGGCCTCACGATGACCGCGACGATTGCTCAACGCCCGAGCCTGGCGGTCCTAGGCGGCACGTTGGCCCGATGGGGCGTCTGGGTCGCCTTGGCCGCATTGATCATCTTCAACCTCGTCACGACGCCCCGGTTCCTGAGCTGGCAGACACTGCAGACGAACGTGACCCAGATGTCCGCCATTGCGATTCTTGCCATTGCCATGACTTTCGTCATCGCCACGGCCGGTATCGACCTGTCCATCGGATCAGTGATGGCACTGGCCGGTGCGTTGGCGGGAGTCTTCCTGCTAGGGGTGCCCGGGCTCGCCGGAGTTCCCATCATCGGTATCGCACTGGTCGTTCTGGTTGCCGTGGCGGTGGGCACCGTGATGGGAATGGCCAATGGCTACCTGGTCGGAACCCTGCAGATCCAGCCGATCATCGCGACCCTCGTGCTGTTGATCGCCGGGCGTGGCATAGCCCAGTTGATCACCAGTGGACGGCTGTACACGGTGGAGAACTCCCAGGTGATCGGCCTGGGTCGCGGCTCGACGTTCGGCCTTCCCAACCAAGCGTGGGTCATGATCGCCGTCATCATCCTCGGCGCGTTGCTGGTGCGCTACTCCACATTCGCACGCTACGTCGTCGCCGTCGGTGGCAACGAGAGAGCTGCGCGGACAGCGGGCGTGCCCACCCGCCGAGTGAAGTACATCGTCTATATGGGTACCGGCGCTGCGGCGGGCCTGGCAGCGGTGCTCAGCATCGGCGTCAACGGGACCGTCGATACCGCCAACCTCGGACTCGGATGGGAATTCACGGTCATTTCAGCGGTGGTCGTGGGGGGAACCTCTCTCGCCGGTGGTCGCCCACGGCTTGCCGGAACGCTGGGGGGAGTGGCGCTGTTGCAGCTACTCACCTTCACCTTGGCCAGCCACAACATCCCCAAGGAAGTCGCCATGCTCGTGCAGGCAGCAGTCATCGTCAGCGCCGTCGCACTGCAACTGCGTCAGCGTCGTTAGGAGCCGTGATGTCAGAGCTTGCCCGGAAGAGTCCCCGGCACCTGCGCCAGTGGCTCACGTGGGCCCGTGAGAACGGTGCCACGGCGGTCTTGATCGCCGTCCTGATATTCGCTTTGATCCGCTACGACGGCTTCTACAACGCGTTCAACATCTCGACCATCTTGTCCTCCACGGACCTGCTCTGCATCGGGCTGATGGCGATTGGATTGACCTTCGTCATCTCGACCGGGGAGATAGATCTCTCGGTAGCCGGCATTGCCGTGGTCACCAGCATCGTGGTGGCGCTGATGGCGCCCTTCGGTGCTGTCGGTGCGGTGAGCGCGGGCGTGATCGTCGGGGCGATACTCGGGTTGATCAACGGCCTGCTGGTTGCCTACGCGGGCTTGCCGTCGTTCATCGTGACGTTGGCGATGCTGCTGGCAACCCGAGGGCTGTCGTTGATCTTGTCCTCGAACGGCAAGGTTCCAGTGGACTACTCCTTCCCCTTGGTGCAGTTCTACAACCTCAAGATCGCGGGGCTGATTCCGGCGCCGTTCCTGCTCGTCGGCGCAATTGCGTTGGCCGCGTGGGGCGCCTACTCCAGATCGGCCTTCGGGCTGCACCTGCTAGCCATCGGTGGTGACCGGCGTTCGGCCGAATTGATGGGGTTGCGCTCAGCTCGCATCCGAGCGGCGGTGTTCGTCATCACTGGTGCGCTCTCGGGATTGGCCGGCGTCTTCCTGCTGGCGAAGACGACGACGGGAAATCCGCTTGAGGCCGCCAATTGGGAACTGACGGCAATCGCCGCCGTGGTCCTCGGCGGCACGCTGCTGACCGGGGGCAAAGGCTCGATCCTGTCCACCCTGGTCGGGGTAGCGCTGCTCGCGGTGGTGTTCCAGATCCTCAACTACGAGAACGGGCAGGGGATCGAGATCAACTCCTACTGGCAGAACGTGATCCGTGGTCTGTTCGTGCTGGCGATCGTCGTCGTCCAGGCTCTCGGTACCAAGGCTGCGGCACGGCGGACGATGGATGCGCGCATGCTCGCTACGCAGGCCGGCTAGCGCCCTGCCGGTTCGATGGCAGTTAACGCAGCCAGCAATGGTGCTCGATCCTGGTCCTGACCCTGGTCCCGACACTGATGCCCCAGAGTCTCCAGGGCTGCCAGCGACTCGTAGGTCTCGGTGATGGCGGACGAGATCGTGGGGACAAGGTCTGCGAGCCCGCTGTCGGACGAGGTGGCCACCGAACTGCTGCGCCACTGCAACAGCAGCTGGATGGGCAGGGAAGCCAGCGAGAGCGTCCGGTCGATCAGGTCGGCGACCTGGGCGCTCAGCCGCCGGTGCTGGGCGGAACTCTCACCCATCACCTCGATGCCCGCCCGCACCGCGTCGATCAAGACCGCACACGCTGAGCGAGCCCGTTGGGCATCGGGTCCGGCATCGACGATCTCGGCGATGAAGTTCGCCAACATGGACGACTGCAGCCGGGCCAATGCGATCCGGAAGCGGGTCTCAGCCACACTCTCCGCCAATCGGGAGATGTCACCGAGCAACCGCGATAGCTGGTTTCCCACCAGGCCCTGCATCTGGGACCACAACTGCAACGGGACCAGGGCGTTCGGATTCTGATGGGCGGCCGACGAAGCAGCGATCGCGTTGGAGGTCGTCGATACGGCTTCGAGCTGTTTCTCGATCCGTCCGGTAGCCTGCGTGAGTGCGGTCGAGGTCGAGGCGAGCGCATCCTGCTCGCCCATCCAGGCATCCAGGCCTTGCTGCAGGTGCCTGGCGCCCTCCAGGGCGCCCTTGAGCACACCGGTGGCGTTGGCGCGCTCGGGGAAACCGGCCGCCACCGCCTCGCGTTTGACCACCTCCGCCGGAAGCACGGTGCGCTGGAAAGCGCTGTAGCCGTCGAATCCGAGCCTGGACAGCCGCTCCAGGATCTGATCCGCACCGGCTTGCGCCGCGGCCCGGCGGTTGGCACCGTTGGATCGCAACCGCTGTTCCTCGGCGTGAGTATCGGCGTAGATGCGCGAAGCGGTCTCGGCGATATCGGTGAGCATCGGACGGGTCCGCACCGAGAGGTAACCGCCGTCGGGTAGCGGTGAGACGGTTGCGAGCACGTCATAGCGCGAACCGTCTTTGGCCAGGTTGTGCACGTACGCCACGAACGGCGACCCGGCCTCCAGGGTCTGCCACATCGCATAGAAGGCCCCACCAGGCATCTCGGGATGCCGAATCAGGTTGTGTGGAGCCCCCACCAACTCCTGATGCGGGTAGCGCGACAGCCGGACGAACACCTCATTCGATTGCTGGATGACGCCCTTGTCGTCGGTGGTCGAGAAGAAGATCTCGTCGATTGCCACTTCGTGCTGAGCGCCGGTCGGGTGCGCTGCAGGCATGATTCCCCCCAATGTTCCCCACGAACGGTGATGCCGTTGGACTCGGCGTCCCGCTACCCACACGTACCGTTGCGAGTATCGCACGATGACCGGCCGGTCACCGTAGGCTCGGTATGTCCATGAGCAAGCACCTTGGCAACGGAGTCCACATGAAGAACGTCCCGTCGTTTGATCTGGGACCGGCATTGTTGTTTTGCCCCGGCGACCGGCCCGACCGCTACCAGAAGGCGATCGATCGTGCCGATGCGGTGATCATCGACCTGGAGGATGCGGTCGCGCTCGATGACAAGCCGGCTGCGCGGGAAGCGTTGGTCGCCAACCAGCAGGATCCCGAACGCACCATCGTGCGGCTCAATTCGGTGGCGTCGGGGGAACTGGATGCCGACCTATCCGCCCTCGCGATGACCGACTACCGCAACGTGATGTTGCCCAAGTGCGAATCCGCCGATGATGTCGGCGTGGTCGCCGGCGTGGCTAAGTGCCATGTGATCCCGCTGTGTGAGACGCCGAAGGGGGTGTTGAACGCTCAGGAGATCGTGGCCGCCAAGGGAGTCTGTGCGGTGATGTGGGGTGCCGAGGACCTGGTCGCCGAGACCGGGGGCTACAGTAGCCGCGGGCCGGATGGCCAGTACCGCGACCTGCCGCGCTTCGCTCGTAGCGCCGTCCTGCTCGCGGCATCGGCACACGGCAAGGCGGCCATCGATGCGGTCCACTTGGATTTCCGAGACGCCGACGGCATGCGAGGCAAGGCGGAGGATGCCGCTGCGGTCGGGTTCGCTGCCAGCGCCTGCCTGCACCCCGATCAGGTGCCGATCGTCCGCGCCGCCTACACCCCACCCGCCGACAGGGTCGCGTGGGCCGAGCAGGTACTGGCAGCAGCTGAGGAGCACCGGGGCGTGTTCTCGTTCGAGGGACGGATGGTCGACGAGCCGGTGCTCGCGCAGGCCCGGCGGCTGCTGGCTCGCGGCTAGGGCTCGCGGCTAGCGATCGCCGGACGAGCGCGCGATTGAGGCCGCAACTTCCCGCCGAACGCGGCGTTGCGGTCGCCAAACCCAGTAATGGCGACCGTAACGCCGCGTTCGGCGAAGAGGTGCGACCGGAATGCCGCGTTCGGCGGAGAGGTTGGGCCGACCACGCGCTAGGCTGAGCCGACCAGCTTCGACCCGGCTATCACCGGTGAGCTTCCGGAAGAACGGCACTGCGACCCTGACGGGCCGGGTGCTCAGTAGAACCGGACGGGTAGGCCCGTCACAGCCCATGGATTGAGCGGCCCGCCCGGCCAGATCGGGTGGGCAAGCGAGGTGGTACCGCGGACCATCCCTATCAGGGGGGTTCGTCCTCGTTGAAGACCGACCGCCAAGGACCACCGCGATGACCGCCAGCGCGCACTATCCCCGCCACCGCGACGCCCAGCCCGCCACCCCGGCCGATGACGGGGTCGTCGCCTCGCCGAACCTGCCGGAGCTGGAGGCCGGGGTACTGGAGTACTGGAAGGGCGACGGCACCTTCCAAGCCTCTATCGATGCCCGGCCCGCCGGGGAGAACGGCAGCAACGAATTCGTCTTCTACGACGGACCCCCATTCGCCAACGGCCTGCCCCACTACGGCCACCTGCTCACCGGCTACGCCAAGGACGTCGTGCCGCGATTCCAGACGATGCTCGGTCGCAAGGTGGAACGCCGGTTCGGCTGGGACACCCACGGCCTCCCGGTGGAACTGGAGACCGAGCGGCTGCTGGGCATCAGCAACAAGTCCGAGATCGACAGCATGGGTATCGAGGCGTTCAACGCCGAGTGCCGTACGTCGGTCTCGCGCTACACCACCGAATGGGAGGAATACGTCACCCGCCAGGCCCGCTGGGTGGACTTCAAGAACGACTACCGCACACTGGAACCCTGGTACATGGAGTCGGTGATCTGGGCATTCAAGCAGCTCTACGACAAGGGCCTCGCCTACCAGGGGTTCCGGGTTCTGCCGTACTGCTGGCGAGACCAGACCCCCTTGTCGAATCATGAACTGCGCATGGACGACGAGATCTACCAGATGCGCCAGGACCCGGCGGTGACCGTCGGACTGCGACTGAACACCGGTGAACTCGCCCTGATCTGGACCACGACGCCGTGGACCTTGCCGTCCAACCTGGCCATCGTGGTCTCCGAAGACATCGACTACGTGGTGGTGGAATCGAACGCCACCGGTGCCACGGAGCGGTTCGTGCTCGCCGCCGCCAGGCTGGAGGCCTACGCCCGGGAGCTGAAGGACGAGGGCACTGACGACATCAACGATCAGGTGGTGCAGCATCTGACCGGCGCCGACCTGCTCGGCCGGACCTACACCCCGCCGTTCAGCTACTACCACGGTCACCAGAACGCGTTCCGGATCGTGGCCGCCGATTTCGTCACCACCAGCGACGGCACCGGGCTGGTGCACGCCGCCGGGGCCTTCGGCGAGGACGACAAGGAGGTCACCGATCGCGAAGGCATCGAAGCGGTGATGCCGGTCGGCGTCGATGGCGCCTTCACCGACCCGGTCACCGACTACGCCGGGCAGCTGGTGTTCGACGCCAACGCGCCGATCATCGCCGACCTCAAGGCCGTCACCCGGGGGGAGCAGGCCGGTTCGGTCAGTCCGGGCACCGTGCTGCTGCGCCACGAAACCTACGACCACTCCTACCCGCACTGCTGGCGCTGCAAGAGCCCGCTGATCTACAAGGGTGTGGAGTCCTGGTTCATCCGGGTCACCGAGTTCAAGGACCGCATGGTCGAACTCAACGAGCAGATCACCTGGGTACCCGATCACATCAAGGATGGCTCGTTCGGCACCTGGCTGGCCAACGCCCGCGACTGGTCCATCTCCCGCAACCGGTACTGGGGCACGCCGATCCCGGTATGGATCAGCGACGACCCGGCCTACCCGCGCATCGACGTCTACGGCTCGTTCGCCGAGTTGGAGGAGGCGTTCGAGGTGCCGGTCACCGACCTGCACCGGCCGTTCATCGACGAGCTCACCCGGCCTAACCCGGACGACCCGACCGGCAAGTCCACCATGCGCCGGATCCCGGACATCCTGGACGTGTGGTTCGACTCCGGGTCCATGCCGTTCGCGCAGGTGCACTACCCGTTCGAGAACGCCGACTGGTTCGAGCACCACTACCCGGGCGACTTCATCGTGGAGTACATCGGGCAGACCCGTGGCTGGTTCTACACCCTGCACGTGCTGGCCACCGCATTGTTCGATCGACCTAGTTTCCGCACCTGCGTCAGCCACGGCATCGTGCTGGGTGACGACGGCCGCAAGGCCAGCAAGTCGCTGCGCAACTATCCCGACCCGTACCAGATGTGGAACACCTACGGCTCGGACGCCGTGCGACTCTCGCTGATGGGCTCCCCGGTGCTGCGCGGCGGGAACCTGATCGTGGCGGAGGCCTCCATCCGGGAACAGGTGCGCGGGGTGCTGCTGCCGCTGTGGAACACCTGGTACTTCTTCTCGCTGTACGCCAATACCGTGGCCGACGGCGCCGGGTACGACGCAAAGGCGCCCACGAGCGTCTCAAACCTGGATGTGCTGGACCGGTACATGCTGGCCAAGACCGCAGACTTTGCCCACGCCGTGAAGGTAGATCTCTCCGACTACGACATCCCGGCCGCCGTCGCCAAGCTTCGCGATCATCTCGATGTTCTGACCAACTGGTACGTGCGCAACTCCCGGCAGCGATTCTGGGATGAATCGGAGGGTGCCTACGACACCCTGTTCGCCGTGCTGGAGGTGACCTGCCGGGTCGCCGCACCACTGGCACCGCTGGTGAGCGAAGAGATCTGGCGCGGCCTGACCGGTGGCCGGTCGGTGCATTTGACCGATTGGCCCGACGCCGACGCCACCGATGACCCGACCGCGCATGCCTTGGTTCCTGATGCTGGCCTGGTGGCCGCCATGGACACCGTGCGCAGTGTGGTCTCCACCGCGCACGGACTGCGCAAGGCCAACTCGCTGCGGGTGCGCCAGCCGCTGCGGAGCCTGACGGTGGCCGTCGCTGACCCCGATGCGCTCGCCGGCTTCACCTCCCTGATCGCCGATGAGGTGAACCTGAAAGAGGTCCGGTTGCTCGACGAGGAACAGGCACCGGCAGAGGAGTTCGGCCTGGTGACCACGCTGCAGATCAACGCCCGGGTAGCCGGGCCGCGCCTGGGCAAGGACGTGCAGCGGGTGATCGGAGCTGCACGCGCCGGTGGCTGGCAGGCCGGCGCCGACGGCAATGTCACCGTTGACGGCATCGAATTGCAGGGCGGCGAGTATTCGTTGGTTACCAAGGTCGAAGACCGGTACGGGGACTCGATCGCGGCTGCGGTACTGCCCGACGGCGGTTTCCTCGTGCTCGATCTGGAACTGGATGATGAACTACTCGGCGACGGCTACGCCCGCGATGTGGTTCGTCAGGTGCAGGATGCCCGCAAGGCTGCCGGGCTGCATGTGGCGGACCGGATCACGCTGCGGCTGGGAGTGCCCACCCAGTGGGCTCAGGCTGCCTTGGACCGCGTGGACTTCATCGCGGCCGAGACGCTCGCCGTCGAGGTCCACATCGATCCCACCCCGCTGCCCGATGACGCTGACCACGCGGTCGCGGTCGATCTGGCCAAGGTCACCTCGTGACCGAAGCAGCCGATGATCAGGCGCGCCAGATCTACGCCGAGATCCTGGGGCGCGCTCCCGAGCACGACTTCGATCCGACCATCGACCGGGTGGCGTCGCTGCTGGACCTGCTGGGCAATCCGCAGCGTTCCTTCCGCGCGATCCACCTGACCGGGACGAACGGCAAGACGTCCACCGCCCGCATGATCGAGGCGCTGCTGCGCGAGCTGGGGCTGCGCACCGGGCAGTTCACCTCGCCGCATCTGCACACCGTGCGTGAGCGCATCGTCATCGACGGTGAGCCGATCAGTGCGGAACGGTTCGTGTCCACCTGGCGTGACATCGAGCCCTACGTGGCCATGGTCGATGCTCAACTGTCCGATGCCGGCCAATCGCGGCTCAGCTTCTTCGAGGTGCTGACGGCGCTGGGATTCGCCGCCTTCGCTGACGCCCCGGTCCAGGTCGCCGTGGTGGAGGTCGGCATGGGCGGGCTGTGGGATTCGACCAACACCGTCGACGGCGAGATCGCGGTATTCAGCCCAATCGCCCGCGACCATGAACGGTGGCTGGGCAACACGGTTGAGCAGATCGCCTCGATCAAGTCCGGAATCATCAAGTCGCTGGAACCGGCGCAGGTCGTGGTCACGGCGACCCAGCCCCGTGACGCCGAAGCGATCCTGGCGCAGGTCGCGGCCGACCATGGTGCCCGGGTGCTGGCGCAGGGGTACGACATCGAGGTGGCCAACCGAACCATCGCCATCGGTGGGCAACTGCTGGATCTGCGGGGCAGCGGTGGCCTGTACACCGAGGTCTTCCTGCCGTTGCACGGGGAGCATCAGGCAGACAATGCGCTGCTGGCGCTGGTCGCCGTCGAGCAGTTCCTGGGTGGGGCAGCGCTGGATGGTTCGGTGGTGGAGGCTGGATTCGCGGCCGTGACCTCACCTGGGCGCTTGGAGGTCATCCGCAATAGCCCGACCGTATTGGTTGATGCGGCCCACAATCCCGCGGGAATGCAGGCTTTGGTGGACGCCTTGGATGAAGCGTTCGCGTTCTCCCGGTTGGTGGGCGTCATCGGGGTGCTGGCCGACAAGGACGCCGAGGCCATGCTCTCGGTGCTGGAGCCGGTACTCCCGGAGATCGTGGTCACCGAAGTGTCCAGCGACCGCGCCATGCCCGCCGCTGAGCTCGCCGACCTCGCCCGCGAGGTCTTCGGGGATGACCGGGTGCACCTGCAGCCATCGCTGCCGGACGCGGTCGCACTGGCTGCGGACCTGGCCGAGCAGGGTGACGATGAGCGAATCGGCTCCGGTACCGGGGTGATCGTCGCTGGTTCGGTCATCCTCGCTGGTCAGGTGCGGGCATTGTTCGGTGCACCCGGCCAGGTCTGACCCGCAGGCCTAGGTGCTGTCCCTGACGATGAGCTCGTGATCGACGACCACATGTCTGCCCGGGCCTTGGTATCCCTCGATCCGATCGTGCACCATCCGTAGCGCGGTGCGCGCCATCTCCGCCTTGTCGGGACGGATGCTGCTCAACTGCGGCGTGCTCCATTGCGCCAGGTGGGTGTCGTCCCAGGAGATCAGCGCAACATCTGCGGGGACCGACAGTCCGGCTTCGGTCAGGGCACGCAGCGCGCCGATGGCACAGCGATCCTCGCGGCACAGGATCGCATCGGTCTGCAGTCCACCCGATAGTGCCGACGCCAGTGCTGCATGGGTCGCCTCGGCGGAGTAGTCGGTGCACGCGATCACGGCGCGATCTGCGGCGGCGACACCGGCGCTGTCCAAACCCAGGTGATAGCCGGCCAAGCGGGGCGTGCTGGCCTGGCTGCCATCGTCGTCGGCCGTGCCCAGGTAGCTGATCCGCCGCCGACCGGCGGTGACCAGATAGGCGATCGCCTGCTGCGCGGCAACCGCGTTGTCCATCATCACCGAGTCCGCCGTGGCAGGCGGGTCCTCGGCGAACAGCACCAGGGGATAGCGGCTGCGCAATGCCGCGATCTCGGAGTTGGGCATCCGTGCGGGATGAAACAGCACGCCATCGACGACGCCGTTGTCGCGATCGTGCAGCACGGCACGTTCGGCGTCGGCGTCCAAGAGGGTCTGCTCTATCAACACCCGGTAGCCGAACTCCGGGGCCAAGGAAGCCACGTGCCGGGCCAGTTCGGCGAAGTAGGGCTGGTCCATCTCGGGCAGTGCCAGAGCCAGCATTCCGGTCCGTCCGGACACCAGCCGGCGGGCGGTGACATTCGGCCGATAGCCGAGCTCTTCGATCGCTGCCTGGACCCGTGCGCGCATCTCCGGGCGGACGTGTACGTAGCCGCGGACCACGTTCGAAACGGTCTTCATCGAGACGCCTGCCCGCTCGGCGACGTCGATCAGTCGCACTCGCTGCATGCGTGCCCTTTCGTCGTTCGGTGATCGTACGGCAATGGGAAGGACCTCTTGCCAACCGATTTACAGCGCTGTAAAGTCAGCAGTGTCGATACGGTCCGCATTCGCTCCCGACGGCGTTGATCAGGACCGGTGCTGGTTTCGATCCGAATCACGAAGGAGTGGTTGCATGGTGGTACAACCCAGATCAGGCCTCACGCGACGGCAGGTACTGCGCGCCGGGGTGGGCACCGTTGGCGCGGCCACGGTCGGCGCACCGCTGATCAGCGGTTGCGCACCGGCGGGGGGTGCCAGTGCGCAGGAATTCGACTTCTGGCATCTGCTCTCCGGTGGCGACGGGATCAAGATGCAGGATCTGATCGATAGCGCCAACGCGGCCAACAGCACCTATCAGGCGCGGCCCACCGTGTTGTCCTGGGGCAAGCCCTACTACACCAAGCTCGCCATGGCCTCGGCCGGAGGGCGTGCGCCGGATCTGGCGATCATGCACTCCTCGCGAGTGCCCGGCTATGCCCCGGGTGGGCTACTGGATCCGTGGGACATGGATCTCCTGGCCGAGTTCGGCGTGACCGAGCAGAACTTTCCCGCCCCGCTGTGGCGGACCGGTTTCAGCGACGGTGAGCTCTATGCGGTCGCCCTGGACGCCCACCCGACGATCATGATGTACAACACCGACATCTGCGAACAAGCCGGCGTACTCGGCCAGGACGGGCAGTTGCAGGAGATCGATTCGCCCGAGGCGTTCCTGGACGTGGGCCGCGCTATCCAGGAGGTGACCGGAGTCCACGGGCTCTCCTACGGGTATCTGGGTGACGCGAGCCAGATGTGGCGGGTCTTCTACACCTTCTACCGGCAGCTGGGTGCCGAGATGGTGCTCACCCCCGGGGAACCGGCTCAGGTCGATTCCGATGCTGCTGCGCAGGCGCTGGAATTCATGCAGCAGCTCCTGGATGGCACCGTGAGTGCCACCAATAGCGACTACGGCAATGCGGTGGCGGAGTTCGCCACCGGGGAGAGCGGACTGTTCTTCACCGGCGTCTGGGAACTGCCGACCATGCGCACCGCGGAGTTGCCGGTGGATGCTCAGACGATCCCTTTCGTTTTCGGTACGCCCGCGGCCTATGGCGACTCGCATTCCTTCGTGCTGCCGCACCAGGACAATCCCGACCCGGACAAGCGGCGCGAGGTATACCGATTCGCGTCGGATCTGCTGAAGTCCTCACTGTCCTGGGCCGAGGCCGGGCACATCCCGTCGTACCTGCCAGTCACCGAGAGTTCCGAGTACCGCGACCTGATGCCACAGGCGCACTACGCCAATGCGGCGGACATCCTGAACTACGACCCACCGGCCTGGTTCACCGGTTCCGGCAGCAACTTCCATGGCTACTTCGCCGAGTACGTCCAGGGGGTGCTGCTCGACAAGTCCGATGCTGCCGACGGCTTCGACGGTTTCATCGGGCGAGTGAACGGACTGCTCGATATGCCCAACCCCGTGGCCGGATAGAGGAGGCAATCAATGGCTACCGCAACAGCACAGATGTCAACCCAGCGTGCCTCCCGGCCGGCTGGATCCGCCATCCGATCCGGCACCGTGTCCGACCGGCTGGCCGGTTGGGTCTTCGTGGCACCGTTCCTAGTGTTCTTCATCGCGTTCCTGGTCTGGCCCATGCTGCACGGCCTGTACCTGAGCTTCACCGACCTATCGCTGACCGGTGCGGGTGGGAACTTCGTCGGTTTCGCCAACTACGTCGAAGCGTTCGCCGACGCCGACATGTGGCGCTCACTGGGCAACACCGCCTACTTCACGGTGCTGACGACGGTTCCGCTGGTCGTGCTGGCCCTGGTCATGGCAGTCCTGGTCGAACAGGGACTGCCCGGCCAATGGCTGTGGCGGCTGTCGTTCTTCATGCCCTACCTGTTGGCCTCCACCGTGGTCAGCCACATCTGGGTATGGCTGTTCAACCCGCAACTGGGCGCCGTGAACGGCTTGCTGGCGATCATCGGAGCCGAACCGCTTTCGGTGCTGCAGGATCCGAACACGGCCATGATCGGGGTGGTGATCGCGACCATCTGGTGGACGATCGGCTTCAATTTCCTGCTCTACCTGGCGGCGATCCAGAACATTCCCCCGCAGCAGTACGAGGCGGCACAGATCGATGGTGCGGGTCGGTTCCGGCAGTTCTGGTCCATCACGATGCCGCAACTATGGCCGACGACCGTGCTGATCGTGATGCTGCAGATCCTGGCGTCGCTGAAGCTGTTCGACCAGGTTTACCAAATGACCGAAGGGGGGCCTGGGGGGACGACGCGCTCGATCCTGCTGTACGTCTACGAAATCGGATTCACCGGTTTCCGGTTCGGCTTCTCGGCGGCGGTCTCCTACGTGTTCTTCGCCCTGATCATCATCCTTTCGATCGTCCAAGTCCGGATCACCGCACGAAGGAGTGCAGCATGAGTGCCGCCGCAACCGAGAGCTCACCGGCGGCAGCCCGCGTCGCACGGGGCCCCAGCCGGCGCGTGGGACCGGGCCAGATCGTGGCTTTCGTGATCCTTATCGGGATGGCGATCATCTGGCTCAGCCCATTCCTCTGGGCGGTGGATACCTCGTTGAAGCAGGAGCTCGACGCCGCGGGGGATCCCAGCTGGATTCCCGCGAGCGGCTTCACCCTGGAAGCGTTCCGTGAGGTGCTGGCGGCAGGCAACGTGCCGATCTGGGCCTGGAACAGCTTGCTCACCTCCACCATCATCACCGTCATCACTGTGGCGATCTCGGCGGGTGCGGCCTATGCGTTCGCTCGCGTCGACTTCACCGGCCGCCGGTGGCTGTACGTGGTGGTGATCGCCTCGATCGTGATCCCTCCGCAGGTGCTGATAGTGCCGCTGTTCTACGAGATGCTGGTGCTGCGGCTGGTCGATACCTACTGGGGTCTGATCTTGCCGCAGGTGATCGCGCCGGCGATGGTTTTCATCCTGAAGAAGTTCTTCGACCAGGTTCCCATCGAGTTGGAGGACGCGGCGCGGATCGACGGCGCCGGCCGGTTCCGGATCTTCTGGTCGGTCGTGTTGCCGCTGTCACGCCCGATCCTGGCTTCGGTTGCGATCTTCGTCTTCATCGGTGCGTGGAACAACTTCCTCTGGCCATTCATCGTCATCAACGACACCGCGCTGATGACCCTGCCTACCGGGCTGGAAACCGTGATCAGTGCCTACGGCATCCAGTACGCGCAGACGATGGCGCAGGCGGTGCTGGCGGCGCTGCCGCTGATCCTGGTGTTCCTGGTGTTCCAGCGCCAGATCATCAAGGGCGTGGCCACCAGCGGTTTCGGCGGCCAGTAACCACTTATCGCTCGGAAGGAGCGCTCGTTGTCTCACGCTCGAATCGTCCTCGATCGCGATTTCACCATCGCCCAGGTCCCCCGGCGGATTTTCGGATCGTTCGTCGAACACATGGGCCGCTGCGTCTATACCGGCATCTACGAGCCGGGGCATCCGGCCGCCGATGAGCAGGGGTACCGGCGTGACGTACTGGATCTGGTCACCGAGATGGGTCCGACCATCGTGCGCTACCCGGGCGGGAACTTTGTCTCCGGCCACAACTGGGAGGACGCGGTCGGGCCCCGCGAGAACCGGCCGACCAGGTTGGATGGAGCCTGGCACAGCGTCGAGACCAACGCCTTTGGCCTGCATGAGTTCATGGGGTGGGCCGAGCTCGCAGACGTTGAGGTGATGGAAACCATCAACCTCGGTACCCGGGGAGTGGACGCCGCCAGGGAACTGGTCGAGTACGCCAACCATCCTGGTGGTACCTACCTGTCGGATCTGCGCAGGCAGCACGGGTCCGCAGCGCCCTTCGATATCAAGCTCTGGTGCCTGGGCAATGAACTGGATGGCCCGTGGCAGATCGGTCACAAGACCGCCGCCGAGTATGGCCGTCTGGCCCAGGAGGCCGCCAAAGCGATGCGGCTGGTGGACCCGGGCATCGAACTGGTCGCCGTGGGTTCGTCGAACTCGCGGATGCCCACTTTCGGCACTTGGGAGCAGGAGGTTCTGCGTCATACCTACGACGAGGTCGACTACATCTCGCTACACGCCTACTACCAGGAACTCGACGGTGATGCCGAGAGCTTTCTGGCGTCGGCACTCGATATGGACTACTTCATCGAATCGGTCATCAGTACGGCTGACGCCGTCCGGGCCGCGGGAAAGCACCGCAAGCGGATCGATCTCTCGTTCGATGAGTGGAACGTCTGGTACCTGCGGGGAGTGGAGGGCATCGACCAGCCGCATGGCGCGCAAGAGCCCTGGCGCGAACACCCCCGGTTGATCGAGGACAGCTACAACGTGACCGATGCGGTTGTGGTCGGGACGTTCCTGAACTCGCTGTTGCGCCATGGTGACCGGGTCAAGATCGCCAACCAGGCACAACTGGTGAACGTGATTGCCCCGATCCGTTCCGAACCGGCCGGACCGGCCTGGCGGCAGAGCACCTTCTGGCCTTTCGCCCGGATGTCGGAGCTTGCACGTGGCCAGATCTTGCACACGCAGGTGACCAGCGACATCATCGACACCGCGCAGTACGGTGGTGCGAACGCGGTCGACGTCAGCGCCACCTGGGATGCCGATTCCGGGGCAGTGGCGCTGTTCCTGGCCAACCGTGGCCTGGAGGAGGTCGCCGACGTGCAGGTCGTGTTGCGCGGATTCCGGGCGACGACCGTGGTTCGAGCGGAAGTGCTCAGCACGCCCGAAGGCGGTGACCGATTCTCCGCCAACACCGAGCACCGGCAGCCGGTTGCGCTGCGACCCTTGCCGGGTGTGGAGACCGACGGCGAGCAGGTGCGGCTTCGATTGCCGCAGCTGAGCTGGGCGGTGGTGGTGGTGCAGGCCGAGCAGGCCTAGCGCCCCTAAGCTGGGCGCCGTTGCCCGCCGTCCATGCCCGACCAGAAGGAGCCACGTGCTGTCGATCGCCTCGGCCAATGTCAACGGAATCCGAGCGGCTCGCAGACGCGGAGGCATCGAGTGGCTGGCCGCTGCCGATGTCGACCTCCTCACCCTGCAAGAAGTGCGTGGTGATCCCGCACAGCTGGCCGAATCGCTGGCCGGTAGCCCATTCGAGTACTGGCATGTCAGCTACGCACCCTCGGACCAGGCGGGTCGAAGCGGGGTTGCCATCCTGTCCCGGTCCCGGCCCAGTGCGGTTCGGATCGGGCTGGGGTCGTTTCGCTCCGATGGGCGCTGGATCGAGGCCGACTTCCACGGCGGCCGGTTCGGTCAGCAACTGACCGCCGTTTCCGCCTACGTGCACACCGGAGAAGCCGATACTGCGCGGCAACGGGTGAAGTTCCGGTTCCTTTCCGCGATGCGGACCCGGATGCGGGAACTCGAACACGAAGCCGCCCAGGGGCAGGGGGAGGCGCTGATCACCGGTGACCTCAATGTTGCTCATCAAGATCTCGACCTGAAGAACTGGCGTGGAAACCGGTCGAAGGCGGGGTTCCTGCCCCGTGAGCGCGAGTATTTCGACCGCTGGCTCGGGTACGGCTTCGACGCCGACAAGAAGGCGCCGAGGCCTCGTCGCCGACCGGGAAACTGGGTGGATATCGGCCGAAAGCACGCCCCGGACGGTCCCGGCCCATACACCTGGTGGTCCTGGCGCGGTCAGGCTTTCGACAACGATGCGGGCTGGCGCATCGACTATCACCTAGCCACTACCGGCCTGGCGCGGCGGTCCCGCAGTTCGGTGGTCGGCCGGGCGCCTTCGTACGCGCAGCGCTGGTCCGACCATGCTGCCGTGGTGAGCACGTTCGACTAGGGCCGATTTGCCCGTGCAGCGCTATGGGTAGGTCTGCCCCTGGTGTTTGGTTCAGCGATGTGAGCGGGGGCCGCTAGCGTGTGCGCCATGACATCTTCTTCAACTGGGCCCGGCCCCGGCCCCTCGAACTCGGCCAACGACGGGGCACGGAAGTTCGGCGCGCTGCCGATCCTGAGTATCTTCACCATGGTGCTGCTGAGCGCGATCGGCGTCGGCGCCTACATCTGGGGCAACAATGCTCCCGTACGGGCGATGTGCGGATCGGAGCAGATGGGGCCGGCGGACATATGCGAGACGATCACCAACGGCGTACCCACCGGGACCGAGACCTACACCGAGGTGCTGGCCAGTGCCCAGCGCACCAACGAGATCACTCAGTACGTGGGCCTGGCACTGATGGTGCTGGGTGTGGCGCTGGCGGTCTTCGTGGTGATCCGGTGGCGGCAGGACGTCACGCTCAAGTCGCAGCTGCGCGACGACCACGGAACGCCGCTGGGCCAGTACGCCCGCACCGCCAGTGGCAACATGTTGTTCATCCTGATCGGGGCCGCCGCTGCAGGCGCTGCCACCTTCTTCCTGCTCACCGGTATGGCCCGTTCGGAGCCACTGCAGTACCTGGGTGCAGCATTGTTCGGAGCCATCGCGGTTGCCGGGCTGGTTGCAGGGCTGCCGCAGAATGGACAACTCATCCAGACCTTCAATGACGGCGTTCGCGTGATCAGCCGGGGCAAGATCGCCGACGTCGCCTGGACCGATGTCAAGTACTCCCTGGTGATCAACCGGAATGTGGTGACCCACAACCTTGGCGGGCCCGGGCTGAAGAGCATTGTCCTGGGCGGGATGAGCAATAGCGCCGAGCTCATTGAGCAGGTACAGGTCCGTTCCGCACAGGCCAAGGTGCCGCCAGCCATGCAGCACATCAACCAAGGGCAGGCATTGCAGTTCGGAGCCGTGACACTCTCGCGCGAAGGGATCAGCAAAGGCCGCAAGTCCGTCACCTGGCCCGACTTCAGCCAGATCCGCCTCAAGGGCGGGACGGTGGTCGTCACCAGCCGCACACAGGGCAAGGCCTTCACCGTGCAGCTAGCCAAGACCACCGACTACCCGCTGCTGCTCGCTCTGTCGACGGCTTTGGCTCAGCAAGCAAGCCCCGGTCAGGCAACCGCGCTGCCCTAGTGAGCACCGCACAGGGGTCGGCGCCGGCGGGCGCGGACCGACCACAACGATCAGCTCGCGGAGTGTTCTGCTCGGCCGTGCTCGGATCGGAACTGGTGGTGGTGTGGCTCGCGGCGCTCGCCGCATACGGGCTGCGGGATCCCGGCACGCCGACCACCGCGATCTGGTCCGTTGCCGGGGCGGTCGCACTGCTCTGCTTGCTGGCGCTCGGGCTATTGCGCCGCCCACCCGGGATCTGGATCGGATCGGCGGTGCAGTTGCTGCTGCTGGCCAGCGGGCTAGTGGTGCCGATGATGTTCGTGGTTGGTGCGGTGTTCCTGGCCCTGTGGGTGGTCGCGGTCATCCTCGGCGGGCGCATCGATTCCGAACGGGCCGAGCGTGGCCGTGCGCAAGCATGAGCCTGCCGGTCCGGATAGGTTGAAGCCATGACGGACTCTGCAAGCCCCGAACGCACTCTCGTCCTGGTCAAGCCCGACGGCGTCCGCCGCGGGCTGACGGGGGAGATTCTGCGCCGCATCGAGGCCAAGGGGTACACGCTGGCCCGCCTGGACCTGCGCGTGCCCACGGACGACCTGCTGGCCGGGCATTACGCCGAGCACCTCGGCAAGCCGTTCTACCAACCCTTGGTCGAGTTCATGCGTTCCGGCCCGGTGGTGGCGGCCGTAGTCGAAGGGCACCGGGTTATCGAGGGATTCCGGTCGCTGGCCGGCGCCACCGATCCCACCGCCGCCGCCCCGGGGACCATTCGGGGAGACCTGGGCCGGGATTGGGGTCTGAAGGTGCTGCAGAACCTGGTGCACGGGTCGGACTCGCCGGCCTCGGCCACCCGGGAAATCTCCCTGTGGTTCCCCGATTCCTGACCACCGGTTCGCGCACACGCGCCACCGGGTGCTTCGGGCACCGGCCTGACTGCCCCTAGGCTGGCCGCGTGCACCTGAAGACGTTGACGCTGCGCGGCTTCAAGTCGTTTGCGTCGGCGACGACCCTGAACCTGGAACCCGGGATCACCTGCGTCGTGGGTCCCAATGGGTCGGGCAAGTCCAACGTGGTGGACGCACTTGCCTGGGTGATGGGGGAGCAGGGGGCCAAGAGCCTGCGCGGCGGGGCGATGGCCGATGTCATCTTTGCCGGTACCTCATCGCGGCCACCGCTGGGCCGCGCCGAAGTGTCCCTGACGATCGACAACACCGATGGTGCCCTGCCGATCGACTACACCGAGGTCACGATCACTCGCACCCTGTTTCGCAATGGCGGCAGTGAGTACGCCATCAATGGCACGGCGTGCCGGCTGCTCGATATTCAGGACCTGCTCAGCGACACCGGCATGGGTCGCGAGATGCACGTGATCGTGGGACAGGGACGGCTGGATGCAGTGCTGCAGGCCAGCCCCGAGGAGCGGCGCCACTTCATCGAGGAAGCCGCAGGAGTCCTGAAGCACCGCAAGCGCAAAGAGAAGGCGCTGCGCAAACTGGAGACGATGGCCGCGAACCTGGCGCGGGTCACCGACCTCACATCCGAGATCCGCCGGCAGCTGGGGCCGCTGGCCCGGCAGGCCGAGGTCGCCCGCAAGGCCCAGACGGTGCAGATCGATCTACGCGACGCCAAGGCCAGACTGCTGGCCGATGACCTGGTCCAGCTCATGGCGACAGCCGCAGCGGAGCAGGCCGACGAGACCGCGCTGCGACAGCGGCGCGACCAGGTGGAAGCGGCCCAGTCGCAGGCACGTCATCGGCTCACCGACCTGGAAGCCGAGGCGGCAAAGGCCGCTCCGGCGATCAGCGAAGCCTCCGATACCTACTACCGCCTGACCAGCCTGGCTGAACGACTGCGTGGGACGATGACGCTCGCGGCCGAGCGGTGCCGCCTGCTCGGCGCCCCGGCGCCCACCGATGGCGGAGGCCGGGATCCGGACGACCTGGATCAGCAGGCGCAGCGTGCCCGGGCCGAAGAAGCCGAGTTGGCCAGTGAGGCCGAGCGGGCGCAGGCCGATCTGCAGGCCGCCGTCGTCGAACGACAGCACCGGGAAGCGGCGGCCAACGAGGCCGAGAAGGCGCTGGCCGCCGTCCACCGGGGAGTCGCGGACCGGCGCGAGGGTCTGGCACGGCTCACCGGCCAGGTCGCCGCCCGCCGCAGCAGACTGGAAGGGGCGGAATCTCAACTCACGCGATTGCGTGAGCAACTCCATGCCGCGTCGGAACGGGGCCGTGCGGCGCAAGCGGAGTTCGCGGTGGCCGAGCAGCAGGTGATGGGCGCGCAACAGGGTGAGGAAGGCCTCGACGCCGCACATGAGGATGCCCTGGCGAGCCTGGCGCAGATCGACGCGACGGTGGCGCAGCTTCTGGAATCGGAGCGACAGGCCGAGGGCGACCGGGCAACCTGGACCGCCCGGCGCGATGCCCTGGATCTATCACTGGCGCGTCAGGATGCCACCGGCACCCTGCTGCAGGCGGACCAGATCGCGATCACCGATACCCTGGCCGACTACCTCAAGGTCGAGCCGGGATATGAGAGTGCGATCGCCGCGGCATTGGGCAGTCTCGCCGACGCGGCCGTGGTCGAGGACGTCGACGGTGCCGTCGATGCACTGCGGTTCGTGCGCGATCAGGAAGCAGGCCAGGCCCGGCTGGTGGTCGCCGATGCCGACTATGATGCCGAGTCGGCGGCTGCGCCGGCAGGCGTCTGGGCAGCGGGTTTGGTGACCGGTGACGCCCGGGTGCGCGGCACCGTGAGCCGGCTGTTGGCCGCCGTGGTGGTTGTCGAAGATCTCGCGGACGCCCGTGCGGCAGTGGCGGCGGCCGATGTCATTGCTGTCACCCGCGACGGCGACCTGCTCTCCCGCAGTCAGATCCGCGGTGGCAGCAGCGGGGGGCCCAGTGTGCTGGAACTACATGCAGCGCGCGAGGAAGCAGCAACCGAACTGGCGGCTGCGGTGGCCCGCGCCGAACAGACACGGTTCGCGCTGGGGCCGGTGCGGGAACAACAACAGCACGCCACGGCTGAGGTCGAGCGGACCCTCGCGGCGTTGCATGCCTCGGACGCCGAGTTCGCCGCGGTAGCCGAACGCCTGGGCCAGCTGGGTTCGGCAGCGCGCGCAGCGGCAGCCGAAGTGGAGCGCATCCAGCCGGCGATCGAGGTAGCCGAGGCCGAGCGCGAGCGGTATGCGGACGAACTGGCCGAGCTGACCGAGCGGCTGGAGATCGCCGAACGGGAACCGGTACAGGCGCAGGGAGATCTGGAACACGCCACCACCGCGCGTGAGCAGACTGCTGCCTCCGCAACCGCCGCGCGCGGCGTGGAGACCGATACCCGTCTGGTGCTGCGCACCGCCGAGGAGCGCGTGCGCGCGATCCGAGGCCGGGCCGAGTCTCTGGAACGTGCTGCGGCCACCGAACGCCAGGCACGCAAGGTGGCCGCCGAGCGCGCGCAACGCCGGGCCGAGCAGGCCCAGATCGCCGACGAGGTCCGGCGTGGTGCCGAGCGGGCGGCGAACGCGCTGGAGAGTTCGCTGGCGCTGGCGCACCGGCAGCGGGAGGTGGCGGAGTCCGCCCGCACGGTCCGCGATTCCGAGATCACCCAGGTGCGTTCGACCCTGGACGAGCTGGCCGCAGAACATGCGGAGCTGACCGATGTGGTGCACCGCGATGAGGTAGCCCGGGCTCAGCAGCAGTTGCGCATCGAGCAGTTGCAACAGCGGTCGGTCGAGGAACTCGGACTGGATCCCGAGGTGCTGGTCACCGAATACGGTCCGGACCAGTTGGTGCCGGTGGTCCTGCCGTCCGGGGACGATGATGCCGACGAAACACAGCATCGGCCATATGTGCGCCAGGAGCAGGAGAAGCGGTTGCGCAATGCCGAACGGACGTTGAAGCAACTCGGCAGGGTCAACCCCCTGGCGCTGGAGGAGCACGCTGCGCTGGAGGAGCGACACCGATTCCTCACCGAGCAATTGGCGGACCTGAAGAAGTCCCGCGCCGACCTCGAAGAGATCATCCGGGAAATCGATGAGCGTGTGGAAACGGTATTCGCGCAGGCCTATGCCGATACCGCCCGTGAGTTCGAGGGCGTATTCAGCCGCCTATTCCCGGGTGGGGAAGGCCGGCTGCAGCTGACCGACTCCGCCAACATGCTCACGACCGGGATCGATGTGGAAGCCCGGCCACCGGGTAAGAAGGTAAAACGGCTATCGCTGTTGTCCGGCGGTGAGCGATCATTGACCGCCGTTGCGCTATTGGTGGCGATTTTTAAGGCCAGGCCCAGCCCGTTTTATGTCATGGATGAGGTGGAGGCCGCTCTCGATGACGTCAACTTGGGCCGGCTGCTGGAGATCTTCCGCGAACTACAGGAAGACTCCCAGTTGATCGTGGTGACGCACCAGAAACGCACTATGGAGATCGCGGATGCGCTCTATGGTGTCACTATGCGTGGCGATGGTGTCACCACGCTCATTAGTCAACGACTTGGCGAGGCTATTTAAAACCTTCGAAAACTCGCTAGGGCACGTCTGACGGTCGTGAGATCGTCTGCCAACCGGCTCCGGTGACGATTCGATAAAGGCGCGTTGCGCCGCTAGGAATCCGCGGCCCGCTGGGGCAATACTATGCATCGTGGATGCATTGGTTGTAGCGGGGGTAGCGTTCGCGATCTCCCTGGTGGTCTTGGTTGTTCTGATCGTTCGGCACGTTCCCGAATCCGGCTTGTGGCCGTGGATGAGGGACTCCTACGGCTCCTGGCACAGCCGTGAGGAAATTGCGCAGATGCGCTCCGAATCCGCCCGCCTGGCTGACCCGGTCACCGCTGCCGACGATGACTTCGAGGTCGATGACATTCTCACGATGGCCGAGCCCGGGCAGGCCTACCACCGCCCGGTGGACCTGCGCGCCCTGCGCAAGCTGCGCACGCCCTGATGGTGTGATTCGCCTGCGGCGGTAGGTCAAGATGGTGCACCTATGGACACCACGCAGATCATCCTCATCGCCGTACTCGTGCTCCTGCTGCTGGGCGGCGGCATCGCGCTGCTGTCCGGGCGCGCACGCCGGTCGGGAACCGCGCCACCACCAGAGGGCGGTCCGAGGGCCGCTGCCGGTGAGCAGGAGGCCGAAGGATCTGAGCCAGCCGCCACAGCCGTGGCCGTCCAGGAACCGGACACCGATTTTACGGCGCCTGCCGACTCGCAGGCCGGGCCCACCACCACCCCGGAGCGGCCGGAGTCGGTGGCTGGCCGGATGCAACGGCTGCGAGATCGCCTGTCCCGTTCCGGCGCGCTGGGAAGGACGCTGCTGGGCCTGCTGTCACGTGACTCGCTCTCATCGGCCGACTGGGAAGAGATCGAGGAAACACTGCTGCTAGCAGATCTGGGTCCGGGGCCCACCGACGAACTGATGGAAGCTCTGCGCACCCGGTCCCAAGTGGTCGGCGGCGCAGACGCCGATGCTGTCCGGGAACTGCTGCGGACCGAACTGCTCACGCTGGTGGACCCATCCATGAACCGGGACCTGGCCACCAGCGCGGTGCTGGGTGATGATGGCGAGCCCCATCCGGCCACCATCCTGGTGGTGGGCGTCAATGGCACCGGCAAGACCACCACCGTCGGCAAACTCGCACGGGTACTGGTCGCCCAGGACAAGGACGTCGTGCTGGGAGCCGCCGATACCTTCCGCGCAGCGGCTGCCGACCAGCTGACCACCTGGGGCCAACGGGTTGGGGTGCCGGTCGTGCGCTCCGACCGCGATGGAGCCGATCCGGCAGCCGTGGCCTTCGACGCCGTCAAGGCCGGACGTGAGGCGGACGCGGATGTGGTGCTGGTCGATACTGCCGGCAGGCTCCAGAACAAGGCCGGGCTGATGGACGAACTCGGCAAGATCAAGCGCGTGATCGCACGCCAGGCCCCGGTCGCGGAGGTGCTGCTGGTACTGGATGCCACCACCGGTCAGAACGGTCTGCGCCAGGCACAGGTGTTCGCGGACGTGGTCGATGTCACCGGCATCGTGCTCACCAAGCTGGACGGTACCGCCAAGGGCGGCATCGTGGTCGCGGTGCAGCGGGAACTGGGAGTGCCGGTCAAGTTCGTCGGACTCGGGGAAGGCCCCGATGACCTGGCGCCGTTCGATCCGAAGGAGTTCGTGGACGCGATCGTCTCATGATGCGGCCGTAGCCGGTCTGGGAAACACAACGTTCACATGGGCTCAGATTGCGTCACACGGACGTAACACCAGTGGCGCCGGACTGAAACCCGCCTGCCCGACGCTCTTTCCAACCCCGGCCAACCACGCACGGCCCGGGTCTGAAAGGCGGATTGATGGAAGAGCTCAACTTTGGAGCTAGCGCGTGGATGCTGACCAGTGCATCCCTCGTGCTCCTGATGACACCGGGCCTGGCTATGTTCTACGGCGGTATGAGCCGTGCGAAGTCAGTCCTGAACATGATGATGATGTCGTTCGGCGCGCTTGCCGTCGTCGGCGTGATCTACGTGCTCTGGGGCTGGTCGATGTCCTATGGCACTGGGGTCGCCGGACTATTCGGTAACCCGTTCGAGCAGTTCGGACTCGCGGGAGCGATCTTCGATGACGCCGGCAACTTCCTGATCGACGACTACGGCGTTCCGAACATCGTGGGTGTCGGATTCCAGGCGACCTTCGCGATCATCACGGTCGCGCTGATCTCCGGCTCCATCGCCGACCGGGTCAAGTTCTCCACCTGGATGGTCTTCGCCGGTATCTGGGCCACCCTGGCCTACTTCCCGATCGCCCACATGGTGTGGGGCGGCGGCCTGCTCTCCGGAGCCGAGGGCAGCCTGGCAGCACTGATCTACGGGGTCACCGACGGCGCGGCAAACGTAGCACCGATCGACTTCGCCGGTGGCACGGTGGTGCACATCAACGCCGGTATGGCGGGCTTGGTGCTAGCGCTGATCATCGGCAAGCGCAAAGGCTTCGGCAAGGAGCCGATGAAGCCGAACAACCTGCCGCTGGTGATGCTCGGCGCCGCACTTCTGTGGTTCGGCTGGTTCGGGTTCAATGCCGGTTCGGCGTTTACCTCCGATGGATTCGCCGGCCTGGCTTGGGTCAACACCACGGCAGCCACCTGCGCAGCGATGCTGGCCTGGCTCATCACCGAACGGATCAAGAACGGCAAGGCCACCTCGCTAGGCGCCGCATCCGGTGTGGTAGCCGGTCTGGTCGCGATCACCCCCGCAGCAGGGTCTCTGCTACCGGTCACCTCGCTGATCCTGGGCGCCATCGCCGGTGCGGTGTGTGCCCTGGCCGTCAGCCTCAAGTACAAGTTCGGGTTCGACGACTCACTCGACGTCGTCGGCATCCACCTGGTGGCGGGCCTGCTCGGCACCGTCCTGATCGGCCTGCTGGCCACCGACGTCGGCCTGTTCTTCGGTGGCGGCATCTCCCAGTTGGTCATCCAGACGGTGATCGCCGTGGCGGCACTGATCATCTCCGGTCTGGTTACCGTTGTCGTCGGGTACGCACTCAAGGCGACCATGGGCTGGCGCATTCCGGAGGAGCAGGAAGTCTCCGGTATCGACCTAGCCGAGCACGCCGAAACCGCCTACGAGGGAATCTGACATGAAGCTCATCACCGCAGTGATCCAGCCGCACAAGCTGGACGAGGTCAAGTCGGCTCTGGAAGCCGCCGGTGTCCGTGGACTGACCGTCTCCGAAGCCAGTGGCTACGGTCGGCAGAAGGGTCACACCGAGGTCTACCGGGGCGCCGAGTACACCGTGGACCTCGTACCGAAGGTCCGGGTCGAGGTACTCGTGGCCGACGACGACATCACCAGCCTGACCGGGATCGTCGTCAACGCCGCCCAGACCGGCAAGATCGGCGACGGAAAGGTCTGGGTCTCCAGCGTCGACGAGGTCATCCGGGTCCGCACCGGCGCCAGCGGACCAGATGCCCTCTAGTCCAGGTACCGCGCAGTCCCCGGAGGCCCCGCAGCACCCGCTGCGGGGCCTCCGCGCGGCCCGTCTGGCGTTGCCTCGCCAGCACGATGGCATCAGGTACCGCGAACAACTCGCCGACCTGGTCGACACCGCCCTGGTCGATCTGTGGCTGGAGGCCGGAACCAGCACCGGTATCGACCTGAGTACTGGGATTGCGCTGGCTGCGGTCGGCTCCCACGGGCGCCGAGACGCCGGCCCCACCTCGGATCTCGATCTGCTCCTGGTGTATGACGGCCAGCACCACAGCGTCGACCAGGTCGCGGCGCTCGCCAATGCGCTCTGGTACCCGATCTGGGACGCCGGCCTGGACCTGGACCATTCGGTGCGCACGCTGGCCCAATGCCGCGGGGTGGCGTCCGCCGACCTGCCGGCTGCCGTCGGGCTGCTCAATGTTCGTGGGGTCGCCGGTGACGACGGCGTGCTCCATCGTGCCCGGGCCGCGGTGCTGGCCGACTGGCGCTCGGCCGCGCGCCGGCGGCTACCGGAATTGCTCAACTCCACCAAGACCCGCGCTGAACGGCACGGTGAGGTCGCCTACCTGATCGAGGCGGATCTGAAGGAGGCCCGGGGCGGAATCCGCGACGCCGTGGTGCTGCAGGCGCTGGCCGCCACCTGGCTGACCGACCGGCCGCATGGGCAGGTCGATGAGGCCTACGCCCAGATCCTCGACGTGCGTGACGCGCTCGCCTCGGTGACCGGGCGGCCTGCCAGCAGGTTGCTGCGGGTTTATCAGCAAGAGGTGGCGGACCTGCTGGGGTTCGGTGACCCAGACGAACTCCTGATCGCACTAGCGGGCGCTGCCCGGGTCATCGCCTACTCGCTGGATACCACCGTGCGTCACGCGCGGCAGGCGCTGAGCCGCAGGACCTTCCCGTTCCGGCCTACGTTGGTGCGCGGCCGCCGAATGCCACCCCGGCTCCGCTCGGTCGCCGAAGGGCTGGTGGAACACGACGGTGAACTCGTCCTGGGCATCGACGCCGAGCCGGGCAGCGATCCGGAATTGCCGCTCCGTGCTGCCGCCACTGCCGCAGGTACCGGCCTGCCCCTGTCACCGGTGACAATCGCATCCTTGCAACGAACCCCGGATCTGCCGAAGGTCTGGACCGCTGCTGCCCGCGAGCACCTGATCACGCTGCTTGGTAGTGGTGATGCCCAGGTGCCGCTGTGGGAGGCATTGGACCTCGCCGGCCTGGTCACCCGCTGGTTCCCCGAATGGGAAGCGGTGCGCAACCGCCCGCAGCACTCACCGGTGCACCGGTTCACCGTGGACCGGCATCTGGTGCAAACCGCAGCCAATGTACGCGATGCGGCACGTGCGGTCGCTGACCCGCAGACATTGCTGATCTCTGCTCTGCTGCATGACATCGGCAAGGTGGCGGGTGCGCAGGATCATGCGCTGGTGGGGGAGCAGCGGGCGGCTCCGCTGCTGGACCGTATCGGAATCGAGGGGCAGCGACGGGCTGACATCCTGCTGCTGATCCGGCACCATCTGCTGTTGGCGCATACCGCCACCACGGCCGATCCCTCCGACCCCGCGGTCGCGGCCTCGGTGGCGCAGGCGCTGGACTACCGTGACGATCTGGTGGTGCTGCTGCGACACCTCAGCGAAGCCGATGCCAAGGCTGCCGGGCCGAAGGCCTGGACCAGTTGGCGTGCCCAGCTCATCGACACCCTCACTGGTGCGGTGCTGGTCACCCTTGGCCGCTAGGGCAAATGGCAGCCAGCGCATCCCGGATCGCCGTCGGGCCGCCGACGTTCCCGGGCACGATCACCTGCAGAATGGGCGATCCGGCATCGGTGCTCATACGCCATACCGACACTCCGGCCAGCACCTGCCCCAGGACCCGTGCGGTGGTGGCCCCGATTGCGGTCGAGGCTACTTCCGAGGCCGTGATGCCACCCTTGCTGACGATGACGTCGACCTCGGGTACCAGATGCCGAGTCACCGCGATCAGGCACCTCATCACCGCTTCCCCATGCGCCAACGTGTCGTGCTCGGGACGGCGGTGCCGCTCGGTGGAGATCATCGGGGTCCGACCGGCGAGCAGGTGTTCACGGGCCGCCTGGAGCACCCGGGCCACCTCAGCAGCGGGGTCGGAGAACACCGCCTCGGTGGAGATTTCGAGGGCGGGTCCACCTCGCTCGGCAAGCACCTGCAACTGCGACGTCGCCCCCGTCGTATGTGATCCACACACGACCAGGGCGCGCCTGCTGGTCGGTAGTTGCTCGGCCGTCAGCGAGCCGGATGAGCGCACTCCGGCCAATTCAGCGGCAAGCGGAGCCGCGCATCGCACCACCACGGTGACTCCGGCAGCTTCCGCCGCCATGATCCCGTGTGCGATCAAGGTCGCGTCGCTGTCGTGTTCCAGGTCGGGTAGCAGCACCGTTCCTGGTGCCGCCGATTGCAGCGCATGCGCGAACTGTCCTGCCCGCACCTGTGCCAACGGCACCGAGAGCGCTTGATGCCCGGACTTCTCCGCCACATAGTCCACCAGCGCGGAGGAGGTGAACGGGAACACCGGGTCATCGGCGTACTCAGACTGTGCCGCAGGCACCCGAACGCCGTCGACCTCCACGTAGTGCACGCCATCCACGGTGACCCGCCCGCCACCGGGGAACGCCGGGGCGAAGACGATCACTGCGTCGGCGGGAGCGATGGCGTCGGTCTCGGCGAACACGTGCCCTCGCAGCGTGGAGTCGCCGCGCAGGACTACCCGCACCTGTTCGCCGGAGCGAGCCGAGTAGCCGGCCACGGCCTCCCGGATCGCCGTGACCCGGGCAACCGCGGCCTGCGCGTCGATGGCGCGGGAGTTGGTCTGCACATAGACGGCGGGTTCGGCCTCTAGGACTGCCACCACGGCCTGGCCTTGGGGCTCCAGTACCACTGCGACGTCGGCGGCGGCCTGGGTGCCGGTGGGGTCGTCGTCAAGAACCAGGGTCTTCATTCCAAGGGTCCGTTCCGTGCGGAGGTCGGGTCAGGCGTTCTGGCTGCGGAACTCGTTCTCGAGTTCCCGGCGGATCTTCACTGCGAACGACGACTCGTCCACCTCGACATCGTTCCAGGTGACCACGCCGCCATCCGGCACGTCGCGCACCAGCTTGGCCGAGTGTGCTAGACCCAATGGCAACGCAGCCAGGTCCAGACTGGCCGCTGCGGGAGCGAGCTTGCCGAACACGGTGTACCCGCCCTCCCCATCCAGCACGTCGCCGGACCGGAGTGCCCTCTTGGGTCCTGGCCGTGCGCATAGTCGCCGAGCTGGATCTCCAGTCGCGCCACCGGATTCACCAGTTTGTTGCGACAGTATCTCGCCGATATGGAAGAGCTGCCCACGGCGACCTCCTGGGTTCCATCGATGCCGACATTGCACTGCACCTGTGCCTGGCCGAGGCGGCCGGGAATGCTGCCCTGGTCGATGCCTGGCGCCGCCTGGAAGCCATCACGCGGATGTCCATCATGCATGGTGGGGCCGGACCGGCGCGGTCCAATATGGCCACGGAGCGCCATCGCACGCTGGTCGAGGCGATCATCACCGGCGGCAGCGTGGCCGAGGCTGCCGTGATGGAGCACGTCGAGTCGGCTGTGGCCCGGTTCTTCGGCGGTCAGGGCTGACGCACCCCGTGGCCCGGCCCACCGCCCCCGGTGCCGGGTGGTGACACTATCCTGGGCTCAGACTGACCGACCGACGGATCTAAGGAACCTGCGTGTTCGCATCCCTATCTGATCGCCTCACCGCGACGTTCAAGTCCCTACGCGGCAAGGGCAAGCTCTCCGAAGCCGACGTCGACCGCACCATTTCAGAGATCCGGCGGGCGTTGCTGGACGCCGACGTCGCGGTCCCGGCCGTGCGTGCCTTCACCAACGGCGTCCGAGAACGTGCGCTGTCCGCCGAGGTGTCGCAAGCCCTGAACCCGGCGCAGCAGGTCATCAAGATCGTCAACGAGCAGCTCATCGAGATTCTCGGCGGGCAGGCCAGGGAACTGCACTGGGCCAAGCGCCCGCCCACGGTGATCATGCTGGCCGGCCTGCAGGGTGCCGGTAAGACCACGCTGGCGGGGAAGCTGGGTCGGTGGCTGCGCGAGCAGGGGCACACGCCGTTGCTGGTCGCCTCCGACCTGCAACGCCCCAATGCCGTCACCCAGTTGCAGGTGGTGGGGGACCAGGCCGGTGTGCCGGTGTGGGCACCCGAGCCCGGCAACGGAATCGGCGACCCGGTTCAGGTGGCCAGCTCCGGTGTGGCGCACGCCCGCGAGAAGTTCCACGACGTTGTCGTCGTCGACACCGCCGGGCGCTTGGGTATCGACGCCGAGATGATGGCCCAGGCCGCCAACATCCGGGATGCGGTGCAACCCGACGAGACGCTCTTCGTCGTCGACGCCATGATCGGCCAGGACGCCGTGACCACCGCGGAGGCATTCCGCGACGGCGTCGGGTTCACGGGTGTGGTGCTGAGCAAACTCGATGGCGACGCCCGTGGTGGCGCGGCGCTGTCGATCCGGACCGTCACCGGCCAGCCGGTGCTGTTCGCCTCCACCGGTGAGAAGCTGACCGACTTCGAACGGTTCCACCCGGACCGGATGGCTTCGCGCATCCTGGACATGGGCGACCTGCTCACCCTCATCGAGCAGACCGAGAAGGCGTTCGACGCCCAGCAGACCGAGCAGATGGGGCGCAAGCTCAGCGGCGACGACGAGTTCACGCTGCAGGACTTCATGGACTACATGCGCCAGCTGCGCCAGGTCGGTTCCATGAAGAAGATGCTCGGCATGATCCCCGGGATCGCCGGTCAGATGCGCGAGCAACTGGAGAACTTCGACGAACGCGAAGTGGACCGGGTCGAGGCGATCATCAATTCGATGACGCCGGCCGAGCGCGACAACCCCAAGCTCATCAACGGTTCTCGCCGATCCCGGATCGCGCGGGGTGCGGGTGTGACCGTATCCGAGATCAACGGGCTGCTGGAGCGCTTCGAGCACGCCAAGACCATGATGCGCTCGATGGCTCGCGGTGGTGGCCGCGGACCGGGCCCGATGGGAATGGGTGGGATGCCCGGTGGTGGCAAGAAGTCCAAGGGCCGCATGGCGCCTCCCAAACGCACCAAGAAGGGCAAATCGGGCAACCCGGCCAAGCGGGCACAACAGGAGCGGGAGGCCGCACAGAAGGCGGCCGGACGTAGCTCCTCGGCCTTCGGCGGCGGTGCCCAGCAGCAGTTGGACCCGGCCAGCCTGGATGGTCTCAACCTCGGCAAGTACCTGCGCCGCTGACCCGAACCGGATCGCCGGGTACCGAGGTGTGTTACCAGCATCGGCCCGGCTCTGGCAGAATAACCCGGCGAACCCGTTTCGGCCCGGCCCTCTCACCGGCGTCGAGCGTGTCCTCGGGACTGACGCCGCCGATCCCAACCGTGCGTGCGCGCAGGACCACCACCATGAACCAGGAGTGAGCCAACACGTGGCTGTCAAGATTCGTCTCAAGCGCCTCGGCAAGACCCATGCCCCCTACTACCGGGTGGTCGTGGCAGATTCGCGCACCAAGCGCGATGGCCGGGTGATCGAAGAGATCGGTAAGTACCACCCGCTGGCCGAGCCGTCGCTGATCGACATCGATGGTGAGCGCGCCAAGTACTGGCTGGGTGTCGGTGCGCAGCCGACCGAGCAGGTACTGGCCCTGCTCAAGGTGACCGGTGACTGGCAGTCCTTCAAGGGTCTGCCAGGTGCTGAAGGCACCCTGAAGGGTGCACCGGCCAAGGTCACGGCGGAGGAGGCCGTCGCCGCCGCTGACGCCGATGCCGAGCTCCGCAAGGCCGCCGCTTCGCAAGCCAAGGCCAGCGCCGAGGCCGAGGCGAAGGCAGCTGCCGAGGCTGAGGCAGCGCCCGAGGCTGACGCCGACGCCGAGCAGGCCTGATGCTGGTGGACGCGCTCGAGCACCTGGTGCGGGGCATCGTCGACAATCCCGACGATGTCGAGGTGACCAGCAGGTCGCTGCGCCGTGGTGAGCTGTTGGAGGTGCGTGTCAACCCCTCCGACCTCGGGCGCGTCATCGGCCGCAACGGCCGGACCGCGCGTGCGATCCGCACCGTGATCGACGCGCTTTCGCCGTCGGGTCCGGTGCGAGTCGACGTCGTGGACACCGACCGCCGCTGAGGCGATGACGCTCGGCTACGTGCGGGTCGCCACCCTCGGGGCCGCCCACGGACTGCAGGGCGACATCACCTTGCGGCTGCATACCGACGATCCGGCGGGCCGACTACAGGTGGGAACCCGATTCGTTACCGAACCGGCTCACACCGGGCCGCTGGAATTAGTGCGAGTCAGGGAACACAGCGGCACTACCCAGGCGCGATTCGCCGGGTACGAGAACCGCACCGCGGCCGAGCAGCTACGAGGCGTGGTCTTGCTGGCGCCCGAGCGTCCGGAAGCCGACGCCTGGTATCCCGACCAATTGGTGGGCTTGGCGGCCCAGCGCCCGGATGGCACCGACCTGGGTCAGATCGTGGCGGTGCAGCACTCACCGGCTCACGACCTGCTGCTGCTTGCCGAACCAGGCGGAGCGCGCACCCAGATCCCGTTCGTTGCGGCCATCGTGCCGCGGGTGGATCCCGAGGCCGGGGTTGTGGTCATCGATGCCCCGGCTGGGCTGCTGGCCATCGACGGCTCCGATGACGGGTGACCGGTGAGCGGCCGGATCGACGTCATCACCGTCTTCGGTGAGTATCTCTCGCCACTGGAACTCTCACTGGTGGGCAAGGCCCGCCGGCGCGGCCTGGTCGACGTCGTCAGTCATGATCTACGCGACTGGACCAGTGATCGACACCGCACCGTCGACGACACCCCATTCGGGGGCGGCGCCGGCATGGTCATGCGTCCGGACGTGTGGGGCCGCGCCATCGATGCGGTCCTGCAACCCAGCGCACCGGTACGGGTCCTGATCATGCCCACTCCGGCCGGGGACGTGCTCCGGCAACAGGATGCACAGCAATGGGCCCAGGTGGTGGCCGACGGTGGCCAGGTGGTGATCGCCTGCGGTCGCTACGAGGGGATCGATGCGCGGCTCGCGCAGCACTACGACGCCGACCCGCAGGTACTCCTCGCCGAAGTCTCGCTGGGGGATTATGTGCTCAACGGCGGGGAGGTCGCGGCGTTGGCGATCACCGAGGCGGTGGTCCGGCTGCTACCCGGCGTGCTGGGCAATCCGCAGTCGGTGGTGGAGGAATCCCATGGCGTGGACGGCCTGCTGGAGTACCCGGTCTACACCCAGCCGCCGGATTGGCGAGGGCTGAGCGTACCTCCGGTCCTGCGCTCGGGCGATCATGGCCGGATTGCACAGTGGCGACGGGCGCAGGCGGTGGAACGAACGGCGCGACGGCGTCCGGATCTGGTCGCGGAGCACCCGGTCACCATCCGGGCGGCGCGCCCGGCCGATGCGCCGATGCTGGCCGAACTGGCCGCCGATACGTTCCCGTTGGCTTGCCCCGCGGACATGGCGATGGACGACATCGCGCAGTTCGTGGCCGAGAACCTGTCCGAACAGCGATTCCGGTCCTATCTCAAGGATCGGTCGCGCTGGCTGCTGATCGCGCGGGTCGCTGGCGCTGCCGTCGGGTACAGCATGACCGTCGCCGGAGAGCCGGGTGACGGACAGGTGGCGCAGGCCGTGCCACTGCGGCCCACTGCGGAATTGAGCAAGTTCTACGTGCGCCCCGAACATCACCGGCGCGGGATTGCCGCCAGTTTGATGGCGGCGACCAAGGCTGCGGCAATCGACCGGGGGCTGCCGGGGTTGTGGCTGGGGGTCAATGATCGCAACGAGCGGGCCAAGCGGTTCTACGCCAAGCACGGATTCACCCGCATCGGTGCGCGGAACTTCACCGTCGGGGCGGTGCGCGCCAGCGACGACGTGCTGTTCGTGCGTTTCGGCGATGGCTGATACCCGCCGTTGATTTTCTTCACAGCCCGGCTGTGTGGCAGACTGTCCCGGTTATCTGGTGCTGCCCAGCTCTGCCACAGGGGAGCGACGCACGAGCCACCAGAATCCTATGAACCATGACGGCGATCGCTGATCGCCCGACATCAGCACGGGTGACCTGTGGCAGCCGTGGGAAGGCACACATGAACACGCTGGACGCAGTCGACGCCGCATCATTGCGCGAGGTTCCGAACTTCCGGCCCGGTGACACCCTCAAGGTCGGTGTCAACATCGTTGAAGGGAACCGGTCCCGTATCCAGGTCTTCCAGGGTGTGGTGATCGCCCGGTCCGGCGCAGGTGTGCGCGAGACCTTCAAGATCCGCAAGGTGTCCTTCGGGGTCGGTGTGGAGCGGACCTTCCCGCTGCACTCGCCCACCATCGACCACATCGAAGTCGTGACCCGTGGTGACGTGCGGCGCGCCAAGCTCTACTACCTGCGTGGCCGTAGCGGCAAGGCCGCCAAGATCCGCGAGCGCCGCGAAACTAGTTCCGCGGACTAGTACGTGCCCGGGCCCGACGACCAGGACCCGGTCCAGGCTGGCGAGGCGGACCCGGAGCCGGATTCAGCCGCCGACCCCCGCCCTTGGTGGCGGACGCTGCTGACCTTCGTCAAGGAGGCAGTGATCGTGACGGTCTCAGCGCTGGTGATCTCACTGGTGCTCAAGACCTTCTTCATCCAGCCCTTCTACATTCCCAGTGAATCGATGGAACCGGTGCTGCAGGACGGCGACCGGGTCATCGTGAGCAAGATGACGCCCGGGCCGTTCGATCTGGAGCGCGGGGACGTGGTGGTGTTCCTTGACCCTGGCGGCTGGCTCTCCGGTGACCTGCAGCCCGATCCAACCACCATTCAGCGGGCGCTGACCTGGGTTGGGCTGTACCCGGAAAATGCGGGGGAGCACCTGATCAAGCGGGTGATCGGGCTACCCGGTGACCAGGTGGTCTGCTGTGATGCGGCCGGGTTGGTTACCGTCAACGGAGTGAGCATCACCGAGCCGTACATCATCGCTGGCGCGGACCCGAGCGAGATTCCGTTCGACGTGGTGGTGCCCGAGGGGCACCTCTGGGTGATGGGTGACAACCGGTCACGATCGGCGGATTCGCGGTACAACACCGGCTCCGTGGGTGGTGGATTCATCCCCATCGACAACGTGGTCGGCCGGGCTTTCGTGATCATGTTGCCTCTGGATCGGGCCAGCCTGATCGAACGACCGGAACAGACGTTCGCCGACGTTCCGGACCCGTGACCAGTAAGCCGCCGTCGCGACGGCTGGAACGCGAGCTGCTGGCCGGTGGCCATCGGCTGGTGGCAGGCATGGATGAAGTCGGGCGTGGGGCGCTGGCGGGTCCGGTGAGTGTCGGGGTGGTCGTGGTGGATGCCGAGACCGGACGGACCCCGGCGGGGCTGCGCGACTCCAAGTTGCTTCGACCCGCGGTGCGGGAGCGATTGCGCGCCCCGATCCGGCGTTGGTCTCGGGCCAGTGCCGTCGGACACTCCAGCCCGCAGGAGATCGACTCGTTCGGGATCATCGTGGCTCTGCGGCTGGCGGGCGCTCGGGCGTTGGCCCAGCTGGCGCAGGCTCAATGGGCTCCCGATGTGGTCGTGCTCGACGGGAAGCATGATTGGTTGTCCCAACCGGTTCATCAGCCACCACTATCGGTCCCGGTCCCGCAGGTACCGGTGGTGATGCAGATCAAGGGGGATCTGAAGGTCACGGCGATCGCTGCGGCGAGCGTGCTGGCCAAGACCGAGCGAGATGCCCTGATGGTCGACTTGGACTCCCGTTTCCCGGACTACGGTTGGGCCGGGAACAAGGGTTACGCTGCGCCCGACCACACCTCGGCACTGCGTGCCCTGGGGCCTTGCGAGCATCACCGTCGCTCCTGGTCGTTGCCCGGCACGTCGGGTTTCGTCGCCGACACGCTTGACCTGCCATCGACGGTTCTGGAGTCCGCTGACCCGGACCAGGCATGATGGTGCCGTGAGCGCAGAGGACCTCGAGAACTACGAGACCGACGCCGAGCTGGCGTTGTACCGCGAGTACCGGGACGTGGTCGGCCTGTTCTCCTATGTGGTGGAGACCGAACGGCGGTTCTACCTGGCCAACCAGGTTGACCTGCAAGTGCGTTCGGCAGGCGGTGAAGTGTTCTTCGAACTGACACTGGGTGATGCCTGGGTCTGGGACGTGTATCGGTCGGCCCGCTTCGTCAAGACCGTGCGGGTGGTCACGTTCAAGGACGTCAACGTGGAAGAACTCGCTAAACAGGAACTGGAACTGCCACAGCAGTAGCGGCATCGCAGGTCAGCGCGGTTGTGGTGCCGCATCGTTTCAGACGGTATCGCCGACCGCGTTTCCACGTTTGCATCATTGGGCGTTGGAGCAAGTGTCGGAGCAGAGCCACCCTCGCGACATGTCGAGTCACCTAACACATCCCGATGATGTGTTAGGTTTTTTCGAAATTCCTAACACGTTGTTGGGATGAGTCGAGAGAGCTAACACGTGTCCTGGAACCCCGAGGTGCCCTTCAATGACCTACCTGCGCTGCCACCGCCGGGCCTCGACCTCGAACCCAAGGCGGTGCTCAAGGCCACTGTTGAGGCCCGGATCGCCCTTGCGACGCTGGCGCAGGCTGGACAGTTGTTGCCGAACCCCAACATCTTGATTCACGCGGTCCCGCTGCTTGAGGCGCAAGCGAGCTCGGAGATCGAGAATATCGTGACCACTGCCGACGAGTTGTTCAAGCACGCTGACTCCGGTGGGGAAGACCATGCGACCAAGGAAGCGCTGCTATATCGCAGCGCGCTGTTCACGGGAGTGGAGTCGATCAGGAGCCGACCGCTCACCGCGCGCACCGCTATTCGCATTTGCTCAGCACTACGCGGCCGCGAGATGGACATTCGAGCGGTGCCCGGGACGAGGATCGCCAACCCTGCTACCCAACGGATCGTCTACGCGCCGCCGGAGGGTGCCGCCATCATTCGCGAGAAGCTCTCGCATTGGGAGCACTTCGTCCACGCGGAGGACGATCTCGATCCGCTTGTGCGCATGGCCCTGGCTCACTACCAGTTCGAGGCGATCCACCCGTTCCATGACGGCAACGGACGAACCGGCCGGGTCATCAACATCCTCATGCTGATCGAGGCCGGCTTACTGAACGACCCGATCCTCTATCTCTCGCGGGCCATCATTGCCCGGAAGAACGACTACTACCGGCTTCTGCGAGCGGTGACAGCCGAGGGGGCCTGGATCGACTGGATCCTGTACATGCTGGATGTCGTTCGCGAGTCTGCAACTTCAACGACGCGCAAGATCGGAGCCATCCGCACGTGCCAGGAAGCCATCGCCGAGCAGGCACGAGCTGCCACACCGGGCGGTCGCGACGCGCAGTTCCTGGCCGTCCTCTTCGAACAGCCCTACTGCCGCATCAACACAGTCGCCGAACGCTGCGACGTCTCCCGTCAGACCGCGTCGTCATGGCTGCACGCCATGGTGGAGGCAGGACTCTTGAGCGACGCCAAGGTGGGCAGGGAACTCCTCTTCGTCAACGACGACTTCTTGAGTGTCCTGACGCGCCCCGAGTGAGGCATCCGGCCAGCGCCTCCACCGCGGCTTCCGCCAGGGCGATGCCATCGCCCAAAGGCCCTCGGCCGTTCGAGAATGGCGTGAGGCGAGGCGCTCCAGCACCAGCAACTCCTTGTTGTGGCCCTCGCGGAAGGGTGCCGTGGGGTTGTAAACGTACCTGCGTCTTGTAGAAACGAAAGAGGTACCCGCGATGAGGACCGTGACCCCGACCCGCAAACCCGCACCGACCACCAGCCCAAGCACCGCAGGCAACCCGACTGCCGAGCGGGTGCGGCGGTGCTCTACGTCCGCATCAGTGACGACCCCGAGGGCCTGGAAAAGGGCGTAGAGCGGCAGGAGGCCGACTGCCGCGCCTACGCCGAAATCCCTCGGCTACGAGGTCGTGGAGGTGTTCCGGGAGAACGACACCTCGGCGTTCAAGCAGCGCACCATCACCCTGCCCACCGGGGAGAAAGTCCGCCGCGTGGTGCGGCCTCGGTTCCGTGCCCTGCTGTCGTTCCTGGCCCGTGGGGGTGCGGAGGCGATGATCGCCTACGACCTCGACCGGGCCGTGCGCGACCCGAGAGACTTGGAAGACCTCATCGACGCCAAGGTGTTCTCGTGCGGGTGACCCGCACCGGCACATCCACATGCAGATCGGCACCCGCGTGTGGGCGGCCGGAAAGTGGCGGGCACTCGATACTGCCGCGTTGTTCAAGCAGCAGGGCGCGATCCGGGCAATGGGCACGGCGGTGATCGCCGCACACCCCGAACTGGTGCAGACCCTCGCGGAGCACGGCCTGACCCTCGATCCGGTGAGCGGCGAGGTTTCGGAGTTGGAGCCATTCAACGCGGTCATGTCGAAGCGCTCAGCGCAGATTAATCGGAACCTTGACCGGCTCGAAGCCGAATGGCAGACCGCGCATCCCGGTGAGACGCCTGGCCCGGTCGTGACGGCGCGGATGCAGGGCACCGCGTGGGCGTACCAGCGGCCCGGCAAGAAGCCCGCCGATCTCAAGAACGAGCAATGGTGGCAGCAGGAACTCGCGGAGGCCGACTATGACCCCGCCACCCTCAACAGGGTCGAGACACCTGCGCCGGCGTCGCTGGACGATGTGGCTGTGCAGGAGATTGCATCGCGGGCGCTGGATCGCTGCACCTCCGCCGCCTTGACCTGGACACGACACACGATCCAAGAGCAGGTCACCCGCATAACCACCGAGCACGGTGTGCAGGCAGCACCGGCACAGTTGCGAGAGTTCATCGCGGTTGCGACCGACCTTGCGACTGACGATTGCTTCTCCGTGCTCCCACCGGACGCACCGACGCCGGAGCACGTCGCCCACTTGACGAGCGTCGGCGTCCTCGCCGCCGAGACCGCGCTGCGAGACCAACTCGCCGCCGCCACCCCGCGCCGAGAACCGAAACCCGCCGACGTGAGCGAGACCGCGCACGCAGCAGGGCTGGACGAGGGGCAGGCCGTCGCCGCCGCTGCGGTGGCCTCACGCGATCCGCTGGTGCTCGTCGAGGGAGCGGCCGGGGCTGGGAAGACCACGATGCTCGGCGTCGCCATCGAGGTCGCCGCCGAGCACGGCAGGCCCTCGCGGGTGGTTGCGCCGACATTGCGGGCGGCGCAGGTCGCGCTCGTCGGCGACCGCGCCCAACTCCCGGCGGTCGGCCGGGGCGGGGTACTGGATATGGCCGCCCAGATTCGCGGGCGTACCTACGACATGAGCGAACTCCACAGGTTCATCGACCCCGAATACGCCGCCCTCACGCTGACGATGCGCGACCGGGAGAACCCCAGCGCAGTATTCGACCGGCTCGCAGCCATGCACCTTGTCACCCTGCACGCCGATGATGAGCAGGCACGCGAGCACATCACGGAGAACGCCCAGGATGGTGAGGCGATCACGGTGGCGACCAACGATGAGGCCGCCGCGTTGAATGAGCGCATCCGTGCCGGGAGGGTCGAGCGTGGCGAGGTCCACGACACGATCACGGCGACCGGCAGCAGTGGATCGTCCAGCACGTCAACGCCCAGGACGGCACGGTCTACGCGCGTGAGGTTGGTAGTGGGCGCAAGAACTCCCGCACCGTCGAACTCCCTGCGGAGTATGTGGGTGAGCACGCGCACCTGTCCTACGCTGCGACTGCCGATGGCGTCCAAGGCGCAACCGTCGATGCCTCGCACACGGTGCTGTCGGAGGCTACCAGCGCGGCAGGGGTCTACGTCGGCATGACCCGAGGCCGCGCCACCAACCGGCTCCACGTAGTCGCCGAGAACATGGCCGATGCGCGGGCGCAGTTCATTGAGGCGATGGAACGCGACCCGGCAGACCGGGGCCTCGAGCACGCCACTCAGCAAGCCGCCGAAGCCGTACGCGGCCTCATCGCAGAGGGCCCCGTGCGGCTGGTCACCGAGGAGCTCTCCCGGCTCGACCACGAGACCGAGCGTGCAGAACGGGCAGCGGAGCGATGGGAGCAGGCCGCCGCCAAGTTCGATGCCCAACGCGCCACGCACCGGGCCGAAGACGACGAGAACGGTGACGTACTCCGCAAGGCCGAGCAAGCCGTCGAGCAGGTGCGTGCCGAGGTCACCCAGCCATTGACTGTGCAGGCCGAACGCGATGGTGCCGCGTACCTCGATGCTGTCGCAGACCAAGCCGCCGCCCGTGGTCGCCTCGCTACGGTGGGCAGGTTCGGCAAGCGCAAGGCCCGTGCCGAGCACCGCACAGCGACCGAGCGCACCCGGACGTTGCGCGGGCAGGTCAGCCAGGAGTGGGGCACTACACCGGCGAACCCTGATCGTCTCCCCGAATGGGCAGGCCAGGTCGTCACCAAACGCGCCGAGACCGACCCTCACGTGACCGAAGCCGCCACCGCCGACTGCGAGACCATGCGGAAGCGGCACCAACAGGAGCGCACGGCGCTGCTCGTCAGCGAGTACAGGGCCGAGCACGCCCAGGCCGCCCGGTACGGGATGCGCCGCACCGCGAATCCCCGCCGTTAAGCACACGACGCCAAGAACCGGGCCGCCCTCCTACGCTCAGAGGCCGACGAACTCCGCGCCCTCCCCATCAACGACGCCGCTCATCTGATCGAAGCGAAACAGGCCGAGCGGGAGAACCAGAACCGGCAGATAGCAGAACGAGCGCGGCAACTCCATGACCCGTTCGAGCACGATCCCCGCCGCCACGACGCACACCGTGACGGGCCAGCCCGCGGCCTCTGAACAGAGGTCAGAGCGGCTTGCGCCAGATCAGCGCGTACCGCCACAGCAGCAGTTGCTTCCACTGCACCCCAGGTAGCACTCGCTTAGCCGTTCGGCGCACGGTCACATAGTCGTGCGGCGGCGGCCAGACCGTCGGGGCCGTGTGCTCCCAGAACTCGCACTTCCGTGCCATCCACCGATGCTGCACCGCTCCGGCCAGGTGCAGCAGCACGTCCTTGGGGCTGCTCGTCCGTGCCACTCCGACTAGGCGGTTCGCCGCAATGGCTAGGCGTTTTAGGCTTACCACTTTCCGAGGCCGTAGCACCCCTGGTGCCACGAACTAGCCGCGTTAGCGGTCGATGACGGGTTTCGACGTTTCCACAGGTCAGCATGGGTATATCGGTTCAACTCGGTTCGTGCAGCATCGCCGTTGGGCGCAGCTTCCGGCCTTCGTGTATCGCTTCTCGTCCCACTGGCGGCCAGGGGCAGGGCTCGCCGTCGCCTCGTGAACGGGCTCAGTGCCCGTCAGCTCGCGGCGTTGGTTGAGGTAGCTCCGACGAGAGTTGGAGCCCAGCTATGCCGTTGTTGCCATTGGCGCCACAGGGATGAGTTCGGATGCCTGGCCGTCCACAGGGCTTCCATATGCCCTTGGTGCACACGCCTGAGCGCGGCAGGCTCACATTCGGAGGTAGCCAATGCGAGCCAACGAGGTGGGACGAACCGGGGAGCGGGATGCGGCGGGCTGGTTGCGGCGATCCGGCATGGAGATTCTGGACACCAACTGGCGGTGCCGCTACGGCGAGCTCGACATCGTGGCGCGCGACCGAGACACGCTGGTCTTTGTGGAGGTCAAGACCAGGACCTCAACGGCCTACGGGCATCCCGCTGAGGCGGTCACCGGGGTAAAACTGGCCAGGCTGCGACGACTGGCAACTGCCTGGCTGCAACAGCACTCCCAGCACGCCAGCGCGATCCGGATCGACGTGATCGCGGTCCTGTCTCCAGCGGGGCAGGACCCGATGATCGAACACCTGCGTGGGGTCGGCTGATGAGCCTGGGGCGGACCTGGTCGACCTCCCTGGTCGGCTTGGATGGGAGTGCCGTGGAGGTGGAGGCACATCTGGCTCCCGGCCTACCGGCCTTCCGGATCGTCGGGCTACCCGATGCCTCCTTGGGTGAGGCCCGGGAACGGGTACGGGCAGCGGTCTCCTCATGCGGGATCGCCTGGCCCATGCAACGGGTCACCGTAGGCCTGACGCCAGCCGATCTGCCCAAGTCCGGATCGGGATTCGACCTGGCGATAGCGATGGCGGTGCTCTCGGCCGCACGGGTCATCGATGCCGGCGTGGTCAGCTCCATCACGCACCTGGGCGAACTCGGGCTGGACGGGCGGGTGCACCGGGTGCGCGGGGTGCTCCCAGCCGTTGCCGCGGCGGTCGCGGCGGGACGCCGCCAGGTTGTCGTGCCAGCGGCCAATGCCGACGAAGCCCAGTTGGTCCCCGGAGCCGACGTCATCGCGGCGCATCATCTCGCCGAGCTTGCGTCCCGGTACGGCGCGGACATCACCGACGAGGTCGATGTGGTGCCGGTACCGCAGCCACGTCCACCGTCGAAATCTCCCGTGGGACTTGACCTAGCGGACGTTGTCGGTCAGGAGCATGCCAGGCTGGCCCTGGAGATAGCGGCGGCCGGAGGCCACCACATGCTGCTGCACGGGCCACCGGGAGTCTGCCCCTATGTGAGTATGCGGCGACGCTCCACGAAGACCCGGTGAGAGGCGTTTCAAGACGGCCGTCGCGCGGTCTCGGGCATGCTCCAAGGTCAGGATCATGCAGGGCCTGACGAACGTCGCGACGAGCAGCCACGACCGGCTCCGTCCTTCGCTACGGCTCAATGTCAGAGCCCATCGTTAGCGTGGAAGGCGTCAGGACTTGAGTTAGGAGTTGGTGCATGTCAAGTGTTCCCGTCGCGGTGTCGCGACTTGGTGAGGATGACTCGCGCGAGGCGCAGAATGCTCGGGCTGTGCAGTGGTTGCTCGCACAACCCGGTGGCCCGGTAGTGGTGGTTACACCGCGTCGCGCGATCGAGAGCTCCAGCATCCGTCGGCTGGTGGCTCAGCCGGGTGCTCATCACCATGCATGGCGTGGATACTCGGGCGGGCGGTTCGAGGCCCGTCAGGTGCTCTATGCCTGGCCGGACAGGAAGCATCTGAACGATGTTTGGAACGTCGACGCCGATGCGGTGGCGGTGATCGAGTGGAACGTCGAGGAGACCGCTGAGTGGCTCGAGGATGTGAAGCCGATCCAGTTGCTCCCCGGGCAAACGATCGAGCCTGTGGCCTCAACCCGGGAAACGCTGGAACCCCTGCCGAACGGGGTGGACGGGATCCTCGAGCACGTCGCGCGGATGGCTGCGGGGTACGACAGCGGACTCAAGTGGAACGAGGAGGACATGCTCAAGGCTGACATGATGAACAGGCCCGACCGCTGGGCTCCGGTCACCGTCGAAAAGGTGCGAGCAAAGTGCCGTGAGCTCGGCATGCGTGCCAATGACGTGGACACGATCACGGACTACGTGCAACGCCGCAAGGACGGACGTCGTTTCAATGTTCGATCTTCCTACCGCACGTTCCAGTTCAACTAGCGGCTCCGACGTCCCGCTCTCAGGCACTGACTGCGTCGATAGGATCGATGCGTGGCCCGCCACCACCATGTCGGACGTAGACGGGCCAGACAAACTTGAACTGAGCGCCTGCCTGACGGCGGGCGCTCTCGATTCTCGCGCACAAGCAAGAAAGGCATCGTGTGGATGACGTGACGGAGCTCGAATCGTTGCCAGTCGAGCAGCTGATCGAGATGATCCGCGAGAAGACCGGTGCGGGGGTGAACCTGTCGTTCCCCGGCAAGGTGCTCGCGCGCCAGCTCGGCCGCCGCGTGCGCCCGCGCAACCAGCGGACGGTGAAGGCCCACAGCGCCGGCGACGAGCAAGGCCGCTCGCGGAACCTGGTCATCGAGGGCGACAACCTCCAGGCGCTGGCGTCGCTCTACCGCGAGCGCGGCCAGATCGACATGATCCTCACGGACCCGCCTTACAACACGGGTGGCGACTTCCGCTACAACGACAAGTGGGACAAGGACCCTAACGACCCCGACATGGGCGAGTTCGTGGGCAGCGACGACCCCGCGAAGCACACCAAGTGGATGAAGTTCATGTACCCGCGGCTGCAGATGATGCGGGCGATGCTCAAGCCTTCCGGCGTGCTCGCTATCTGCATCGACAGCCGCGAGCTGTTCCACCTCGGCCAGATGCTCGACGAGCTCTTCGGTGAGGACAACCGCCTGGCGATCATCAACTGGCAGAAGACCGCTGCTCCGAGGTCCGACAAGGGCGGCGTCACCGCTACGACCGAGTACGTCCTGGTCTACGCCCGCGACCTCGCCCGTGCGAGGACCGCAGGGCTCGAGCGCACTGCGGCCGACAACCGCCGGTACGCCAACCCCGACGACGACTCCCACGGGCAGTGGCGTGAGGGCAACCTCACTGCCCGGACGTGGGCCGAGAGCGGCGACTTCGCGATCCAGTCGCCCTTCACCGGCGAGATGCACCATCCCGCGGGCGAAGGGGCATGGCGGCACCCGAAGAGGAACATCAAGGCCTGGCTCGAGGAGTGGGGCTCGCCGTACGCGGAGAGGTCCATCGGCGATGGCAGGGTGAAGGCGCTCGTCCTGAAGGACGGATATGACTCTGACGTCGCTGTCAGGGCGAAGGAACGCCTCGGCGAGCCCGAGTGGCCGTTCATCTGGTTCGGCCGGGACGGCCAAGGGCG
>JBKDZO010000001.1:0-23105 GCA_047971285.1 Beutenbergiaceae bacterium | reverse complement strand
ACCGACTATGCCGACGCTATCCCCGGAGCCGATGCCGTGGTTTTGGTGGTGCCGCTGTTCGTCAACGATGACACGTGGGAGCCGGACTTCGGCTGGATGGACGACGCCACCCGGTCGCTGGCGCAGCATCTGACCCCGGGAACCCTGATCTCGTACGAGACCACCCTGCCCGTTGGCACCACCCGCACACGCTGGAAGCCGCTGCTGGAGGAGATCTCCGGGCTGACCGAGGGTGAGGACTTCCACCTGGTGTTCTCGCCGGAGCGGGTGCTGACCGGCCGGGTATTCGCCGATCTGCGCAAGTACCCGAAGCTGGTCGGCGGCCTCAGCACGGCCGGGGCAGCCAAGGCCGTCGAGTTCTACCAGGCGGTCTTGGACTTCGATCCGCGCCCGGACCTCGACCGGCCCAATGGCGTCTGGGATCTGGGCAGCGCCGAGGCCGCAGAGATGGCCAAGCTCGCCGAGACCACCTATCGCGACGTCAATATCGGCTTGGCCAATCAGTTCGGCCGGTTCGCGGCCGAGCACGGGATCGACGTCTTCCAGGTGATCGAGGCCAGCAACTCCCAGCCTTACTCCCACATCCACCGGCCGGGGATCGCTGTTGGCGGACACTGCATCCCGGTCTACCCGCGCCTGTACCTGTGGACCGACCCCGATGCGACCGTGGTGCGCGCAGCCCGGGAAGCCAACATGGGGATGCCCAGCTACTCGGTCGGATTGCTCGATACGGCCCTGGGCGGGCTCTCCGGTGCACGCGTGGTGGTGCTGGGTGCCTCCTACCGTGGCCGGGTCAAGGAGACCGCCTTCTCCGGTGTCTTCCCGACGGTGCAGGCGCTGACGCAGGCGGGGGCGCAGGTACTGGTACACGACCCGATGTTCAGTGACGCCGAACTCGCCGGCCATGGCTTTACCGCGTATCACATCGGTGAGCCGGTCGATGGTGCGATCGTCCAGGCCGATCACCCCGAATACGCCGACTTGCGCCCGGCGGATCTGCCCGGAGTCCGGGCGCTGGTCGATGGCCGCAATGCCACCGATCCGGCGGACTGGGACGGTGTGACCCGGATCAGCGTCGGTGTCGATCCGGCAGCCCGCCACACCTGACGGCCTCAGATGCGGCCGTTGCGGATCGACCGGAGCGTGGTGGTGGCCAGGGCGAGAGCCGATTGCGGGACCGACAGGCCCTCGATCTGACGCCACAACCGCCAGTTGTACTTGACCAGTGACAGCTTGTTGGACGATAGCGAACCCGGTCGCGGCTCACGGTAGAGCGCCAACGGCTGCGCCATTCCGCGAGCGACGCCGCCATCGCGCAGGATCTGCAGCCACAGGGCGTAGTCCTGCCGTTTGCGCAGCTGCGGCATCAACTGGGTGCCGACCTGCTCGCGGTCGTACATCGCGGTCAGGCAGCCGATGTAGTCAGCCCGCGTCATCAGCCGGTAGCTGACGGCGTCCCGGGCCTTGATGATGCGGCCATTGGGCCGGAAATCGACGGCGTCGCCCGCGAAATCGGGCGCCACCTTGTAGTAGGCGGTGAAGGTCAGCGCCGCCCGGGTAGCGGTGCTGAACTCGAGTTGTTCGGAGAGCTTCTCGGCCAGCCACAGGTCATCGGAGTCCAGGAACGCCACCCACTGTCCTTGGGCGCGTCCGATCGCCAGATTGCGTGCCTTCGCCGCGCCGCCGGCGATATCACTGCGTTGCGGCTTGATGCGCTGGTCGCTCTGCGCGAAGTCGGTGAGCAACTGCCAGGAGTCGTCGGTGGAACCGTCGTCGGTGATCAGCAGCTCCCAATCCTGGTAGCTCTGTGCGAGCACCGAGCGCACCGACTGCCCCAGCGTGCGCGCCGCGTTGTGGACGGGCATGATCACCGACACCCGAGGGCTGTTCACCGGTCAAGCATAGGTTGGCCGCGCACGTGCCGTGCGCAGTCAGCGGCGACCCACGCCCCGGTACTGCCAGCCTGCGGCCTTCCACCGATGCGAGTCAAGGGCGTTGCGGCCGTCCAGAATGCGCCGGTGCTGCACCCAGTGGCCGGCCTGGGCCGGATCCAACGCCACATATTCGGGCCACTCCGTCGCCAGCACCACCAGGTCGGCTCCGGCTAGCGTCTCGGCCGCCGAGCCGGCGGCTTCCAGTTCCGGGTGCGCGGACCGCACCGCATCGCTCGCTTGCGGGTCGGTGATCCTCACTCTGGCGCCGGCGGACGCCAGCGCCGTGGCCACCGCCAGCGCGGGGGAGTCACGCAGGTCGTCGCTGCCCGGCTTGAACGATGCGCCCAGGACCGCTACCCGCGCCCCAGGAGCATGCCCACCGAGCATGTCGATCGCCTGCGCCAGTACCCGGTCGCGCTGGTCGGAGTTGAGCTGGTCCACCTCACGCAGGAACCCCACGGTCGCAGACTCGCCCAACTCCTCGGCCCGAGCGATCAACGCCCGCACATCCTTGGGTAGGCAGCCGCCACCGTAGCCCACGCCGGCGCGTAGGAACTTGCTCCCGATCCGGTCATCGAAACCGATCGCCGTCGCCAGTTCGCTTACGTCGCCGCCGCTGGCATCGGCGAGCCGGGCCATGGCATTGATGAACGACACCTTGGTGGCCAGGAATGCATTGGCGGCGACCTTGACGAGTTCGGCGGTGGCGTAGTCGGTATGCACCACCGGCCAGTGCGGTTGCTCACCGCCGGTGACGAATACCTGATCCAGCACCCGCAGGGCATCGGCTGCCGCCTCGGGGTCCGGCGGCAATCCGTAGACCATCCGATCGGGGTTCAAGGTGTCCTCGATGGCAGTCCCTTCACGCAGGAACTCCGGGTTCCACACCAGGCATGCCGCCACCGCAGATTGGGCGATCCGAGCAGCGATCCGGGTCGCAGTTCCTACCGGCACCGTCGACTTCCCGGCGATCACCACCGGGTGGCCGGTCGCCGGAAGGACCTCGATCAGCGACTCCACGGCCGCATCGAGGTAGGTCATGTCAGCCGCGCCGCTGCCTGCCGATTGAGGGGTGCCGACTCCGAGATAGTGCAGGGTCGCATCCGCGGCTTGGCCGATGTCGGTGCTGAAGCGCAGCCGCCCGGCAGCGGCTTCGGTCGCCAGCAGCCGATCCAGTCCGGGCTCGTAGAACGGGGCCCGGCCACGACGCAACGCCGCCACGCGCCCGGCGTCGGTATCGATACCGATGACGTCGTGGCCCAGGGAGGCTAGACATGCCGCATGGACGGCACCGAGGTAGCCGCAACCGATGACGCTGATCTTCACACCCCGACGGTACTTGTTCGACGCCCCTGGGATGGACACAGTCTCACCGCGCGCCCGAGTGTCCGGCGCTTGAGCCGGTATGGATCAGCGATGATAAGAGCCATGCTCACCACAACCGTGACCGACGTCGTCGAGGAGGCCGTCGCGCTCGGCTACCGATGGGTGGAGCAGACCTCCCACCATCAGCGATCCGCGGAACGCCGCACCACCGGACGTTTGGCCCGGCTGGTGGCCGAACCGGCCGGCCTGGATTTCGTGGTGAAGTTCCTGGACCGGGTGGCCCGGCCGCAAGATGCGGCGGTAGCGGCACGAGCGCTGCGTGCCTTGGCCGGCCACGCAGGCGCGAAGTCGGTGCTGTCGGCGTCGGACCGGGCGATGCTCGGGCTCGGTTCACGCGTGGCCGGGGCGGCGCCGGAGGCCGTCCTGGCGCTGGTCCGGCGCCGTCTGCGTCAACTGGTGGGTCATCTGGTGGTCGATGCCACCGACGTGAGCCTGGGCAAGATCCTGGAGCAGGCACGTACCGAGGGCTACCGGCTCAACCTCAGTTTGCTCGGGGAGGCTGTGCTCGGCGATGCCCAAGCCGACCTGCAGGCCGAACGGATAACCGCACTCACCACGCGGGCCGATGTCGAGCACATCTCGGTCAAGCTCTCGGCACTGACCCCGCAGATCAGCCCCTGGGATACGGCAGACACCACCAAGCGAGCGCTTGCCCGGTTGCGGCCGCTGGCGCTCACCGCGAACAGCATGCTGCCCGCCACCGCCCTCACCCTGGACATGGAGGGCTTCGGCGACCTGGAGCCGACGGTGTCGGTGTTCGAAGCGCTGCTGGCCGATCCGGAGCTGGGTGCAGCAGAGTTGGGCATCGCCGTGCAGGCATACCTGCCCGAGAGCCCGGAGCTGCTCCAGCGGCTGATCGGTGCTGCCCAGCGTCGGGTCGACGCAGGCGGTGCACCGGCCAAGATCCGGATCGTCAAAGGGGCCAACCTGGCCATGGAGCGCGTCGAGGCGCAACTGCACGGGTGGCCGTCGGCACCCTTCTCCACCAAGGCTGAGGTCGATGCGAACTACCAACGATTGCTGGACGTCGCACTCCGGCCCGAGGTGACTGCGGCGGCGAGGATCGGACTGGCCACGCACAACGTGTTCGATATCGCGGCGGGATACCTGCTAGCTCGACGCCGTGGGGTGGGCACAGCCCTCGACATCGAACTGCTGCACGGTATGGCTCCGGCGCAAGTGCGGGCGATCCGGGCCGAGGTGGGGGCTACCTCGCCGATGATCCTCTATACCCCGGTGGCAGCCAGGGACGACTTCGACGTCGCCACCGCCTACCTGATCCGGCGCCTGCAGGAGAACGCAGCACAGGAGAACTTCCTGCATGCACTGGTCGGCGGAACGGCAGCCGTGGCCGAGCAGGAGTCCCGATTCCGGGCTGCCGCCCAGGAGGCCAGCTCCTCGGTCCCGAGTCCGCGCCGGGTCGGCCAGCGCGCCGCCATAGGTCCGCAGTTCGCCAACACCGTCGATTCCGACCCCAGTGTCGCCGCGATCCGGGACTTGGCTGCTGAGCTCGTTGCCCGGGCCCCGGTCGACCCGGTCGCGCCGGAATTGACCGATACCGACGACGTTGACATCGCCGTCGAGATCGCCGTTGGTGCCGCAGCGGCCTGGCAGAGCCGAGCGGGTTCGGAACGCGCGAAGGTCCTGCGCGCCATTGCGGTGGAGCTGGAGGCAGCCCGCCCGGACCTGATCGCATCCATGGCTGCCGAGGCGGGCAAGTCCGTTGGCGAAGCCGACCGTGAAGTCAGTGAGGCGGTCGACTTCGCCCGCTACTACGCCGAACAAGCTGTGGCATTGGATGATCTGGCTCTGGCGGAAGGTTTGCAGGCGCAGCCAGGCGAGGTGGTGTTGGTGGCGCCGCCCTGGAACTTCCCGGTCGCTATCGGCGTCGGCGGTGCGCTCGCCGCGCTCGCGGCCGGATCGGCGGCGATCCTCAAACCAGCACCACAGACACCGCGCTGTGCGGAGGTGGCCATCGAGGCGGTCCGCGCCGGCCTGCAGGAGTGCGGTGCCGAGCCGGACCTGGTGCAGGTGGTCCGAACCGATGAAGGGCCGGTGGGCAAGGCGCTGGTGTCGCACCCGGACGTCGCCACGGTATTGCTTACCGGTTCCACCCAGACTGCCCAACGATTCAGCCGCTGGCGGGTCCACCGGTCAGCGGGCCCGCGGGTATTCGCCGAGACCAGTGGCAAGAACGCCATCGTGGTCACACCCAGCTCCGATTTCGACCAAGCGATCGCCGACGTGGTGCGGTCTGCATTCGGTCATGCCGGACAGAAATGCTCGGCTGCCTCGCTGCTGATCCTGGTCGGCTCGGTTGCGAACTCAGAGAGGTTCCTCGGTCAGCTCATCGACGCGGTCTCCTCGGTCCGGGTGGGCTGGCCCAGCAACCTCGGGGCGATGATGGGGCCGTTGATCGAGCCGGCGCAGGGAAAGCTCGCCGACGCGCTGCAACAGCTGCAGCCCGGAGAGTCGTGGCTGGTGCAGCCCAGCCAACTCGACACCAGCGGTCGGTTGTGGTCTCCCGGCCTGAAGACAGGGGTGCTTCCCGGATCGGGGTTCCACCTGACCGAGTGCTTCGGCCCAGTGTTGGGGATCATGGCCGCCCGTGACCTGAATGAGGCCATCGGTTGGCAGAATGCCACCGGCTACGGCCTGACAGGCGCGTTGCACAGCCTGGACGAGGCGGAGATCGCGTCCTGGTCGGACGCGGTTGAGGTCGGCAATGCCTACATCAACCGGCACACCACTGGCGCGATCGTGCGCCGGCAGCCTTTCGGCGGTTGGCAGCGGTCGGTGTTCGGCCCCGGCGCCAAGGTGGGGGGCCCGCACTACCTGCCGCAGCTGATCGGCTGGCAGCAGGCGGGTACGCCGACGGCCCTCGGGCAGGTCGGGCCGCGGGTGGCGGCCATCCTGGCGGCCACGCAAGCATGGCTGCCCGAATCCGACTGGCAGTGGCTGGTCGATGCCGCCGGTTCGGATGCGCACGCCCGTGATATCTACGCCGTCGCCGCCGATACCACCGGCTTACCTGCCGAATCGAACGTGCTGCGGCTGCGGCCGCTGACCGGTATGCGGTTGCGCGCCGCCGCCGATGCCAGCGCGGCCGCGGTATTGCGGGTGCTGCTGGCGGCCGAATGCGCCGGGGTGCCGGTCGAGGTGAGCATCGACCCTGGGCTGCACCTGCCCGACCCCATGGCCGCCTGGGTGGCCGACCAGGGGTGGGCGGTGGAGTCCGACGACGCGGTCGCCTCCCGCATCGCGGAAGGCACATTGCGTGGCCGCATCCGGGTGATCGGTGAGGCCAGCCAGCTGTGGTCGGCCAGCATTGAACCCAAAGCCAATGTCACATTGCTGGTGGGTGAGGTGCTGACCTCGGGCAAGCGGGAACTGCTGACCATGGTGCGCGAACAGGTCGTTAGCCAAACGCGGCACCGGTACGGCCATCTGGTCGGGGCCTGAGCCGCAGGCCGGTCCAGCTACTGCTGGCCCAGATGGTCGCCGCGAGCCTCGGCCATGCTCATGGGGTGGGTTCGTTCGGCGTTCCAAGGCCGGGTCCAGCCGAGTTCGGTGAACAGGTGATCGATCAGGTTCCCGGTGAACCCCCAGACCCAACCGCTGGGAAGGTGGAACCCGACGCTGCGATGACCGGCGATGGTCACGGTAGCGCGATTGGCCGGATCCAGCAGGTCGGCCACCCGCACGCGCAGGGTGTGCAGCACCTCGCCGGGAGTGACCTGCGCAATGGCCTCCGGGTGGTCGGTCCATCCCAGCACCGGGGTCACCACGAATCCGCTCACCGGTACCAGAACCGGGTCCAGCGCGGTCAAGACATCGATGTGCTCGGGAGCCAGGCCGATCTCCTCGTGGGTCTCGCGCAACGCGGCTTCCAGTTCGCTCTCGGCGGGTTCCACGGTGCCCCCGGGTAGTGAGATCTGCCCGGGATGATGGCGCAGCCTGGGTGAGCGTTGCACCAGGTAGAGGTCAACCGAGTCGTGCACCGCGTGCGTGACCCGGGAGCGCCGGTCGGTGGGTGTGAACAATGCCAGAACGGCCGATGGGCGGTACCGCCGCGCCAGTTCGGCGTCGTAGCTGTGCGGCCCGGCCAACGGTGCCAGCCCATGGATCTGCACCCGCTCGGTGAAGGCGAGCAGGGCTTCTCGTCCGGGGTGCAGCGGCGACTGGCTCACCCGGCCAGGGTACTGACCGGGTGAGCCATGGTCGGCTAGTCGGTGTACTCGACTGTGGCGCGGCCTGCGCTGACGCTGACATCCAGCTGGTGCCGGGACCCGGAGTCGGAGCGGACATTGATTTCCCGATCGCCGGCGGAGACCTCACCAGTGATCGCGTAGTCGGCATCCGGCAGCCACACGTCGGCCTGGCCCGCGCTGACCTGCACCGCAGTGCTGTCGGGCGCGTCCCCGGCGATGGAAACCACAGCCCGGCCCGCGCTGACCTCGATATCGACGTCGCTGGGGCCATCGGTGTCAACGCTCGCGCTGCCGCTGGAGATATCGACGTTCAGTGCGGTGCTGGCCCCATCGAAGGACAGCGACCCGGCGGCGACATCGATGTCGACATCGCGGAAATCACCCACGATGGTGGTCGACCCGGCTGCCACATCGAGTTCGGCGTCCAGTTGCTGCTGCAGTTCGTTTGGCAGGGTCAGGGTGACTTGGGTGCGGCCGTTGAAGGCCGGGAAGGACCAGCCCCACGGGCCGCCTTGTTCCACCACCAGCGTATTGGAGACAACCTCGAATCGCCACTGCCGGTTCAGCTGCCAGCCTTGCGAGTCCACATCGAGGACCGCCTCATCGACTGCGCCGAAGGTCACGGTCATCTCGGCGGCCGCCACGTCCAGTTCCAAGGCCTGCACGCCGGCGACAGGCTGCGAACGCGAGGACTGACCGCCCTCGGTGGCTACCAGTCCGGCGACGAAGCCTTGCACCAGGACGACCGCGACCACCACGGCTCCGGCCACGGTGGCCAGCACGGCTACCCAGCCGTTGTTGCTGCGCCCACCTGGTGGCTTGGCGGGCGTGGTCGGTTGGTCAACAGGAGCGTCGGTGGTGGTCATGAGCGGGCCTCCAGGTCCGGATTGTCGAGGTGTGCCAGAACGGCGAGGACGCGGCGGTTTCCGGCCTGGTCCGGTTCGAGGTCGAGTTTGAGGAACAGTGATGAGATGTGCTTTTCGACGCTTCCTTCAGAGATGAATAGCGCTTGTGCGATGGCGGCGTTGGAACGACCTTGCGCCATTTGAGCCAGCACCTCGGACTCTCTCTCGGTCAGGCGCGAGAGCCGGGAGTCACGTTGACGCCGGGTGAGCAGCTGTGTCACGACCTCCGGGTCGAGGGCAGTGCCGCCCTCACCGACGGCGGTGATGCTCGCGAGGAAGTCCTCCACATCGGCGACCCGGTCCTTCAACAGGTATCCGAGACCGCCGGTGTTGTTGGCGATCAGGTCGGTGGCGTAGCGCTCCTCCACATACTGGCTGAGTACCAGCAGCGCGAGTGAGGGATACAGTTCCCGCAACCGTAGGGCGGCTCGGACACCCTCGTCGGTGAACGAGGGCGGGAGGCGCACGTCCAGGATCACCAGCTCCGGCTTGGTCTGCTCAACGGTCTGCTCCAACCGCCCCGCATCCGGCAGTGCCGCGACCACCTCATGGTCGGCATCGGTCAGCAGCCGCACCATGCCCTCGCGCAGCAGCACCGAGTCCTCACAGATCAGGATCCGCATGGCAGGCTCACCTCCACCGTGGTCGGGCCTCCGGGCGGGCTGGTCAGCGTCAACGAGCCGCCGATGGCCTGCACCCGGCCGGCGACGCCGTCGATACCGCCGCCCGGGACGCGCCGAGCGCCGCCGCCGCCGTCGTCTTCCACCCGGGCCCACAGCATTCCCCCAGGACGTTCCATCACGGAGACCCGGACCCTGGTGGCCGCCGAGTGCTTGGCGGTGTTGGTCAACGATTCGGCGATCGCGAAGTACATGGCTGCCTCGGCCTCCTTGGAACAGCGCTGGTTGAGCTGAATGTCCAGGTGCACTGGAATGTGAGAGCGGGCGGCCAAGGCCGACAATGCCGCGTCCAGGCCCCGATCCGCCAGCACTGCGGGGTGGAAACCACGAGCCAGTTGCCGAAGTTCGGTGATGGCGTCCTTGGTGGAGGCGTGTGCCTCCTCGATGAGCGCGGCGGCCGCCTCGGGGTCTGATGCCAGTTTGGACTTCGCCATCCCGAGCGTCATCCCGACCGAGACCAACCGGGGCTGGACACCATCGTGCAGGTCACGCTCGATGCGGCTACGTTCGACCTCGGCCGAATGCATGGCGTCGTTGCGCCGTTCGGTCGCCGTCTGCGCCGCCTGTTCCAATTCGGCCTCGCGGGAAGGCACGAGCAACTGCTTGGACAGTGTGGCGTGCACCAGCGTGAGCAGATAGACCACGCCCAGGCCGACTGCCAGCAGGACCAGACCGGTGAAGATGGCTATACCGCCACTGAGCTCCAGGTCGAACCAGCCGATGCGGTAGCTGGTCGCATTGATGGAACGGAACGCCGCGCCGGTGATGAATAGGCCGTTGCTGGCGAGCTGCAACATGGCCAGCGTGCCGAGTCCCAGGACCGACATGATGGCCAGGTGCAGCATGGTCCGCAGGTTCTGTCCGTCGGTGAACTGCTTCAGCAAGGTGTGCGGAATGCGCAACCAGTCGGTGCGCGAGGATCGGGGCATCCGCCGCTGCGGGATCTGCAGACCGAGCAGCCCGGCCGCCCGATTCTCCTCCAGCCAGACCAGTACCCAGACACCGAGCGCCACGAACGCCAGAATCAGCAGGCCGACACCCAGCACCGGAACCAGTCCGAGGCCGGTGGCGGCCACGCCCGCGAGTGCAGCCAAGATGCCCGGACCGATGATGCCCATGATCGCCAGATGTGCGGTGGTGGCGCCCGCTAGCGCTATCCGTTTCATGATGACAACGCTAGGCAATGCGACACATGCGCAATACCCGGCCCTCCCCATGGTTACTGGGGGATAGCCCCCAGGTGTCAGCCACATCGCGGTATTGGGTCACCACGGGCGTGGTCGGTCACTACCATGTCCGCTGTGGCAAAGACCGTCCTCACACCCCAGTCCGACGACTTCCCCCGCTGGTACCAAGACGTGGTAGCCAAAGCCGAGATGGCAGACAATGGTCCGGTCCGCGGCACCATGGTCATCCGCCCCTACGGATACTCGATCTGGGAGCGGATGCAGTCGGAGATGGACGATCGGATCAAAGCCTGCGGTGCCAAGAACGCCTACTTCCCGCTGTTCATCCCGCAGTCCTACCTCACCCGGGAAGCCGAGCACGTCGAGGGCTTCAGCCCGGAGCTGGCCGTCGTCACCCATGCCGGTGGCAAGCAGCTGGAGGAGCCGGTGGTGGTTCGGCCGACCTCGGAGACGGTCATCGGAGAATCGATGGCGAAGTGGGTGAACTCCTACCGCGACCTGCCACTGCTGCTGAACCAGTGGGCGAACGTGGTGCGGTGGGAGATGCGCCCCCGTGTCTTCCTGCGCACCAGCGAGTTCCTGTGGCAGGAGGGCCACACCGCGCACGCCAGCGCGCAGGACGCGGCCAGTTACGCCGCACGCATCCATCGGGAGGCGTACGAGTCGTTCATGGCGCAGGTGCTGGCGATTCCGGTGATCTGTGGTCGCAAGACCAAAGCCGAACGGTTCGCGGGCGCCATCAATACCCTCACGCTGGAGGGGATGATGCGAGACGGCAAGGCGCTGCAGTTGGGCACATCCCACGAACTCGGCCAGAACTTCGCCCACGCCTTCGGAATCAAGTACCTGTCCGCCGACGGCAAGCAGGAGCTGTGCTGGACCACATCCTGGGGTGTATCGACCCGGATGGTGGGTGGGCTGATCATGAGCCATGGCGATGACAACGGACTGCGGGTGCCTCCGCGGCTGGCGCCGGTGCAGGTACTGGTGATGATGGTCAAGGACGGCGAGGGCGTGAGCCAGGCCGCTGCCGCTCTGACCGACGACCTGCGTCGGGCCGGGGTACGGGTCGAACTCGATGACCGAACCGACACAGCCTTCGGTCGCCGAGCCGTCGATGCCGAACTCAAGGGCATTCCGGTGCGGATCGAGGTCGGGCCCCGGGACATCGCCGAAGGCAAGGTGACCATGGCCCGTCGCATCGTGGGCGGCAAGGAGCCGCTCGCCCTGGCGGGTGTGGTGGAGGCTTGCACGCGCGCGTTGGACGCCGACCAGCAAGCTCTGTACGACGAGGCGCTGGCGCGGCGCGAATCCCGGACCATCGACGTCACTTCGGTCGAGGAAGCGATCGAGGCGGCAGCCACCGGATTCGCGCGCATCGACTGGGCGATGCTTGGCCCGGATGGTGAACGCGAGCTGGCGCAGTCGGCGATCACGGTGCGTTGCCTGGTTCGTCCCGACGGCGGCATCCCGACCTCCGATGACGAAGACGGTGCGTTGGCGATCGTCTCGCGTTCCTATTGACGCGTGGGCAGATGACGGCGTGGCGCCATCCGGGGGCCGCGCCGGGGCAGCCGTAGCCCTCCCAGTTCGACTAGCCGCTGCACCCGGTACCGGTGTGGGCGATAGGGCTCCAGCAACTCGGTCAGCGCGGCGTCGTCAACCGCGACGCCGGTCAGCACGAAACCGACGTTGCGGGCGATGTGCCAATCGCCGAAGCTGACCGCATCGGCGTCCCCCAGGGCTCGGGTGCGCGTCTCGGCGCTGGTCCACACCCCCACCCCGCGGATGGTCCGTAGCGCCTGGTCCAGGTCGGCCGACCCGGCCGTCGCGGCGCGTTCGAGCGCGGGTGCGACCATCGCTGCCCGGCGCAACGGCTCGGCCCGGCCTGGATCGATGCCCAGTCGTAGCCACTCCCAGGATCGGATCGCCAGCACCTGCGCCGGGCCGGGCGGTACGAACAGCCTCCCGGCGGCCGGTCCGGGTGCCGGGGCGCCGAAACCGCGCACCAATGCGCGGTAGCCGGCGAATGCCTCGGTCCCGGTCACCTTCTGCTCAATGATCGCCGGCATCAGCGACTCGAACACCAGCCCGGACCGACCCAGGCGCCAGTGCTTGAAAGTGCGCCGCAATCGGGCCAACGCGGGGTGGGTCGGGGCGAAACCCTGCGGGTCGTCCCAGGCACCCAGCAGACCCGGGGCGGCTTGCAGCGCCCACGCGGCGCCGTCGCCCCAGGCACGGGCCAGGATCTCGCCGTCGCGTAGTGCCCCGGCCGCCAGGGTGGCGGGTCCGGCAGGGGTGTTCAGCCCGCGCCAGACCGTCCCCTGGCCATCCACCAGATAGCTGGGATCGGCTGGTCCGTGCCGGAACTGGCTCAGGACCAGGTCGGCGGGACAGGGCCAATCCGGCCGCCATCGCAGGACGGCCGGGCCGGGACCTGACCCGGGTCCGGCCACAGTCAGCGTTCAGCTAGCCAGGCCAGCCCGACGCTGTGTTCGGCCGCCAGCACGGCTTGTACCTGACTGGCGGCCTGCTCCTCCAATCGGGGTCCGATCAGCGGCACCTTCGCTTCCACGCTGCCCTGATAGATCAATGTGGTCGTCGAGCCGGACTGAGTCAGGCTAGCGGTGCCGCTCGCGCGAGCCGGCTTGCCGACGACCTCCACCGTGACGCTCCCGCTGCGGCTACCGTCCGCAGCCGCGCTGCTCCAGGTCTCCACCAGCTGGATACGTACCGTCGGTCCCACCAGCCTCTGTGCGGCAGCGGGCAGGTCCGCGGTGGACAGGTCCCGGACGGTGGTGACCGTGAATCCGTCGGCGAGGGTGCCGGTGACCTGCGCGGTCGAGTTGACCGGCCGGGTCGCGGTGACCTTGCGTTCGACGAAATCCGGGTCGGCAAGCATCGCGGCCACCTCAGATGTCGTGGCTGGGTATTGGATCTCGGCGCGGAACTCTCGCATGGGCGCCTACGCTAGCCGTCGTGTCCACCTTGAGCGACCTAGTTGATATTCACGGCTCACACGGCCCCGCCGATACCGAATGGTTGCAATTGCTGGTGGGTGACTGGCAGGTGATCTCCGATCTGGCGTTCGCGGACCTGGTGCTGTGGCTGCCCACCCGTGACGACGACTTCATCGCCGTGGCGCAGTGCCGGCCGTCCACGGCGGCCACGGTGCATCACGAGGACATCGTCGGGCGTAGCGCACCCGCGGGGTTCACCGCACGGCTGCGGGAGGCTGCGCGTACGAAGTCGGTCGCTCGGGGTGGCGAAACCCGGTGGACCGGCGCCTATGCGATCCGTGAAGAAGCGATCCCGGTGGTGCGTGCCGGGCGCACCATCGCCGTCATTGCCCGCGAGACGCACCTGGGTGCCAGCCGAACCCCCAGCCGGCTGGAGATCAACTATGTGGAATCGGCCGACGAACTGCTGGGGATGATCGCTCGAGGCGAGTTCCCTTCCGCCAATGCGGCCACCGGGCGTCGGCGCGGCGCCCCGCGGGTGGGGGACGGGCTGGTACGGCTCAATAGCGAGGGGGAGGTGCTCTATGCCAGCCCGAACGCGCTGTCGGCGTTCCATCGGCTGGGCATTTCCGACGCCATCGTGGGCCAGTCGCTCGCTGAGGCGATCACTCCCCTGGTGGAAGTGGGTGGCCCGGTCGATGAGTCGATGCCGCTGGTTCTGATGGGCCGCGCCGCCTGGCGCAGCGAGGTCGAGTCGGGTGGCGTGAGCCTGTCGGTGCGGGCGTTGCCGATCACCGAGTATGGCTCGCGCGTCGGAGCGGTATTGCTGGTTCGGGATGTTTCCGAGCTGAGGCGCCGTGAGCGCGAGCTGATGACCAAGGATGCGACCATCCGGGAAATCCACCATCGGGTCAAGAACAACCTGCAAACAGTCGCCGCGTTGCTGCGGATCCAGGCGCGCCGCAGTAGCTCCGATGAGGTGCGAGCCGCGTTGGACGGTGCCATGAGGCGCGTGGCGACCATCGCCACCGTGCACGAGGCGTTGTCTCAAACCATCGAAGAGATGGTGGATTTCGACGATGCCTTCGGGCGGGCGCTGCGGCTTGCGGCCGATGTCGCCAGCGTCGACAACGCCCCGGTGCGGTTCGTCCGCGAAGGAACCTTCGGCATGGTTCCGGCCGCGGATGCCACCTCGCTGGCGGTGATCCTGACGGAGTTGGTCACCAATGCCGTCGAGCATGGACTCGCCGCCGAGGGTGGCACGGTCACGGTGAGCTCAGAGCGCAGCGACCGGACCCTGCGGGTGACGGTCAGCGACGACGGCGTGGGTATGGACCACGAAGCCATGGACGGACTGGGCACGCAGATCGTCACGACGCTGGTCGACACAGTGCTCGACGGTTCGATCTGGTGGCGGGCTCGCCCAACCGGGGGTACCGATGTGGTGCTGAGGGCCAACCTGACCGAGGTCACCGACTAGGTCGGGTGCTGCGTAGGAATTCGCGGCAGGTTCGATGACCGTTCATGTCAGTGAAAAACACCGTCCCGGCATCTGCGATAATGCGAATGCCGGGACGGAGAAAGAAACGGTGGTGCTATTGCGCCCGCAACGGGCACGCACATTAGCCCGCGCGACGGGCGCGCGCAGTGCGGCGCTTGAGGGCGCGCCGCTCATCTTCGGACATGCCACCCCAGACGCCGGAGTCCTGGCCGGATTCGATCGCCCAACGCAGGCACTGGTCGACCACGTCGCAGCGGCGGCATACCGCCTTTGCCTCCTCGATCTGCACCAAGGCGGGGCCGGTGTTCCCAATGGGGAAGAACAGCTCCGGATCCTCGGTCAGGCAGGCCGCCCCGTGACGCCAATCCATGCTAACAATCCTCCTAGCGAAAGGGGGTTAAGGCCATCAATAAAATCCGATATGGATTGTGGCCGTTTCCCCGAAATTACCGACAACTATTTTTGCATGTGGAGCCAGGCTGCACAAGGGGTCTGGGGCGATATCTAGCGGAATCCGGCTGAGACGTGGCTCACAGAATGCTCCTGACCCGTAGGCTCTGGCGATGTGACTGCTGAGCACAACCGCGACGACCAGGCAGATATTCCCGTGCCCGCTCCTATGGAGGAGCCTGCGCGCAACGTGCCGTTGCTGATCGCGCTCGTCGCGGCTGGGCTGGAGGCATTGGTGCTGCTGGCTGCGGCCGCGTGGTCGGTGGTCACCATCGCTTCCGACAATGTCCCCGACGTCGCGGTTGCGGTAGCGCTGACCGTGGTGCTGCTGTTGTTTGCCCTGCTGCTGCTGGCAGGGATCAACGCGTTGTGGCAGGGCAGGCGCTGGGGCCGTGGACCCGTGCTCACTTGGCAGCTGATCCAGGCGGCGATCGCCGTGGGCGCAATCGGTATGGCACCGGGCTGGGCGGTGTTCCCGGCACTGATAGCCGCCGTGGTGATCGCGGTCGGGCTGCTGTTGCCCTCGTCGGTGGCGGCCACGGGCCGCACCTCGTCCAATGGCACCGTGCTCTAGCTGCGTCCGCGATCGACCGTCAGGGCTACCGCCCGGCCGCCGCTGACCAGCACCCCGTGGCCTGGCGGGGCAGGTGCGCCGATCATGCCGCGCAGGTCGGCGCCGGTCCACGGGCCGGTACCGGCCGGTGAGCCAAGTACCAGGGTGAGGTCGGGATTTCGCAGACGGCGCGCCAGCTCGTGATAGGCCGAACCGAGCGGATCTGGCCGGGCCGTGGCGATCACTGCCAGCCGGTGCTGCTGGACCAGCTCGGTCAAACCTGCCGCCGTGGCTGGGCTGAGCCGGTCGGCATCGTCGATTGCCAAGACGCTGGCGCTGCCGATACCGGGCTGCGATGTCGCGTCCGTGGCACTGACCACGGTTCGCCCGGCAGCGTTCAGGCGGGCGGTCAGCATGGCCAGTGCGGTAGAGCGGCCACTGGCAGCAGGGCCGAGGATCGCCCAGACGCCGCCGTCGGGCAGCTTCGCCCACACCGGTCCGGCATGATCTCCCCCCAATCCCACCAGCACGCCGTGCGGCACTCCGGTCTCGGGCGGGAGGCTTACCAGGGATGGCAGCGCGAGCAGTCTGCGCGGATCGCGGTTGGGTCGCTGCCAGGGCCCGGTGGGATCGGCCAGCCCCACCTGCGCCAGCGTCGCGCCCGCGGCGGTCAGGAGCACCCCGCGGCCGGCCTGCCCTGCGGTAGTCACCAGTTCCCGTGGCACACCGGCGGCCATCGCCTCACCGACCTCGTGTGGCGTCAGCATCAGATGGTTGCGCGTCAGGGTCGCCCATCGTGAGGTCCGCCCGGTGCAGGTCAGTGCCACCGTCAGGTCGTTGCGGGCCGAGCGCAGCAGTGCGGTGACCAGTTCCTGGGCCTTGCCGAAGCCCAGCGCCTGGTCCAAGTGGTGGCAGATGACATCGGTGTCGTCGAGCACCACCAGCCGCGGGCCGTCTCCGGCGCCGGACGGCCGAGCATCCGAGAGCACCCGCACGGCCCGCCGAACATCCTGGGGATCACACACCGTGCCCAGGGCCGGGGCCGCCGCCGGTGCCAGTTGTTCGGCGGCGATGACATCGGTGACGATCCCCCGGCGGACCGCTTCGGTGGCGATAGCCCGTGCCGCACTGGAACGGCCGCTGCCCGGTGGCCCGCTCACCAGCAGCGTGTTGCCCGGCGGCAGGCACCAGGTGCCCAGCCGCTGTTCGTCTGGAAGATCGGTGAGCAGCAGCGGCAGGCCAGCCGACGGGTCGGCATCCAGGTCGCGGACCAGCACCTGCTCGGGCAGCGCGGGAGCCCACGGCGGCGCGGTCTTGACCAGCGACGGTTCGCCGGCGCTGGCCCGCGAGGCGGCATCCCGGACCAGCTCCACCAGGGCCGGTACGCCGTCGTCGATGCTGCCGGGCCAGGCGACCTGCAGCGTCGTGGCCCGGTCGGTGCGCACGATGGCCCGCCCCGGGACCGGCGGGAGAGCGGTGGCGCTGGTGTCGCCGAGCACATCGAGGGAGTCGCTGGGTTCGAGCACCTGCAGGCTGATCCGGATCGGCATGTTGGCGCGCATGTCCGCGCTGACGGCTCCGGCGGGCCGTTGCGTGGCCAGCACCAGGTGGATGCCCAGCGAGCGGCCCTGAGCGGCCAGGCGTACCAGCGCGTCGAGCAGATCCGGGTGGGAATCGGCCAGAGTGCGGAACTCATCGACGATCACCAACAGCCGCGGCAAGTGCGCACCGGAGGCCAATAGTTCCGACAGCGACCGTGCGCCGTACCCGGCCAGGACGCGCTCCCTGCGGGCCAGTTCCGCCCGTAGGCTCGCCAGCGCTCGTGCCGTGCCGGCGGTATCCAGGTCGGTGAGCACGTCGATGACGTGGGGGAGCGTGGCCACCGCGCCGAAGGTGGCTCCGCCCTTGTAGTCGACCAGCAGGACATACAGGTCGCAGGGCGGGTGCCGCAGCGCCAGCCCCAGGACCAAGGTCGTCAGCAGCTCGGACTTTCCGGATCCGGTGGTGCCGGCGATCAAGGCGTGCGGGCCGGAGGCGGCCAGGTCCAACGTGAGTGTTCCGGCGTCGGTCACACCGATCGGGGCCGCGAGTCCGGTGGGGCGGTGCCGCCAGTTGTCGGCCACTGCGCTGGCGGTATCGGGTATGCCGAGTTGCTGCAGCCGCACCATCGTGGGTAGCTGGTCATGGTGGCGTGCGACAAATGCCAATGCGGCACAGACCTCGCTGGCCCAGCCGATACTGACCCGTCGGTCGTGACTGTCGCCGACCTCGATGACCTGCGAGCACCACGGTGGTACCTGCGCCAGTGATTCGGCGATGACGATCCCTATCTGGCCCGGTGCCAGCATTGCCTGCTGCGGTTCGTGCCGACTGTGGTCCAGCACCACGATGGCCAGCTCCGGCGCTGCCGAACCGGTGAGGTGCGGCAGTTGCGCGGCCCAGTCCCAGGCCGCCGGGACCACGACTCCCAACTCCTCCGGTCCGTGGGCATGCACCAGTTGACACAGCAACCAGCGGGCCATGGCGGTGGCTGCCGCGGCGTGCCCCACCAGCGCTAGGCCGTGTCCGGCCGGGAGCGGGGCCATGGTGCGTACTCGCTTGCGCCGTCGCCCGATGCCACCCAGGTCCCAGTCGGAGGCCGGACGGTGCCAGGGATGAGCGGCTGTGGCGAGCAACTGTGCCGGGTCTGGGGGCTGCGGATCGGTCTCGGTGTTCTTCTCCCGGCGTCGGCGAGCCCGCTGGATCAGCCAGGGCCACAGCGCGGCGATCACCAACGCGATCGGGAGCACCAGCCAGGTGAGGGTCCGCAAGGTGCCGGTGCCGCTGGACAAGGCCAGCGGCACCATGGTCGCGGCCATCGCCAGCGGTATCAGCAGCCGTGGCGCCAGCGAGTCGGTGGCTCGCACAGGTTGTGCCGGGTCCTCGAAGCCGGGGTGCATGCGCACCTCGATCGTGCTCTGGCCAGCACGGATCTGTGCGCCTGCCCTCAGCCGGCGCCGCCGGGTACCCAGGGGGCTGCGGCGCCCCATGCGCAGGGTCCCGGAGCGGCGCCGGCGAGTCCGGCGATGGTAGAGCTTGCCCGCGCCGGAGATTCGCCGAGCGGTGATCCGGTGGCCACGGACCCGGACCGCCAGGTGCCTGCGCGACAGCGCCGGATCCCGCAGCGGCAGGTCGGTGTGGGTGCCACGGCCGACCACTACCTCGGTGTGATCGGGCAGCGGTGTAACCCAGCCGCAGTCCGGCCCGTCTACGACGGCCAGGTGGTATCTGGTCCCGATCAGGCTCATGATGGCCATGCTGCCCCGGCGACGCCGCAGCCTGCTGAGGGGCTGTGGATAACCGGTGGGGAGCTAGGGTCGCTACGCTGGCCGCGTGCCGGATCGACCCAACGTGCTGCTCATCGTTTCCGACGATCATGGCTATGCCGATATCGGCTCCAGTGGCCAACGCGACGATGTCGCCACACCTGCGCTGGACCGGTTGGCCCAGGAAGGTATGCGTTGTACCGATGCCTATGTGACGGCGCCGATTTGTAGCCCGTCCCGGGCAGGGCTGATCTCCGGGCGATACCAGCAACGCTGGGGTGGCTTGTGGTTCGACTCCGCCCGGTTCCCGACGGATTCGCTGCCCACCATCGCCGAGGCCCTGCATTCCCAGGGGTACCGGACCGGCTATTTCGGCAAGGTCCACTACGGCGGTGAGCAAGTCGGCGACCGCGCCTGCCCACCGCATCATGGCTTCGAGACCACCTACTACGGGTTGGCGGGCCAGTCCATGGGACGACTGAACTACCTGCGCCACTCGCAGGCGGCGCAAGCCGACTACGGGCAGGCGGCCGCGCCGATGGCGGTGCAGCCGATGCTCTCGGGCGACGAACCGGTTGAGCACGAGGGATTCCTCACCGCGGAGCTGGGACGGCGCGCGCGGGACTTCATCGGCGACGGCGATGAGCGGCCGTTCTTCGCCATGGTCGCGTTCAATGCGGTACACAACTTCTGCTGGCAGTTGCCGCAGCAGGAACTGGAGGCCCGCGGACTGCCGCCCTACCAGGACTGGGATCCTGCGTCCGGCACCGAGTACGGGGATTGGTACGACGATGCCATCGTGCCGAACCTTCCCCATGGTCGCGAGTACTACCTGGCCCAGCTGGAGCTGATGGACGCCGAGATCGGGCGCATGCTCGATCGGTTGCAGCAGGCCGGGATAGCGCAGGACACGATCGTCATCTACACCACCGACAATGGCGGCTCGACGTGCAACTACGGCGACAACTCCCCGTTGCGTGGCACCAAGTACACCCTCTGGGAAGGGGGAATCCGCGTGCCGCTGCTGATCCGGTGGCCCGAGCGGGTGGCACCGGGCAGCCATCGACGCGAACTCACCAGCACCCTGGACCTGTATCCGACGCTGCTGGCGGCCGCCGGTGCCGATCCCAGTGCCTGGGAGCACAGCGACGGACTGAATCTCCTCGATCCCGACGGCGGTCATGCGGCGTTGCACTGGGACAACGGATTCCAATGGGCCGTGAGATCCGGTCCATGGAAGTACTCGGTCGTCGACGGCGATCATCAGCAGGTGCGGGAACTGGCTACCTTTGAGCACGCACCCATGGGCGACGGATCGTTCCTGGCGGATCTGGAGACCGATATCGCAGAGACCTGCGATCTGGCCGCAGAGTATCCCGGTGTGGTGGACGCTCTGACCGAGGTGCACCGGCGGTGGCGCCAGGACGTGGGGCTGACCGCTAGACCGGCGCGATGAGCCCAGCGTCGTTGTTGCGCACGTTGCCGACGGCCGGGCCGACCTGGTGCCACGACAGCGCCGGCGCCGGCTGTGCCAGGATCGCCTCGATATCGCTCCGATCCACGACCTGCGGATCGAGCCAGGCCTGCACCAGGTCGGGCCGGAGCATGGACGGTTCCCGATCGTGGATCACCTCCAGCCCGTCACGGGCGGCGGCGGTGATGATGGCCGCCGACAACACCCACCGGGCGGGATCGTCCTCACTGCGGCTCCGGTCGCGCCACCAGGAGTACAGCCCGGCAAAGGCCACGGCGGAACCATCGCTGGGGTGGATGTAGTACGGGATCTTGCCGGCGGGCTGGCCGTCGACGGCGATTCGTTGCCATTCGTAGTAGCCATCGGCCAGCACCAGGCAACGTCTGCTGACCATGGCGCTCTTGAACGCTGGCTTGTCCGCCAGGCTCTCGCTGCGCGCATTGATCATGCGCGCGCCGGCTCGCAGATCCTTTGCCCAGGACGGAACCAACCCCCACCGGGCTAGGTGCATCTGGCGTTCCGGCGTCGGTTGCGGTGAGCCATCGACGGAGTTCGCGCGGTCGACGACGATGCGGACGCCGTCGGTCGGTGCCACGTTCCAGCTGGCCATGACCGTGCGTGCGGCCTCGGTCATCTCCACGACGTCGAATGCATCGGCCAGATCCTGCGATTCGCGGAACGAGGCGTAGCGGCCGCACATGGCTTCTATCCTCGCATCGATCATGCGGATCACCTGTGACGAACCTGTGGAGCAAGTCACAGCTAGTGGACAAAGATAACGGTTTGGTTACGATGGAGCCGGATTTATTCCCCATCGAAGGTTCCTACGTGTCGAACGGACGCCACCGCGCCCGCCCCGTGCCCTCAGCTGCCAGCCGACTGCTCACCGCGAAGCAGCGGCCACGGTGGGCACTGGCCGGCACCGTCGCAGTCATCGTGCTGACGGTGTCCGTGGCTACCGCCGCCACACCCGACCGGTTCGCTGCCCAGGTGGAGGTGGCCCAGGCGCAATCCGGAGCCTCGGATCTGCTGACCGGGCGCGATGGCGACATCGTGGCCGATCGTGGCCAGGACCGGGCGCCGACTACTGATCCGCCGCCGGAGATCACCGCGGTCATGGAGTCGATTCCTGAGGTCACCGGCCAGCTGTGGGTCACCCAGGCACTCAACGTCCGTACCGGCCCGTCCACCGATCACGAACTCGTCGGCACCGCGCCGGCGATCAGCCAGGTCGACGTCACGGGCAATACCAAGGGTGACTGGACCCAGGTGATCTGGGATGGTGAGGTGGCGTGGGTGCATTCGGGCTACCTGTCCGACACCAAGCCGGAGGCGGCACCCGCTGCGCCGGCGGGGGTGTCGGGTGCCGCCTGCTCGAAGAATCCAGGACTCGAATCGAGTCTGTCCGCCAACGCCAGCGCTGCCTACCGCGCTGTATGCGCGGCCTTCCCGGCGGTGTCCTCCTTCGGCGGCTACCGGGCCGGGGACAGTGGCGATCATGGGTCGGGCAACGCCGTCGACATCATGATCACCGGTGACGCCGGATGGCAGGTCGCCCGCTACCTGCAAGCCAACGCGTCCGCGCTCGGGGTCAAGTACGTGATCTTCGAGCAGCAGATCTGGCTGCGCGGTGATGCCCACAGCGACTGGGAGTGGATGGAAGACCGTGGTGGCGCGACGGCCAACCACTACGACCACGTGCACGTCAGCGTCAATTAGAACTAGCCTTTATTTTACTGGATATATGGGCTTGGTGCGTGTGCTGAGCGTGCCAAGGGATTGCGTACGACGGCTCGGACTGGGGTCCTTGGCTTGCTGACCTGCACGGACGCGATCGGGTTACATCTGATGTACGGATCTTACATTTGATGTAAGACTGTCTCTTGTGGACGACCGCGATGAAGGTGTGGCCGACCGAGCGCCAGTGGCGAGTGACTGGCAACCACATCGGGCTGAAGTCCGCCGAGTACCGCGACGAGCTCGGTCTGGACCGGGCCTTGCATCCGTACTGCCTGCGGCACTCCTACGTCACCCACCTGATCGAGGACGGCTTCGACCCGCTCTTCGTCCAGCAGCAGGTCGGCCACCGCTGGGGATCGACCACCGCCCTTTCTCCGGCGACTACCGCAACCGCGTCCTGCGCCGGGCCCTCGGCCAAGCACTGCAAGCTCCAGCAGAGGAAGGACCAACCTCATGACCAGGACCGTGGCCTACCACTGGCACCTGCGGAAGATGATGACCGACAACGACATCCACAGCACCACCAAGCTCGTCCCACTACTGGCGGACCGGGGCGTGGTGATGACCTCGACGCAGGTCTACCGGATCGTCACAGGCGAGCCCGAGCGGCTCAACATGCAGCTCCTGGCCGCGTTGTGCGACATCTTCGACTGCACTCCCAACGACCTGATCGAGCCCTACGTCGTCACCGCCTCGACCCGCGGCCCGATGAGTCAGCTGAGCGCCCTGGTCCTGTATCGCACACCACAGGGCTGGCGCTACGCGATCTACTCCGACGGGGTAATGGACGGCCGACTGACCGGTGTCAAGGTCGACGAC